>JAFTNW010000027.1 GCA_017451695.1 Bacteroidaceae bacterium
ATATTACTCGTTCGGTAAAATCTTGCTGTTCGCTGCTTGTCGCAATAGCTTGGGGCGGGGCAACTCGCTGCGCTCAAACATATCCCCGCCTTTTCCTGCGCATTGCTCGGCATCTCTCTGTGAGCCATTAACGGTGCCGGTTGTTTTTTTTTAGAGTTACTTTTGATTGTGAGTCTAAAACTGTCGTCATTTTCATGCCGACTATACCTTAATGAAAAAAACAAAAAGATGTTTTGATGAGCTACGCGAATAACGCATGTGAGGCATCTGTTAAATAGAGCAAAGATAACAGAGTACAGAGTACAGAGATATTTCACATACGTTCTGTATGGCACTGAAAATATTGGGCGCACATGCTAAAAAAATATAATAAACGAGCAATATGTGCTGCCTATGTGGGCTTTTTAGCATTTTATTCCTTATTTTTGCACATAGGGCGCATGTGAAAATAATAGCCTCAATCTGTTACTATGAAGAATTTTACTCTGTTTTTATCGATAGCATTGTTTACCGCAGTAGCTTTGTGCAGCTGCTCGTTCTCCAATAAAGCGGAACAGCCGATGGCTGCAACCGATACCATTCCGCAACAACCAAGGGTGTTGAAATATGGGTTGCCCATTGAACAGTATGATGTGAAGTACGATACTTTGCGCCAACGCCAGACACTTGCTGATGTGCTTTTCTCATTCGGTTTCACCGCGCAGCAGATACATGCTCTTGTGCAGTGCCCCGATACCGTGTTCGATGCGCGCAGAATGCGCCCGGGGCAGGCTTGCGCATTGCTCTGTGATAAGGACAGCGTGGGCACACCGCGGTATTTTGTCTATGAAGAGAATGTGAAGGAGTATGTGGTGTTCGATTTGTGCAACAACTACCTTGCCACACGCGGCTGTGTACCGACAGAGTGGCGCGAGGCCGAGGTGGCAGGTGCCATAGAATCGTCGCTGTGGGTTGCCATGCAGGAGAGTGGTGCATCGCCACAGTTGGCTGTATTGTTGTCGCATATTTTTGGATGGTCGGTCGATTTCTTCGGCATACAGAAGGGTGATGAGTTTCGCTTGATATATTCGCAGGAGTATGCCGAGGAGAAACCTTTGAATAATTTTCGCATAGAGGCGGCATCGTTCCGTGCATCGGACAGCACGGTGTATGCGATTCCTTATGTGCAGGATGGCGAAGAACTCTTTTACAATGCCGACGGCAACAGCCTCGAAGGCGCATTCTTGAAAGCTCCTTTGGATTACTACCGTATATCGTCGCGTTTCTCAAACAGCCGTTTCCACCCTGTGCTCAAAAGATATCGTGCTCACCATGGTGTCGATTATGCAGCTCCCGCAGGTACCCCCGTATATGCCATTGGTAGTGGCAAGGTGATAGCAAAGGCTTATCAGGCCGGCGGTGGCGGCAATTATGTGAAGATACGCCATAATGGTACTTACGTTACCACATACATGCACCTGTCGCGCTTTGCAAAGGGGTTGAAGGTGGGCGATGCGGTGAAGCAAAAGCAGGTGATTGGTTACGTGGGCTCCACCGGAATATCCACCGGCCCTCACCTTGATTTCCGCGTACACGAGAATGGCAAGCCCATAAACCCACTTACCATAAAATCACAGCCCAAAAAACCTATAAGCGAGGCAAACAAGCCTGCCTTTAATATTGTGTGCGATTCGCTCGTGGGGCGTTTGAAGGGTATAGGATTTAGACCCGTACCGGTAGATACCCTTGTTGCTGCTGTGCGGAATATGCATTGATAAGTGGTTTCATTAATAACATTTGTGAAACGCCTTTTCTATGGTTCAGTTTATTGCTTTAAGCATCTTGTGGCCGGTTGCAGTTCTTTTTTTACTGCTGTGTGCAATGTGCCTTTATGCGGCAAGGGCCCGAAGGGGTCGCGCTGTGCCCGAGACGGAACGCAAGGTGCAGATAAACGCCACTGTAGCACCCTTTTCTTTATATGCCGATGTTGAGCAGTGCTTGGCAGCCATGGATATTCCCGAACAGGTTATTGACGGCTGTATGGGCCTGCTTAAACAATATGTTGCGCAGGGTGGTGTGGAGTGCGTGGAGATAACCGAGTGCGCATCCTCTATTTACATTACATTGCTGCCACAAAATATTGTGGTAAAAGTGAAATAGTTCCTTTTTAACTACTATTAAGTGATAATTGTTAATAATATTCCCCGATATCATTATATTTGCAGAAATAATATAATATTAACAACCATAATGAATTTTATGAAAAAACTATTTGCTTTATTTACTCTGTTATGGGCAGCAGCCACGGTATCTATGGCCGGGGTTCTTGTAACGGAGTATCTGTCTGTTGCAAAAGGCAGTCAGGTGAAATCCTCTGTTGAGGCCGATACCTACTATATCATTTCGGGTATCGACCAGGCATCGAGGGAGTGTTATCTGTACGATAATGGTCGCCAGGTGAAGGGCAGCACCGCTTTCCCCACGGCCAACGAATCCACTGCATCGCATTTGTGGACTCTCAAAAGCAACAGTGGCAATTGGGTGATTGTAAATGTGGGCACCAATAAAGTTATGAACCTTGGCGGCAGCAATGGCAGCAGCATCACCATGTCCGACACGCAACAGGCGAATGCCATCCATTTCGACTCCAACGGCTATATGACCATCCTGAACTCCAATGGTCAGGCAATAGATATGACGGCCAATGGTGCTAACCCAACCACATGGACGGGAACCACAACCCCCACAGGCTCGCGCAGATTGAAAATGTATGCGGTGGAGAATATACAGACCTTGCAAAGCAAGTCGTTGAGTCTTATACCGGCTCCAAAGTCGGCAGTAGTGGGTGATGGCGAGTTCGTGTTGCAGAATGGTTTTACCATTGCTGTGGAGCCTTTCTCCGATGCCGAGGAGCAGAATATGATTCTTGCCGATGTGGCGCGTTTCATCACTACGATGAACAATGCAACAGGGTTGGATTGCAATGCTGCGGCCGGTGTTGCCGATATTATGATATTGGAAAACAGCAATGTGGCACCCGAGGGCTATATATTGGATATTACCGCCGATGGCGTGAAGGTTGAGGCTTCGGCTGCCGATGGTGTGTATTATGCGTTGCAGAGTATAATGCGCCTGTTGCCGCCCAATGTGATTTTGGGCAAGCCGGGTGAGGGTAATGTTGCCTACACATTGCCTGTTGCACGTGTAGAGGATGAGCCGCGTTTTGGCTATCGCGGTTTTATGCTCGATGTGAGCCGCCACTTCTTTACCATAGAGCAGGTGAAGAAGATGATAGACCTCATGGCCATCTACAAGATGAATGTGTTCCATTGGCACTTGACCGACGACCAGGGCTGGCGTGCCGAGATTAAACAGTATCCTTTGCTCACAAGCAAGGGTGCAGAGCGTCGTAGCAGTTACGATACTCCCATAACAAAGGTTGAGGAGAACGGTCAGGTATATTGGACAGGAGAGGGTGCGCAAACTAACCGCAAGTATGGCCCCTTCTACTACACACAAGAGGAGATGAAGGATGTTGTGCGATATGCTGCCGAGCGCCATATCGATGTGTTGCCCGAGGTTGATATGCCGGGCCATTTTGTGGCAGCGCTGGCTGCGTACCCCCAATTCTCGTGCCATCCAAGCTACGCACCCGAGGTGTGGATAAACGGCGGAATCAGTGCCGATGTGCTCAACGTGGCCAACCCTGAGGCTGTTGAGTTTGCCAAGAATATAATTACCGAGCTTTGCACAATATTCCCTTATCCCTATTTTCACATAGGTGGCGACGAGTGCCCCACAAGCCAATGGGAAACGAACGCTTTGTGCCAAGAAAAATTGGCTCAATTGGGCAAAACAAGCTATCGCGCCCTGCAAACAGAATTCATACGCGAGATAAACGAGCATCTGAACTCCTTGGGCAAGAAGATGTTCTGCTGGAACGAGAGTATCACTGAAAGCGGTGCCGACCTTGATTTGATGAAGGCATCCGGTGCTACCATCATGTGCTGGAACCCCTGCCAGAGCGGTGCTGCAAAGGCTGCATCGCTGGGCCTTAATGCCATAATAACGGAGTGGGGCAGCGGTTGTTATTATATTAACCGCAGACAGAGTAGCGACTATGGCGAGCCCACAGCAGCAGGCTCGGGAGCCGATAATGTGGCTGCCACCTATAACTATGTGCCCGTGCCCGCAAGCGTGTCGGCCGAGCATGCAAAACATTATATTGGCGTGCAGGGAACATTCTGGGCCGAACATGTGAGCAGCAACGAGTACCTTGAATATTTGGCATTGCCACGCTTTATGTGCGTTGCCGAGGCTGGGTGGACACCGCAGGAACTCAAAAGCTGGCCCTCGTTCGTGCGTCGCATGACATTGGATACCAAGATGCTCGATCTTGGCGGTTACATCTACGCCCGCCATTGGATGGACGATTATGTTCCCCGTCAGGCTCCTGCAGGCGTAATAGCCGATGGAAGCGTTGTAACATTCACCAATAAGAGTGCCGACCGCGGTCAGTGCCTTGCCGATGATAATGGTACGCTCAACGGCCAGGGCTCGGTTTGCACGGAATGGACCTTGGAGGCTGCCCCCACAGCGGGTATGTTCTATATACGAAGCAATGTAAGTGGCTTGTATCTATATGCAAGCAACGGCAACAGTGGCACAATGGTCTCATTGAGCACATCGAAAACAATGTGGGCATTCGATACCACCACAACGCCCGGATATGTGGCAATGTGCTACAACAGCACATCGGGCTATGCCATAAACAATAATGTGAGCAACACCACCAAAACACGCCTTTTTGCTCATGGAACAGGTAACGGTGCATCGTTCTGGGCTATGGAGGCTGCCGAGAACAACGAACTGCAAGAGGGCGAAACAGGCCTGCTTGAATATAACTTCTATTATCGCGGAATAAGTGTAGGCCGCAAGGAGTTCAGATTGCAGGCCGGCAGTGCCTATCCATCATTTGAGGAATACATGCCCGCAGGGTATGTTGCAGCGGGTGCCACACTGCCCGATGGTACCGTGCATCTGGTTGCCGAAACAGTGGAGATTCCCGTGGCACGGGTTCCCAAGGCCGGCAGTTACTATCGTTTTTATAACCCAGCGATGAACAGGTATCTGAGTGCCGATGAAACATCGTATTACACCTATGGCGTTGATGAACCTACACCGAATACAATATTCTACTATTACAATGTGGGCGATGGCGAGCAACAAATGCAGATGATGGCATACGACCGCGGCCTATACTTGAGCGGAGCCGCACTTGCCGATGCAGGCATCATGGGCTCGGGGGCATCAATACAGCCAAGCCTTTCCGCGGCAGTGGATATGTATAATATTGTGAGCGATGGTTATGTGAAGATGTCGCAAGATGCCGATGCTTCCAACACTCTTGGCGATGCCTCGGCAGATAGCGAACAGGGTGCATACGACTTTGGTTACAGACAGGTGAATTCACTCCCTGTGAGCATAGGTGCCGATGGATGGGCCACCTTTGCCGCCCCCGTTCCTGTAACAGTGCCGCAAGGCTGTGTGGCATACGTCGCTTCTGCAATAGACGATGCGGCAGATGTACTATATGTAGATAGCATTACTCCCGGCACTGCCATTGCCGCAAACTCGGGTATTCTGTTGCGTGGAACGCCCTCGTCAGTAGTGGAGCTTGTCATATCGGAAAGCGGATACAAATACAATGCAAACCTATTGTTGCCATCAGTGGCGGCAAACGTGCTTGATGCCAATGCCTACACCTTGGTGTGCGACGGCGATGCGGTATCGTTCAAGAGGGTAGATGGGGCCGGCGCTGCGGTACCCGCGCATAGTTGCTACCTCTTAGGCAATGATGCTTATGCCGACACCCTCACCATCGTGTTCCCGGGTAATGAGACCGGTATTGATGATATTGTGGTAGAGCACTCCAATGCAGCCACCATATACAATGTTCATGGCCAGGCACTGCGTGCCCCGCAACGCGGTATAAACATCATAAATGGCAAGAAAGTAGTTGTAAAATAGCAGTATTGTAATAAAACATATAAGGTCCGTATCCAAAAGATACGGACCTTATATGTTTTATTGGTATTGGGTTAATCTTCTCCTCAAAGTAATCTTTGCTGCGTGTATGCTGTTTTTTTACGCTCGACAGGTGTGTTGTAATTTTAATCATAATTTGGTGCTAATTGGTAAAACAACAACCTTGTGCAAAAAGGCTGCCTCTATATTTGCGCTAAAAAACAATTATGAGTAAGAGTATTAAAAAAATGGCAGTGAGGTACAAGCCTCTGCTTGAAGAACACGATGCCACTTGCAAGTGTGAGAGTAGTTTGGATAAAATTTTCTCCCCCGGCTGTTATGCAGTGGAGATAGACCATATTGGTGCCGATGTAGGTTTGCCTGTCGATGATTGCAAAGAGGAGCATTACATCGTGGGCAGTCTTGTAGTTACCGATTGCGGCACCATAGGTCCCAAACAGCGCAATCGTGTAATGGGGCAGGCATTGACCTTTACAAGCCGCAGTGAAAAAACAACCAAGGTCTATACCCGCACATTTGCCGACGGTGAGTGGGGCGCGTGGCGTTCTCTTGCCGAAACAGGAGTGTTCAAGAATATCACATCGCCCGAAGAACTTGTTTACACCGTAGAGGAGCTGGTAAACATAAGCAATAATCAAAATACCCGCATAGAAGATATTGAAAAGAGCGATGTGGTGAATGCCGCCCTTGACTCCTTTATTATAGTGGGCGAGGTTACCGATGAGCAGCTTACCTATCACAGCTATTTCAAAAATGTGAATGTGGAGGTTACCGATGAACAAAAATCGGCAAAATACGACCTGTCATCTATTGCTCTCTGCCTGTTGCGAAAAGGAAACACCGAAGGGCAGGCCGAGATTCGTTGGAGTGCCATGAACAGAGAGAAGAATCTTCGTGAATATGTTCTTGGATATAATATCTGCATACCCCTGTCAACAGCAAATGGATATGGCTATACCCATGTAGAGCAGGAAAATTCAGAGGCGGGCCTGAAAATTTCATACGACATAGATTTGAATGCCCCACTCCCTAAATCGCAACTCATTTATGGCAGTTCGGGAGCCACCGCAACAATGCTTCTTCAGCAGGACAGAGTAACCATGTCTGCGGAAGGGGTTGTAAAATCCTATCTCCCTATATACAATACCATTAATCAGCACTTTGTAGGCAATAAAGGCTATTATATAAAACTCACAGCCGATGTGCTCAGCGGCGTTTCCAAAGCCCCCGTCAATGCAACAACCGACGATGATGCCACATATACCATGATTGATGTTGTTGAAAGAGAAATCTTTGTAATATCAGCTATGGGTACCACAGATATTGCTTCTTGGGCGGTTATAGGCAAAGATGGCTATGTTATCAAGGGGTACAGCTCCGGTGTGGGCGAAAATGCCATCAAAGAACACACCGTGGTTATGCCTGCCGATGCATCAAAATTGGTAGTAAATAGTTGGAGCACGGCTTATTGTTCATTGAAACAGATGGTATCTCCTGTTAATGATATTCCTTTTCTTTATAAGAAGATGAACAGCAATAATGCCTTAATAAACAGTGAAGCAACGCGTGCCACCGCCACAGAGCAAGAGCTTCTTGCACGCATTCAAGGCACAAGCGAGAATAGCAATGCCATGCGCGACCCCTTCAAGTCGTTAGGTATAATAGATACTATCGAGGAGATGCTTTCATTGCTTGATGGCCTGTGCAGCGACGTTGCGGGGACAAACGATTATGGCAAGTTCCGCATAAATCTCAACGGAGTAAATGTATATGTAACCAATTATGTCCTGGGCAGGGATTACCAAGTGTTTGCACAAGAGATATATGCCCCCATAGAGATAAAAAACGTGGTGGGCGAGGAAAAATGCTATCTCACAGCCGACGAATCGGCTGCAAGCTATGTGCATATAACGCGCAAGTATGCGCAGGAACTTCAAATGGTAACCAATTACAGAGAAACGGGCAACAGCCGCACATTGCGCCGAACGCATCACAAGTCTTATGGCTGGAGCAATTGGGTGGATACTTCGAACCCATATATAGCATCTCCATTGTATGGCAAGAATATCTTGCTCTTAGGTGGTTCGTTTGCACATAATATGCGTGCATTCGCAGGTGGATTGGGCTTTACCATCGATAAAAAAGATTACTCTATGCAGAACTACATTGCAGAGCAGCTCGGGCTCAGTCATTTCGATAACTTCGCAATTCAGGGCGAGGGCTGTTGCACTACCGAGGGGGTATTCTTGAAACGCAATACTTTGGAACAATTCAGGCTGGCTGCGCAAAAAGCCACAGAAAATGGCTACTCATACGATGCCATAATACTTGTGGGTGGCTTGAACGATTTTCAAAAGAGCGTGCCTGTGGGCAAGTTGAGCGATGCCACCACTGCCGGCACCTTCTGTGCAGGATTGAAAGCTCTTGCCAATGAGATACGTGCCACATATTCCACTGCAAAAATATTGTTCACCACGCCTTTCAGATGTACCAACTCAACAGATTGGGGCGATGCCTTCTGGAACCCATTGAGCAAGAAAACGAATAGTGCAGGCTGTCGCTTTGCAGAATATATACAAGCCATTAAAGAGGTTGCCCACTTGCGCAGCATCCCTTTGCTCGATATTTATTCCATCTGCCAGATAGATACCCACAATGCCGGTAAACTGCTGTTGTCGGATCTTGTTCACCCCAACGGGCAGGGCTATTTGACTATTGCCCCTGCATTGCTCGATTTCATCGCTTGGCAAAAGGGTGCTGCCGGGTTCAGCAACGATGCACTGCAAATGAATCTGAAAAGCGAACTGCAAAATATCATAACTGTCGAGCAAGAACGAGCACAAACTGCGGAGAGTGCAGCCATAGAGAAGGGGCGAAAACTTGCTTTGCGCGACCTTTTTGTAGCTGCGGGAGCATTGTATAACGATACCACCGCAACCATTATGCGCACAGCTCCGTGGGGCGAGAGTGTGCAGCACCTTGCAGGGCACTATTATCTCAATGGATTGGGAGATGTTACCGAGGAGCAGATGATGAAGATATATACAAGAAAGGAGGCTTTAAGAAATATGAAGGGCAGAAGTTGCCAACTGTTAGCCAGTATGCGAACCTATATACCGATAGCTTATAATACCAATGCGATTCAGTATGTGTATGATGCTACATCGCCGCTATATCTTTTCGGTGGTAACACTGCGCTTGAGATTCTTCTGTGGTCTGCTGTAAAACCATTTTCGCTTAACCCCACCTATGAACATGCTGTCCCTGTGGTAGGTGATTGTAAAGCGATGTTTTCGGGGTGCACTGCGTTGAAGATTATAGGTGCACTTACGTTGAGCGGTGCAACAAGTGTAGCTAATATGTTTCAGGGATGCTCTGCGTTGGAATATGTATTTTTGAGAGGGATAAAGATGAGCATATCATTGTCCGATAGCCCCAATGTTGCAAAAGAGAGTGTCTTATATTCGATTGTAAATGCTACACCAACCACTGCAATCACCTTAACCCTGCATGCCGATGCGTATGCACGCCTTGCCGAAGATACAGACATTGTAACGGCGCTCGAAGCACAACCATTAGTAACATTAGTTTCAGCTTAAAGTTATGAATACATTAAAGAAAATTGAGGGTGTATATTACACACAGAACATAGATAACTTGCCCATAGAGGAGCGAGTGTTTTTTCGTGAGGGAAAGGGTATAAGTGCTACCAACGAGAATTACCGCGTAGCAACAGAAACCGAGTTGCAGGCGCGGGAAGAGTACGAAGAACAGATTGATGTTTATTGAAATATTTTTCCCATAGAGATGGTTCAGCTGAACCATCTCTATGGGAAAAATGTATGTGCAATTGTAAAGACGAATTATGGAAAGTCCCCTCAATAAATAATTGTGGGCCTATTTATTAAGGTACTTTTCGAGTGTCTCTTCTATTTTTCTTGCAACCGATGATGCAAGGAAATGTTCTTTTGCGTAATTGTGATTGAACATGGATGTTTCCTTGCTTATCCCGGGGTTGTTTATGTAATATTCAATAGCATCGGCATAGTCTTGCGGGTTAAGGCTTTCGATGAATTTACCCATTTTGCCGTCAATAAAGAAATCGCAAAGCCCCCCGACAGGGCGTGTGATTATTGGCTGGCCAAAAGCCATGGCTTCCAATACGCTGGTAGGCATTCCCTCTCCATGTGTTGTCGGTAGAATATAAAGGTCGGTATTGGCAAACTCTTTTGCAACGTCGTTACCGGTTACATGCCCCTTGAATTGCACATCATTGATTTGGTTTGTGTTTACATATTCAATGTTTTCATTTAACGCATTTCCGGTGCCGCATATAACCAATTCCAAATTGGTGTATCTCTTTTTTAATATTTCAAATGCTTTAATTGTTACATCAAGGCCTTTTAACTTATCGGCTCTTGCAAGAAAAAGTATTCTGTTTATTTCCCCATTGCGGTTTTCTATATTGAAATCCTTTATCAGTGCATCGTTTACCTTTGTTGTGGTAAGCTCAATGGGTGTGCTCATTGGCAGGGACTCAAGATGTTTTTTGAAACCTGTATAAAGGACATAAATATATGAGCTCTTCCCGTAGGCGTTGCAGAATTTTGCAGGCGATTTGCTTATTTCGTCGGCTTTGTCATAGTCCCATCCGTGGATGAATGTTACAACCTTTTTTCCAAAAAACCGCGCGATTCTCAGATAGATACTATCGCGATTTAATTGGTAGGTGCGTAATGATGGATTTATAATTACGGCATCGTATTTCTTGAACATCATCAAGATGCTGAATGTAATTAAATCGGGGATAATGGTGAATATGGCGGGAATATGTTTGCGCTTTCCTTGGAAAAGATATTTTACATTGTTCGTCCAAAATGGTGCAAGGCCTTGATAGTGGTTGGCTACACCACCAAGAATTTTAAATGATGGCACCACTATAAGTATATTCTTCTTCTTTTTCTTCATAATGTTTGCTTTTTTATGCTAATATTAACAGGCTGTTATGGGATTCATATTTGCAGAACCTGCGTGTTTGTTTTTCTTGTTGTTTGCAGGTGATTATTAGACAGGTTTGGTATTCATTAGATTATTGTATCTATTACCTGTTTTATACATAAGAACCAATGAGATTGTAAATATTATGATGTAATCAAACTGCATTTGCGATTGAAAGGCGCAGAAAATCATTCCGGCGTAGAATATCGCGCGTGATAGTCTTTGATAGGGTGAGCCTCTTCCGTATCTTTTTATAAACTTATTTATTTGAATGAATAAAGTTATTAATAAGACGAGGCTTATAATACCATATTGTGCAAGCGAGTCAATGATGAGGCTATGTGAAAAAACCCTCATTCCGGTTGCTTTATGGTTGTCATCGAGAACTGCATCCAATCCTTTGCCAAAAAATAACGAATATAAATCGTTTTTTGCCCAGTTTGTTATTCCAGACTTCCAAAAATCGGATCGTCCGGAACCGCCGGTATCTATCACCTGTTCACTCTCTCCACGATATTGTCCACCACCGGAAATTCGTAATCTGAAGGCTTCATTAGTGTTATACAAGAATACTAGTCCTATAACAATCATTATAAGAGCTACTGCGGTTTTAACTTTTTGCACAAAATTAAATTTCTTCAAATCAATGATTAGCAGCAGAGATACAGCAAGCATTAACCACCCGGTTCTGACATAGGCAAGAAATAAGGAGTAGATTGCTATAGCCAGCAAGAAGAGGTTGTATATTTTTTCAAAATTGGTTCTAAACTTATTGTTTATAAGAAAGAAAACGATAACAGTGGAAGATATACAAAAATACGATGATGCCGCATGGGTTGTTGCGAAGACACTTGAATAGTATTCAAGATCTTCCATAAAGGCATCGGCAGATAAGTATTCTTTTAACGGCTCTACAATTCCTGTTAATGTGATTAATGATGTAAGGCATATAAAATGTGAAAAGTACAATAATAGCTTTTCCAACATTGTTTTATTGAACCTTAGCCAAAAATTATAAAACAGAGGAATTGGCAGTTGGCGCATTGAAAAACTTACAATAGAAAAAGGATTAGTTACAATTGCCGGGCAAAAGTAGGGCTCAATGCTGTATAAATAGCCTGTTTTCTCGAATTTATTAAATTTACGTTTGGTGGATAGGACGCATGCCAATAGATACCCAATTAAGGGCAGCTTCCACAATTGTGCAATAGAGAGTCCGCCAATAGGGGGCAAACCTTCAATATAGTGCAGGACAAAATATATGATGAATAGTAGTGTATATGTAATTAACCTTTTCATTTATATGGTTTCTTTCTGTTATACGATTTCAGTATCTGATTTTATGAAGTAGTTTTGTTATGTGGCATGCCAGGGTGAAATTTACCCGGGATATTATGCAGAATATTTTTGAGCCTAAATTCATTCGGCTGTTGTATTTGAAGTTCTGTGTATAAATGAGCTTCTTTATATCCTTAATTGCGATATCGTTATTGTTCAGTAGTTTAACAATGAATCCGATTGTCTGCCTGTTTATGTAGATTTCGCACTCGGGATATTGTTTTACAAAATCCTTAAAGGCATGAAGGCTGTTCTTTATATCGGCACTCTTGTTTTGCGATGTGGCACTTGTTGGGTTTGCCAGGTAAAAATAAAGTTCTTTGTCGTAAAATAGCAGCCTATTGCAGTTTGATATGCACGATAATATGAATAATTGGTCCTCGGCAAGTTTGATTCCGGTGTTGAAACGGAGAGCGTTTCTTTCAATTATTTCTCGCTTGATGCATGAGCCACCTGCACATACCTGCAACTCTCCTTTACGAAGATATTCAATTGAGGAGAGAACGCCCGTGGTGTTTCTTCTGATGCTTTTCTTTTTATTAGGGGTGTTGTCGCTGTTTATACCTTTTATTGAGAATTGCAACATGTCAAGGTTGTGTTCAGTAATCTGTTCGTGGCATGTTTGCAGAGCATCGCCGGATAACAGGTCATCGGCATCAAGAAATATAACATAATTGCCTGTTGCGTTGGCCAAACCATGGTTCCTGGCGCTGCTTACCCCGCCATTCTCTTTGTGTATAACCTTGATGCGCTTGTCCTTTATAGCATATTCTTCACATATTTTTCCGCTATTATCGGGAGAGCCATCATCTACCAACAATAGCTCAAAATAAGGGAGTGTTTGTGATAAAACGCTTTCAATACATTTGCCAATGTATTTTTCGGCATTGAACACAGGGGTTATTATGGAGAAAAATGTTTCCATTATATTCTGTTCCGAAAACTGACTGTTATAAATTGTTGTTTACCGCTTGTATAGATTGATGAATTGATTGCATATATTATGTATATCAAATCTTTCAAGGTTGTTAATTTTTAGTGCATTGCTGTAATCTTTATTTATAAATTGATTAAATGTGCCGCTTTCTTCTGTATTGAATTCCGATGTAATTGAAAGGACCGGCCTGTTGGCTTGCCCATAGTCGATAAGTTTGCTTGGTTGCTGAACCGAACCAATGTTTTCAATGTTTATGAGGAAATCCATTTTTGATAGTTCGTGTATGAGCTCGTTTCGCGGAACGTAGTCGCGGAATTCAACCTTTTCACCCAATTGCGTGGCGTATGGTTCAAAATGTTTCTTATACTTTGTATATACTATAAACTTAAACTGATAGTTTAGGGTTAATAAATGTTTTAAGAAATTTGAAGGATCTCGCATCCCGGGATAGACAATACCGGCAAATGCAAATGTAGGCACTTTATTGGGCTTATATTCGGCCAATTCCGCCTCGGAAAAGTCAAAGCCTTGTGGAATGATATGTATTTTGTCGTGATATTCCTTGTAGTATGCTTCTCTTCCCTCTTCAATAGGTATGGCAATGGCATCGCATTTATTGCACCAGTTGCGCTCAAATTTCTCGAAATAGCTTGGTGAATAATGAAAGGGGTTTAGCATAAAGGGATCGCCACAATCGGCAATCCAATATTTAATGTTTTGCTTAGGCATAGCTTCTGCGGCTCCCCAATGTATGGTGTGGGGCGATGCAATGGTAAATAGTATATCGACATCTTCGTTTATTGATTTTATCAACCTTTTTACCATGTATTTTAATTCTATTTGGGGGTATTGAAAGCGTTTCCCTAATAATCTCTTAATGCCACGGTTTATTATTCCAATCGGGGTGTTGTCGCTATCTATGCAGCCGAAATATGATTTACCTATGTTCTTTATCTTAATTCCGTATTTCTTTTCATATTCGGAATAGTCGGTTTTGCCAAGCAATGCATAAACTGTAACATTGTGCCCCATCTTTGCAAATTTTGTTGCCAATTGCCAGGTTCTGTGGGAACGCGGAGTTTGGGTGGGGGGTATCCATTGTCCGATAATTACAATATTCAAAGGTTTCATAATTCCAGCCGTTATTATTTTTTTATATAATCCTGCAAATCTATCTTGCTTCCTAAATATTCATAGAAACTAGTCTTATATGAACCATATCCGGTTGTAAAGGTCAATTCTCCAAATACGGGTTTATCGTTTATTTCGTAAAAATCAACTCGTACCTCGGGGAAACCTTTTGATAATATACTTGCGTATTCAAGCATGCGTTCAAGTGATGCGGGCTTTTCAAAATCTTTGCCGTCAAAATGCTTGTTATTAGTGTTTAGTGCTTTGTCTGAGATGTTTTTCCATTCTTTATCATACATGCTCAAGGAGTAGCCATCAACACCCGTATCACTCCATGTGCGTTCGCCGGCAACGAGAATACATTCCACTTTACCGTCGAAACACCATATTTTATAATCTACAAGAGATTTATCTTTGTTCTTGGAATTAATTAGTAGCTCCTCGGCTATTATGCAGGGCTTTATTCTGGTATAGTGCAACTGCGCCCCCTGGTATCCATACGTGGTGTTCATCCACGTTTTTAGTTTGCGTTTTGCGTCGGCAATATCCAATTCTTTCTTGTCTTTTACAAGTATTATCTGCCCGCAGGAGTTGTTGGTTTTAAGAACGAAACTGTTGGGGAGCGAATCGAAATCAATCTCGTCGGCATTGTTCCAAACACCATATAGTTTGTTGAGTATCTCTCCACAACCTCTCTCCTCAACAAATTGTCTCACACGGTATTTGTCGGCACAGAGTGTCCATAAAGAGGTGTCGGTGTTCAATTGAAGCCAATAGATTTTTTCTATTAGATTGGTGGGGTTCTTCCAATTTATATCTTTCTTGAAAACGTATCTATAAACTTGGTTTGCTAAATATTTAGGATAAATATGTGCCATTATCCAATCTCTGTAATAAACCAATTTTTTCTTCCAAAATAAACCTGTGCTCATAACGTAATATTTATAATTGTGTCTTTGTTCTAATCTTAAATGCTCTCTCTATAGTCCATCTGGTGCTTTCCTCGCGTAATTGGTGCATTGCGACTCTTTCGTTGGGCTTCCTAAATAAACCTTTAATATAACCTACAATATTGCGTATGCTAAATTTTATTTCCTTGGCATTGAGCCCGCATAATAACCATGATTTGTATTTGTGGTGAAATTTTATTACTGATTCTTCTAATTTTTTGCAATATAGTTCTTTGTCGTTGAGAACTTTGTTTATGTATGTTATGTGGCTTTTTGTTTCTTCGGAATTGTCGATGGACAAAGAATAGCAATCTCTTACTGTGGTTAGGGTGCAATACTTGATATTGGTATCTGTAATTTCGATTATTGCAATTAGGCCGGTATTCCAATGTGGCGGTTTGCGGGCGTTTAGCTCTCCAGAGCCTTCAAAAAAGAAATTGCCTAAACTATAGAAAATGGGTTTGCCTTTGTATTCCTCAACGCCTTGTGGTACATGTGGGTGTGAGGCTATTATACCATCGGCTCCCAAATCAATGAGTTCCTTGTATATTTCTCTCCATTCGGGTAGTGGAATATCCATATATTCCACACCACCATGTGCTAAAACAAAAAGATAATCGCATGATTTCTTGCAATTTATGATAGTTCTTCTTGTGTCTGGATGGTTTATCCATGCGCAACCGATTTTATCGTAATCATATAGCTTATCCTTAAGTGAGGCTAAATCGCACGATGTAGCTGCGAAGAAACCAATCTTTTTGCCTTTTATTTCAATAGTTTTAATACTGTATGCATTCTCCCAAGTACCGGCACCGACATGGATAATATTTGAATCATCAAGG
>JAFTNW010000002.1 GCA_017451695.1 Bacteroidaceae bacterium
CAAATAATAGCTGACCGAAGAATGTCGCTTGCGACTTGTGAGCAAAAGCTATTATGACTGATTTTGCTTCTGTGCCGGGCCTTTTTGCTCCTTTTTGTGCGACAAAAAGGAGGTAAAAAAAATAAGATTAAACAAAGAACAGCTCATGGGCCACCGAGGATTTCAAAGAAAGAATATTCAAGTGGCAACAACGCATGGAATAACAGATGCCTCACATGCGCTCGGCATAACAAATATACGATTATCTGTTATCCACAAAGCACAGACCCCCTCCCCTGCGGTACTCCCCCTGACTCAGGGGGAGAGTTTTTAGTTTGCATCTGTTATCTGTACTCTGTTATCTGTTATCTTTTATCTTTGCTCTATTTAACAGATTCCTCCCTTCGGTTTGGCATGACACAAAAGTACCACGGTGCGCAGTTCTTACAAGCAAAAGTAACTCTAAAACCACCGGCTACGTAAGAGAGACTGTAAAAGAATATCCACTATTACTTTTGCAGGTGAATTAAAACAAACAGCCCGAGAGCATCGCTCTCGGGCTGTTTGTTTTGGGGAGTAGTTACCTGATTAGAAGAAACGATATCTGTTATCCTCTACATCGGCATTCTGAATGAGCTCTGTAAGCAAGCGATAGCTTTCGCGTGCGCCCATAGCCTTAATGGCCTCTTCCTCGCTCTTAGCATTGTATTCGCCACCCTTGGGATTCTTTGCCACAAGCTTAATTACATATACACCGCCTTTACCCTTGATGGGTGCGCTCTCCTCACCTTCATTGAGCTTGCTTGCTACTGCGCAGATTGCAGGCTCGTTAGATGCTGTTGCGCTGATGTATGCAGGAGCACTGAAGGTAATACGTCTTGTTTCGCAAGTCTTTATGTTCTCCATGCCTTTTATCTGCTCCATTTTCTTGCCGTTGATTTCAGCCATAATCTTCTCGGCCTTCTTGTCGTTGACAATCTCGTTGTTGAGCATGGGGCGGAGGTTGTTGATAGGTGCAAACCCTTTCTCATTTATCTCTGTAAGCGCTGCAACCATCAGGTAGTCGTTATCGCCACACTCATAGAGGGGAGATACCTCGCCTTCGTTAGCCTCGAAAATCCATCTGAGGGCCTCTTTTGTACCCGAAATGTTTGCTATTTTGTGTGTGCCGGTGTGTACGTTGTTCTGTACCATTACGCGGAAACCAAACTCTTCGGCGTTTTTCTCCAATTCGGCAACCTCCTTGCAGCTTGCAACAAATTGGCTGAATTTGTTGTATGCCTCGTTGTATGTATCGTTGCTGAACTCGTTTTGGCGCTTGATAACCACTGCGTTGTATTTCTCAACAGGGTTCTTTGTGTCGGTAATGCGATAGATGATTTTGCTTGCAGGGTTCTCGGTGTCGAGAATCTGGAAATCGCATTTTTTACCATTTACAAGTGCATTGAGCATGCTGTTTGAGTTGTTCATGGGCATGCCTTCGTACATTGCCGATGTGAACCAGATGTTGTCGTTGTTCTCTTGGTTGTATTTCTTTGATACCTCTTTGAAATCGGCACCGCCTTTGAGTGCTGCCAAAAGGCTGTCGGCAAGTGCGGCGGTCTTCTCGGCATTTTCTGCATTTACCATCAATGCGCTGTACTGAACAGAGTCGGGCATGGTGCTCTTTGAGAGGAGCTTGAATACGGTGTATGAGTCATCGTACTGATTGTAGAAGGGGCCTACAACGGTGTTGATGGCTGTCGAGTCGATGCGTGTCTGTACCTCCTCGGGGTATGCGCTCTTCTGCCAAGGCATTTCTGAATATGCTACCTCACTGCCTGCAAGGCGTGCAATCGATGCGTAATCGGCATTGTCGTTACCGAGAGAATCGGCATACTCGCCAAGTTCTGCTTGCAACTCGTTGCGGTCGGCAGCGCTGGGAGTAACGCGATAGCTCACATATTTGATGTTGCGGCTCTCGTATGCCTGCTTGTAGTTCTCTTTCTTTTGGTTGTAGAGCTCCTCAATCTCGCTGTCTGTTGCCGAGCATGCATCGTCTTTAACAGCAGAGTAGGGGTATGCAACCACCTCAATGTCGTATGTGTTGCTGTTTGCCTCGTAGTTGCTCTGTGCAACGATGGGGTTGCCGATGTATGAGTTCTCAACCAAAGCCTGGTATTTCTCGGTAAGAGTGTTGAGCATTATGGTCTTCTCAATAAACTTCCAATAGTCGTAAACAGGCTTGTACTGCTCTGTGAACTCGGGGTTCTCCTTGTTGCTGTCGTATTGGTTAAGGAAGTTGTAGAGAATATCTTTGTCGAATGCGCCCTTGTCGTTGCGGAAGGGTGTCTGTGCAAGGAGGGGCGATGCACCGGCGTCGATGATGGCCTGCAACTCGGCTGTTGTAACGGTGAGGCCTATCTTCTCTGCCTCGGCCTGCAATACCTGGTTGCTGATGTATGAGCTCCAAACCTCGTCTTTCACTTGGTTCATCTCATCCTCGGTAAGGGCGTTGGTGCCTCTTGCAAACTTAACAGCGTTTACATACTCCTCGTACATCTTCTGGAACTCAACAGCAGAGAGCTCTTCGCCATTAATGCTACCTACGTTCTGATCTACGGTGTGTGATTGGAATAATCTCCATGCATCGCCTGCGATGAATGCAAACAATGCCAAGCCCACAAAGATAACCAAGAGTGGGCCCATGTTGCGCAATTTTTGTAGTGTTGCCATAATTTTCTTTATATAATTTTAATTTATACTTAATAAAGTCGGTCTTATATCTGCAATTTTTGTTTGCGCCGATGGGTGAAATCTGTTTTCACACGCCATGAGCGCATTCAATCTTTGCAATCACAGAATGCAAAGATACAAAATAGCTTTTAATTATTAATAATAATAGCGCAAAAAGTTGGGTGCTGAAACTATTGTAAATGCAGTTATTCTGTAATTTTTAACTTTACAAGTTCGATTTTTGTGCTATGTTTCTTAATAATCTGTATCTGATATTTTCCAATCTTGATAACCTCGTTTACTGCGGGGAACCGCTGGTGGTTGGCAAGTATAAATCCGCCTAATGTCTGATAATCCTCCGATTCGGGAATATCGAGGTCGAACATTTCGTTCACACGCTCAATCTCCAAACGGCACGACAGCAGGTATTCTCCTGTGCTCAAAGCCTTTGCCACATGGTTGGTGTTGTCGTGTTCGTCTTCAATCTCGCCAAAAATCTCCTCAACAAGGTCCTCGAGCGAAATGATGCCCGATGTGCCACCGAATTCATCAACCACCACGGCCAACGATTTCTTCTGCTGCATGAGTGTGCGCATGAGCTTGTGTGCCGAAAGTGTTTCGGGCACGATGGGCATGCGGCATATACGCTGCTGCCACTTGTTGGCATTGCGGAACAGTTCCGATGAGTGTATGTACCCAATGATGTTGTCGATGTTCTCCTTGAATATTACTATCTTGGAGTGCCCCGATTCTATGAACATTGTTTTCAGTTCCTCTAATGGGGTGTTTATCTCCACAGCCTCTATCTCGGTACGTGGAACATAGCAGTCGCGCACTTTGATGTTTGAAAAATCAAGCACATTCTGGAATATTCTAACATCGTTGTCTATCTCCTCTTCCTCTTTTGCATTCTCTATTGAGTCTTGTATAAGGTTGTTCAGTTCCAATTTGGAGAAGGTTGTGTCGCGTGTCTCCTTTTCAATCTTTATGTTGAACAAGCGCAGTACAATAAATGAGAGCCATGTGGTGAAGCGCGATAGGGGATATAGCACAATGTATAGTAAATACATTGGTAGTGCAAACCTTTTCAATGCTCCGTTGGGATTTGCTCTGAAAAGGGCTTTGGGTACAAATTCGCCGGTGAAGATAATAACAATGGTGGAGATAAATGTCTCCAGCAATAGTTTTATGGATGTGTGTGCATTGAGCTCGCCCAAAAATAGGGTGTTAAGTATATCCGCCATCAGAATACCATAGATGACAAGCACTATGTTGTTACCGACGAGCAGCGTGGAGATGAAATTGTTGCTGTTGGAGTAGAAACGGTTTATTACATACGATGTGGCGTTCCTTTCGTTGAGGTCGATACCCATGAGCAACTTGTTCGATGCAACGAAGGCAATCTCCATTCCCGAAAAAAGTGCCGACAGCAGTATGACTATGATTAATGATATAAATGTAATTGTCATATGGCGTTAATCCCCGATGGGGTATATTCCTTTTGTGTTTTTTATGAGCCAGGTGTCGAGATTCTGGTCGGCCGAGAATCCGTATCCCTCGGTTATCTGGTCTTCTTGTTCAATTTTTATATATGCATCGGAGTATATGCGCTTCTCCTCCTGGCTCCAATAGAGCAGGTCGGTGAAGAATTTCTCCTGTTTTATGTTTCTTATATCGACATTACCGATAAGTTTCCAAAGTTTGGCATCGGTGTAGAAGTATGCTGTGTCGCATTTTATTACAGCTTCCACATTCATATCCTTGTCATATTTTTCAAGCATGGCACCTTTCTCAAATGCCCAATGGGGCGGGTTGCGTTTGTCGTAAACCAGCCACTCCTCGGCATCTATCTTGTAGCTGATTCTTCCCGAATCGCTTATAAGGGTACTCACTCCGTATGTGCTCATCATGGGAATGGAGTCGGGCTCCTCAAACACGATAGCGCTCTTTTTCTTGTCGCTTTGGCAAGAAATTTGAAAAAATAGCACAACAATCGCAAAAATTGCGATTGTTGTACCTATTATATTATTATACACTTTACTGAATTGTTGTTTTTTCATTTATCCAGCCGCCAATGGTTATTGTAGAACCGCTCTTGTAACCCTTCATGAAGAGGTCGCTTATCTCGGGCAGATACGATTTGTATGTTCCAATGAATTTATCGGCCTCTTTTTTTACCGAGGGGTCAACTGCCTTTGCGCGGTAAAGTTTGTCGAGTGCTGCATAGTATGTGCAACGGTTCAATGTTCCGTCGTCGCTCCAGTTGGGCTGTGCTGCATAGCATTGTGCAATGAGGATATAGGGCTGGCCGAACTTTGAGTTGAGCGCGATGGCCTTCTGTGCATACTCGCGTGCCTTGCCGAATTTCTTCAAGCTGTAATATACAGCACCAACCTTGTAGCACATATCGGCTTTGTTGGTAACCGATGTCTCAAGCTCGATGGCTTGGTCAAAGAGCTCCATGGCTTTATCTATATCGCCCTTCTTGAAGTAGCGGTAGCCGCAACCCATGGCTGCTTTTGAGGTGGGCTCAATGGCAAGTGCATACTCCGAAGCTGTGAGGTAAGTGTCCTCGTTGGTACATTTAAGCATGCCCATCACCGAGATTACTTTGTTCAGATACTCGATGTTGTCTTTGTTCTCCTCAACCTTGGCCGAGTATATCTCGTTAAGGTCTTCGCATTTGGCAGCGCCGCTGTTAATGAAGTATGCATCGATGTTGTTGCGTGCAATACGTGAGTAGTCTATGTATGTGCTGTATCCGGCAGCGCGTGTGCTGTCTTTGGGGTCGCCATACTCGTTGAATTTATTGGTGTAATGCTCTATTCTCTCGTAATATTTATCGAGCACCTCTACAATGTAAACCGATGCGTTCAAGTAGTCCTCGATAATCTGCTCGCCATGGGTTTCCTTGCTTCTCTTGTATTTAAGGGCCGATTGTTTCATGAACTGCTCGGTTACCTTAAAGTCTGATTTGCCTTTCTCTATCTCTACCGACTGTGCAAGCATGTCGTATGCCTGGTCAAGGTCGGCGTTGGGAACAATCTGTATGTAATCGAGTGCCTTCTTGCCAAGAATCTCACCCTTTGACAGGGGAGTCTTTGTGATTTCCTGCAAGTAGTCGAGGTACTTGATTTCCTGGTCGTATGTTGCCATAAGCTCCTCGATGTATGCGGCTTTCTTTGCAGCGTCGGGCTCTTTTGCAATAAGGGCTTTCAACAATTTTACACCATTTGTGTAGGTATCTACACGTGCAACGGGGAAATTTGTGAAAATGTCCTTCCACAGAGGGTAGGCCTGCACGCAGTCGTCGTATCTGGGCTTGCTGCCTTTAACGGCTTGGTTCACAAGAAAAATATTCTCGGTACATTTCAAGCTGTCCTCTCCCACACCGAATCGTGTGTTGTTTGTGATTCCGTTCTGTGCATATAGGCACGAAACGGCAAGTGTCATAAGTACTAAAATGCTTTTTCTCATATCGCTTAATTTATTTTGTTATCTTACTCTTATCTTCATGAACCAACTTTCGTTGAATGTGATGCCGAGGTTCAGGCGCATGTATGTTTCAGCTATCAGTCCCGGTCCTTTGGGTTCCATGCGTATAACTTGCCCCGAAACATGCAATATCGAACGATTGTTTATTCTGTTTATGATGGGCATGGAGAATCCGGCACTTATGCCATACTCCTCGCAACCCTTCTGTCCTTGTACCTCGGTGTAGGGTTGTGCGTAGTATGCTCCCATGCGATAGCTCATCTTCTTCAAAAGGTTGCGCGACAGCAGATTGTTGGGTGAGTACTCTGCGCCCACCGATATCTTGCTGCGGCTTGTGCCCTTGTCGTACCCGAAGAAATCGGCGGCACTCCAATTCTGGAATGTGTAGTCAAGGCCCACCTTCCAATTGTCGTTGTAGTTGTATATGGCACCGATACCCAATGTGTGGGGCAGCTTGAATGCTCCATCTATTTTTGTGGTGTCGCTTGCTGTTATGGTCTCAATCATCATGGCATCGGCATTCAAATCGTGCCCTATTGAGTATGTGGCACCGAATGTGATGTTGTGCTTGCCGGCCAGCTGTGTGCTGTATTGCGCGCCGAAGTCTATTTTATAGCTTTTTACATTCACTAAATATTGGCGTTGCATGTCGGTGTTGTTGCCTTCTGTGAAATCGTTGTAAATGCTATGTGTGATATCGCCATATATGTACGATGCCATCAAACCAACCGAAAGATTCTTTACCGGCGACCATCCGATACCTATAAAGGGCTGGTATATACCACCTGTACCATTGTAGTTGCTTGTTCTCTCTTTGCCACCTTCGCTTGTGGTTGTTGCAAAGGAGTATCCCACGTTGGAGTAGGGGAGGAATCCGAGGCTGATACCCACATTCTTGCCTGCGCGGAACTGCATTGCCAAATAGTCGAAACTGCCGTTCTTGGCATTCTTCTGCACGTTGCCCTCCTTGAAATTCACATTCTGTAACGAGAAACCCGCTTCAAAGAGCATTGTCAGCGTATCGGTTGCGGCAAAAGAGGCGGGGTTCAGCAGGTTTATGTAGTTGCCGCTGCGCAGAGCATATCCCAAACCACCCATTTGGCGGTTTACGCCCAAATTCTGGTCCGATAGTACTCCCATACCATATCGTGAATATGGCGAGTTGATACCATTGTCGGCTACGGCGGCCACAGTGGCTGCGATTATGAAAATGAATGTTAATAATCTTCTATTTAATGTCATAATAAAGATAAAATCTTGTTCAATCCTTTTGCAACGAGGAATTTATCGGCAAAGATGCGATTTTTTATGTTATTAATCAATGTTTTTTCGTCTCCGCCCGTTAAAAAAACAAAAACATCGCCATAATTCTCTCTAAATTCGTTAATATAGCCATCTATTTCGTGGCAAATGCCTCTTATCACTCCGCTGCGTATGGCCGTTTCGGTATCGTAGCCCGGCATGGGGATGTCGCCATCTTTTTCCACATAAGGCAGGCGTGCCGTGTATTCGTGCAATGCTTTAAGGCGCATCTTCACTCCGGGAGCAATGTTACCGCCACAAAAGTTGCCCTCTTTATCTACAAAATCGATGGTTATGGCACTGCCGGCATCTATAACCAACAGATTGCGTGCCGGCACCTTGCTTGCGGCACCCACAGCGGCAGCCAAGCGGTCGCATCCGAGAGTGTGCGGTGTGCGGTACTTTATGCCGATGGGCATGGGTGTTTGGTTGCTGAACCATACAACGGGGCAGCCAATGCTCTCAATTTCGGCCTTATCTTCGCTTGATAGGTTGGTAACCGTGGAGACAATGGCGCGTTCTATGCCATATTGCCTGCTCCACTCCTGTAAAATGTCGTGGTAGTTCCTTTCGCGGCGTGTGTGCAGAATAATCTGCTCTCCGTTGAAAAGGAAGAATTTGGCACTGTTGTTGCCTATGTCAATTATAAGGTTCAATGGTGTTTCTGTTGGTGTTTGTTACTGTAATTACAAATTAGTTTGTAACTAAAGTGCAAAGATACGGCAAATTATCCGAATAACGGTAATCTAAGCCGATTTTTCAACACCATGCTTGTGGTTGCACTTATTTGAATACTCGCAAGCAGTTATCGTTGGGGCGGCGTATGTGCAGGCTGTTTGCAAGCTCGGGTGCCATTATGTTGGCCGGTGTAAAGTCGTTAATCACCTGTGGCTCTATCCCTGCACCATAAATAATCATGGGGAAGGTTGCAGGGCTGCGGCGCACAAGGTTGCTTGCCTCTATAACATCCTTTGCCATTTTCCAGCCGGGCATCAGGCGCAACCATATATCGCCCGAGCATTTTGCGTTGTAACCGTTCTTCACATATTGCAGTTCGGGGCTCAGCATGCCGCCCAATCGGTATATTGTAAATACATCCTCCACACCATCTATCGATTTAAGGAACTCCACGGCATGTGCCACCAAATCCACCTTGTTCAGTTGCAGTTGCTCCATTGTCTTGCGGTTAAGGTATATCTCGGAATTGAAGAATCCATCGATATATTCACCCTTGCCAAACAGCGCGCTTAAATATACGTTGAGCAGGGCTTTCACGCGGTCCATGTGCACGGTGCCCGACGGCAGGCGATATTTTTCGTCGTTGGAATCGTCTTCTACCACATAGCCGGTGGAGGCGAGCGATATTATCACATTCTCCAGCCCTATCCGGCGGTCAATCTCCTTCAACAGGTCGGCAATGTTCTTGTCGAGGCGGGTGTATATGTCCTGTATCTCAATGGGGCGGTCCTCCATGGATACATGGTTGTAGTTGCCCGCATAGTAGGTTACCGAGAGCATGTCGGTTATATTATCCATTCCCATATCGCCACTGCGCAGGCAGGCAATTGCCATTTCGTTTATCTCGTCGTTCATGCATGCGCCGGTTTTGTATGAACGTATATCGTCCTTGCCGTTGAAAGAGTATGAGAACTCTTTTGGGGCTTTATCGCCAAAATTGTTGTATAGCTCGGCCGGGAACATTGGGGTCCACTTGCTGTTGCGCCCCACAACCTCCTTGTTCATGTTGGCAGCCCATTCGGGGAACAGCCCGTAGTACGATGAACTGCACCAATAACCGGTGTCGTCGTTCTTCCACAATACTACATCGGCGGCATGCCCACCCTGCATCACTGCCGCATCGCAATCGGGGGCAATCACACATATCTGTGCTTTACCGCGTGTGGCACGTTTAATCTCATCGGCAAGGGCTATGGCTTTGAGTTTCACGGGCGATACTCGGTCGTTGGTATATAATCCCTGTTGCTTGCTGTCGTCGGTGCAGTTTACAAGGTTGAGCGAGTTTCGGTCGAGCCACCTTTCTCCCACAATGCCATGTGTATAGGGATTTGTTCCGGTAACAAGCGTTGCTGTTGCCGATGCACGGTCGATATTCTCAAAGGCATAGTAGCTGTTGGGATATACACGCCCGCCTGCCAACAGACGTTTGAATCCATCGGGGGTGTATAGCTCCTCAAATTCATACATGAAATCGCTGCGTAGTTGGTCTATTGTTATGGTAACCAACAGCTTGGGCGATTCTATCTTTTTTTGTGCAAGAAACTGCAAGGGCAGTAACGCCAGCAGTATCAATAAAGGCTTAATTCGCATATTCTTTTACGGTATATGTGGAAGATTGAACGTACAAGTATTGTTATGGCAAATATAAAAACGGGTGCAGGGTAGTACTGCGGTACAAACGGTGCAGTGGCTATAAATATTGCTACCATTGCAACGGGTGCCCACATATATGCGGGGTGCTTACGTTTTATGCAGCAATATATATGTATGGGGATGAGCAACAGGGGTAGCGGGTTTAGCAAAATAAGCAGATAGTTGTTGCCCACGGCAGGGTGCAGCGAGCATGTTGCCATGAACAGGAGTATAACTCCCGCCACACCTTGCACACCGTAAAGGAGAATGTCGTACAGCCAGAAAATCCTGCCGCTGCGCACCTCGCACAGCATTATTATCATTGTAAACAATAAAAGCAACAGCGCGCAGTTGAATGGTGTAAGGTGGTTGATGCTCTTTTCACGTTCTGTTGGCAACAGCAGTTCCTGTTGCTCGCTCACAAGCGGCATGGTGCCGTCTGTTCCGCTTATCTGCGCTGTGGCAAAATCGTTCATCAGGTTGCAGGGGAGGAATTGTAACACCTCGCGTGTGGCGGGTGCATCAACATCGGCACCAAGCAACAGATTTATGCCGAACTCGCTCCATGGCTGCACATTGGTATATTGGGAAAGCGCCTCGCGTATGGTTGATGCTTGCATATCGTTGTTATATGCAACGCTGTCGGTTGGTGCAAGCTGCTCAAAAATCCTATCCCTTATTTTTGTGGTGCAGTTGTTGTAAAAGTAGTTATATCTGTAAACCCTGTTTTTTAATTGGCAGTTGATGGCAAGGGCATTGAACAGCTGCTCTTTCTGCACGGAATCGAGCTGTATAACCTGTTCCGTAACCCCTGAACCGCGCATGCTATACTCTGCGATGAAGCTGTCGTAGTCCACGGCACCCACCATGTAATCGGTCTCTCCAAGAATAAATCTCCACACGAAATTGGGAGCCGAGAAACTGAAATAACCATAGTTGAAAACCGCGTCTATGCCTCTGTCGGGGTTGGAGTAGCGCAATGCGGTGTGCCCGAACAGCTCGTAAACCTCGTTGCCGGGGGAGCAGGTGAGGAGGCTCACTCTGGCGTTATCGGCACGTGCAGGCTGCAGTGCCATGGCGGCCATAAGGGCGATGGTGAAGAGGAGTTTGATATATCTGTTTTTCATTGTTTCCTGTTTTCGCTCGCGAAGATACAACATTTTTTGCTATCTTGTGTAAAAAGGTATAAAAACAAAAACGGCAGCGTTTCGCAACGCCACCGTTTAGGGATACCGAACGCTTTCGGTGTCTCTTAACTATTCAACTTGATATTAACTTATCTTGCGATAAGTCCTTTCACTTTTTTAGCTCGTGGGGCACAAAAAAAAGTGGTAGCGCTGCTACCACTTTTTTGTAATTACTTGCTCCACAAGTTGTTCCATTGATAGCCCTCGCTATCGCGTCCCGCGTGGCACAAACTCTGTCTGTGCTTCACGCGACTTATCGCTGCTCGTGCTATCGATAGTGTAATTTGTGGTCTATTATTTAGACCACAAATTACCCCATTCACCACGATGGGTGTTACCGAGCTGGCCACCGGGCTGTGTTGTATCTACTTCCTTATCGTTGTCATTGTTAAGGGGGATTGAACCATCCATTACAGCCTCTGTCATTACATTTACCTCGTCTGTGAGAGGTGATACATAAGTTTTCTTCATATCGTTTAATAATTTTATATATTCGTTATTGTTTTGGTTTCTACCCTTCGCTTTGCTTTGCCAGAATGACAAAGCAAAGCGAAGGAGAAATCAGTTCGTCTATCAATTATTTACTTAACAACTTTGACAACGCCGCCTTTTCGCAACCCACGCGGGTCAAACTACGCCTGCCCATCGCGTGACTATTTGCTGTCGGCGTTATCGAACTTGTTATTTACTTAACAACTTTTTTACCATTGACAATGTAGATGCCGGGTACAGTGATAGCCTTAACCTCGCGACCTGTGATGTCGTAGATTTTGCCATTCTGTGCGCCCTCTGCCTCAACACCCTCGATGCCTGTTGTGCCGGCCCAATCGAAGTTGAATGAGTAGCTTAGAGCCTGGTTGCCTTCGCTTGCAACCATATATACCTTGTTGGCATTGTTAAGGAATGCTGTGTTATCCAACTGGTTCTTTGCTGTCTTGTAAAGGCCAACACCATTTGCGCCGTTAGCAAGAACGTATGCATCTGCAACAACATATTGGTTGGCAATAGAACCACGGAGCAGGTTGCTCTCGGGTGTAGTGCCGGCTGTTTCTGTGTAAGCAAATGTGTATTCGCTCTTTTCTGTGTTTGTTCTCTTCAAAATTACAGGAGTTGCAGCAGGGATAACATTGGTTACAGGTGCAAGCAAAGCCCAACCTTGGAGACCGCTAACAACATACGCCTCAACGCCCTCGGGGATAGCTACTTTGTAGCCAAGGTGCAATGTTGCATAGTCAGCAACAAAATTAACGGTGTGTGAAAGGGTTGTTGTGTCGAACTCGTCAAAAGAGATAGTGATAGTACCATTGGTTGCATCCAAACGGTTGCTGCCATCGCTCCAAACATAGAAGCGGGCGGTGTATGTACCGGCCTCGGGTACGTTTACAGTGTAAACATTACCTTCAGAGTTGTTGCCTGTAGAACCGCTATGGTAATCGCCAGCAATAACATTGCTATTTGCATCTACAATCTCAAAGCCAAGAGTCTTGAGAGCGCAGTTACCACTTGTGTATTGGAATTTTGTGGTAATAACGCGTGCGCCGGTAGCCTCAATCTCTGCTGTTGCGTAACGAACCTCAGCACCATTGGCACCGGTGTTTATAGCTGTTGATGTGTAGTCGGGAACAGCAACTGCATCGCCCCACCATGCGCTATTAGCAGCAGTCCAATTGATAGTAATGTCATCTTGAACTTTGGGTGTTGGGAACTCACATTCATGTATGTTTGCAAGAGCTGCCGTAACAGCCTCGTCGTTAAGTGTGCCCACCAATTCCAAACGAGACTGGTTGCCTGCGTCGTTCAAATCGTTCCAGAATGTAATTACAGCAGGGTCATATCCGTTAGATACTCCCATATGGTTATATGAGTCCTCTCCTGCAACCAATGCAACAACCCAATTGAATGTGCCATTGGTGCTTGCCAAAAGAGTTGCAGCTTGTGTGGGAATCTCTGTAAGAGTGGTACCATTTCCGCTTTTGCTTGCAAATTTAGCATCGGCAACGCTATAGAGATAATAGCTATCGGTATCAGCCGATTTAATAAGTGCAAACTGCTGTGCAGTAGATGTTACATCAGCGCTGATACCAGCCTTCTGTGTACCTGTGATTGCAGAACCATTGCTCACCCAGTTACCACGGCCATTTGACTCAATAGCAAAGATAAGACTGTTGCTCAAATCTTCCATGCTTACCAAATATTTTGCATTGTTGGTAGCATTGTTGATTGCAGTGATTTTCTCACGGAATGTGGTGGCATCAGCGTCGCTAATGGTGTTGTCTGTTATTGTGAGTGCGTTGTAAGCGGTTTCTGCGTCTGTAAGTGCAGTGTTAATTGCTGCAATCTTTTCAGCTGTTGCCAGGTTCTTCTCAACAACTGCTTGTGCCGCAGCTTTTGCTGCATCGTACTCTGTGTTGATGACGTCCATTGAAACTATTGAAAACTCTGATGCATCAACAGTTTCGAATGTCCATGTTACGATGTTCTGGTGTCCTTCACCTGCATCGCAGAAGGGGTGTGCTGTGCCATTGTCAGCAGGGATGTCTTCTACCTTGAAATAGCTGTTACCATTCTTCAAATAATAGCCATCGCCTGTGCTGCTCAATGTAATTACGCTTTTTGAACCGGTGTTATTGGCGTCAAGACACCAACCACGACATACAAGGTAGTAACCCGATTTTGATATCAAATAATACTGATTTTCTGTGCCGGTTGACTCTAAATACCAAACCTGGTCGGCATTTCCTTCAGCTTTTTCTATTACGGGAACAGTACCAAAAGCTCCATTACTGTTTCCATTGTAAGATGTAATGGTAAGATACTTGCTGCGTGTGTTGTCCATAATGCGGTACATTTGTCCCTCGACAACTTGCGCCCATGTTGTTACTGCAAATAGCAGCATCAACATCATTGATGTAAATTTTCTCATAAAGTTAAAATAATTTATTTATAAATAAAGGTAATTTTCGGTTCTTGCGCTTATTGCGTGGCTATCACTTTTTTGTTTTGTAAAAGTTATTTATTTGCATTTATGTATGTGTGTATCAATAGTAAAAGATGGTGTCTGCAAAAGCGGTGCGCAAATTTACTAATAATAGGTGTGAAACTATTCTCTTTAATATTAAAATATGTTAAATTTTGAAAGATTTATAAAATCTGTTCTTTTTGTGGGTTGTATTAAGAGTTATTCTTTTTACATGATAAAACCCGCCCAATGGACACAAATCCAAAGGGCGGGTTTTATTATTAAATAAGGTCAGTTCGATATAAACTTAAGCAAACCGTGATTTTGTCATTCTGACGACTGAAAGGAGGAAGAATCTCAAAAATATCGCGAAATCAGAGATCCTTCACATCCGTTCAGGATGAACAGATACGCTAAATATCGTACGAATTGTTATATCGAATTCAGGTTAAATAAGGTTTATCAATACTGTTGCTCTATGTTCCACACAAAGGCACGCAGGCCTAATTGTGGTGTCTCTTTATCGATTGCCTCAATATCTTTCAGAATGTTGGGCACTTTGCTGTCCTCTACGATTGTGATTATTGAACCACACATCGAGGGCCATGCATGTGAGCCATAGTGTGGGTCTCCGTCTTTAGAGCCACGGCCCTGCATTTGGTCAAAGAATGAATAGCCTCTGCAACTGTTGTGTGTGAGCATGTTCACAATCTTGTCCTTGTGCGATATATCGAATGTAATGAATATACTTTTCATAATTATTCTTGCTTTACATTGTTAAGGGCTGTTAATGCTTTTTGTCTTTGCCTTTTAATTGTTCTAATTCCTTGTTCTCGTTCCAGTATGCCTGCAACTCGCGCTGTTTCTTTATTGCGCGGCGGCGGTTTTTGATACCCACTCCGGCAAAAATACCATACATTGCGGGAACGTAGATAAGTGTCATGATGGTAGAGATTGTGAGACCACCGATAACGGCAACACCCAAGGGACGCCACATCTCGGCACCTACGCCCTGGCTCACTGCCAGAGGTACCATACCAAGGATTGTGGTAAGGGTGGTCATGAGCACGGGGCGCATACGGCTCTTTGCCGCACCCACGCACGCTTGAATAACTCCCAAGCCTCTCTCGCGCAACAGCATGGTGTAGTCTATGAGCACGATACCATTCTTTACCACAATACCGATAAGCATAATGCTACCGAGCATAGACATCACATTGAGCTTGGTACCGGTAATGAAGAGTGCAAGCAGCACACCGCTAATGGCAAACAATACCGAAATCATGAGGATGAAGGGGTAGGTGAGCGACTCGAACTGCGATGCCATTACAATGAACACCAATATAAGGATGATGATGGCAAGCTGGCCAAGGTCGCGGTTAGAGTCCTGCTGGTCCTCGTATGAACCGGCCACCTGGATAGATATGCCCGAGGGTATCTCCATCTCGTCAATAACAGCCTGTCCGTATGCTACACCATCGCTCAATGCGGTTCCTGCTGCAAGTACCGCATCTACGGTAACAATGCGCTCGCGGTCTTTGCGCTCAATGGTGGGGGGCATTTCGTTAAGCACCACCTTACCAAGTTCCTTTATGCGCACGGGTTGTCCGTTGCCACTGTATATCACAATGTTTTCTATGTCGCTGATGCTCTGGCGTGCAGTGGGCTCGTAGCGCACTTTTACGTCGTACTCATCACCATCTTCGCGGTAGTATGTTGCAAGCGCACCATTGTATCGGTTACGCATATAGGTTGCTGCGGTTGACAGGTTAAGTCCATGCATAGCCAGCTTTTCGCGGTCGAACTCAACAACATACTGCGGCTGATAATCGCTTCGGCTGATGTTTACCTGGGTAACCTTATCCCACCCGCGCAACGATGCTGCAAGCTCCTTTGAAAGGCGGTCGGTAGTCTCCATGTCGTAGCCGTAAATCTCGAACGATGCCATAGATTGGCCACCCATGCCGCCGCCCTGGCTGCCACCAAGCATTACATTGCTTTTTGCAAGTTCGGGGAACATTTTAAGGTCGGCACGCATCTCGTCGCAGAGAATTTCAAGGCTCTTTTCGCGCTCGTTGGAGGGTACAAACATCACGTTGAATGTGATGATGTGTGTACCGTTGTCGCTGAGCGATGCAAAGGTGTTGTTCTCGTCGGCCTGTCCGGTGGTGAAACCACAAGCCTGGAGGTCGTCACCGTAACGGTCCATCCACAATTTTGTAAGGCGCAAGCCCACCTCTTGTGAACGCTCAATGCGTGTACCTATGGGCATTTCGAGTGTAACACCCACACGGCCGTTGTCGTTGGCAGGGAAGAACTCGCTCTTGATGCCTTTTGCACAGAGCAAGCTAAACAGGAACAGTCCAAAGCATGCTGCAAGTGTTGTCCAGCGATGGCGCATGGCCCAATTAACAGCGGCTGCATATTTTATATCGATGATGTCGAGCACCTTCTGGATGGGCTTGTAGAATGTGATAAAGAATTTGCTCTGTTTCTTTTGCAGTTTGAGCATCTTGGCACACATCATAGGTGTGAGCGAGAGGGCAGCAGCTGTGGAGATAAGCATGATGATACACATCATCCATCCGAGCTGCTTAAAGAGAATACCACTCATACCTGTTACCATTGTCAACGGGAAGAATACCGCCCACATTGTAAGTGTAGATGCGATAACCGATACGGCAACCTCGTTTGTTCCATGAACAGCGGCGTTGTTGGGGTCCGAACCGCGTTCGATATGCGTTGTTACATTCTCAAGCACCACAATGGCATCGTCCACCACCGAACCGATGGCTATACTTAAACAAGATAGCGAAATGATGTTGATGGAGCCGCCTGTTGCAAAGAGGTAAATGAACGATGCTACAAGCGAGAAGGGGATGGTGATTGCGATAATCACGGTAGCCCTCCAACGGCCGAGGAAGATAAATACCACCAACACCACAAATATCATGGCATCGCGTATGGTATTTGACAATGTGTTTACAGTGTTCAAGATGTTGTCCGATGTATCGATCATGATTTCGAGCTGAACATCGGAGGGCAAGCGTTTCTGCAAGTTGGGCAACTCCTCTTTTACAGCCTTTGAAATGGCCACAGAGTTACCACCGCTCTGTTTCTGCACAATAATCATTGCACCTTGCTGGCCCTCGATGTATGTGTGCTGCGAGCGTTCCTGCACATTATCTACAATGCGTGCAATATCTTTTAGATATACATTTGCACCATTGTGGCTGCCCACTACAAGGTCGAGCATCTGTGCGGGCTCCTTGAACTCGCCCTCCACGCGCAACGAATAGGTGTTGTTACCAACATCAAAGTTACCGCCGGGTATGTTACGGTTTTCGGCTGCAATTATGGAACTGACTGTCTCTACGGGGATGTTGTAGGCCTCCATCTTCACAGGGTCCATGTAGATGTTTATCTCGCGCTCGGGGGCACCGGCGATAGATACCGAACCCACGCCATCGACACGGGCAAGGGGGTTGGCCACGTTGTCGTCAAGTATCTTGTAGAGTGCGCTTTGGCTCTCTTCGGCCTTTACCGACATAACGATGATGGGAATCATATCGGTAGAGAATTTGAAGATAATGGGGGTGTTTGCATCGTCGGGGAGGGACGATGATACCATATCCAGCTTGTCGCGCACGTCGTTGGTGAGGTCGTCTATGTCGTAACCAAACTCAAACTCAAGTGTTATTACGGAAACATTCTCGCGAGAGTCTGATGTAATGTGCTTCAAGTGCTCCACCGAGTTCAGTGTGTTCTCGAGCGGGCGTGTTACGTTGTTCTCGATATCCGATGCACTTGCACCATTGTAGTATGTGAATACCATCAAGGTGTTTGTTTCAATATCGGGGTATAGGTCGATTGGTAGTTTGGACAGTGAGAAAAGACCGAACAGGGCTATCGCAACAAAGCAGAGCGATGTCATAATCGGTTTTTTCACCGCGCTTTCATATATACTCATATTGTTTATATTTTATCGTGTTTTTTATTCAATTACCTCAACCTCTTTGCCGTTGTTCAAGCCGTTGTGTCCGGCAATTACAACGTAGCTGCCGGGCTCAATACCCGAAATGAGCTCGTATTTATCGCCCATACGACGGCCTATCTCCACCTTGTTGTATGTTACAGTTCCATCTTTGTATGTATATACATAGTAGTCGCCTGCACCGGCCTGCTTAACCACGGCCTGGTCGGGGACAACAACGTGGCTCTTTGTACCGAAGTTCACTGTTACGTGTCCGTACATTCCGGGGCGCACCTTGCGGTCGCTGTTGGCAAGTTTTATCTCCACGGGGAATGTGTGTGTGGCCGAGTTGATAGTGGGGTAGATTATGTCGATGTTGCCGCTGAACTCCTCGTTGCCATAGGTGTCGAATGTGAGTGTTACAGGCAGTTGTTTGCTGGTTTGTGCAAAGCGGCTCTCGCTCACATTAATCTTCATTTTCACAGGAGTAATCTGCTCCACAACCAAGATGGGCTGGCTGCCATACATGTCGCCATTGTCGTAGTTACGTGCCGATACAACGCCGTTGATGGGGCTCACAAGCACGGTGTTCTCCAACTTGTTTGCAAGTGCACGTTTGTTTACCTCAAGCTGTGTCTTTGCGTTGTCATACTCTGCTTTTGATGCTCCGCCCACTTTATAGAGCTCCTCAACGCGCTTAAAGTCTATCTCCTGGTTCTCAACCTGCAGTTTCAGCTGGTCGAGGCTGCTTGCGTCGAGCAATACAAGCTTTTGCCCTTTATGAACATTGTCGCCCACCTCAACAAGAATCTTGTCTATGCGAAGTGCTGAATTGGGGATTATGTTGTTCTTTACTTCGGCCTCCACGGTTGTGGTGTATGTCTCGAGCTGTGATACATCCTCGGCTGTTACCTGTGCAATCTTCACTTTTGGCTTCTCTTGTTCCACCACTGTGGTCTCTGTTGTCTCTGAACTGCCGCAAGAGCAGAATATTGCTGTTGCGACCAATGCAATAAATGTCAGATTCTTTTTCATAATCGTCTATATGTTTTGTTTTTATTCTTTTCCTAGTACAGTGTTCAATTCCGATTTTGCCACCAAGTAGTCGTAAATGGTGTTGTTATAGCTTAATTGTACGTTTGTGAGCGATACCTGTGAGTTGGTGAGTTCAAGAATGGTGCCTTTTCCCACGTCGTAGCGTTTCTGGCTTATCTGCAACCCTTTCTTGGCAAGTTCCACCGCGGTTTTGTTGCTCTCGAGCTGCTCGGCACTCTTTGTCATGTTGTCTATGTAGCTCTGTGCCTGCATGTTGAGCATGCGTTCTGTGTTTATGCGTGTCTCGGCAAGCTGCCATTGCTGTATCTTGTTGCTTTTGAGCTTTGTGAAATTGCTTGCCTGGAACAAGGGAATGCTCAACGACAGAGCAACGGATGAACTGTTGCCCCATGTGTAGTCCATTACTTTCCAATCTTTGTTGTAGAGCGACTGGTATTGCAGTGTACCGGACAGGGCAAGGGTGGGCATGAAGCTGGTCTTTAACAGATTGCGCTGCTTGCGCAGTAACTGTGCCTGCAAATCTATGGCCTTCAACGATGAGTTGTTGTTAAGGTCTATTGTTTGGCCGGCAGCATCCTTGCTCATTTCTGCTTCATGGTTTTTAAGGTTATCGTCTATCACAAGGTTTACATCGGCTGTAATTCCCATGAGTACCTTCAACTGCAATTTGGCAATCTCCACGGCATTTCTTCCGCTTATTACCGATGGCCATGCGTTGTTCTTCTGCACCTCGGCACTGATTTTGTCATATTCGCTCACGCTGCCTTGTGTGAATTTCGCATTTACAATGTTGAAATTCTCCTCGGCAAGTTTGTAGTTTTCCATGAGCACATTGTAAGAGTCCTGTGCAAGCATCAGTTGGTAGTATGCCTTTGTAACCTGGTTCACAAGGTCTATCTTTGAACCGCGGCTCTTCTCTGCGGCAAGCTCTACATCGGCTTTTGTGAGGCTCATTGTTTTATATATTGCAGGAGCAAACACGGGGAGAGATACTTGCAGGGCACCGTTCCATGTGCTTGCATCGTCTTTACCCATTTTGAAAGTCTCTCCGCCCAAGTTCATCTCGGCAGCCTTAATGGCATAGTTGATGCTGCCGTTAAGTGTTGCTGTGGGCAGCAGGCTTTGCCATGCCTCGTTTTGTGAAACTTTTTTCAACTCAATCTCCTTCTCTGCAACCTTTATCGTTGGGTTCTCGCTCATGGCAAGCTCAATGGCTTTGTCGAGCGTAAGGTGCATTGTGGGTGTGGTCTCTTGTGCCTGTGCAGTAACAAATGTTACCAGCAGGGCAACCACTGTTGTCAATCGCATTCTAAGATTCATAATAGTTATTTTATTATTTGTTTTTCTGTATAAAGTCTTCTATTTTCTCTCGTCCTTTGGCGGTGGCAATACCTCGCAGATAGAACAGAATGAGCAGGCGGCCGAGGTCCTCGGGCTTGTAGCGGCTGAGATTGCTGTTTTCGGGTTGTTTGTTCACCGTCATAATGAGCTCCAAATCTCGTTGCAGGATGAATGCAAGAATCTCAAAGTCGGCATCTTCGCGAAAAAGCCCCTGCTTGCGCCCCTCTTCCATCCATGCCAAAAAGCGTTTGTTGTTTCTTTTTTCACGTGCTTTACGGCGGTTCAGCACCTCGGGGTATCGTTCAAGGTCGGTGAAAAAGAGTCGGTTTGTGTTTCTCAACAGGTTGAAATAGTGCTCGTATAGCTTTAATATAATGTCGAGAATGTCGTTTGAACTGCGAATGATTTTTCTTGCCTCGGCCACGGTCTGTTTCTGGCTATATTTTAATGTCTCTATTATGAGATTTTCTTTATCGGTGAAAATCTCGTAAATAGTACGTTTTGATACAGAAATCAGAGAGGCAATGTCGTCCATCTTTACCTCTCTTATTCCCTGTTTGCGAAACAGATTGAGCGCAGCAATAATTATCTTATGCTTTGTCTCTTCTTTGCTATTTTCTTCCTTATTATTTTTCACACTGCAAAGATACAAAGAAAACTTTTTGCAGCAAAAAAGTTTTCTATTGAAATCTGGGCAAAATATTCCTTTATTAAGGTTTTTTAGCTGTTAAGTTAATAAAAAGACACGCATCTTGTTTAATGCGTGCCTTTTTGCCATGTTTATGAAATTTGCTAATCTTCCAACAGATGTTTCAAGAAGTCGTTCATCTCCTCGTCGAATCCTTTGAGAAGGTCCTCGCTCAAAATGAGCGTATCGTCATCTATATACAGGAGGTCCACAATGGCCTCTTTCTCCTCATCGACAAGTACAAAGGAGTATGGCTTTACAATGTTTATGCTGTCAAACACTCCCTCTTCCTGCATCTTTGAAAGCTCGCCACGCAGCACCTTTTCAAACAGTTTCTCGTCGTTGGAGTTTTCCCATTCTTTAATATGTACGCGCGCGAGGGGTTTGTCATCATCGTTGTAGATGGTGAGGTCGCCTGTCTCTCCGTTCACAAAGATGTGGAAATCGGTTACCGTTGTCTCCTCTGCGGTTATAAAGTTCTTTGCCATCTCCTTGATGGCGTTTTTTAGGCTCTCTTGTGTTTGTGTGCTTAGTGGCATGGCTGTAACTTTTTATAGGTTCTTTCCGTGGCAGTGTTTGAATTTCTTTCCGCTACCGCAGGGGCAGGGGTCGTTGCGTCCCACAGTCTTTTCGGCTCTTATGGGGGTGCGCTGCTCGGCACGGGTGTCGTGCTGTGCGGCAGCCTGCTGGTTGGCGTCGTTCAAATCAACCTTTGTTTCGTTGTATTTGGGCTTCTGTTTGCTACGCTGGGGGTCGGGGGCTACCTTTACATCCTGACGCTCCTGAACAGGTATCTGTCCGCGCAACAGAATGGATGCGGTCTGGTCGTTTATCTTGTTTACCATTTTGTCGAACAGTGTTACCGACTCCAATTTGAAGATTAGCAGCGGGTCTTTCTGCTCGTAGCTGGCATTCTGCACCGAGTGTTTTAGCTCGTCGAGGTCGCGCAAGTTCTCTTTCCATGCATTGTCGATGGTGTGCAGCAGAATTGCCTTCTCAAAGCATTTGATAACCTCTTTGCCCTTTGTCTCGTATGCGGCAGCAAGGGGCACGGGTATCTGATATACGTGGCGACCATCGGTAATGGGTACATAGATGTGCTTGTCGCGCATCTGCTCGTTGTTCTTATATATGTACTCTATGTAGGGATATGCAATCTGTGCCATGCGCTCGGTCTTTTGTTTGAAGTTGCTCATGACAGCCTCGAAGCACTTCTCGGCAGCTTCCTCGGTATCCATCTTGCGGTACTCCTCTTCGCTTGCGAAGGGAATTTCGCTTGCAAGCACGCGCAGGAACTCCATTTTTGCATCCTCGTAGTCGCAATTTTCAACAATGTTATAGCAGCGGTCCCATACGATATTTACAATATCCATGCCTATGCGCTCTCCAATGAGGGCGTGGCGGCGTTTTGTATATATAACGGTACGTTGCTTGTTCATTACATCGTCATACTCCAACAGGCGTTTGCGTATGCCGAAGTTGTTCTCCTCCACCTTCTTTTGCGCACGCTCTATTGATTTTGAAATCATGGGGTGCTCAATCATGTCGCCGTCCTTGAAACCGATGAACTTGCTGTCGAGAATCTTTGATATGCGTTCCGAACCGAAGAGGCGCATGAGGTTGTCCTCCAATGATACGAAGAATACCGAAGAACCGGGGTCGCCCTGGCGGCCGGCACGTCCGCGCAGCTGGCGGTCAACACGGCGCGATTCGTGGCGCTCGGTACCGATGATGGCAAGACCTCCTGCATCGCGCACCTCCTTGCTCAGCTTGATGTCGGTACCACGGCCCGCCATGTTGGTTGCAATGGTTACCGTGCCCGAAAGACCGGCTTTTGCAACAATATCGGCCTCCTTTTGGTGCAGCTTGGCATTGAGCACATTGTGTGCAATACCACGCATTTTGAGCATGCGGCTCAGCATCTCCGATATTTCAACCGATGTGGTACCTACAAGCACGGGGCGGCCCTGCTGCACAAGGCTCTCAATCTCCTCTATCACCGCTTTGTATTTTTCGCGTTTTGTCTTGTAAACGCGGTCGTTCATGTCCTTGCGGGCAATGGGGCGGTTGGTGGGGATAACAACCACGTCGAGCTTGTAGATATCCCAAAACTCGCCTGCCTCTGTTTCGGCAGTACCGGTCATACCTGCGAGTTTGTGATACATGCGGAAGTAGTTTTGCAGTGTGATGGTGGCGAATGTCTGCGATGCAGCCTCTACCTTTACACGCTCCTTGGCCTCGATGGCCTGGTGCAAACCGTCGGAGTAGCGACGGCCCTCCATTATACGGCCTGTCTGTTCATCCACAATCTTCACCTGGCCATCTTCGGTAACCACATATTCAACATCGCGGTCGAACATGGTGTATGCCTTCAAAAGCTGGTTTATTGTATGTATGCGCTCCGATTTTACAGCGTAGTTGGTGAGCAATTCGTCCTTCTTCGCAGCCTTCTCTTCGTCGTTCAGTGCGGCGTTGTTCTCAAGTTCGGCCATCTCCGAAGCGATGTCGGGCAATATAAAGAGTGTCTGGTCCTTTGCGTTGCCTGTGATAAGTTCTATACCCTTGTCGGTGAGCTCCACGCTGTTGTTCTTCTCGTCTATCACAAAATAGAGGGGCTCGGTAGCCTCGGGCATGCGCTTGTTGTTCTGCTCAATGTAGTACTCCTCGGTTTTCAGCAGGCCGGTTTTTACGCCCGGCTCGCTGAGCAGTTTTATGAGGGGCTTGTTCTTGGGCAGTGCCTTGTGGCTGCGGAAGAGCGAGAGGTATCCGGCGGTAACCTCGTCCTTGTTTTCCGAGTATATGAGCTTGCGGGCATCGGCAAGGTATTGTGTGGCAAGTTTCTTCTGCGCATCGACCAAGCGCTCCACCAACGGGCGGTACTCCTCGAACAGCTGGTCCTCGCCGCGGGGCACGGGACCCGAAATGATGAGCGGGGTACGGGCATCGTCTATGAGCACCGAATCGACCTCATCCACAATGGCATAATTATGTACGCGCTGAACAAGGTCGGCCGGCTGTGTGGCCATGTTGTCGCGCAAATAGTCGAAACCGAATTCGTTGTTGGTACCGAAAGTGATATCGGCAAGGTATGCGTTGCGACGTGCATCGGAGTTGGGCTGGTGCTTGTCTATGCAATCCACGCTCAAGCCATGGAACATATAAAGCGGGCTCATCCACTCGGAGTCGCGCTTTGCAAGATAGTCGTTCACTGTTACCACATGTACGCCGTTGCCTGTGAGGGCATTAAGGAATACAGGCAGGGTAGCTACAAGTGTTTTACCCTCACCTGTTGCCATCTCGGCAATACGGCCCTTGTGCAGTACCACACCGCCAAACAGCTGCACATCGTAGTGTACCATGTTCCACACGGTGTCGTTGCCGCCTGCGGTCCAATGATTCTTGTAAATGGCTTTCTCGCCCTCTATGGTTACAAAGTCGTATTTAGCAGCGAGGTTGCGGTCGAAATCGGTTGCCGTTACCTCAATGGTTTCGTTCTCGGTAAAGCGGCGTGCGGTATCCTTTACAATGGCAAAAGCCTCGGGCAGAGCCTCGTCGAGTGCTTTGTCGAGTTTCTCAAGAACCTCTTTCTCCAATTTGTCTATCTGATTGAAGATGCTCTCGCGCTTTTCGAGCTCGGTATCCTCAATACTTGCTTTCAGCTCGGCAATCTTTTTGCGTTCCGCTGTTACCGTGCCCTGAATCTTCTCTTTCAAAGCTGTGGTTGCAGCACGCAGTTCATCGTTGCTCAATGCGCTGATGGCGGGGTAGGCCGCCTTGATTTTCTCCACCCAAGGAGCTATTTCTCGTCTGTCTCGGCTTGCTTTATTGCCGAATAGTTTACTTATAAATTCGTTAAATCCCATATATAATTTTGTATTTTTTCAGTTAGTGGGCAGCAGCCCTTGTTTCAAAAGTAACTGCAAAGATAATAATATAATTATAAATTAATAGTATTGTGGGCGAAATGTTTCGGTAAAAACCATCGCCTGAATAATATACTACAAAAAGCGTGCCAAACTCCGCTTTTTACAAATATGTCGCATAATTTTGCGGCGAAACGGCTTTTTGCTTATCTTCGCGTAAATTATAATGAATAAAATATGAAAAACTATCTTATGTGTGCAGTGGCACTTGTGCTTTTGGCTTCATGTGCCGTTCCCGAAAAGGTATATTATGCAAAGGATTATGGTGCTGTGCCAAACACAGGTGCCGATATGACTAAACAGGTGGCAGCAGCTATAGCTGCAATAAAGGCAGAGCGTTGCGGCAAGCCTGCACGATTGGTGTTTGAGGCGGGTGAATATGATTTTTATCCCGATAGCGCGAATGTGCGCGAATATTATGTATCGAACCACGACCAGGATAATCCCAAACTTGTGGCTGTGGCTCTCGAAGGGGTGAGGAATCTTACCTTGCAGGGCGGTGCCTCCACAGAGTTCCTTATGAACGGCCGTATGCTGCCCATTGCCATGGTGGATTGTGAAAATTGTAAATTGTCGTCAATAGTGGTGGACACCCGCGTGCCGCAGATTACACAAGTGGAGGTACTTGAAAACAAAGACGGATACATAACCTATCGCGTAGCTCCATGGGCCAATTATAAAATAGTAGATGGTCGCTTTGTTGCATACGGCAGCAATTGGGAACTCACTCCCGCCGCCGGTATTGCGTTCGAGGGTGAAACGGGCCGCCTGGTATATTGCACAAGCGATATTGGCGTGGGCGTGCATAATGTGGAGGAGGTGGAGCCGGGCGTAATACGTGCGCCTTGGAACGATGCCCGCCTGCTCCCGGGTACACGCGTGGCCATGCGTTCATACTATCGCCCCACACCCGGTATTTTCGTTTCAAAGTGCAAGGATACCTGTCTTGAAAACATCCGGGTGCATTATGCCGAGGGTATGGGCCTTCTGGTACAGAACAGCGAGAATATTGAACTGAATTGTTTTAATGTGCTTCCCCGCGAGGGTGGCGACCGCTATTTCAGCACCCAGGCCGATGCTACCCACTTTTCGGGTTGCAAGGGATTGATAGATTCCCGTAAAGGTGTTTACAGCGGCATGATGGACGATGCTATAAACGTGCATGGTACCTATCTGCGTGTTACACAACGCCTTGCCGATAATGTGATAGTGGGCCGCTACATGCATCCGCAAGCCTATGGTTTCTATTGGGGCGCTGCGGGCGATGCCGTGCAGTTTGTACGTTCATCCACAATGGAGGTGTGTGAGCCCAATGTGGTTGAAAGCATTGAACCTTATGACAAGAATGTTGTCGATGGCGCAAAAGAGTTCAAAATCACCTTGCGTGACAAAGTGGCAGACGACATTGCCTGCGGAGATTATGGCATTGAAAATCTCGAGTGGACACCCAAGGTTGTTTTCCGCGACAATACCATTAGTAACAACCGCGCGCGCGGTGCGCTGTTCAGCACCCCCAAGGATGTGTTGGTTGAGAATAATCTCTTTGATCACACATCGGGCACTGCAATATTGCTATGCGGTGATTGCAACGGCTGGTTCGAAACCGGTGCTTGTCGCAACGTGGTGATACGCAAGAACCATTTTGTGAATGCTCTCACCAATATGTTCCAATTTACAGATGGAATAATCTCGATCTATCCCGAAATTCCCAATTTGCAGGCACAGAAGAAATATTTCCACGGCGGTAACGGCACAGGCGTTGTAATAGAGGACAATCTGTTTGAAACATTCGATGCTCCCATTGTCTATGCCAAATCGCTCGACGGCTTGCTGTTCCGCGGCAATAAGATAGTTCAGAACAACGATTACAAGCCCTTCCATTGGAACCGCCATCGCTTCCTGCTCGACAGGGTGGTGAATGTTACCATTGAGAATAATGATTTCTCAACAGGATTCGATGCCGAAAAGGATGTAAAACATCGTTTCTAAAAAGATGTTCCACGCTTTCAAAAAGGATATATCGTCGGTCCCTATACCTACGAGTTTCAATAACCCCTTTCATTACAGCCCGCACATGCTCTGTGTGTGGGCTGCCGATGAATTACGCACCATGCTGCAAAGCAATGAGCAGTGGGCTGCCGATGCCTCAAAAGGCAAGATGATGGGTGTGCTTGTGGTGCGCAACGGTGCGGGTGAGATTGGCTACCTTGCGGGCTTTTCGGGGTTGCTGTGCGGTAGCAACAGGCAACCGGGCTTTGTTCCACCGGTGTTTGATTTCCTTGCCCCGGATGGCTATTTCAAATGCGAGGATGCGCAGATAACCGATATCAATTACCGCATAGCGGCAATAGAGAGCAGTGCAGATTATGCAGCTGCCGTTGCTGCCGTTGAGCAGGCAAAAAAGGATGCCGTTGAGGCTGTTGCCGCATACAGGCTGCAATGTGTTGCCAATAAAAAGGCGCGTGATGAAAAACGTGCATCGGGTAGAGCTACGGAGGTCGAGCTTTCAGCCCTTGTGCGCCAAAGCCAGTTCGAAAAGGCCGAACTTAAAAGAATCAACCGCAAATACAACGAGCGAATAGATGAGGCTTGTGCTGTTATGCAGTCATTTACAGGGCAGATTGCACAACTTGCCACCGAGCGCAAGCAACGCTCCGCGGCCTTGCAGGAGTGGCTGTTCGGGCAGTTCAAGATGCTCAACGGGCGTGGCGAGGATAAAACCTTGTTGGAGATATTTGCCGCCCACAATAATACCTTGCCACCGGCAGGGGCAGGGGAGTGCGCTGCCCCCAAGATGTTGCAATATGCGTATGAGAATAATATGCGCCCCCTTGCTATGGCAGAATTCTGGGTGGGTGCATCGCCTGTGGGCGAGGTGCGTCGCGATGGTTGTTTCTATCCTTCGTGCAAAAGCAAATGTTACCCCATATTGTCCTTCATGCTGCAAGGCATCGATGTTGAGGAATCGGCATTGGAGCGTGGCGGCGATAATCTTTCCGGAATAAAGGTTTTGTATGAAGATAGTTGGCTCATAGTGGTGGATAAGCCGCATGGGGCGCTCTCGGTGCCGGGCATAGTGGGTGGCAGCAGTGTACAGGATTGGTTGCGCGCTACATATAGCAGTAACGATATTTTCGTAGTGCACAGGCTTGATATGGCCACATCGGGCCTTCTTGTGGCTGCACGTTCGATGGAGGTGTTCAAGGCTATGCAAGGGTTTTTCGCGGCACGCGAGGTTGAGAAACGATATATTGCTCTGCTTGATGGGGTGCCTGTGGAGAGCGAAGGCGAGATAAATTTGCCGTTAGCTGCCGATTACGACCATCGTCCATGCCAAAAAGTCTGCTACAAAGATGGCAAGCCTGCAAAAACAATATTCAAGCAGTTGCGCAAGGTGGAGTATGGCGGCAAGGAGTGTGCTTTGCTCTCGCTCATACCCGTTACAGGGCGCACGCATCAGTTGCGCGTGCATTGTGCGCATCACAGCGGGCTCAATGTGCCCATAGTGGGCGATTCGCTTTACGGCACGGCTGCCGAGCGTCTTATGCTGCATGCTTGCCATATTGCCTTTTCTCACCCTGTGAACGGTGAACTTGTGGAGCTCTCGTCGCCTGCACCCTTTCAGTAATTCACAAACAGCAGAAATTCTCCTTGTCCGTTGATTGTTACGCTGTCGCTCACAGCCTCGTTCAGTGTGCCCTGCCACCAATTTGTAAAATCATATAAAGGGTAGCGCAGCCCGCTTGCATTAAGCCCGCTTGCAGTGAAATTTATGATTGAAATCTGTTGCCCTCTTCTTGTGTGCAGGGTACAGGTGTCCTTGCAAGGGATAAACATGCCGTAGTTGGTGAATGAACGCACGCAGGCACCTGCACGCATATACTCCATAAGCAGGCTTATGTTGCCTATCGTGTGGTCCTCGCGCTTGCCTGTGGCTGCCACAATGGCTATTCTTTTGCAGCCGTGTTGCAACAGCCAACCTACTGCCTTTGTTTGGTCGTTGGTCTCCTGTTCATCAATGCAGTGCAGTATATGTGAGTACTTTTCGCGGTTTTCCTCACTCAATGAGTCGCCATCGCCAATGATAATATCGGGCGTATTGCTGCGGGCAATATATTCGTTGGCACCGCCGTCGCAGCATGCTACAAGGGGGGCGTTGTCTATTATTTGCAATGGTACCTCGGCGGTGGGGTACTCGCCATTGGCTATTATAACAGCATCAAATTCCATTATTCTTGCATCATTTTTTTCCATTTGCAGTAGCCAAAGATAGATATTATTGCGTAAATTGCATAGAGCACGGCGGTAAAATAGAGCCCTTTGTATATGTAAAGCCATGCACTCACAGCATCCACTACCAACCACACCCACCACTGCTCAATGTATTTGCGGGCCAGCATCCACATGCCCACAATACTCAGTGCCGTGGTGAAGGAGTCCCACCAAGGTACGGTGCTGTCGGTGTAATTTATTAATATGTATGTTATTATGAACTGTGCTGCAATGTATGTGAGAGCAAGCCTGCCCCACACCCTTTTTGGGGTGTGGGTTATCGCAAGCTCCTTCTCCTCTTTCTCTTTGGAACCGAATAGATGAAAACCGTAACGCCATGCGGCCCAGCCGTAGAGGGCTATGAGCAGATAGTATATGTTTATTCCAAAATCGGCGTAAAGCCCCGCAGTGTAATAGACGTATAGGTATATTGCGGGCATAACAATGCTTGCAACCCACAGATATATGCTTGCGCGGTACTCTAACCACAGATATATTATACCTACAAGCGTGCCGATAATCTCTATTGCCTGTTCCATAGTCGTTTATAATCTTACAGAAATTGTTCCAAGTGCGTTTATGCCGGCTTGTGCCGCATAGCCTGCATAGTTGTAGCGAATCTTCTCGCCGTTGTCGATGTAGAAACCGCTGCCGGCATAGCCGTTGTTCTCGTATTCGTGGTCGAATATGTTGTATATGGTTACTCCCACGGTTACGCCTTTTGTGTGTGGGGCGTCAAAACTATATGCAAGGCGCAGATTGTTTACAAAGTATGCATCGAGAATGTGGTCGCTCTGCTTGGAGTTGCTCATGTATTGCTTGCTCACATATTGCGATTGCAATTGCGCTTCGAATCCCTTGTATTCGTAACCAATGGTGTTGTTTACGATAATGTCGGGCGAGAAGGCTATGGGTGTGTCGCCGTGCTTTATGTTCCATTGCTCGCCGCCTACCCATTCATCCTCATATAGTGTTTCGGTAAAATCCTTTACTCGGTTGCGGCTCAATGTGGCATTGGCCTCCCATGAAAAACCGCAGGGGAGTTTTGCTCCTGCCATTAGCTCAATTCCTGCGCGGTAGCTGCGTGGTACGTTGGCTGCAAGCGGCTCGCCAATTTCGTTGAGTTCGCCTGTGAGCACAAGCTGGTCTTTGTAGTCCATGTAATAGAGGTTTGCGCCCGCATGGAAATATTTACCGTTGTAGCTGTATCCCAATTCGTAGTCGGTGAGTCGCTCGGCCTTCGGGTGTTCGTGCAGCTTGCCGTCGGTGTAGTTGTTGCGTGTGGGCTCTTTGTGTGCCACTCCCACCGAGGCAAACAAGCGGTTGCTGCGGTTTATCTGCCACGACAGGCCTGCTTTGGGGTTGAAGAAATTGAAAGCCTCGTCTATCGCAAGCTGTTGCAGTGCGCCTGTGGCATCGTTCCATTTGTCGTTGCAGCCTTGTATGTCGTATGCAATGTGGCGATATTGTATGTCGGCATAGGCGTTGAGATTATCTGTGATACCGAAATTTCCCTTAACATAAATGTTGCCATCGCTCTTGCGTCCTTGATTACGGTAATACTCGTGGTTGGGTGTTACATTGCCAATGTAATTCTTTACCCACAGCACCTGCCCATAGTGGTCGCCCACGTAGCGGTTGAGTGCTCCGCCAAGCGATGCGTTTACGCGCTCCCCGCTGTATGTAAGGGCAAAAACAGCTCCGCCGAAATGGTTGTCCATAGCCTTTTTGCGCACAAGGTCGCTCTTTTTTATGGTCGCGCCATTGAGCTCGTATGGCTGCAAGGCATACTCTTTAAGGGTGCGGTTGCCTTTGTATTCCTGATAGTATCCGTCGCCTTTTGTGTAGTGCAAGCCTATGTTGGCATTCCATTCGTCCGATAGGCGGTGGTCTATGAGCAACTGATAATTCTTTTGTATGTAGTTGTCTGTTTGGTCATCGTAGTAGTGGTTCACTCCGTTGTCATCGGTAAACATATAGCCGCAACTGTTGTATCGGCGGCCATAGAGTGCCATCTCCTCCTTTGAGGCATAGTTCCATGCATGGTATGTCTGCTCCTCACCTGCAAATGTTATAAATTTTATGGCTGTGTTGCGGGTAAAGTACGAGCCTTGCAGATAGTAGGATTGCAGATTGGTTTCGGCGCGGTCTATGTAGCCATCGCTGCCAATGTCCGACAGGCGCAGGTCTATGGCCCAATGGTCGGCTATGAGCCCGCTACCCACTTTAAGCGTTGCCTTGTGCGTGCCGAACGAACCGGCCGAGCCGCTGAACTCGGCATACGGAATGCTGCCGGCTTCGCTTATCTGCATATTTATGCTTGCACCGAATGCACCGGCTCCGTTGGTAGATGTTCCCACGCCGCGCTGTATCTGCACATCCTTAACCGAGGATGCAAGGTCAGGCATGTTTACCCAAAATACGTTGTGGCTCTCGGCATCGTTCATAGGTATGCCATTGGCTGTTACGTTTATGCGTGTGCCGTCGGTACCGCGCACTCGCAGGGTGGTGTAGCCTATGCCGCCTCCCGCATCGCTTGTTGTTATGGCACTTGGCGTGCTACTCACGAGGTAGGGGAAATCTACTCCCGTGTTCCTCTTTTTAATCTCTTCCTTGCCTATGTTGGTAAATGCCACGGGGGTTGTTTCGGTGGCGCGTACCGCAAGTATTTCCACTTCTTGCAGTCCTCTGTTCTGCAAGCTGTCCTTTTGCGCACTCTCCTTTTGTGCATAGAGCGCGCTTGCCGCACATATCATGCAGCAGAGCAATGTTCTCTTTTTCATTGCAATTCCAAATTTTAGTGGAGCTTGGGCAAAATAAAAAAATCCTCCAAGCTCCGTTGTTAAACAGAAAATGGGGATTTTCCTGCATCTGCCAAATGTGTGCACGCCATTTGGCTCTCCCTACGCCGGCATTACCCGGATCAGGTTATTGGGTATGATCTCAGCCCGTAATATTAAGGCACCCCGTTATTGAAATCTGTTGCAAAAGTAATTCAAACAATTCTATATTACAAGCAAATGGCACAGATTTTGTACTCTGCGCCATTGCCATCTATTTGAACAGGTTTGTTATTTTGTCGAGCAGATTCTCCTCGTAGGGTGTTTCAGCCGGTGTTGTGGTGTCAATTTCTGCGTTGAAGAAATTTTTCAATGGTATATTCAATTTGTCGGCATCTATGGAATTGTTATTGATGTATTCCCACAGCAATGGGGCGTTCTTGTATTGATGCACATTTTGTGCCACCTCTATGGCCTCTTTGTTTGTGCCGGCTTTGTCAAGTGATTTCAGCAGTTCAGGAACGGTTTTGCTGTAATACTCTTTTGCTATTGTGCAGTTGCCCTTATTGTCGATGGGAATAAATATTTCGCGGTGAATCATGGTGTTTACCAAATTTTCCGAGATATGCGGCGGCAGGTCGTAGGCTATGTTTACTACCTTTAACAGCTCTTTTATGTTGAAGGTGTTGTTATTATACTCTTCGGCCTTATACATGGCTTTGTATAGTATCATTACCATCAGAAATTTCTGATAATTGTTGCTTATGCACAGGAACTTTTTTTCGCGCACAAGCTTGTCGGCCCTTTGCAACAAATAGTTCCAGCGACTGCCTGCCATGCATATTGTCCACGACAGATATATGAGCAACAGGAATATGATGAGGCTTGCAAGGTCGCCGTAGATGTTGCGATAGTTGTTGAACATGGAGATGATTGTGTAGCTGAAATATTGCATCAATGCAAATATAGAGCCACATACGGCGGCTGCTATTGCTGCATACTTGGCCTCTACTTTTGCCTGCGGTATCAATTTGTATGCACCAAACAGGCATATTATGTATGCCGATACCGAGAATATAAAAGCATTCACTTCGTGTATTATGCTACCTTTCAAATACGACGACATAGTCCACCATATAGCCAATAGAATCATGCCTACGAATGGAATAAACAGGATTATTGCAAAGATTTGCAGTAGTTTGGCAAAGTCGCGCCCGGGCAGGTTCCACAGGGTGTTGAATGTGGCATCTATTGTTTTGAAAATAGAAAATACGGAATAGAGCAGCAATACCAAACCGATACCCGCACCTAACCAAAAACTCACTTGTGTATTGTTCAAATAGCTATCGGCAAAACTCAGCAGCTTTTCGGATATCATATCTTGCCCATGGAAAAATATCTGCACCTGTTCCTTGAACATCTCGCCATAGCCCAGGATGTTGGCCACAGCCACCATAAGCGCCATTACAGGTACTATTGCAAACAGCGTGTGGTAGGTGAGTGCCGCCGATGCCTGTTGCAGGCTGCCGAAACTTGTGCAAAGCTTTACAAATGCCCACAGATTGCGGTTGCTGTCGATATCCTTGTCGTTGTCGAGTGCCACAAACTTGGCGGCAATTTTCTTGAAATATTTTATCATAAGGTCTTTCTGCTGTGGTTTTATCTGTTTGTCGCAAAAGTAATAATTAAAAATGTATTTAATTAAAATTTACCTTAATCAATTTTATTGTCGGCTTTGGTTTCTGCCAAAATGGCGCATTTTCTATGCGTGTTGCCAAAAAAATATTATTTTTGTCGCACTTTTTGCGGCGCAACCTTTTTGGCTCGCTTTTTGTTATATAATCAATGTGCCTCCGTGGCATGGCAAGAAAGAATAATTAACAAATAAAATAAAACGAACTATGAACATTAAACCATTAGCAGACAGAGTGCTCATACTGCCCATGGCAGCAGAGGAAAAGACAATTGGCGGTATCATAATCCCCGACACAGCAAAGGAGAAACCCTTGCAGGGCAAGGTGGTGGCCGTTGGTAACGGTACAAAAGACGAGGATATGGTAATTGCCGTTGGCGACCAGGTGCTCTATGGTAAATATTCGGGTACAGAGCTCGAGTACGAGGGTGAGAAATATTTGATTATGCGTCAGAGCGACGTGTTGGCTATTTTAGGATAATTAAAAACTTTTTTCAATTATGGCAAAAGAGATTCTTTTTAATATGGAGGCTCGCGACCAGCTTAAAAAAGGTGTCGATGAGCTCGCAAATGCAGTGAAAGTAACATTGGGCCCCAAAGGTCGCAATGTCATCATAGAGAAAAAATTCGGTGCACCCCACATCACAAAGGATGGTGTTTCGGTGGCAAAGGAGATTGAACTTGCCGATGCTTATATGAACACCGGCGCACAGCTTGTTAAGTCTGTGGCATCAAAGACCAACGACGATGCCGGTGATGGTACAACAACAGCAACACTCCTTGCACAGGCTATCATCACCGAGGGCTTGCGCAATGTAACAGCCGGTGCCAACCCCATGGATTTGAAACGCGGTATCGACAAGGCTGTAACAAAGGTTGTTGAGTCTATCAAGGCTCAGAGCCAGACTGTGGGTGATAACTACGACAAAATCGAGCAGGTGGCAACAATCTCTGCCAACAACGACAGCGAAATCGGTAAACTCATCGCCGATGCCATGCGCAAGGTTACAAAGGATGGTGTAATCACTATTGAGGAGGCAAAGAGCCGCGACACCACTATCGGTGTGGTAGAGGGTATGCAGTTCGATCGCGGTTACCTCTCTCCCTACTTTATGACCGACACCGAGAAGATGGAGTGCAACATGGACAACCCCTATATCCTCATATACGACAAGAAGATTACCAACCTCAAGGATATGCTTCCTATTTTGGAGGCTGCCGTGCAGACAGGCCGTCCCTTGCTCATTATTGCCGAGGATGTGGAGAGCGAGGCTCTCACCACACTTGTAGTGAATCGCTTGCGTTCACAGCTCAAGATTTGTGCAGTAAAGGCTCCCGGCTTCGGAGACCGTCGCAAGGATTTGCTCGAGGATATCGCAACCCTCACAGGTGCCATTGTGATAAGCGAGGAGAAGGGCATCAAGCTCGAGCAGGCTACATTGGAGATGCTTGGTACTTGCGGTCGCATTACAGTGAGCAAGGAGAATACCACCATTGTTGATGGTAATGGCGACAAAGAGCTTATAGCAGCTCGCGTAGGCCAGATTAAGTCGCAGATTGCAACAACAAAGAGCGATTACGACAAGGAGAAACTTCAGGAGCGTCTTGCAAAGCTCGCAGGCGGTGTTGCCGTTCTCTATGTGGGTGCAGCTTCAGAGGTTGAAATGAAAGAGAAGAAAGACCGCGTGGACGATGCTTTGTGTGCTACACGTGCAGCTATCGAAGAGGGTATTGTTCCCGGTGGTGGCGTGGCATACATTCGCTCAATCGACTGCTTGGAGGGCATGGATGCTGTAAATGCCGACGAAAAGACCGGTATCAACATTATCAAACGTGCCATTGAGGAGCCTTTGCGCCAGATTGTGGCAAATGCCGGTAAAGAGGGTGCCGTAGTGGTACAGAAAGTGCGCGAGGGCAATGCCGATTTTGGTTACAATGCTCGTGCCGATGTTTACGAGAACCTCTTTGCAGCAGGTGTGGTTGACCCTGCCAAGGTTACACGCGTGGCTTTGGAGAATGCGGCTTCAATAGCCGGTATGTTCCTCACAACCGAGTGCGTAATCGTTGAAAATAAAGAGGATAAGCCCGAACTCCCCATGGGTGCTCCCGGAATGGGTGGCATGGGCGGTATGATGTAAAAAATATTCATACAACATAAAATCAGCCGTGGCTCATTTCAAGCCACGGCTGATTTTATATATAAGGAAAAGTAGTAATATAGATGTTTGTCAGTAATCAATAAGTGCTATTGGCATGTCAGGTGCATGTGTAAAACCTCTTGCAGAGAAGCTATCTCCCGTGTTATTGTTTGTAAAATTCCATAAATTAGTGGCGAGAATTAAATAAATATATTACTTTTGGAAATTATTGACAGATGGTTGCTTGAATATATGACAATGGACAAGAATAGGAAAAAAACAGCAGTGATTGTGGGTGCAGGCCCTGCCGGCCTCACCGCTGCATACGAACTGCTGAAAACAGATAATGTTACCCCTGTGGTGCTGGAAGCAACCTCTGCCATAGGCGGAATATCCCAAACCGTAAATTTCAACGGTAACCGCATGGATATAGGCGGGCATCGTTTCTTCTCAAAAAACGATAAGGTGATGAGTTGGTGGCGCGAGGTAATGCCATTGCAAGCTGCCCCCGCACTCGACGAACTGCTTTTGGGTGCGCAAGATAGCGATGCGCAGCCATCGCCGCAGCATGCCGACCGCATAATGTTGCGCCGCCGCAGGGTGTCGCGCATATTCTTCCTTCGCAAGTTCTTCCCCTATCCGATATCTTTAACACTTGCCACGCTTGCCAAAATGGGGCTTTGGCGTACTATAAAGGCGGGTTGCGGCTATATTGCAGCCAAGATGCACCGCTTGCCCGAGACGTCGTTGGAGAATTTCTATATAAACCGCTTTGGCAAGCCGTTGTATAAACTGTTTTTCGAGGACTATACCCACAAGGTGTGGGGCTTGCATCCATCGCGTCTTGGTGCCGACTGGGGCAGCCAGCGAGTCAAAGGATTGTCGGTATCGACTGTTCTTAAAAATGCCATTCTAAAACCATTCCGCAGCGGAGGAATGGAGCAGAAGGGTGTGGAAACATCGCTCATAGAGGAGTTCCTCTATCCTAAATACGGCCCGGGGCAACTATGGGAGTGCGTGGCTGCCGATATTGTGAAGAAGGGTGGTATTTTGCAAAAGGAGTGTCGCGTTGAAAAGGTAAATGTGGAGAATGGCAGGGTGGTGTCGGTTGTGTATCGTGCTGCCGATGGCTCCTTGCACACACAAGAGTGCGATTACCTCTTCTCATCCATGCCACTTAAAGAACTTGTTCCCGCATTGCAGGGCATACAGGTGCCGCAACAGGTGGCACAGGTGGCCGAAAAACTCCCTTACAGGGATTTTATAACCGTGGGATTGCTTGTCGATAGCATGAAGATAAAGAACCACACCAAGCTACGCACCTATGACTCCCGCGTGCCCGATACATGGATATATATACAGGAGCGCGATGTGAAAGTGGGGCGTTTGCAGGTGTTCAATAATTGGTCGCCATATATGGTTGCCGACTACAAAAACACAATATTCCTCGGTCTTGAATATTTCTGTAACGAGGGCGATGAACTATGGCAAATGGGCGAACAGGATTTTATATCTATGGCTATTGACGAACTCGAAAAGATTGACATCATTGATGCCTCTGCCGTTAAAAAGGCCCACTTGGTGAAGATGAAAAAGGCCTATCCCGCCTATCATGGCAGCTATTACAATCTTGCCGTGGTACGCGATTTCCTCGGCGGTATAGATAACCTCTATTGCATAGGGCGTAATGGTCAGCACCGATATAACAATATGGATCACTCGATGCTCACCGCTTTTGCAGCAGTGGATTCCATTGTCAATGGTGCATCGGCACAGGCTGTGTGGGAGGTAAACAGCGACGACGAGTATCACGAGGAAAAATAATCATTACATCATATTTTAATGCCAACCCGATGAAAAAAGATAACAGCGCAGAGCTCTTTCCCATAGTGGACGAAGAGGGTAATCTCATTGGCAGTGCCACGCGAGGCGAGTGCCATAACGGCAGCAAACTACTGCATCCGGTGGTACATCTGCATCTGTTCGATGAGCAGGGCAGGCTCTTTTTGCAACAACGCCCCTTGTGGAAGGATATACAGCCGGGAAAGTGGGATACTGCTGTGGGTGGGCACATCGATTATGGCGAGGATGTAGCGTCGGCATTGTGTCGCGAGGCACGCGAGGAACTTGGCATTGTGGGCTTTGAACCGCGGTTCTTGTTGAAGTATCTATTTGAGAGCGAGCGCGAGAGGGAGCTTGTATATGTGTTCAGCACCACATACGCCGGTGAGGTGCGCCCAAGCGATGAATTGGACGGCGGTCGTTTCTGGTCATTGACCGAGATTGAGGCGGCTGTGGGGCAGGGGGTGCTTACACCAAACTTTGAACAGGAATTTATAAAATTAAAGTCCTATATATAGTAGTTTCACTCTTGCATGTGCAGCGCGTTTTTTTGCGATAATATGGCATTGTCCCATAATACTATTTATCTCTTATCGTACAGATGTGAGATAGCTCTTTGTTTAACAGGATGCGGAATGGGCTTCTCTATGTCATAACCCAAATTTTACTCTCTCGGTAGCGTTGTTTTAGCTTGTTTTTTGCTATCTTCGCAGCCTAAATCAAATAACAGCTTTTTTATCATGATATTATCAGTAATTGAATTTGTCGCAGGCATAGTGCTTGTGATACTTGGTGCCGATTGGCTCACAAAAGGGGCATCGGATCTGGCTCGTCGCTTTAAGATGAGCGAGCTTATGATTGGTCTTACTATTGTTGCCATAGGAACATCGTTGCCCGAACTTGTTATCAGCCTTGGCTCCGCAATCAGGGGTAGCTCGGGTATTGCGCTTGGCAATGTCATAGGCAGTAATATCTTTAACAGTCTTTTAATTTTGGGTGTGGCAGCGCTTATAGCTCCCATAACATTCAGCCCCAAGATGCAGTCGCGCGAGATTCCTTTTAATCTGCTGGCGGCTGTGGCACTTACCCTTGTGTCGGGCAGCATGCTTGCGGGTGGTGCCGATGGCGAGTATATCACACGCTATGGCGGCTTGCTCTTGCTCTGTTTCCTTGCTGTGTTCATTCGCTACACATTCACCATAACCAACGACGATGCCGCAGAGGAAGAGCATGTTCCTGTATCGGTGGGTAAAATACTGCTGTTTATAGCCGGTGGTCTTGTGGCCCTTATTTTCGGCGGTAACATATTTGTAGAAGGAGCCACTGCGCTTGCCCGTGTGCTTGGTCTTTCCGAGGCTGTCATTGGTATTACCATAGTGTCGGCAGGCAGTTCGTTGCCCGAGCTTGCAGTGTCGGTTAATGCGGCGCGCAAAGGAAATGTGGGTATTGCGCTTGGCAATGTGCTTGGCAGCAATATACTCAATGTCTTCTTTATACTTGGTTGTAGCGCGGCTATCACACCCATCTCGCTCCAAGGCTTCAGCTTCGTCGATTACTATGTGCTCATAGGTTCGTCGCTGCTCATATATGCTGTAACACGCTATGGCGGCAAGAGTGTCATTACCCGTTGGGAGGGTGCTTTGCTTGTTGTTGCTTATGTTGCATATACGGCATACCTGATATGCCGCGCATAGCTCAGACAGATATTTTGTGGCTTTTTCCTTCCAATAAGAGTATATAAATGCCCTTCTCCAATCCCTCGATGTGGTCGGTAACCCCATGAAAAATTATTTTACCGCTCATGTCGAGGATTGTTATATCTGTTTCACACCCCAAAGTGATGCAATCCCCACCGATACTTATTGTAGGCTCTTCCTCCTCGTCTGCAATCTCCTCAATGCTTGTTGTATCCCATTCGGTAATGGTTATTTTGGCTGTGGCCGAGTAGGTGCCTGTGCTCACTGTTATGTAGGCTGTCCCGGCTGAATGTGCTGTTATGTGCCCTTGCAATCCATCGCCCATTACACTGACAATATCGTTGTCGGACGATGTCCATCTGTATGTACCACTGCTTCCGGTGATTGTTGCCTGCAAGGTGTGTCGCTCGCCGGTTTCCAGCTCCACTTCGTTTTGTCTCAATGATATGCTTGTGGGGCCGTTAGGTACAATCTTTATGCTGTGGGCGGCATAGTATTTGTCGCCATAGTGCCCATTCATATTGAATGTTACGGTTTGTTGCACGGAGATGGCATTTGTAACCTTTTTGGCTTTTACGTAGCAGTGGTCCCACGAGTAACTCACAACCTCAAGGTAGAGAGCATTTACTGACCAATCGCCGCGCTTGCTTGTGGCGCGGTTCAGTAAAGTGCGTCCTGTTGAGGGAATTTGCAGTTTAATAACTTCGCCCACTTTGACGGTGTAGCGTTGAATCTCGTCGGCATTAACTGACAATGTACTTGTAATAGCAATGATAAATGAAAATAAAAAGTTTCGCATGGTTACTTGTTTTGTAATAATGAGTATCTTATCGCATCAAGTCTATCAACGAGTGCCTGTTTTTTTCTATAATGGCCAATTTGTCTGTTATTTGCAAAAAGAAATGGAATGAACTAATATTAAATGAGTAAAATGATATATCTTTGTAAAAAATTACCTATTAGGGTGTATTGTATTGCATTTTATGGCTGATAACCGAAATTAATTATTAACTATTAAATATATGCGCATGAAGAATTTTTACACAAAAATTATTTTTACAACCATTTTGATGCTTTGTGCATCTATGAGTTACGCACAGCTCAGCCTCAACATCGAGCCCTTTGAGATAGAGGCCGGCGAAGTGAAAGAGATACTTGTGAACCTGAGCAACCCCGGTACCGAGATAACCGCAGTAGAGTTCGACCTCTTCTTGCCCGAGGGCCTCGAAGTATTGAGCGACGAATACGGCTACTATCTCTCCCACGGCAGCCGCACCCCCAACATGCGTAATCCCCACACAGTATCGGGCGCCCTCCTTTCAAGCGGTGCCATCCACGTAATCTGCTATCACAACAGCCAG
>JAFTNW010000028.1 GCA_017451695.1 Bacteroidaceae bacterium
AATGGTCACGCATAGCATAGCCGAAGGTTATGCCGCGTGGGGTGCGGTCGCGAAGCGATTAAAAAATGTCAATTACCGCGAAGCGGTGATAGAGGCTATTGTTGAGCAATGGTCATGTGTAGCATAGCCGAAGGTTATGCCACATGGGTTGCGTTTGTCAAAGACAACAACAATAGACTCAATGGGATGGCCCCGAAGGGGACAAAGACTATATTCCACAAAAAATGGAACCGCAAGGTTCCATTTTTTTATTACTCCTTCAGAGCTAATCGCAGAGCCATAGGTCACGCGCAGTGTAGCCACAGGTTACACCGTGCGGGTGGCGTTTGCGAAGCGATTAAAAAATGTCAATTACCGCGAAGCGGTGATAGAGACTATTGTTGAGCAATGGTCATGTGTAGCATAGCCGAAGGTTATGCCACATGGGTTGCGTTTGTCAAAGACAACAACAATAGACTCAATGGGATGGCCCCGAAGGGGACAAATACTTTACTATAAAAACGGCCTGAATAGCAATCATCAAGCATAACAACTCTCCCTCTTAGCGAAGAGGGAGTACCCGTAGGGGGAGGGAGTTCTTACGTGGTTACTCTGTACGAAACACAGCAAAGTTTTGTATTCACGAACCCACTACCGCTCGGCAAAGTAAATGCATTTCCTTTTCGCTCGCTTAATCATGGCTTTCCAATGTTAGCGTTAGCACAGTGCAAAGGGTGAAAAGAGAGTTCTGTATTTAATTTGAATTTTGTTTATTTGTTATAGCTCCTAGCGAAGCCGGGAGCAATAACTTTGTTTTATTAATTTCACTTGATTTTAATTATACGAATATGTATTTTTGTCGCTTAAATATAAGATAGATGGGCGAATTAAAATACAAATACGCTTTTGATGAAATAGGAAATATTGTTTCAATAGAAGACTTTACAAAAGAATCAAGCAAACTGCATACATTCAAATGCATTGTATGTGGTGGCGAGTTACGCCCAAGAGCCATCGGTAGTAAACATAGAAGAGCACATTTTTATCACAAGGAAGTTGTTTCGTGTAATGGAGAAACTTACTTACATAAACTTGGAAAATTGTATATAAAACAACATTTTGACAATTCTGATAAATTTTGTATTTCTTACGAAGTTTCTAAAACTTGTAAAGAACATAATTGCAATCTCAGAAACTATAATTGCCATAAAGAACACGAAATTAATCAAGTTGATTTAAAAGAGTTCTACGATACTTGCACGATAGAAGCACCAATTAAAGGATTTGTTGCAGATTTGTTACTTACAAATTCCAAAAATCCCAATATTCCACCTACTCTAATTGAGATATGCGTCACTCATCCTTGTGAAGATGAAAAAAAGCAATCTGAATTAAAAATCATAGAAATATCCATAAAAACAGAGAAAGATATTGAAAACCTTTTTTCAGATGGTTTTTTATCTGAAAACTTAAATAAAAGGATTGGAAATAAAATTGAATTCATTTCTTTTAAACGCAAAATAGAAGAAAAATTAGTTTCTCCTATATCAAGATTTATATATTACCCCGCATTATCTCCTAACCCTTTTAAGAATAATATACAATGCAGTTTAGCCGATGGCAAAATATTTAAAGAATCCATTGTTGAACTAAACGTTGTTAACAATAAACATTATTTAGAGGATGATTACTTCATTGTCTACAATTGGTTAGCTAATCGTATTAAACTTAAAAGGTGTAATATGTGTAAATTTTATTATGCAACAATGTATGATGAATATGCCTTTTGTAGATTGAGTACCAAATATGGCAAGCCAAAGTTCCCAGAAATGGAATATGCTGAAAAATGCAATAGCTATAGAAAATCAGATTATTTGCTTTCATATTCTGAAAATGGAGATTGCAAAATATCAAATCTGACAAATGTACAAACCAACACAAAAGAAGAATATCGTGTTATAATAGCAGGAAGTAGTGGATTCAATGATTATACATTATTTGAGAATAAATGCAATCATTTTCTTTCTGAGAAAATCAAAACACATAATATAATAATTCTTTCAGGAACATCATATAGAATATCTAGTATTATTAACAGGTACTCATACGAGCACAATCTAATCACAATTCCATTTGATGCAGAATGGGGGAAGTATAGTCAATGCGCTGGAAATATATCTAATGAAAAGATGATAAATTTTGCAGATGCAGTTATTGCATTTTGGGATGGAAAAAGTAAATTTACTAAAAATCTAATAGATATGGCAAAATCAAAAGGACTACCAACAGTTGTTGTAAAATTCTAATACGACAATTTTAATTCACTAGTATATATGACATTAATTGCAAAATAATCTCAACTAAATTTGCATTATTACATTCGCCCAAACTATATCTGTGATATACAATTACCGTAAAGCGGTGATAGAGGCTATTGTTGAGCCATTCTTTTCCCGGCTTCGTATGCTTTTTGCAAGTCTTCTTCCCAATGTGCATCACGCCAAGCATGCTTGGCCTCTTCAGAGAATCCTCCCAATTCGTACTTGTCATATTTTGCAACCTGACAAGTATTGTAGGCAACCAAGCGTTGAGGTTCGCCATGGGCTGTGGTGATACACCATTCCATCGAGCCAAATCCGTTACTATTATTGCGTTCCGGTGTGCCGTTCATTGTTTCAACAAGCAACACGGGCATGCGTTTGGGCGCTGTCAGGCTATAGTCGTTGTAAGAGAGCCATGGGAAAGCCAAACGCTCAAGGAAGGCACGCATCTGCCCGGTTACTTCACCGAAATAGATGGGCGAACCGAGCACAAGAGCATCTCCCCAGGCAATATCCTCTAAAATGGGAGTAAGTGCATCCTTGAAACGGCAGATGTTCGATACCTTGCCTTTGAGTTTGCATGCCATGCACGACATACAACCCTTATAGTCGAGGTCATAGAGACGTATGGTCTTAACCTCTATATCATTACCTGCCGATTTCGCGCCTTCGGCAAATTTCTGCAACAATTTTGCGGTATTCATGCTCTTGCGAGGACCGCCATCGATGATTATTATCTTTTTCATTCTCTTTCGTATTTACTATTTTATAACTTATATTTAGCCCAAATGGTTTCATACCAACTCATCGGTCTGCAACCAAGTAGCACCACAAAGGTAAGTATAAAAGGGAAATAATTATGGGGCTTATCTATGTAATATCAAAAAGAATGTAGGCGGCGCCTCGGAAGAAAAAATAAACGAATTAACTGTGTTCTACTCACGGTTTATACTATATTTGCGAAGTAATTGGTTATTTATCCATTTACAAGACATTTGAAAATATTTGCTCAATCGCTCTCGAATCACCACCTCGGACAATGAACGAGTTAATAATTACACATGTTGATAGTATGCGCAATAGGCGCAGGCTATCTCATAATGTGTAATGGTTTGTGGTGAACCAGGAGGCGTATGACGAAGGTCTGCGCTTTTCTTTTTATAGTTAAGCGTAAGACACAAACAGGCAACTAAATGTTTAACTATAAATTCAATTATGATGAAAAGGCCTATTTTATTTTTAATGTGTATAGCAATAGCAACTTCATTTGCCTTTGCTCAAAAGAGTATTACAATTAAAGCTGGTACAATAGTTCCACTTCAAGCAGTAAAACAAATTAAAGCAGCAGATGTCAATGAAGGCGAAATTGTGGATTTCCAGGTTACGCATGATATTATTATAGACAACTATATTGCAATACCAAGGGGGACCATAGCAAAAGGCATCGTAAATGAAGCCAAGAAGAGTTCCATTGCAGGAACTAAAGGGCGTTTGGTTATCAATATAAACAATCTTATTCTTCCGTCAGGAGAACAGATATTTTTTTCAAATACAACAGTAAGAATTTATGGCAAGAATAGGACCCCTTTAGCTGTTGTATCAGCTATAATTGTTTGGCCTTGTATTTTTATTCCAGGAACAAAGGCTGTAATGCCACAAGGATATGAGGTGCTAGCCTCTGTAGCTGCAAACACTGAAATCAAAATTGAGGAATAAAATTTCAAACAATCAACAATCTACAACCGCTTCAACACTCCTTTTTGTTGGAGCGGTTTCTCTTTACATACACCCCCCAGGGCATTTTGGAGGGTATTTTAGCATTATTGTAAAAAGCGTGAATTGACACACCGCGTTGCCTATTTTATAGCAAATAACAATATCACATCATCAGCGCAAAAAAAGTAGCGCCAGCTACTTTGGATAATCTCATAAAACCAAGCCGCGCGGCTTGGTTTCTTTTTCTATTTTCCGTAATTTTGCAAACTAAAGTTTGCGAAAATAGGTTGCACTCGCGGTAAATAGCCAAAGTAAACTTTGCTATTTGCTCGTTAGTACTATCTTTGCAGGCGAATGAAAAACAGCATTCGACAATATGAAATACATTGTGCAATTTGAGATAATACTCGCCATTTCGCTTATGGGCGAGTTACTGAACAGGATTATTCCCCTACCCGTGCCTGCAAGCATTTATGGAATGGCAATATTGTTTACCGGCTTGTGTACCGGGCTCATTAAACTGAACATGGTGAGAGAGGCGGGCAAATTCCTTATATACATGATGCCCCTGATGTTTGTCCCTGCCGCTGTGGGCTTGCTCGACAATTGGGCAGTGATGAAGGAGTTTATTGTGGCCATTCTTGTTATATCGTTTGTGAGCACGCTGGCTGTGGTGGCCGTTACCGGGCATGTTACGCAGTTTATCATAAACAGAAAAAGAAAGGAGGGTGGCAAATGAGAGAGTTTTTCACAGAGTCGCTTTTCTTTGGCGCAGCACTCAGCATGGGTATATATGTTTTAGGATTGTATATAAAAAAAAGGTACTCGTTTTTCTTGTTCAACCCTGTGCTGATAGCCATTGCGGGAACCATTGCCACGCTGCTTGTCTTAGACATTGATTACAGCACATACAACCGTGGCGCAAAATACATAAGCTATCTGCTCACGCCCGCCACGGTGGCACTTGCCATTCCGTTATACGAACAGGTGAGCCTGTTGCGAAAGAATTTTACCGCCATTATGGTGGGCATTGCATCGGGAGTTTTAGCAAGTTTCTGTTCCATTTTTGCCATGGCGCTGCTCTTTGCGCTTAACCACACCGAGTATGTTACCCTGTTGCCTAAATCAATAACCACGGCAATAGGCATTGGGCTGTCGCAGGAGCTTGGCGGCTATGTGGCCATCACCGTATCGGCAATAATCATTACCGGGTTGTTTGGAAATATTGCGGGCGAGGTGTTGTGCCGAATTTTCGGGATAAAGCACCCTATTGCAAAAGGGCTATCCATTGGCACGGCCACGCATGTCATGGGCACGGCAAAGGCTATGGAGATGGGCGAGGTTGAGGGCGCCATGAGTAGTCTGTCGGTGGCAGTGGCGGGCGCCCTCACCGTGGCAGCTGCGATATTCTTCGAAGGACTTATTTAATAATTTGCCCGATTTATTGATAAAAGGTTGCGTAACTTAAAGATTTTGCATACTTTAGCCGAAAACTAACAAAGCCATGATTATTGCAGTAGATTTCGACGGTACCATAGTTGAACATAAATATCCCGAGATTGGCAGGGAAAGACCATTTGCCATTACCACATTGAGAATGCTTATAGAGCAACGCCATCGTCTTATATTATGGACCGTGCGCAAGGGCGACCTGTTGCAAGAAGCTGTCGATTGGTGCAAGGAGCGCGGTGTGGAGTTTTATGCCGTGAACAAGAACTACCCCGAGGAGCAGGTGGAAACAGGCGGCGGGTACAGCAAGATAAATGCCGAGATGTTCATTGACGACTGCAACCTTGGCGGCATACCCGATTGGGGAAAAATCTACCAGATGATTACCGAAAACAAATCGTGGGAGGAGCTTTACCTTGGTAGCAGCAAGGAGAGTGAAATGCCCAAAAAGAAAAAAAGAGGATGGTTTTGGTAAACAGGCGTTGCAATTAAAAGTGTTTACGAATATAAAACAGCAAATGAACGCGTTCATTTGCTGTTTTTATGTCAGTGTGGTTGCAAGAAATACCATTTGAACAGGTGTCATACAAGGAGCGCACGAAGGTTTTTATATACTATTTTATCTGTTATTTAACAAAAATGTGAGCAATTTTCACAGCAAAGTGGGTATATACCATATTTTTTCAAAAAAAACTGACACAAAGCCTTGTTTTCTGTTTTTTTCTTTATACATTTGCCAATGAGCAATTAAAAATATTGCATTTTATCAAAAGAAAATGAACGAGTACTATCTACATACAACGGCTTCCCGAGGTTCCACTACCGGCACTACCGGTGGTTACACTCGCCGTTGCACATCGACCGGTACCACCCTTTGGGGGTAGGGATAGTATTTTTGTTTCTGCGTGAAACATATTTTCAGCATTTTATTTTTTTCAACTGATTGACAGGTGGTCGCAAAGACACTGTTCGGTCTTTCCATTATTTTTTATAATAATGGTTGCGCATATATATTTGCGCAGAGAGGTTTCATTTTGTAACAACAAGATGAACAATTAATAAATATTTATACTACAAGATTTGAACTTTATGAAACATATTATAATATTGGGTGATGGCATGGCCGATTTGCCGGTGGAATCGTTGGGAGGAAAAACTCTGTTGCAAGCAGCAGACACACCATACATGGATAAACTTGCCAAGATGGGACGTTGCGGGCGGTTGATTACCGTGGCACCGGGCTTTCACCCTGGCAGCGAGGTTGCAAATATGTCTATCATGGGATACCACTTACCCACCGTATATGAGGGGCGCGGTCCGTTGGAGGCTGCAAGCATAGGCGTGGAGCTTGCCGAGGGCGAGTTTGCATTGCGTTGCAATATTGTGTGCATAGAAGGCAAAGTGCTCAAAAACCACTCATCGGGGCACATAACAACCGAGGAGGCCGATGTACTCATCAAATATCTGCAAGAGAACCTGGGCGACGAGCGAGTACGTTTCCACACAGGTATTCAATACCGCCATTTGCTGGTTATCAAAGGAGGAGACAAACGCATAAGTTGTACCCCGCCCCACGATATTCCTGGGCAGGAGTATGCACCCTACCTTGTAAAAGCCGATGTACCCGAAGCAGAAGAGACTGCCGCACTCATAAACGAGCTTATTGCAAAATCACAAAAACTGCTGGCCAAACACCCGCTAAACATCAAACGCATGAGCGAGGGGAAGGACCCCGCAAACAGCATTTGGCCTTGGGGCGGCGGTTACAGGCCCAAGATGCAACCATTTGGCGAGATGTTCCCGCAAGTGAAAAGCGGTGCCGTTATATCGGCTGTGGACCTCATACGCGGCATAGGACGCTACGCCGGCCTGCAAGTATTGGAGGTTGAGGGGGCGACAGGCCTCTACGACACCAATTACGAGAACAAGGCTGCAGCCGCAATAGAGGCACTGAAAAAGGATGATTTTGTATATCTGCACGTCGAGGCAAGCGACGAGGCCGGCCACGAGGGAAACGTGGAGCTTAAAATACGCACAATAGAAAACCTCGACAAACGCGCCATAGGCCCCATTTACGAGGCTGTAAAAGAGTGGAACGAGCCTGTTGCAATAGCCGTGCTGCCCGACCACCCCACCCCTTGCATACACCGCACACATACAGCCGAGCCTGTACCGTTCCTCATCTGGCACCCCGGGATAACACCCGATACCGTGGAAACCTTTGACGAAATTGCCGCATGCGATGGCAGCTATGGGCTTATGAAAGAGAACGAATTTATAAATGCATTTATGCAATAAACAAGAGAAGACTATGAAATATTACAGCACAAACAAGATAGTAAGCGATGTGGCATTGAAGGATGCCGTTATAAAAAGTTTGGCAGCCGACAAGGGATTGTTCATGCCCAACAGCATAAAACGCCTGCCACAGGAGTTCTTTGACAACATCGAGAACATGAGCTTCCAAGAGATGTCGTACAGGGTTGCCGATGCCTTTTTTGGAGAGGACCTGCCCGCCGACGAACTTAAACGAATTGTTTACGAAACACTTGCTTTTGATGCCCCTGTGGTAAAAGTTAAGGACAACATATACTCGCTTGAACTTTTCCACGGCCCAACACTCGCATTCAAGGATGTGGGCGGCCGTTTCATGGCGCGTCTGCTTGGTTACTTTGTAAAGAACAGCCAAGAGAAGAGGGTAAATGTGCTTGTAGCCACATCGGGCGACACAGGTAGCGCGGTGGCAAACGGTTTCCTCGGTGTAAAGGGCGTGCATGTATATGTGCTCTACCCCAAGGGAAAAGTGAGCGAGATACAGGAGAAACAGTTTACCACACTTGGCAAAAACATCACAGCATTGGAGATTGAGGGATGCTTCGACGACTGCCAGGCACTTGTAAAACGAGCTTTTGCCGATGAAGAACTGAATGCCGGCATGTTCCTCACAAGCGCCAATTCAATAAACCTTGCACGTTTCTTGCCGCAATCGTTCTACTATTTCTACGCTTACGCACAGCTTAAAAAGATGGGCAAGGCCGACAACCTTGTAGTATCTGTTCCAAGTGGCAACTTCGGCAACATCACAGTCGGCCTCTTTGCACAGGTAATGGGGCTGCCCATCAAGCGATTCATTGCCGCAAACAACAGAAACGACATTTTCTATAACTACCTGCGCACAGGCAATTTCGAGCCCAAAGCGTCGGTATGCACCATCGCAAACGCCATGGACGTGGGCAATCCAAGCAACTTTGCACGCATTCTCGACCTTTACAACTACAACCATGCCACCGTGTGCAGCCATGTGGGCGGTGCCACATATAACGACGAGCAGATTGCAAACGGTGTAAAGGATTGTTGGAAGGAGAACAAATATCTGCTGGACCCCCACGGAGCATGCGGATATCTTGCATTGCAAGAACAATTGCAAGATGGCGAAACAGGTGTATTCCTTGAAACGGCCCATCCCGCAAAATTCAAAGACACAATAGATAGAATTTTGGGCGAGGATATTGAAATTCCGCTACCCTTGCAGGAGTTCATGAAAGGAAAAAAGCACACTGTGGAGATGAGCAGCGATTACGAGGAATTGAAGAAATTCCTGCAACAAAACCAAAACTACAACTCCGAGGAGTGTTATTATTAAGAAATCTCTTTTTACAGCCTCTTAATAATCAAAGGGTTGCCAAAGGATGAGAAAAAAGTGTTATTTTTTCTTCAAAAAAGATTTGCTAAGTCAAAATAAAATAGTACCTTTGCAACGCTTTAAGGCAAAAGAGTTGCGCTGTTAGCTCAGTTGGTAGAGCAATTGACTCTTAATCAATGGGTCCAGGGTTCGAGTCCCTGACGGCGTACAACAAAAAACCGCTGAAAATCTACGATTTTCAGCGGTTCTAATTTTTATGACATCTAAAAATCATTAGTCATAATACAATAAAAGCAGGGTTGCCCCTGCTTTTATTGGTATTGTTTGAAAGGAGTATTTATCAGAATGAGTAATACAACGCAAATTTTATTTCATTGTCTAAACCAAAGCCATAAGCTGTGGTATCTTCTATATCTGCATAGCCCAATGAACCTATCTTTGCGACAACGCTGAATTTATCACTTAAATTGTACGCTATACCCGGTTCAACAGAGATGCCCCAACCGTTTGCATTATCACCAAACTTCGGTTTTTGAGTTATAAATTCAAAAACGCCATCGGTAAATACACTAAATGCACCATTTCTATAGAAGGTGTAACGGGCGTATGGGCTCACAATGTACTCCTTGCCAATAAAATCAGTAGTTTCCAAATCGGAGAATCCCAAAGCCAAGCCAAATGACCAATTATCATTCAGTACGTAGCCAAAGTCGGGAGCAATTTTGAAATTGGTTGTTTTTGCTCCATCATTATCGGTTTTATTAAAACCTACACTACCACCAATGTAAAATTGAGCACTGGCAAACATTGAAACAGCCGTAAAGGCAACTAGAAAAAACAACTTTTTCATAATGGTAAAAATTTAATTGTACCGAACACTGCTGATTACTACGGTTTCGGTTCGGAATGGAAACCGATTGCAATATATGTTTTTTCAAATAAAAAAACAAATATTTACACAAATATTGTTGATTTTGAAAAATAATAAGTCTTTTTTGTACTAATTACATTGATTTTTATAATCAACCGCAGTGGAAATAGCGATTCACAAGTTTAAGCATCTCCTCTTGGTTACCTGCAATTTCGGCACGGAGAGTGCGGTCGCCATAAGATCGTAGTTTCTTAATTATGCCATCAATCATTGCGGGGCTGAAGACATTGAACTCTTCAAACACGGCGCGCTGTGCTTGCAGGCAGTCGGCCGAGGCCTCGCAGCTGTCGGGCAGCTGTGCCAGCTGTTTCAATTTATCTTCGTTCTCTTTCTGGTGGATGTTTACATTAACGTATGTTCTTTCGGCTATATCCAACGCATTGCCAAGTTCAAAGCCATATCGGCAGGCTACTGCAAGGCCGGCAATCAGTTGGTAGATGTCGGCCGAGCCGTCGGGCGAGCGCATCTCCACGGTCTGTTTCTGTGTGGTATCGTAATTACTATCGCTTTCAAGCGGATTGGCTATGCGGCACATATCGCTCTTTGCTGCCCATCCGAGGGGTACACGCACAAGAACGGAACGGTTTCTGTCGCCCCAGCATATATTTGTAGGAGCCTCTTGGTGAGGAACAAGGCGGAAATAGGATGTGGGGTTGGTGTTGCCGAATGCGGTAATGGAGGGGGCAAGTTCCATCATTCCTACAATGGCTTTGCGTGCTGTTGCCGAGAGGATACCGCCGTCGAGCATTTGGTTCACTCCGTCTTTTACTATGCGCATGTGCACATGAAGACCCGAGCCTGCCTTACCCGCTGTAATCTTGGGGGCAAAGGTTATGTCGTAGCCCATACGATATGCAAGGTTACGGATTATCCATTTGGCTATCATCAATTGGTCGGCAGCATTGCAGGCGTTTACGGGAAGAAATTCAATCTCGTTCTGCTCATATATAAGGCCGTCGATGGTAAAATTTCCAACCTCAGAGTGGCCGTACTTTATCTGACCTCCTGCCTGTGCAATATATGCCATACATTGTGTGCGGAACTCGTTGAACTTGGCATAAGGGGCCGACTCATGATATCCCTTTTGGTCGGTTGCAGGAAAGACTCCCTCATCGGGGGCAATCACATAATACTCAAGCTCGCCCATGGCCTGGAACTCCATTCCGGTAACATCGTTAAATGCTTTGCATGCTTTGCGCAGGGTATTTTCGGGAGAGCTCTCGAGCGGCTCGCCATCTTTATTGAAGTATGAGCAGAGCATGGAGAGTGTGGGTATCTCGGCAAAGGGGTCGAGGAATGCGGTACTGAAACGGGGAAGAACATAAAGGTCGCTACTACCGGCCTCTATGAATGGGAAGAGGCTGGAACCATCGACACGCTCGCCACAGGTGAGAATGGCATCGAGATAGGCTGCGTTGTTTATCACAAAATTAAGTGTTTTGAGCCTGCCATCGCCCGCAGGATACATGAAGTTCACCATGCGTATTCCGTTCTCACTTATATATTTTACTATATCGTGCTTTGTAAATTCATACGAAGGCTTGCCTAAATATGCCACAACTTTGTTGGCATTCATTTCCAATTCTTTATTCATATTTTTTTGTTTTTACATTGATTTTGTAAAGATAATTATTCCATTGGTTATTGCATTGTTTGCAATGTTTTTTTTTGCGCATAAAAAGAAAAAAGATAAAATCGACACATCGGCGGCAAGCGGTTTTTGTCGATATAGCAACCATATTCCTTGTGCGGCATATTACTTTTGCCACAAAAACGGATATGAGAAAAACCATAACATTCAGCAAAGCAGGAACAAGCTACATCGCACGAAGGCTGCAAGAGGAAAAAAGTTACTTGTTAAAAAGATTTTTTGTGGCAGCAGGTGCCACCGCCAATGAGAACGACGGCAGTTACTCGCTTAATGGCATTGAGGATATCACCGAGGAGCAGATGCTTGCCATTTACATGCACAAAGATGCCGTAAAGGAACTCGATATGCCGCACATACTGCAAGGATGCGATATAAGAACCATCATACCCTGCCATCAGGCTGTGGGCGCACTGCTTAAAAGTCGCCCGCTCGATGGCGAGGAGTCGTTTGCCGAGAGCGGCGTGGAGATTCTAAAATTCGGCAACGGGCTGGATATTGACAGCACAGAGGAGAAGGAGCTGTTGCCGGCCACAGAGCTAAGGGGAACATTCCGTAATTGCAAAAAACTGCATACCATATACCCGATAAATATGAATGGTGTGAGCACGGTAAGCAACGACACATTTGCGGGATGCGATGCCTTGCACGAGGTGAGGCTGTATGGGTTGAGCACATCGATAAGCCTTGCCCATTCGCCAATGACAAGCTATCGTTCTCTTTTATATGCAGTAACAAACAGCCGTGGCGAGGGATTCGAGATAGCCTTGCACCCCACCACATACAAATATCTCGTGGGTATGATGGCGGCCCCTGCCTTTGTGGGCGGGACAGAGAGCGAATGGCATGCCCTGCACGCAGCAGCGGCAAACAAGAACATTCGATTTGTTACCGCAGAAAAGATTCTCTTTGTAAAAAACAGCACAATACAGAGTAACTGTATTACCATAGAAGATGACACTATGGTTATTGACGAAGAGAGCGGAATGATAAGCGGAACAACAATGATTTTATATAATTAACAATATTATATAAAAGGAATAGCCGCAATTATATTATTTTTGCATTGCCTATTTTTTACGGCGCAAAACAGACACTTGCGACTATGCACACCTTTCTTTTTTTAATACCACTTATATATATTGCAGCCAATATTTATCTTTTTTGCAGAACATGGCAAGCTATGCACTGCACGCCGACAACTGCAAAAATCATTGTTTCACTCCTCTTTTGGGTGGTTACCTTCTCCATGTTCATCGCAATAATGTTGCGTGGTAGCGAACTGCCCGAAATTTATGGAAAAGGACTCTTTCGCATAGGCTCGGCATGGCTCTTCTTCTCTTGTGTGGCAGCGGCACTGCTTGCTATTCTGGATTTTATGCGCCTCTTTTTCCCGACGATGCAAGGAAATCTGTGGTGGGCAGTGGGAATAGCAGCAGCTGTTTTTGCCTACGGTAATTACAACCACCGCACACCGCAAGCCATGGAGCTGGATATTACCCTCGACAAAAAGATGGATGGGGAACTTAAGATGGTGGTGGTGAGCGACCTGCACCTGGGCTATGGTACAGGGAAAAGTGCTCTGAAAAGATATGTGAAACTGATAAACGATTGCAAGCCCGATGTGATAATTATTGCCGGCGACCTCATTGACAACAGCGTACAGGCAGTGCGCAATGAGCATATGGAGGAAGAACTATTGCAACTGCAAGCACCGCAAGGCATATATCTGGCAGCAGGGAACCACGAACATATAAGCGGAATAGAAGAGTGCGAGGAGTTCTTTGCCTCTACCAATATCAAATTCTTGCGCGACAGCGTCGTTACACTACCCTGCGGGGTTCAAATTATGCTGCGCGACGACGCAACCAACAAAAAACGCAAAAGTTTGAAGAAACTGTTTGCAAAAACAGATAGCGAAAAACCGATAGTCCTAGTTGACCACAAACCAAATGACATTGAGAAAAGCGACAAGGCGGGAACCGATTTGCATTTGAGCGGACACACGCATCATGGGCAGGTGTGGCCGGGGAATATAATTACAGACAAGCTGTACAAACAGAGCCACGGCTACCGCAAATGGGAGCATGCCCATGTATGGGTTTCAAGCGGTTTGTCGCTGTGGGGGCCGCCTGTGCGCATAGGCACGAGAGGCGATTACGCCGTCATTACATTAAGAGGAAAAGAGTAACAATGCCATCATAAAGCAGAACAGGATGAATGGAGATAAAAAAGAGGTTGTGATAAACAAACGCAGCGGTCTGGTGCTTGAAGGGGGCGGCATGCGCGGTATATTCACATCGGGCGTGCTGGATAACTTTATGGATCGCGGAATACGCTTCCCCTACACCATTGGAGTGAGCGCCGGTGCGTGCAATGGCATATCATACATGTCGGGGCAGCGCGGCAGGGCCAAGTATGGCAACATTGATTTGCTTGAACAATACAACTACATAGGTTTGAAACAGCTGTTGCTCAAAGGGAACATCATGGATTTCAACCTGTTGTTTCATGTGTTCCCCACAGAGATAAGCCCATACGATTACGATGCACTTGCACGCAGCAAAGAGATATTCGAGATGGTTACCACAAGCTGCAAAAGCGGCAAGGCCTGTTACTTTGACGAGAAGCACAACCCCACAAGAATAATAGATATTATAAAAGCATCGAGCAGCCTGCCCTTTGTGAGCCCCATATCCTATGTAGATGGCGAGCCCATGCTCGACGGCGGCATAGCCGATTCCATACCGTTGCTACGCGCTCAATCGCAAGGATTCACCAACAATGTGGTGGTGCTTACACGCAACAAGGGATACAGAAAGAGCCAAAAGCCCACAAGGGTGCCCTTTTTCATGTATCGCAAATACCCCGCCCTGCGCGATGCCATACGCCGTCGCAATGCCTTCTACAACGAGCAGATAGCCCTTGTGGAACAGCTTGAGGAGGATGGTAAAATTACCGTAATACGCCCCGAACGCCCCATTGAGGTAGATAGAATGGAGCGTAACATAGGCAAGCTGACTGCTCTTTATGAGGAGGGATACAGCTGCGCTGACAAGATTAAGTTTACCACCGAAGAATAGCTACTACAATGCAGGCACATCGCGGGTGCGAAAAGACTCCCGCGCCTTTCGCACATATAGTTTCACCACGTCGGCCGGCAGGTGCGATGCCGCCACAAAACTGCGAGTGATGGCGGGATGATGCGCAAGCGCCGTGGCAAGCAGCCACGCTACCGCCATGCGCACATAATAGGGCTCCGCGCCCTGCACACTACCCTCTTGAATGTTTTTCGGTTTTCCTTTGATGCTCCTGTAATCCGATTTTATATTATTGAAATCAAGGGAGTCTATGCGGTCAAAAACAACAGGTGCCCAAGCTGAATTAAGGAAATAGCACATGGAAAACACCACGGCAAAGCGCACCTCGAACTCGCGCGACGAGGCAAACCACTGCTGCAACCACTGCCACAGATACTCTTTATCGGCACGGGCGGCCCACTTTGCTGCTGCGCAAAAGCTATCGCACACAGCCCAATTGTCCATAACGGGGATATAGCGGGCAAGCATCTGCAAACGCTCTTGGAGCGTGCATTTGCATTGGTTTATAAGCAATCCCCAAACAACGGTCTCTTCGTAGCACAGGGTCTCTTGCTTTTCGCGTTCAAAAGCTTTTATATACCCTGTGCCATCGGTTAAATGAAGCTTGCGCGCCACGGCTTTCATTTCGGGGGTATGCAAGCCAAGCACCTTGCGGGCAGGCAGAGCATTTATAACACGCAGATGCCCCTCGCGGTAGCGGGCATCGTTCCTAAATCGCTCACATACAAGTGGAAGAAGAAGATTTGTTATCATGGCTGCTCCTCGGGCAAATAGTGGTCGGGAATCTGTTTATGGGTTACAATGAGCCCCTGCTCCTTTATCTCGTTGAGGCGACGGGTTATATTTCCTTTTCCTGTGGCAAGCTGTTTGTATGCCTCGTGGTAGGCATCGGATGCCTTTTCGAGCGCAGTCTCTATTTTTGAGAAATTCTCGGTAAAAAGCACCACCTTATCATAAACGGCAGTGGCGGTGTCCACAATCTTCTGCACATCGCGTTGCTGGCGTTCGCGTGTCCACAATGAGTTCACCACAAAAAGAGTGGATATGAGATTGGAAGCCGATATGAGCACTATGCCGCGCTTGTAGGCGTAGTTCCACAAGGTGTTGTCGGCCTCCATGGCAAGGAAATAGGATGGTTCGTTTGGGATGAAGAGCATCACATAATCGAGCGCATTTACATTGTAGCTTGCATAGGATTTTGCAGCAAGGCCATCGACATGCTTGCGGATAGAGAGAAGATGCTCTTTGCGGAAACGGTTACGGCTTTCATCGTCCTCGGCGGCAAGATAGGCCATGTATGCTTTAAGCGACACCTTGGAGTCTATTATAATATCGCGTTTCCCGGGAAAATGAACTATGATATCGGGTTTCATGCCCTGATGCGTCTCGTTGTGGCTTATAGCATTGCCTTTATCGTCGCGCAGGGTTGCCTGCCGCTCCCACTGCTCGCCCTCTATGAGGCCCGAATTTTCGAGTATCTGTTCAAGGATTGTTTCTCCCCAATCGCCCTGGAATTTATTGTTGTTGGTACCCACTATGGCATTGGTAAGATTTACCGCATCTTGGCTTATCTTTTGATTGGCCTCAATGAGGTCCTTGATATTCTGCTGCAACGAAAAACGCTGCTTGCTCTCCTCGCCATAATAGTTATCGACCTTCTCGCGGAAGGATTTCAAATCGATATTGAACGGCTGAAGTATGGCCGACAGGTGCTCTTGCGACTGCTTGCCAAAGAGTTCACTGTTCCTTTGCAATGCCTCCGATGCCATGTTCTTGAACTCCAAGCGCATCTGTTCAAGGGTTTTATCGAACTGCTCTCTTTGGGTTTGCAGCTGGTTGTTCAGTAGTTTATTCTCGCTTTCGAGAGAGGCTATGCGGGCATGCAACTGCTCACGTTGATGTTGTTGCTCGGCCGCAGCCATAGCTGCATCATCAACCATTTTACGCGTATCGGTAAGCTGCATGGCAAGCATTTCGTTCTCCTTTTTTGCAGCGGCATGCTGCCCCGCAAGGTGCATGTATAGAACGGAAAAGAGCAGCAATAGTGCAGCTGCGATAATAATAGTTATTGTCATGTGTTTGTATTATGTGTTCTTATTAATAAAATATACTACCTATCTCTGCGGAGCATATCAAAAATGGAGCGTGCCATACGATATCCCTTTCGCATAAGAGCCAAACCGCGAAATATTCCGGCACCACCATTGATGGCTTGCAGAAATATGTTGCCTATGGTGAGGGAGGATTGAAATGCTTGCAAACTGTTGCCGAAACGGCCGGCCGCCTCAATCATCTGCATTTTGTTGGCACGTTGTGCCCTGTGCAGTTCCTCCATGGTGGTTACGGGGCTGTGATATTCATTCTTGTTCATCACTTTGCTCATTTTTATTAAAAAACATTTTGTAGAAACGGGCTACCATAACATTCCTGAACAGAGTGCCGCGTGCCGCATAAAACAACCAAGCCACCATCAGCAGCATAGCGGCTGCAATGAACAAGGCAGGCAACAGCCCCACATAGAGGGATATTACAACAACAAATGCAGCAAGCATACACAGCAACGACAACAACAAAAATATTATGACCGCCAGCCACGAGAGTGTGTCGGCAAAAAGGAGCGACAGCCTCTCCACAAAGGAGAGTTTTATCTCCTCGATTTTCAAATCGAGCAATTCACGCGCCTCGCGGGAGAGCCTGTCGAAATTCTTTTTTATCTCCATAACAGACTATTCGCGGAACGACACTGTAACATCCTCCTCAACCGCCTTGGGCTTGCAGCACGACATTTCGTCTTTCAAGTGCGCCTTGGCCTCGCTTAAACGTTCCTTAATTTCTCTGCGCATTTCGTCGCCACGCTTGGGTGCAAACAACAATGCCATAACTCCGCCTGCAAGCATTCCGCCTGCAAAAGCTACCATACAACAAGCAAATTTCATAATATAAAAGGTTATTGTTTATACTACCCCGAAACCTACGCTGTTGCAGTTGTTTGACACAATGCGAAGATAGTTGCATTTTTGCCGAAAATCAATTTTTCAAGAGTATTTTTGTAAGCTATGAAAAATCAAAATCTCTTTATTAGGTGTTTCCTAACAAAAATTACTATCTTCGCTTGCCAATACAGCACCACAGCGTCGCTCGGTTACTGATGAAACAATCGAAAAGCAAAAAGCGATGCAGTGATTCTGTTTTTTAACATAAATTCATTGAGCCATGAAAAAGAGTTATATCATACTATGGGCATTGTTGGTTCTATGCATAACCGCATGCCGTAACAAGCCGCAGGCAACAACAGCCGACGGCAAGGAGAGTTGCAACATCAGTTTTGACACTTTGCGTATAAACAGGCATTTCCCGCTCGACACGATAGATGGCAATTCGCCTGCGTTACAGATTGAGATGGAACTGCTTGTACCAGGCGGCAACATAGCGAAGGATGTAGCCGAGAACATGAATGCCTGCATATCGTACGCGGCATTTGAGAGCGAAGGAATGAAAGCCGCCGAGGCTGCCGACTCCTTTGTAAACTCCATGAAAAACGAGTACCTTGAACTGCGCAACGATTATATAAACGAGAAGGCTGTAAACCCCTATGCTCCGTGGTTTAACTCGTACTACAAACTAAACAGCTGTGCAAGCAAAGGATATAACGATTGCATCTGCTATGTAATAGATTATGAGGTTTACAGTGGCGGCGCGCACCCAAGCAGCATAATCAGTTGTGTAAACATGGATAGAAACACAGGTAAAGAGATTGCCTTGCAGGATATTTTTGCCGATGGCACAGAAGAGGAACTTACCGAGCGACTTATACAAAGGCTTGCAAAGCAACATGGTGTAAACAGCATTGAGGAGTTGCAAGCGCTCGATTACCTGACATTGGGCGACATGTATGTTACCAACAACTTTATTCTCGACAAGGATAGCATTATATTCCTATACAACAATTACGAGATAGCCCCCTACTATAAAGGAAGAAGCCGTATAGGCTTTGCATATGACGAACTGACCGATTTGTTCAAAACAAACAGGCCTATAAACAGATAGAATTTCAATTATTTATATGGAAGAGATTTTGAAATATTTCCCTTCGCTCACCGAAAGGCAGAAGGAGCAATTTGCCGCTTTATACGACCTTTACTTCGACTGGAACAGCAAGATAAATGTTATCTCGCGCAAGGACATCGAGAACCTTTATCTGCACCATGTGCTCCACTCGCTTGCCATTGCCAAGATTATTCAGTTCCGCCCCGGGACCAAGATTTTGGATTTTGGCTGCGGTGGCGGTTTCCCCGGTGTTCCGCTTGCGATAATGTTCCCCGAGGCCGAGTTTCACTTGGTTGACAGCATTGGCAAGAAGGTGCGTGTTGCCACAGAGATTGCCGCTGCAATAGGGTTGCAGAATGTGCGTGGCTCGCACAGCCGCGTGCAGGATATAAAAGATAAATATAATTTTGTGGTGAGCCGTGCGGTGATGCAGTTGCCCGAATTGATAAAGATATGTCGCAAGAACATAGGCAAGGAGCAATTGAACGCCCTGCCCAACGGCGTCATTTGCCTGAAAGGCGGGAATATCGAGGGAGAGACACAGCCATTCAAGAACGTGGTGGAGATAACCGATTTGAACACACTGTTCGAGGAGGAATATTTCAAGGACAAAAAGGTGGTTTATGTACCAATAGGATAAAGTATGTTTGAATTCAGAAGATTTATATTTAATCCCGTACAGGTAAACTGTTACTTGTTGTGGGACGAAACGAAAGAGGCTCTGCTCATAGATTGCGGGGCTTTGTACCAGCACGAAGAGGAGCAACTGATGAATTTTGTTGCCGAAAAAGGGCTTACCATAAAGCACTATCTGAACACCCATCTGCATTTCGACCACATTTTCGGCAATCCGTTTATACAGCACTGCTTCGGGCTGGGATACGAGGCCAACGATGGCGACATTTCGTGGGCCGAGGGTATAGCAGAGCGCGTACAACTTTTTGGTTTGCGATATAACGAAAAAATATCCAAGCCCGCACGAGTGCTCCACGATGGCGACAAGGTACACTTCGGCAATCAAACGGTGGAGGTAATAGCCGTACCCGGCCACTCGCCCGGCAGCTTAGCATTCTATCTGCCACAGCAGAAAATGGTGTTCACGGGCGATGCTCTGTTCCACAGCAGCATAGGGCGCACCGACCTGCCCGACAGCGACTATCTTACACTTATAAAGAGTATAAAAGAGAAACTGTTTGCACTACCCGACGACACGCGTGTGCTCCCGGGACACAGCGATTATACCAATATAGGGATGGAAAAGGAGTATAATTTGTATGTGAGATAAAAGCACACATCCATTAAAAAAGCGGCTTGCAAGCCGCTTTTTTAATGGATTATCTTGTATAACAGTTCGCGCATAATCTCGCCATCGGGGACGGCTGCCCCCTCGGCTCCTTTGGTTTGCGCATCGGCAAGGCGTATCAGGTGGAGAACCTCCATCACATGCATGGCACGATAGTTCTTCATTGCTTTTATATAATCGCCCACGCCCCATGTGGATTTGAGCCCAAGGAAAGCTGCCACTCCACGCTCGCTCTTGTCGGGGGAGTAATAAGCCATCATAAGGTTTGAAAAGAAGCTGAACAGCAGGGCTAATGTCATCTGTATAGGATTCTTGCGAGGATTCTGTGCAAAGTAGTTTATTATCTTGTTGGCTTTCAGAACATCTTTGTTCACTATCGCACTTTGCAATTCAAAGTTATTGAACTCCTTGCTTATGCCTATGTGCTCCTCTACAAGTTCAGGGGTTACAATGGTGGAACCGGCAGGCAGGGCTATGGATAGCTTGTCTATCTCGCCGGCAATACGACAGAGGTCGGCACCAATGGACTCGCTTATCATATGAATGGCTTTGGTATCGGCAGTGAGCCCCTTTTCGCGCAGATAGGAGGATATGAATGCGGGCAACTGCTCGTCGCGCATTTTCTTGCTGTCGAGCAGCACTGCGGTGCGGTCTATCTCAGTTGCAACTTTCTTTCGTTTGTCAAGCGAACCATTCTTGTGAGCAAAGACAAGCACCGTGGTATCGACCGGCGATTGCAGATAATAAATAAGGTTGTCGATACTCTTCATCATCTGCGCCTCGCGCACTATTATAACCTGGCGGTCGGCCATCATGGGAAAACGCCTGGCAGCGGCAATAACCTCGTCTATATTGGTATCTATACCGTAATATACGGCCTGGTTAAACGCCCGCTCGTCCTCGGTGAGTGCATTATTGGCTATGTAATCTGTTATCCTATCGGTAAAAAAGCCCTCCTCACCCATCAAATAATAGACGGGGCGATATTTACCGCTTTTCAGTTCCGAAAGAATTGATTCGTATGTATGCTTTGCCATATTATGCTTTTGAACTATCTTTGCATTAATGCAAAGATAATGAAAGGCGGTGGCAGAACAAAATAAGTTAGCGCTTTTTTACCCCATACAGAAAAACTTAACATGCAATCATTGAACCTACCGCGATACGACGCAAAGATTGATTGCGCCAATGGCAGAAAACAGATTTTCGACTGCCTGCGACGCTGTTATGTGGCACTCACCCCCGAGGAGTGGGTGCGACAGCACTTTGTAAACATGTTAATTACACAAAAGGGATACCCCGCCACCCTCACTGCCAACGAGGTTGCAATACAGCTCAACGGCATGAACCGCCGCTGCGACACCGTGGTATATGACAAGCAGCTGAAACCGCGTGTGATAATAGAGTACAAAGCACCCACGGTGAAGATTGACGCAAAGGTATTTGCACAAATTGCCCGCTATAACCTGGTGTTGCGGGTGGATTATCTTATTGTGAGCAATGGGTTGCAACACTTTTGTTGCAAGATGGATTACGAGAAGAACAGCTACACATTCTTGACCGATATACCCGCCTATTCCGATATTGTAAATTAAAGCCAAACAGATATATAAAGAAATTGCTTGCACTCATGTGCAAGCAATTTCTTTATAATAGCAATGCGCCTTATTATTTCATAATCTCGGCAATGAATGCCTGCATCTCGGGCTGGGCAGCCTCAACGCTCTGCAACAGCTTGAACTGTGCTTTTGAACGAACGAGGTTATGCTCGGGATACTGTATTTTGTAATATGTATCGCCGTTGATGTAGTCGGCCAAGAAACGTACAGTCTGCATATAGGGGAAGAGAGCAGCTGCATAGGGCAAGTTCTCAACCTCCAAAGGAGTGATGAACGATGCTGCCGACTTCAAATATCCCTTGGCAAACGACTTGAATATCTCCATATTGAAGTTTACGTTATTCAGGTCTTTGTCGTCCTCTTTACCGGTGTTGGCAGCCGAACGCAAGTAGTCGCCGAAATCGGAGAAGATGAAGTTGGGCATAACTGTATCGAGGTCGATTACACAGAGTACATTACCCTCTTTGTCGAAGAGGATATTATCTACCTTGGTATCGCAGTGGCAGATGCGTTTGGGCAGCTTGCCCTCGCGATGGAGACGCTCGCCCTTGCACATTTCCTCGGCACGTTTTTCAAGTTCGTCAACCAACCACTGTACCTCGGCAAGACGGCCTGCCTTGTTCTCGGCAACAGCCTCGCGCAACTGACGCAAACGGAACTCCATGTTGTGGAAATCCTTGATTGTTTCGCCAAGCTGAACGGGAATGTCAGCCAACATAGCCTGGAAATTACCGAATGTCTCACCTACAATGTATGATGTTTCGGGTGTAACGGCAGTCATCGACTCTGTTTCGGGGATAAACTCCATAACACGCCAATATTTCTCGCCATCGAAATAGTAGTACTTGCCATCTTTGGCGGGAACAAACTTCAATACCTTGCGGCTGATATCATCTGTACCGGCAGCCTCCAATTTTCCTTTAATGTGGTTGGTTACGGCTACAATGTTGTCCATGAGCATATCCACATCGGGGAAAATGGCGTTGTTCACATGCTGCAATACATAGTCGGGTGCATTGCCTTCGGTTTTTACACGATAAGTTGTGTTAATTAATCCGTTGCCCAAGGGAGCAACCTCAACTACATTACCTTGAATGTTGAATTGAGAAACAATTGTGTTCATTGGAGTATGGTTTTAGTTAGTTAATAATCTTCCTTATTATAAAAAGGCATCCTACCATTTACATAATAAAATGTGCTTACCGCAAAGATAGTATTTTAATTTATATATGAACAATAGCAAGCCTATTTATTTTATATAATTATTTCAGTTGCACATCCTTTGCTATTAACGGATAGAGTTGGCGCAGTTTTTCAATCATATCCCACTGCAACTCGGCCGTGGCACTTGTGGAGCAGTTGTCGCTGCAACGGGCAATATCCTGCCCATAAGGATTGAGCACCACGCTGTGCCCCATGTAGGTTCCATACTCGTCGTACCCCACCCTGTTGGATGCCGCCACATAACATTGGTTCTCTATCGCACGGGCACGTATGAGGGTATCCCAGGCAAGTATTCGACTATCGGGGAAATTGGCCGAAACGAGCATGAGGTCGTAGTCGCCTATGCTACGCAAAAATATCGGGAAACGAATATCGTAGCATATAACAGGGCGTATGCGCACTCCGCGCCACTCCCATACAACCTTCTTTTCGCCTGCGGTATATACCTTATCCTCGCCGCTGTATTCAAACAGATGGCATTTGTCGTAGTACTGCACAGCACCATCGGGGGTTACAAAATACATACGATTGCGAAAAACGGTATCGCTCTCGCGTGTCATCACAGTGCCCGCAATGGCGGCATCGTACCTCTTGGCCCACTCTTTGAAGGCCTGTACGGTGGGACCATCCACATCCTCGGCAACCTCTTGGGGCTGCATACAGAATCCTGTGGAACACATCTCGGGGAAGAGGTAGATATCGGCCTCTTCGGCGTTTTCTATCAACCGCCCCATCCGTTCAAGATTGGCGGCTACGTTTTTCCACACTATATCGTGTTGTATTATCGTTACTTTCATTTTGCTAATTTACTATACAATTAGGTAGCTCTTGCAAAATTAAAAAAACTTTTTGTACCTGCGACTATAAGAAGGAAAAACATTAAATGGGAGGGATTGGCTAAATGCCGAAGGTCATAGACCTATACCTCAGCGTACTCCGTAGAGGTTTTTTATTAGAAAAAAATCATATTTTTTATTGCATAACAAATGATTTGTTGTAATTTTGCACACGGAAAGATGCCAGAGTGATCGAATGGACCGGACTCGAAATCCGGCGTACGCTTTTAGTGTACCGTGGGTTTGAATCCCACTCTTTCCGCACCATAAAATAAAAAAGATGCACCAAGCTTGCTTGAGCGCATCTTTTTTATTTTATGGTGCAAGGACGCCCGCGGCAGCGTTGGGATGGGCGCAGCCAATCCCTTACTCTGCAGAAAGTGGGCGTGATTTTATGGTGCAAGGACGCCCGCGGCAGCGTTGGGATGGGCGCAGCCAATCCCTTACTCTGCAGAAAGCGGGTGTGATTTTATGGTGCAAGGATGCCCGCGGCAGCGTTGGGATGGGCGCAGCCAATCCCTTACTCTGCAGAAAGCGGGTGTGATTTTATGGTGCAAGGACGCCCACGGCAGCGTTGGGATGGGCGTAGTCTTATTGGGTTTGATGTAGAATTTACAAAATATTAATATTTGAGAATCTGCACATTTAATCAACAGCAAGAATACTCTAATCCCTGCCAAGCATGCGGCGCAAGGTAACGCGTGCCGAGTGTATATAGTTGCGCACATTATCTACCGAAACAGACATTGCTGTGGCAATATCGGCATAGCTGTGCCCATCGATAAACAGGTGAAAAGCCCGAGACTGCCGAGCAGGAAGGCGGTCTATCATGCCAAGCATTTCGTTGGTGATGTAATAGCTATCGCTCCCTTCATCGGCCACAGCAAGGGGCACATCGTTCTGCCCCGGGTAACAATCGTCGAAAAGGAGAGACTGCCGCACCAACCCCTTCTGCCTGTTGTAGAATATGTGTTTCATCACTACCCTGGCCCAGGGAAGGAATGTCCCTTGCTCACGGTAACACCCATCGTGCATAAGTATGCGCACGGAGGTATCTTGCAACAGGTCCCACGCCACGCACTCATCACCCGCAAGTTGCATGGCATAACGCAGTAGCTCACTTTGGTTGCTCAACAACATATCTATCATTCCTGTCATGTCAGTTCTATTAATTTGCATTAATATAACAACCGAACAGGGGTTAAAGTTTTTTATTTTTGCATCTTTTTTTGAAAAATTTCTCAAATTAAGGCAAAAAAGCCTATTTCTCAGTATTCCACATCGAACTATCTGTTTGGCACAGCGGCATGGAAAAAGTAATTTATAAAACGAGGAAGGGGGGAAAAAATAGAAACAGACGGGAATAAAGCGATATTACTCAATGTTTATCGTTGGAAATTCAATAAATGTGTGATTTTAATTTTTTCTTTTGGCTGAGTGCTATAAATCATCGTGCACGATATGTAAACGACTATATTACCTGTTATATTAACGCATACAATAACTTATAATGACTGCATATTTTAATATATAAATCCAGAAAAAATATAGAATAGAGTTGTTTTCCCATTTAAAAGCAATAATTATATTAAAAATACATTCGTAAAGCTTTTATATTAAAGCATTATTCATATATTTGCATCGTAATGCTTACAAATGAAATCATTATGGAAGATATTTATATTCTATCAGATGCTCAGATTCAAAAGAAGATTGGTGAAAAAATCAAGGCAACCAGACTAAAGCAGAATATAACGCAAGATAGTTTGGCTAAGTCGGCATCCATATCACGTTCATCGGTCCAAAAGGTGGAGTCTGGAGAGATTAAATCGTTTGATACGTTTCTTCGTGTTTTAAGAACGCTCGGAATGCTCGATGAGCTCCATCATCTATGCGAAGAAGAGCAATTAAGTCCTAGTGAATATTATGATTTAGTAAACTCGATTAAGAAGAACAGAAGAAAACGCGCAAGATAACTTATTGCTATTAAATTTATGAATAATGTTGATGATATAAAAGGATATAAAGGAATATAAAGATAATATGAAAACAGAAATCGCTCCTCAAGAGACTACACGCTCCGAAGCCTTTTCACTTTGGATGACATCTCCCATGCCGATGGTTACATTGACAAAAACATTCAATGTAACCAGAGTACTCAAAGCAAGCAAGAGACGTGGCATCAAATTTAATGCCCTGCTATGTTGCTGTATAGGAAAGGCTGCAAGCAACATAAAAGAGTTCTATATTCTACCCGAAAAAGATAAACTCTTCAAATATGACAGCATTGCCATAAACGTAATTGTAAACAACAGCAAAGGGGGTATCAACTCTTGCGACATTGCATACACAGATGATGCCGAACAGTTCGCCAAGGAATACAACCGGCTGACAGCGCAGGTTTCCACGCAGTGCAAGAGTTCATTCCTTGAAGATTGCATGATTGTGGGAACATCGGCAATGATAGAGACGGAGCTCGATTGCATTGTAAACCAATATACCGACAAGTTCTGCAACCCAATGGTCATGTGGGGCAGGTATCGCCGTAATTGGTTAAGCACCACATTGCCCATATCGTTTCAGTTTCACCACGTGCAGATGGACGGAGGGCACGGTGCCAAATTCTTAGAGCAGCTACAACAAGTGATTAATGAATTATAGCAACCCCGTAAACAGAGGAACTATTACAAATTTATGCTAGCATACACATACATAGAAAATGGAAAGTTCGCTTTGGTGGAGAAGCCGAAGCCTACACTCATTGAACCCACCGATGCCATTGTTCGGGTGACGATGAGTAGCATCTGCAGCAGCGACCTTCATATCAAGCATGGGAGTGTGCCTCGTGCAGTGCCGGGCATTATCGTGGGACACGAGATGGTGGGTGTGGTGGTAGAAGTGGGAGCTGAAGTTACCCATGTAAAACCTGGCGACCGGGTAACGGTAAATGTGGAGACCTTCTGCGGAGAGTGCTTTTTCTGCAAGAATGGTTTTGTGAACAATTGCACCGACCCGAATGGCGGATGGGCATTGGGATGCCGCATCGATGGCGGGCAAACGGAATATGTACGTGTTCCCCTTGCCAATCAAGGCTTGAACCGCATTCCCGATAGTGTCTCTGACGAACAAGCCTTGTTGGTCGGTGATGTCCTGGCCACAGGATTTTGGGCTGCACGTATCTCAGAGATTACCAAGGAAGACACCGTGCTGATAATAGGTGCAGGGCCCACAGGAATATGCACCTTGCTTTGCGTGATGTTGAAACAACCTAAGCGCATCATCGTCTGTGAAAAATCCGAAGAAAGGCAACGCTTTGTGCAAACGCACTACCCCAACGTATTGCTCACCACCCCCAAAGAGTGCAAAGAATTTGTGCAGAAGAACAGCGACCACGGTGGTGCAGACCGAGTGCTTGAGGTTGCAGGAGCCGACGACACCTTCTGCCTCGCATGGCAATGCGCCCGCCCCAATGCCATAGTAACGGTGGTGGCCCTTTACAACCAACCGCAGACTCTCCCATTGCCCGACATGTATGGCAAGAACCTCACCTTCAAGACCGGCGGCGTGGATGGATGCGATTGCGAGGAGGTTCTTCGCCTTATTGAACAGGGAAAGATTGACACCACCCCACTCATCACACACCGTTTCCCATTGAGTGAGATTGAGGAAGCATACCGAATCTTTGAGAACAAATTGGATGGGGTGATTAAGGTGGCGATAATGAACAAATAATTATGAAGACATTAAGTAAAAACGCAATTATAGGCTATCCGGCCGGTATTATTACCGGTATCACATACGGACTCAATCCGTTGTTTGCCGTGCCGTTGATGAATAACGGTGCAGCCATTGAGTCAATACTGTTCTTTCGATACTCGTTTGCCGTTGTTCTACTTGGCGCATTCCTCATAATCACCAAACAGAGTTTCAAGGTAACAGCAAAACAGGCCGGTGTGTTGCTCGCACTCGGCCTGCTATATACATCGAGCAGCATACTTCTTTTTGAGGCATACAACTACATCGCATCAGGCCTAGCTACTACTCTGATATTCCTTTATCCCGTGCTGGTGGCTATCATTATGGTCTTTCTGAGTGTAGTGCCTTCGTGGCCTGTGTGGTTTGCCATTGCCGCAACATTTGGCGGCGTGATAATTATGACACAAGGAAATGGTGGCGAGTCGATAAATCCAATCGGTGTAGCCCTATCCTTGGGCTCAGCATTGGTATATGCTATGTTCATCGTCATAATAAACCGCAAAAATGCTATTGCCCGCATATCCAATACACTGCTGACATTCTATTCTCTCACGGTCGGAGCAATCGTATTTGCGGGCAAAATATCTTTTTCGGATACAGCAATCACCACAGGAATTACAACAAGTAGCGATTGGCTTAACTTACTAGGCTTGGCCCTGTTGCCAACCATTGTCTCTACCGCAACATTAGCCATTGCAACCCGCAACATCGGTGCTACAAAAGCCTCTGTGCTTGGCGTATTTGAGCCCATTACAGCTATTCTTATCGGCACGCTGATGTTTGGCGAGCCTTTGACTACGAACATTATCGCGGGCATTGGCATTGCTATTGCAGCAGTAACCTTTATGATTTATGCAACAAAACGATAAAATCGAATCAAAATAATCATATAAATATATCTTTGAATAACAATGCAACCACCGCAAATAGAAAACTCCACCAAGGAAGAAAGGCGGGCCTATGTGCTCGAAGCTTGGAAATGCCTGCACGATTGCGAGGCTTGTGGCAAGTGCCGCATCCTTAAAGGGCGCGACGCAGAAACCCTCTATGCCGATTACATAGAAGGTGAACGGAGTTACATGGATATCACGTTGGAAATAAGGGGTAGCAGATACTAAAACAATTCAACGCCCAAGCATGCGGCGCAAGGTAACGCGTGCCGAGTGTATATAGTTGCGCACATTATCTACCGAAACAGACATTGCTGTGGCAATATCGGCATAACTGTGCCCATCGATAAACAGGTGAAAAGCCCGAGACTGCCGAGCAGGAAGGCGGTCTATCATGCCAAGCATTTCATTGGTGATGTAATAGCTATCGCTGCTGTCATCGGCCACAGCAAGGGGCACATCGTTCTGCCCCGGGTAACAATCGTCAAAAAGGAGCGACTGCCGCACCAACCCCTTCCGCCTGTTGTAGAATATGTGTTTCATCACCATCCTGGCCCAGGGAAGGAATGCTCCCTGCTCATGGTAACACCCCTCGTGCATAAGTATGCGCACGCAGGTATCCTGCAACAAATCCCATGCCGCACACTCATCACCCGTAAGTTGAATAGCATAACGGAGTAGTTCACTTTGGTTGCTCAACAGCATATCTATTATTCCTGTCATGTCTGTTTCTATTAATTTGCATTAATATAACAACCGAACATGGGTTAAAGTTTTTTATTTTTGCATCTTTTTTTGAAAAATTTTGGGAATTTGGCGGGGAAAGGCTGTTTTTCCATGTTTCACATCAAATCATCCGCCAGGCATGGCGACAAAGAAACTGTAATTTATGAAACGAGGAGGCTGCGAAGGTAGAGATATAGGTTAGAAATTTTTAATTGTTTTTGCAGTCTTTGATTGATAATAAGTATCGATGAGTTCCTTTACTTGTTCAATGGTAATATCCCCCTCAATATGCTTTGCAGCAGTTTTGTTCAGGTACTCAGAAGTCTTGAGACCATCAACAGCCTGCAACCCAATCGCGGTTTTCCACGCCTCGGCTCTCTCTTTACCACCAGGCTCACCCATTTTTATGTATATATCAAAGTCAATCATATTGCAATGTTAATTATCACGCAATCAAGTATAGCAAAAATATAATAAACACACGACATATCCAAACATTCAGCCCAAGAGGTTTTTCCAACAAAATCCAAGCATAAAATCCAAGAAAAAGAGTATCTTCGTATCATGGCAGACTGGATGACCAAAGAGCAAAGACACAAATGCATGTCACGCATCAAGGGCAAGGACACCAAGCCCGAGATGCTCGTGCGCCGTTACCTGCACTCGCGTGGCTACCGCTACAGAGTCAACGTGCGCCGGCTCCCCGGCACCCCCGACATTGTCTTGCGCAAATACAAGACCGTCATCTTTATCAACGGCTGTTTCTGGCATGGCCACGAAGGCTGCCGGTACTATGTACCGCCAAAGAGTAATAGCCAATTCTGGCAACAGAAGATAGAGAGAAACAAGGAACGTGATGTTGAGAAACGCATCAAGTTGCGAATGCTCGGCTGGCACACTATAATAATCTGGGGGTGCGAACTGATGCCCAAGAACCGCCACACCACCTTACAGGCTCTTGAACAGACACTGAACAAGATTTTCCTGCTGAATAATGGCGCAAGGGTCACAGCTGGCTATCCTGTGGTGGAAGATACTACTGGTATGGTGGCGGATGAGGAAATGTCTAAGTTCGAATCGGGGACTACCCATAATTTTGTATAAATAGAGATTACAGGGTTCAAAAATACGGACTCTGTAATTTTTTATTTATACATATAGTCTAATAAAATTAAGTCATGACAATCCACCTAGTTTTATGTCCAATTTTCTCACGAACTAAAAAACCTTTATCAGTTAAAGACTGTATTGTTTTGTCGAGTAAATATTTTGACAAATTTAGATGTTTAGTTATATCCAAAACACTCGCATTTGGTTCATTCTCTAAAAATTTCAATAATTCTAGCTCGTAAACATTGCAATCTAACAAAGGGTTTAGTAAACCATTCTCATAACCCACATATTCTATGCTTTTTACAGAAGATGTTTTCAGTTCACTCAAGCCACCTTTAAGGAATGTTTCTCTTTGTCGACTCCAAGCAGTTCCTTTATCCTCTAAAGAATAATAGGTAGAGAGTTCCATTTTAAGAGCATCAAGAGCTATTGAATCAAATAGTTTCTCTGCCTGATTCGGGTTACACAACCAGCCAATTGTATCAAAATTTGAATCTGGCAATAAATAATATCGCACATTATTATTGCATGCCCAAACGGCTCCCATTTCGTTCATGCAAATCTCGCTTTTCTTGTAATTATTAGAAATCAATAAAATAGAAAAGTCTGCTGTCTGTATGTTAGTATGTATATGTTTTCGTATATCCTCACCATTTTTTATGGCCATATCTTCGATAGAAGTACAGAAAATGTCTTCTATAGATAGACCTATTCCTAATAATAGAATATGATCTACCAATTTTTCTACTATCAGCTTATCTTTAGAAGAGTGGCTAATAAATATCTTCTTTTTCTTAATCTTTGACCTGCAAACAGTCATTGATAAAGGAAACTCGGTAGAGGTCCTGGAAAGGTCTACCACGCCACGTTTTCGAGTAGTATTATCCGATTCCAAGGCTTTATTACCTCCCGCATAGATGTCATTTAAAATACTCAATGTAGTTCGTACATCGCCAAAAACATATGCATTAATATATATTTGATTAGAAACTATATTGCCCAATGATTGTTTTAGGATATTGGCTATATGTGGTTGTTCCTTTTCCAACAATGGAATTAATTTTCTCACCTCTAACATTAACGCATTAGTCCTTGGACCAATGGGGGTGTTATAATCAATTCTCATTGATTTAAGAATAGAAATACAGGAGTTTATCAATTTTCTTATTTCATCCATATGTGATTATATTATATACATTTTATATATCTCATCCATAGATATTACCTCACCTGGGCAAGAGATTAACCCAGGAACGATTACTCTGATACATCAAACAACATCATTCTGGCTATGTAATAAAGTTTTCCACATTCTATAATATAGTTATTCCTATCTCCTTCAAATACTCATACGTCGAGTCGTAGTATTCCGGATTGCGGGTTGGGTCTTCGGGACTGCCTTCGGGAACAACGAGGACCATACCCTGGCGAGCACGGGTCAGCAATACACGGTAGGCGTTCTTTTGGAATGCTTTGCGTTCAGGTTTGTTGATATTCTGCCACTTATCGCCACAGAATGAATGGTGCGACCAACCCGAAGGTGTATAGCGGAAATCACCATCCCAGACTACGCACGACCAATCAAGCTCCAAGCCCTGCACATCGAACTCCGTAGCTACATCCTCCAAATAGAACGACGAGCGCACGTCCGTTGCATCGTCCAAAAACCAATGCACAACATCGGGCTTAAAGCGGACATCGATAGCCAACGGCTTCAATCGCTCTGCCTGCGAAGATACAATCATTCCGTAACGCTCCGTACCTCGTGCATGCTCCTTCAACCAGCGCTTCGCCTTTTCGAGTGAGCGTGTCAGCACGATTGGGTATTTGTCAAGTGTCTGGTATGCCTCACGAGCACCCACGATATTTCTATCGAGCAGCTTGTGTACAAACTTTGCAAGATTCTCCGCACGGAACGAGCGCATCGACACAGCCAAGTGTAACGACGGCTCAAACTCTACGTGCTCGTGTTCTGACAATAGTTCCAACGAGCGACCGGCGGCATACTCGGCATCGTGTAGGCGGTCCGAGATAAACACATGCCAATCCTTATACTCGCGGTTAAGTGATTCTATCCACTCGCTTATGCCGGCCTCGCCGGTGTTGATCTCCTGTCCTCCACCCACAAGGCATACAACGACAGCCCAATCATCGTGGCGATCGAGACACGAAATCAGATATTCTGGCTCGGAATACGGGAAGTTAGGATAACCCTTCTTGCGATTCATAAAGTTTACAAGCGCATCTTTTGTCCATGCACGCTGCGCCTCATCAAAAATGGCAACGTGGTCCACCGGCACGAATGACTTTTTTATGTTCTTGGGATTGATGAAGTACTCCTCATCTGCTACGATGTGACCATCCACCACCTTCGTTCCCTCCAAACATGTGTCGCGGTAGTGGTGAATCATCTGTATAAAGGACTTAACCTCCGAGCGTGCTGTGCCGATAGCTATCTTCTCTCCCTTCTCCGCCATACGGCGTTTCTTGTCGCGTGCAAGAGCCTCGGTAAGCACCTGCACCAACGGGAAATTACCAGATAGATATACGGCGACATCATCCTTCTCAAACTGCTGCGTGGCGATGTTTAATCCGACAAGCGTCTTGCCTGCTCCTGGTACACCCGTTACAAAGCATATCGCTTTGAAATGCTCCCTCTTTGCGCGTTCAATAACTGATGAGATAAAGCCACACGTAGTGGTTAGATTCTCGGCCGAAGCATCGGAACGAGAGATGTCCTCTACGGAGTGATTGTTGTAGAGTGCACTTGCCGCCTCTATAATAGTCGGGGTAGGAGAGTAACGGCTAATTGCCCACAGCGCATCACCCTCTGAGTTGTCCTTATCGCAGAATAGCAACGCCTCCACAATGGTAGATGAAAGCTGCTCGCGATTGGTTAGTATCGGATAGAAAACCTTGTCATCAAAAGGGATAAAATCCGAGGTAGCATCAACTGCCTCGGTAGCAACCAATATCGGCACAATAGGGCGATTATGGCTCTGTTCGTGGAAGTTTTTCAGGTCGAGGGCATAGTCCCACACCTGCGCAATGTCGGCCTTGGTGTATTGTTCGTTGAATGCCTTAAACTCCAATAAGAGCACAACGCCATCAAGCAGCAACACAACATCAATACGACGACCCATTCGCGGAATTGTGTACTCGAAATAGATATGGCCTCGACCGATGTAGGGAGTAATAAAATCTTTCAATAGCGTAATCTCCTCGCTCCATGCATCTGCTTGCAACCCCTGCAATGAAGCGTGCAACGAAGTATGCGCAGTGGTTAGAATACCAATAATCTGCGCATCGGGCATCGCAAGAAAGCCCTCTATCGTATCGCCATAAAAGTACCTCTTTATCATAAGCTTGCGGACTAATTTTTACAAAGTTAAGCAAAATTCGGCAGAACAAGGCATATAAAACAAAAAGATAGTGAACAATCTTATAAATACAATATTATAAGCAAGATGGGGTTTAGCTATCCATAAGACATAGACAAGTGGGGATAAAGTTGGTAAAACATCATTTGTCCGACCTTTACAAAATTTATTTGTAAGCCTCGGAAACATGTTCAGAATAGATTTGTGTTTCAGAATAGATACCATTTGTCCGAAGCAATTAGAATTATTCTAATTGCTTCGGACAAATGGTCTGTAGATGCCTCTGATTCGGGAGTACACTTGTCAGGCCGAATAAAAAAAGAAACCCATTTATCTATATTTGCGGTAAACCGCGAATATAGACTGCACTCGCAGTGAAATGTCAAAGTAAACTTTGCTTATCTCGCTCGTTTGTTTCTATATTTCAAAGACATTGACTCGTTTTGCTTTTAGCCACCCGCGTAGCATAAACTTTGTCTATGCTTCACGCGACCAACGGCTACAAAACTTGTCGATAACAAAACAAAGTTTTGTCATTCTATATTTGCACTGTCATTGACTCGTTTTGCTTTTCGCAACCCAAGCGTTATAACCTGCGACTATACTATGCTTGACGAGATGCTGCCGTCATTGTCGAAACTTCGCTTTTGGCTTAGTCTCTCGCTTTCAGTTTTCCGTTTTGAGCCTGCGATGCAGTCTCTAACCTCGGCTGCATTCACGGTTCAATTGCAAGCATGCTTGCATAGCGCTCATTTGCACAAGTTTTCACCTTTCCGCTTTCACCTTTCCGCTTTCACCTTTCCGTTTAGAACCCTCTCTATCTCTTGAAGTTCTTCAGTGGTAAAGGCCGGGCTGTGGAGTGCCTTTAGATTCTTCTGCATCTGGCCCACGGAACTTGAGCCTATGATTACGCTGGTGACTCTCTCGTCGTTCAGTATCCATGCAAGGGACATCTCGGCTAGTGTCTGGCCACGGCGCCCGGCTATGCAGTTGAGGGCTTGTATCTGTTGCAGGCGCTCTTCGGTCAGGGCCTCTTTCTTCAGGTGTCCGCCGTGGGCTATGCGAGAGTCGGCGGGGATGCCATCAAGGTACCGGCCGGCGAGCAGGCCCTGGGCCAGGGGCGAGAAGACAATAAAGCCGGCTCCGTTCTCTTTCGCTTGGTCTATGATGCCGGTTTCTTGTGGCTCGCGGTCTATGAGGTTGTACCGCCCTTGGTATATGAGGCATGGTACATCGCGCTCGGCAAGGTAGCTGTATGCCACTTGCGCTGCCTCTTTGGGCCATCGTGATATGCCTACATAGAGTGCCTTGCCGCTGCGTACTATATCTACAAGTGCCTGCAAGGTCTCTTCGAGCGGTGTGTAGGGGTCGTAGCGATGGCTGTAGAAAAGGTCGACATACTCCAGGTTCATCCTCTGCAGGCTCTGGTCGAGGCTTGCCATCAGGTTCTTGCGCGAGCACCAGCTGCCATAGGGCCCCGGCCACATATCGTAACCCGCCTTGGTGGAGATGAACAATTCATCGCGGAACGGTTGGAGAGAACTCTTCATGAGGGTGCCCAGAGTCTTCTCGGCTGCCCCGGCCGCGGGGCCGTAGTTGTTGGCAAGGTCGAAATGGCACACGCCGTGGTCGAAGGCATAGTGCACCATAGCTCTGGCATTCTCAAAAGAATCGACATCGCCGAAATTATGCCAGAACCCCAATGATATCTCAGGCAGCATGATGCCGCTCTTCCCGCACCTGCGGTACTTCATCCCATTAACATAGCGCCCCTCATCGGGAGTATATCCGTGCTTTTCCATACAATCAAATATTTTTCCGCTTCAAAGATACAAATTATATCGGATTTTATCTCAGTCTTTTCTTTTGTGTGCAGGAATCATATATTGAGGAAAATGTGATTTTTATAGCCAAAAACGATGGGATAATGTGAAAAAGAGCCTATAAATCACTGGGGAAAATGTGAAAACAGATAATAATTGAACAGAAAAGGAAGGAACGCTTCTTTTATTGTTCAAAATATTGCTATCGGGTATCATCAAGTGGTTTATTTTCACTCTTTGAGTGCCATTTTAAATCTTTTGAGCAGAAATTATTGCACTAAACAGCGAAAAAGGTTGTAGCGATACAACCATATTGAAAACATTTTGTATATTTGCATTGTGTGATACTAAATAAGGTACTGTATGAAATATCTTAATATTAAGAAGGCTTTGGCTGCATGGCAAGAGTTGCAACCACTATCTGAGAAGGATAAGGATAGGCTTAGCCGTCGTTTTACTGTTGACTTCAACTATAATAGTAACCATATAGAAGGTAATACGCTGACTTATGGTCAGACGGAAATCTTATTGTTATTCGGCAAGGTGATTGGAGAGGCAAGCGTGCGCGATGTGCAAGAAATGACAGCAAGCAATGTGGGGTTGCGAATGATGACAGAAGAGGCGAAGGTAAAAGAGACTCCTTTGACGCAAAACTTTATTAGAACACTACACCAGACATTACTTCGTGAGGATTATACGGTATATCGTAATTTGCCTGGTGGAGTTCAGACGAGCTATGTGATACATGCTGGACAGTATAAAACTCGTCCTAATAGTGTGATTACACGATATGGTGACAGATTTGAATATGCTTCTCCTGAAGAAACTCCCAGTCTGATGGCAGACTTAGTGGATTGGTATAACAAGGCAGAGCAAGAAGGTAAACTTACCCCTATAGAGTTAGCAGCATTGTTCCACTATCGTTATATTCGCATTCACCCTTTCGAGGATGGAAATGGTCGTATAGCTCGATTGATGGTGAACTTTATCCTTACTCGCCACGATTATCCGATGATTGTTGTTCGTAGCCGCAAGAAGAATGAATACTTGGAAGCTTTACATCAAGCCGATCTTGAGGTTGGCCCCGTGCCAAGTGATGGTGCTCATGCAGATATTAAGAATATCCGTCCGTTCCTGAAATACTTCAATGACTTGGTAGCGACAGAGGTGTATAACGATGTATTGTTTGTAAGCGAGAAGAACGAGAATGTGTGGTGGTACGACGGTGAACGAATCGCCTTCCGTACTCCTAACTACACGAAGATTCTCAATGCAATGAAAACCTATCCGTCCTTGACGCTTGCAGATATGAAAGAGATTACGGGTATCAGTATCGCAGCCATCCAAAAACTACTCGATCAACTCATTCAAAAA
>JAFTNW010000029.1 GCA_017451695.1 Bacteroidaceae bacterium
AAAAAAGTATAAAAAACGAATAAGTGGCACAAAAATTCACTAAATTTGTTGAATATCACAGTATTTTGTTTTGTATATCAAAATTTTATTGTACTTTTGCACCCGATTTGAAGAGCCATTTACTAAAGGCGAAGATAAATTAACTTAAAATATTGAATTTATGATGATTACAGAGCAGGCTGGCGAGTTCGCAGGCCGTATTTGGACCGCCCTCAACGAGACAGAGGGCTTGACTTTGAAAGAGGTTAAAAAGCAGACTAAGCTCAAAGATAAAGAGTTGTATCTTGGTTTGGGCTGGTTGCTTCGTGAGGACAAAATCTTCTCTTGCATAGCAGGTGAGGACGAGATCTTCGCTTTGAAGTAATCAGGATTTTTTCTAAAACAAAACAAAGGGCATCAAACGATGCCCTTTGTTTTGTTTTATAGCCATACACATATTTATAACAGGCTGAACGCCAAAGTCAATCCACTCATCACAATAGCCACCATACTCATAAGTTTTATAAGTATATTAAGGCTGGGCCCCGATGTATCCTTGCAGGGGTCGCCCACGGTGTCGCCCACCACGGTAGCCTTGTGAGTATCACTACCCTTTCCGCCAAAGTTACCCTCTTAGAAATCTTTCTTTGAATTATCCCATGCAACACCCGCATTGGCTAGGAAAATGGCAAGCAAGAAACCGGCCGACAGCGAACCGATAAGCAGGCCTATGACACCCGCAACACCAAGAACCACACCTGTAACAATGGGAGCCGCAATGGCAAGCAGCGATGGCAATACCATCTCCTGTTGCGCGCCCAATGTAGAAATCTCTACACAACGAGAGTAATCGGGCTCGGCCTCACCGGTGAGAATACCCTTGATTTCGGTAAATTGGCGACGCACCTCGGCAACCATCTTTTGCGCGGCACGGCCCACTGCGTTCATTGTCAGTCCGCAGAAGAGGAAGGCCATCATGGCACCGACAAATATACCGCACAGCACAGTGGGGTTCATCAGGGTAACATTAAAATGATACATAAAATCAACAATATTTGCCTCCATAAGCTCCTTGCCATTTATTATAATGTCGGGTGATGTGCGTTCCAGCGCAATGCGAACCTCCTCGATGTACGATGCCAACAGCGCAAGTGCGGTGAGAGCAGCCGAACCAATGGCAAATCCCTTACCTGTGGCAGCCGTGGTATTACCGAGAGAATCCAATGCATCGGTACGGCGACGCACCTCGGGCTCCAAGCCACTCATTTCGGCATTACCGCCTGCATTGTCGGCTATGGGACCGTATGCATCCGTAGCAAGTGTTATACCCAATGTAGATAGCATTCCCACCGATGCAATGGCAATACCATAAAGCCCTATGGTAACTTGCGACACATCGAGAACAAATCCCGTGGCACACAGATATGAAAGGATTATTCCCACAACCACCGCAATAACCGGTATGGCGGTTGAAAGCATGCCCAATCCCATACCAGAGATAATAACCGTTGCAGGGCCTGTCAGCCCCGCCTCCGACACTTTGCGTGTGGGGCTGTACGATTGCGATGTATAATATTCGGTAGAGCGACCTATCACAATACCCACTATCAAACCAACCACAACAGAGAATGAAAGACCTATCCAATTTTCAATGCCAAGCATATACAGAATACCAAATGTAGCTACTACAATGAGCAGCGAAGAGAGGTTTGTACCGCGCGACAAGGCTCCAATCAGGCTCTTCATATCGGCATTCTCCTTTGTGCGAACGGCAAATATTCCTATAATTGACAGAACTATACCCACCGCAGCAATAAGCATGGGAGCAAAAACAGCCTTGGTCTGCATTGCACCACCATCGGCAGCGAAGGCTGCGGCACCAAGCGCAGCGGTAGAGAGGATGGAGCCGCAATAGCTCTCGTAAAGGTCGGCACCCATACCGGCTACATCGCCCACATTATCACCCACGTTATCGGCTATGGTTGCAGGGTTGCGCGGGTCGTCCTCGGGAATGTTATATTCGGTTTTTCCCACAAGGTCGGCACCCACATCGGCAGCCTTTGTGTATATACCGCCACCCACGCGAGCAAAGAGCGCCTGTGTGGATGCTCCCATACCAAATGTAAGCATAGTGGTGGTAATGAAACAGAGCTTCATGCCGGCATTATTGACATCGGCCGGCACAACGGCATCAAGAACAAGATACCACACCGAGATATCGAGCAACCCCAAGCCCACAACAATAAGCCCCATAACGGCACCGCTGCGAAAGGCCATGCGCAGGCCCTCGTTCATGCTGCTGCGTGCAGCGTTGGCCGTGCGAGCCGATGCGTATGTGGCGGTCTTCATGCCAAAGTATCCCGATATTCCGCTAAACAATCCGCCTGTGAGGAAGGCAAACGGCACCCAGCCGTTCTGTATGTGGAAAACATAGGCCATGACAGCAAATATTACAGCAAGCACGATAAACACCACCGCAACTATTTTATACTGCTGTTTCAGATAGGCCATTGCACCCTTGCGCACTGCGGCAGCTATGTGTGCCATGCGTTCAGTACCCTCGCTCTCGCGTTTCATCTGCCTATAAAAATAGAAGGCAAAGCATAGTGCCAGCAGCGATGCTGCCGGTACAAACCAAAATAAAGAATTGTAGTTCATAAGTTTTATCTTTATTAAACAGATAATATTGAGTTTTCAAATATATGTATTCAATTAGAAAAAACAAAAAAAAGTATTAAAAAGAGGTATTTGAACATTAAAACAATTAAAAAGGAGTATTTTTTACCAATGGAATAAATTATATTTGCAAAAATTGTGCATATGCGCAACCATGCACCGAATACTATTATCATATATAGCCAGGTAACAAAATTATAATTACAAGTAACATTACAAGCAACGCACCATTTCAAGATGAAAAAAATATACATCATACTCACTCTGCTATTCATGCTGCCATCACTGATACAGGCCCAAAAAGTGGGCCTTGTAATGAGTGGAGGCGGTGCTCGCGGCCTTGCGCATATTGGTGTAATAAAAGCGTTGGAGGAGAATGAAATCCCCATAGACTACGTTGCAGGAACATCTATGGGAGCGATTGTGGCAGCCCTCTACTCCATGGGCTACACACCCGACGAAATGGTTGCCACGATGATAAGCGATGATTTCCAACGCTGGTACACCGGCACCATGGACAAGAACTATATGTTCTACTTCAAGCGCAATGCCGAAGTCCCTGAACTTTTGAGCCTGCATATCGATATAAAAGACTCTATACGCCTTGTGCGCCCACCCATGCAGCTTATCAACCCCTCACCCATGAGCATGGGATTTGTTGAGATATTCGCCACCTCCACTGCCGCAGCAAAGGAAAACTTTGACAGCCTTATGGTGCCGTTCCGCTGCGTTGCATCCGATGTATATAACAAAAAACAGGTAATATTTTCAAGTGGCGATCTTGGCGATGCCGTCAGAGCATCCATGAGTTTTCCATTTGTATTCAAGCCAATAAAAAAGGACAGCGTACTGCTTTACGATGGCGGTATATACAACAATTTCCCGCGCGATGTGATGCAAAGGGATTTTGCTCCCGATTTCATTTTCGGCAGTGTGGTTAGCGAAAATGCATCGCTCCCCAAAGACAACGACCTCATGGGGCAGGTAAAAACCCTTATGATGGAACGCAGCGATTATAGCATCCCCGACTCGGTGGGCATTCTGCTCGATATGAACATCAAGGATGTGAAACTGCTCGATTTTCACAAAATAGACAAGGTGGTGCAGATTGGTTACGAAGAGACACTAGCTCTTATCGATTCGGTGCGCAAACGTGTTCACCGCCACCAGAGCCGCGCCGACCTTGCCAATAGGCGCATGGCATTCAATTCCAAAAAACCCGCTCTGGTGTTCAGCGATGTAAAGGTGAATGGCGTTACCCCCAACCAGGCACAAGCCATTAAAAACGAGTTCCAGAAAGGCAACGAAAAATTTGATTACGAAGATTGCAAAAAGGCCTATTTCCGCCTGTTATCGGGAAACACCGTGGCAGGCATTCTGCCCCATGCAATATACAACGCACAAGACAGCACCTATCTCCTTGCGCTCGATGTGGAGCTGAACCCAGCCATAAATGTAAAATTAGGCGGCAGCATGTCGACAAAAACAGCCAACCAAGTCTATTTGGGCCTGCACTATCGTAGCATCGACAAGATGTCCAAGGAGTATATGCTCGACACTCAATTTGGCAAGGTATATAACAACATACAATTAAGCAACCGATTCGACTTTACCACGCGCCATCCCGTATCGCTTAAATTCATAGCATCGTATGCTACCACCGATTATTACAACATGAAATACATCTTCTCGCAAGAGAATTCCATGTCGCTGAACCAAGAACGCGAAGCATTTGCAAAACTCAAAATATCCCTCCCGTTCCTGTCGCGCAAAAAGGCCGAGATTGGAATAGGCATTGCCGAGATTACCTATAAATACATGCCCACAAGCGTTATAGACCTCGACAACCCACAATTTGACAAGAACAAGGTGCGCCTTGCAGGTGTCGGTGTAAAATTTCAGGGAAATACTCTCGACGACAATGTATTCCCCACCGAAGGTTCATTTGAGAAACTATCGGCGCAATTCTATGTGGGCAGAGAAACCTTCAAGAGCGGTAATTACAGTTTCAAAGACAACGAAAACAAATCGTGGTTACAGGTAAACTACATTCGTAACGAGGTGTTCAGGCTCAATCGTCATCTCTCCCTTGCCACATACATGCAGATTTACTACTCAACAAGAGCCCTCTCGCACACCTATCAGGCATCGCTCATGCAGGCAGGTGCGTTCACTCCTACCATGAACAGCCTTTTCAACTACGACCCCAAATTCCGCGCCAACCAATTTGTAGGAGCAGGCATTATACCCATAATTAAATTATCGAGTTTCATACAGCTGCGCCCCGGTTTCTACGCCTTCTCGCCCTATCGTATGATAAAAGAGAACACCGACGGCACGCCCTATTATAGCAAAAAAAGATTCGATGATTTCCAATACATCGCCGAATTGAATGCTGTGGGCAAAATATCCACAATCACCATCAGTGGATTCGTAAATTATTATAGCTCACACAAAAGCGGATTCAACATTGGCCTCACACTCGGCTGGTTTATGTTCAATGAGCGTTTCTACGAATAAAAAAAAGAAGAATTTCAAAAAAAATATTGCAAAAGTTTTGCAGATTATAAAAAAAGCACTACCTTTGCATCGTCAAACAAAAAGGACAACAAATTGGTCTCGTAGCTCAACTGAATAGAGCATCTGACTACGGATCAGAAGGTTGCAGGTTTGAATCCTGCCGGGATCACAAAATTCCACTGGGGCAACTAATATCCCTGTCGGGATCACAAAAAAGGAAAGTAAGAGAAAAACACTTACTTTCCTTTTTTTCGTATGTAGGAACGCTAATTAAAGGAAATTCAATAGTTTATTTGTTTGATAGTCGATAATTAAATTGTTTTTTGTTTAACTATTGAACAGACAGAGAAAGACAAGAAAAGACTGAAAAAGACAAAAAATGCAAACCAAGTGCAAACCAACCTGCCCTAAATGCAAACCAAGTTTGCCAACTTTCACGAAAATTCAGCCATAATCGTAGAGTCAATGCATTTTTAAGAATGATTAACAATTTTCGGTTTTTCTCTACTGCTCTCAAAAAATTACGACTATGGCAACAAATGTAAAAGTGGTCTTTGACCGCAGAAAGAGAGTTCAGGCGACAGGTAAGGGCAACGTTGAAATCATAATTCAACTATCACGACTTGCGGTAAAGAAAATCATCGTGGACTCAATGACTCCCGATGAATGGGAAGTTTACAAAGATGCGCCCTATTTGAAAAAGGAAGTTGCGAACTATGAGAAGATAGTCAATGCAATGGAGCTGCTTGGCGAGGATATGACAGTAGATAACTTCAACAAGCATATCGGAGTTGTTACGATGACTGCTGAAAAGCGGAAAGAGAAAGAGGAACAGAAGGTAAGCCCTCTCAACGGTAATTTCATTGATTATATGAAGCACTGCATTGAGATAGAGAAAAGCCGCCAAAGCACTAAACGACAGAAACAAGTGGTAGTAGATGCCCTCATACGCTGGGGAGGTATTGAAACATTTGCCGACCTGACAGTAAAGAACATTAAAGAATTTGATGTTTGGCTACATGCCGACGGTACACGCAGTGATGCATGCGTATTCAACTACCATAAGCGATTGAAAGTTTGCACACGCCTTGCATATGAAGAAGGTATCATTGAAAAGAACCCTTATGAAATGGTTAGTTTCTCGCGTGGTAAGAGCAAAGAACGCACACCACTAACGGAAAATGAACTAAAATTGATAAGAGAAGCAAAACTCCCAACCAAAGAAGCAAGAGTTCGCGACCTATTCATATTTGCAGCATATACAGGACTTGCATTCTGTGATACGCAAAAGTTTGATTTCTTCACTATGACAGAGCAGATTGATGACTTGTTTTACATTAACAGTTCTCGACTAAAGACAGGAACAAACTTCTTCACCCCTATCCTATCTCCTGCAATGGAAGTATTAAGAAAGTACAATTTCAACTTGCCAAAAATCAGCAATGAAAAGGCAAACGACTACCTGCACTTGATAGAAAGCAGACTTAATATAAAAAAGTGCATGACATTCCACGTGGCCCGGCACTCGTTTGCCACAATCGCGCTTTCTCACGACATACCCATAGACAAAGTTGCACGAATGTTAGGACACAAGAATATAAAGACAACGCAGATATATGCCAAAGTCCTAAAATCAAGTATTGTGAACCACGCTACCAACCTATCAAAGGCAATCATCTGACCTTATAAAAAAGCCCTTTCAACAACTGCGACATTCCATTTTCAGTGAATGTTGCAGTTATTTTTTCACACAAATACCTCTGCCCTTTTATATAGAACAGGGCACGAGGGTTAGGTATATCATCTGCAAGGAAGGAGAAAGTATATTTGACATTTTCTTCAAGGGTATAGAATTGCTGTTTGTTATAACCATTCGTAAGACGAAGCGACATATCTTTAATATGATAAGTTCGCTCACCGACGACTGTAATGTAATCAATAATCGGACACGGCATAAGGTATGTTGTAAGTGCATTTCCTGTCCAAAAACCAAGATATATCTTATCGAAGAATTCCGTCTTTCTCTCCCTCTCCCCGGCAAGCAGATTATTTACGACAGGCATCTGTTGCCCTGACGGGTTCCAGCCGTTATTGTCATTCGTGCGCTCATAGTTCTCTTCAGAAGCAGACGCATCAAACTCCGGCAGGTCGAGATATATACTCCAATTATAGCCCTCTACATTATCCAGCCATACAGGTACGCATTTCAGCTCAATGGTTTCGCCATTCTCATTACTGCTTTTTCTCTCTCTGAAAACATTTATAGGCATAACCACATACTCCTGTTGCCACCAAGTAAAGTCGCCTGTACGCTTCCGACAATAAAAGCACCTTGCAACAAAATAGGTATCAACATCTTTTACATAGAAAATATAGTTCATTGCACGCACGCTACCGCTTCCCTCATACCAATAACCGCCTCTATCGTCCGAGTCGTCCATATATTGATAAAGATAATACTCAAATTCTCCCATATCGGGAAATTCCTTCACGGAACGCCTGTTCTCGTTGATGAACCAATCGCAGACATAACTCTTCCATGCTTGGTGGTCGCAGTCCGCATACCTCAAACCTACCTGTTCGATGTACTTGCAGGCATTATCCTGTGAAACATCGGCAGAATAACTATCTACTACCTTGTCAATACGGCAAGGCTGTATCTTCTCCTGTTCACTACGAATAAAGCGGAACACTATGCTGTGTGCTTTATGGTCGATACTGAAATCACCCCCAAGCAGATAGCCCAACTGCTCGAAGAACTCCGTAACAGTCCAATGAGGCAGAATAGACTCCCAATAGTAATTTTCCCAAGCATACGGCAAGGCATTGCATATAATGAGGTACTTGTATTGCGACTTCTCAATCTCGGAAATATCAACCTCATATTCAAGTCTAATACATATAAGCCTTATTATATATACAAGGTAAGGTTGATACGACAGTCCTTTCACATCGCTACCCCATTGCCAATTCGCGCCTGATGACGGCTTTGTAATCTTGTTCTGCACATTACCGCTGGAGTTGTTCACCCACGGAAGTGCGACATAATTTTGGCTACGGTCAATACCGCGCCAACTATCGTATGGCGATGAAGTAAGAGTCGGAGAATATGAGCCAAGTTGCAATTCATTGATATAAATTTCATCAAACTTTATATCATAATTCTGTACGCTACGACCTTCAAGGAACTGCGTCTTTACCTCGCTGTCCGATATGCTCGTAATGGTAATAATACCCTCACGACGGAATTTCCTGTCTATAATGGTACAGTCAAAATTTACCTGCTCCCTTTCAACATCGGTGCGATGAATATTGCCGAATATCGCAATGTTCTCACTGCACCCTTTCAGCGGAAAGGTAATAGAGAGCGAATAGGAGTCCGAACCTGTGAAGTGCCTGTTCTCGGCCACGAACTGAAACGAAGAGCCTTTCTTTATGTAGGCTGGCTTGCCATTAACAATTATCTGCATATTATCTTCTTGATTTAGGTGTTTTGTTTCTAATCAGTTTGTCGTACTCGTCCTGCGCCTGCTTGATACCATAATCGCCCTCAATGGTGTTTATCGTAACGAATGGCTCGTCCAAACGCTCATTCAAACGGCGTATTGTAGAGGAAAGTTCCGTGTCGGGCTTCTGCTCCTGCTCGGATCTTTCCACAATAACGCGCACCTCACGCTGTTGCTGTGCTGCAACCATAGGGGCAGTAATGGAACGGGAAACATCATCGGCACGAAGAGAACCAATCGTATTGGTACGCTGTGCATAGTCCATTGCGTCAATCATCGGGCGTGCAACTGGTGAAGCCAACAGAGCCTGCGATGCCACCCATTCACCTGCGTGTACCACGCCTGCCACCTCGTCGGGCCTGCCCGGTTTGGTGAAACCGCCTTGCATATATCCTTGCGACTGCGATATTTGCTGTTGCTTCTTAATGGCCGCTATTTGCAGTACTCCTGCTGCTATCGCTGTAGCTGCTGCAATAGGAGCAAGGATAAAACCGACAAGAGGAATGGCTGCTGCCGAACCATACGCCGATATTGCGTTTTGTGCTGTCTGTGCAACAGCCTGCACGACCTGCATTGCAAACATCTTCTTGTTCGCCTCGTTCTTCAGCTTCGCTATCTCCTTTTCTTTCTGTTCCTCTAATTTCTTTACCTTATAGGTGTTGCCCTCGGCCATTGATATTTCCTTGTCGTATCTGCTCTCAATAGCTGCTGTCTGCACCTCCAACTCTGCCTGAATGATTGAAGAAAGACTGCTGAAGATAGATGACATTCCCGAAACAAGCGTGTCTATCGTGCCGGTCAATGCTTCTCCCCCGTCGCTCTCCAACCATTCGACGCTTTGCAGGATAAAATTCTTGTTCTCTTCTTCTGCAAGCATACCGTATTTCCGGCGAAGAGCCAACTTCGCCTGTTCGTATGCTTCATCAATGCGTAACTTCTCTGCCGCATTGTCGCCTGCTGCAAGAATTTCTGCATCGTAAACCAATTTGAGGTTAGCGAGGTCTTTGTTGAGCAGTGCTTCATTCTCGGCAGGAGAATTGCCGAAATACTCCTTCTTCAGCCTTGCAAGTTCGTTCAAATGTTCACGCTCCAGCCTTTCGCTCTCTCGCTGTCTTGCATTTTGGTCGGCAATGAGGCGGTCTTGATAGCGTGCATTTGCCTGCACATATTCATTGCTTCCTTTCTCGAATATCTGTGTCATACGACGCAGATGTTCAAGTTCTGCCAACTCTGTTGCAGCCTGGTACTCCTCCAAAGAAATAGTGCCGTCGATGTACCGTTGCTTCTCAATAGCCAACAGAGAATTGTATCTCTCTTCTTCCTGCTTTTTGGCTGTCTGTATGGCCTCTTTGCTACGCTCTTCGGCAAATCCGTTCTCCTGTTCCTGTTTCTTCCTTACTGCCTCGTAATAATCGGCCTCGATACCCAAACGCTCCAGCGCGGAGAGGTCAGTATGCTGCAACTGCTTGCGGTGGTACTCGACAGCTATCTCCTGCATACGCAAGGTGTATTGCTCATAGTTCTTCTCACCCTTTGCGTAAGCAATGCGGTTGAGTGCTTCCTGCCTTTCTCGCCACTCGTTTTCGGCGGCGAACTTGTCTTTGGTATCGCCACCGTCCGGGTTAATAATCAATGGGTCGGGGTTATGGTTGGCAGCATCCTGCAACACCCTTGCCGACACATTGTATTTCTTCTCCAACGTGGAATTTGCAGCTTGCAAAAGAGCAAGTCTTTCATTGAGCCTTGCGAGGTCTGCTTCTGCCTGTTCTCGTGCTTCAGTAGCCTCAATCAATTCGTCCGATTGGTCGTCCGTCTCTACCCATAACTTCGCTGCTGCATCAGTGGAATTGCCTGCTTCTGCTGCTGTAAGGTTGTAGATGTCTTTTGCATCTCGATATGCTCTATCAGCATTACGTTCCCTCTCTCTTGCTGCTGCAAGTGTTGCTTCAGCCTGTTCTATTTGTGGTTCAAGGTCGAGTATCTGCATTTCGTTTTCCTCAATCTTCTGTTGAGCTGCACGTGCCCTTGCCACATCGAGAATAGAATTACATAACAGGTCATACTGTGTTCTTGCGTTGCCTACCATTATGGCCTCTGTGTCAAGATTGCTGAAATATGCCGGGTAAAGTTCCTGCAACTTGGTAGCATATTTCACTCTATCCTCACGACTTTGGTTTTCATCAGTAGCAGCCTCATAAAGCGCATTAAGCCTTTTTATCTCCTCTCTTGAAAACTCCGCGCTTGCAGCGTCAATATCAACAATGCTTTTCTTGAACCTCTCGTTCTCCTCTCGCAGTTCTTTCTCCCTCTGCTTTGCATCTTTCATCTTGCTGTTCCAAGTGATAAAAAGGCCAATAGCAGTGGTAATAGCAGATATTACAAGACCGATAGCATTCTTCTTCATTGCTGCATCAAACGCTTTTGTCATAGCAGTGGCTTTCTGTATCTGCCCTGTCAATGCGAAATATGCCACCTTCAGCAGAGTAATTGCCGTGCGCCCAGCCGAAGCAATGGCGTTGGCTACCTTTGTAGTGGTGTTCCACATCGCCTGCGCCATTGCACTTGCTTTCACGGCAATGGTATATGAAGCATAAGCTGCTGCAAGAGTCAATATCTCACCCTTGTACTTTATGAAGAAATCAACCATTACACTTAATGCTTTCAGCATAAGTGTGGTCGATGACATAATATGCGACATAACAGGCTGTAACTTCTCGCCAAGTTCAACGGCCATTTCCTTTACACGTTTTCGTGCCTTGTCAAGTCCTGCTTCAACGGTGGTGTTCTGCACATTGAACTCTTTTGTTACCGATGTGGCCTCTTCAAATGCAGCATTCGCCACTACCTGCTGTTGGCGTACCATATCTATGTTGCCTGCAAGAGCCGAAATCACTGCCGAAGCCCTCGCACCCTCCTCGCCCATATCGCGGAACACAGGTGCAAGCACGTCCATACCGCCCAGCTCTTTCATTCTCTCCAGGAGCATAAGCAATCCCTCATTAGTGGAGCGTTTCAATGCGGCGTTGAACTCTTCGAGGTCAAGCCCTGTTGCCTTTGCTATCTTCTCGGTGTCCTTAAAGAGGTTCATCACCAATTTAGACATCGCTGTAGCAGACATTTCCACTGCCTGACCTTGCGAGTCAAGCACAGCAGCGAAGCCCATAATCTGCGGAATGGTAAGCCCAGCTTGCGCACCCACACCTGCAAGGCGTTGAGCAAATTGTGCGAGATATGGAGCCGATGCAGTACAGTTCTGCGACAATTCATTTATCACAGAGCCGACAGCAAGCAATGAGCGTTCAGTGCCAAGCCGTGCTTCATCGCCGAAGATGTTTGTCAATTTGGAAAGCGTAAGCGTCGCTCCGTCGCCCAAGTCGTCAAGTGCCACATTTATTTGGTCTGCGGCACGTACAAAGCCAAGAACATCTTCCTGCGAGGTCTTACCCAAGCGTCCAGCTTCCTGTGCAAGCAGGTTCAATCCCTCACGAGAGGTACGTGTATCTATCTTCTTGAACTCCTCGTTCAGCCTTTCCACCTCTTCGGCAGTCATTCCCGTAAACTTGCGTACAGATGCCATTTCCGCGTCCATTTCCGCGTATGCGTTCACAGCGGAGCGACCTGCCATTACCAAACCTGTAACTGCTGCTGCACCTGCTGCTATAGTGGTCTGCCAATCGTTCATTTTGCGGTTAAAGCGTTGCCAAAAAGTTTCGCTCTCCCGAAGTTCTCTGTTTACCCGGTCTATCTCTGCCCGGACTGCCTTTATATGTTTGCACTGCCTCTCCCAAGCCTCGCTCCCTCGTTCAAGTGAATTAAGTTGCTTTTCAAGTGTGCGTAAAGTCTTTTGCAGTTCTTTCGGCGAAGCCTTGTCAAGTCGCTTCATTACTTCAGCCACTTGCTCGGTGGCCGACTCCATTTCACGAATTTGTCTTTGTGTAGTCTTTAGTTCCTTCTTCAGTTTTGAAAGGTCTGCTTTCTTTCCCTCGCTTGCTGCTTTTGCAATCGCATTTTGAAGGTCAAAAGCCCTTGTTTTCAGTTCCTCAAGCGCCTGTTTCGGCTCCTTGCCGTTCATCTGGAGGTTTACCGTCGCATTTGTAGTATAGTTGCTCATATAGTTGTTTTTCTGCAAAAATGAGCCTGATTTTCACCGCTGTAAAAGACACTAAAACGACCATTTCGAGCGTGTTTTTTTGATAATCCGCAAAAATTAAGGACTAAAAAAGGTAACACGCCGATAATAAGCATTTTAAGGGTTTGAAAAGGGATTTTTCCCTTTCTTCTGTCTGAAAAGACCCCCCGACCGCCCTGCAACGCAAATCCGAAAACTGCCTTTTTTTCGTATCGCTATATGTACGGTAAAATCGCTCCCGTGAGGCTTGAATTGGGTGGCGAGGTCAATTCAAACGTAACGGGAACACCTCTCTGCCGTACAATGTGCGGTGTAATCGGCAATGAGTGCGTAAGGCAGTGCGTGGGTGGGAGAAGGTTGCCGCAAGGAGCGAGGGATTTGCCTTTGTCGCTATTCTCTATACCGGTGCTGAAGGCAACAGATGTGGCTTGAGGCTGGAACAACGAAGAGCCTTGTTTGTAGGTATAATGAATAGCATTGACAAGGGCTGCAATCCTTTAGCGTAAGTGCAGCAGCCTTCGCCGTGTATGAATTATGCCTTATGCACCATTGGGGCTTGGGGTGGGGATAATGGCTATGCCGGCAATGTCTGCGTGTGTGGGGTACTTGCACATAGCAATATCGCATAAAGGTGTGCTTTCAGCAAATGCGATGAAAAAGGTACTTGCATAGATTTGCAACCTTGCGAAGCGAGGTTGTAAATCGGTGTGTGTGCCTATCGCTCTTGCCGAAGTGAGCACTCCCATACTTTGTGTAGTGTGTTATCGGGTGCGGAGGGTGGATAAAAACAAGTGGTTACGGCAATGTTACCGTAACCACTTGTAGTATATAATGGCGATTACTATAATCGCTATGACAAGATATAGGGGCAGAAGATTAGGAGGCTTGCCAATGGCTGTGTTGTCTCTGTGGACTTGTTCATCAGAGGCTCGCTGACTTTGGTGAAGCACCGTGTCTGCCCTCTGCGTGTGTGCCGAAGTAGCACTCACGCTTTTTGTTTCGGTGCTGACTTTGCCACCGTACACTGTCGCCTTGACGGGGCGAGGGGGTGCTGTGGCTGTGTCGGGCACTATGCCTGCTCCGGGGCACTGTATAGGTGTACCGGGCATTTCAATGACAAGGCTGTCGAACTCTGCGAGGAAACTCGTCCTCATCGAATCCAGCTTGCCGGAATCAATGAGGAAAAGGGTTTGCCTCGAAGTGTTCGTTTCCTCTCTCACTGTTTCGATTGCTTGTTTCTTGGTGTGGCAAGATGTAAGCAATGGAAGCAAAACAGTGGCTACAATAAAGTACAGATGTTTCATAATTATAGGTGTTTATATTCTTCTTTGGCATTAAAGCAGGGGCATTCTCTGTTGGCGAGGTCGCGGTGGCCGCACACTTCTGCATCGGGGAACTGCTGTCGAAGGGCGGTAATCAACTCTACGAGGGCTTTTTTCTGCTCTTTGGTGCGTGTGTCTTTGTATTCTTTCATATCAGCACTGCGCCCACCGATGTAGCATATCCCGATACTGTGTGCGTTGTGCCCGGTGCAATGCGCTCCGACATCCTTTATCGGACGGCCTTGCACTACCTCGCCATCGAGATAGACAACGTAATGGTAGCCTATGGTGCGGAAGCCTCTCTCCTTTTTGTGCCACGCTGTGATGTCGGCCACTGTGTTCGGGCGACCTTCGGGGGTGTCCGAGCAATGAATGATGATTTTATTTATCTTCCTCATTGCTGCCTCCTCTCTTGATTAGTTTGCGCTTTACATCATCGACTCTGCCGTCAATGTAACTTTTCACGCCGAACACGCTGCCGGCATAGATTAGGGCTTGGGCGAGTACCCACAGCACGCTGTCGGAAATCTCGCCTGTGGGCGGTACGATGAAGCCTGCAATGTTGAGGGCTACGCCTACGACAATCATAAAGACTGCCGACCATACCATAATGGTGTTCTGTGTCTCTCTTGTCATATTTTCTGTCTTTTGGGGTTAAATGATTATTGTATATCTTTGTTGCTGTTAGGGGGTGGCTCTGCTATCCCGTCTCGTAAGCGTGGTGGCTCTGCTATCGCGAGCTGTTTAAGGGGTGGCTCTGCTATCCCTTTTTTATTTGCTTATTTTGTTTGAAAAGAGATTCTTCACATACGTTCAGAATGACAAAATCATTTGCTGAACGACCAACTACAACTTTTCGGGTCGTATATAATGCTGAACTCTGCTATGTTTGTGTATAGCATTTCTATAGGCATACCGCCTATTCGGTTGCGGAAACCGAAGGCAATACCGTATTTCAATTCCACTTTCCTTTCGCTGTTGTTCTCGCCATTCCATAGCGAGATAAGGCGTTTGCCATAGGCAACTTGCTTATGGCCGTGCTTGTCGGTGGATAGTTTGATAAAGTCCATTGGGTGATAGGAGTAGCTGGGTTCGCGGTTTGCTCCATGCACTGTGGTGTTGATTGAGATTTCAAAGGTGTTCTTGTCAATTTTCAGAGTATCTTTGTCGCCCATAAGATGCCACCCTTTGCGTGGCTTGTTCTTCTTCCTGATACGCTTTCCTGTGCTGTCAGTGTAGCGTTTGCGGTTGGCTTTTTTGGTAAGGCGGAACAGGTAAGGCTGCATATTCTTGTCAAGAAGTGGCCCTGCACCTTGTACGGTAAGGAAACGGTCTTTTACCTCGACGGTGATTGTACGAATATCCTGAATTTCAGCAAGTGCAGTAGTTAGAAAGATTATATCGTCTTCTATCTCAATTATCACTTCACCATTCATTTCTGTATCTTCTTGCAGAAACTTTAGTTCTTCTTGAAGAGTGCTGACAGCAGAATTCAATGTGCCGTAATTTGTTTGCCAAGACTGCAAGGCTGTCTGTAATTCGCTGATGTTCTTCTTGGCTGCATTGAGGTCGATTACCTGTTGGGCTCTCATTGCACCGGCACGCTCTGTTGTGGCCTGCTGTATGCGTATGCTGTCTGCGTTGGTGTAGTGTTCGCCTTTGGCTACGTTGTAGGTGGTGGGTGTGAGGTAGATGTGGTTGCGGTCTGATGTGCCTTGCGTCAATGATGTGTATATTGTTGTAAGTGCTTGCAGACGCTCTTGCAGTGCAAGGAAATCGGCCACATCGCCGTTAGATGCTGCTTTTGAAAGTGCATCGACTATCTGCTGGAGTATGCCACCGACCTTTTCGGGAGATATGCTGTTCTGTGCTACTTCGGCACGGAACGCTGAAATTAGTGCTGTGATTGAAGATGTATCTATCATACCTTTGTTGTTTTGCAACAAAAGTATTGTTGATACTGTGGGCGGTAAAAGACAAGAAACGCGGAAAGGTCAATACCGCTTCCGCATTTCTCTGTCATTGAAAATATCCGATAAGATGCCTTGATACTGCCTGCCGAGGTTATCAGCAAAGAACTCTTTTATGTTCATCACTGAAGCATAATATTTACGAGAGAACCAACGGCGGCGACCTCTGACCTTTTCGTGTCCGAGGTCGCCACTGTTGCCCCTCGGAATTTGGCTTTGCCCAATACCAGCTTCGCCTCGGCTGTGTTCAAATGAATTTGACACCGCTCTCGGCTTGCGTGGTATTTCCCGGCCTGTACCATAGTCCTGCCAAAGTCCGTATTCGAGGAAGGCCTGCGACAAGCCTACCTCAAAGAACCGCCCGTCGGTACGGACCGGCAAGGCTATGGGTGAACGTAAAAGCGAATGTGTATCAATGACACCAAGCAGGGTGATTTGTTCCTGCCATATCTTGAGCATAGTATCATTGAACGCCATTACATATTTCTCGCGCTCGTCTTGTGCCTGTTGCTCTCTATTTGTTCCACTCCCTTTCATTGTACCTTAAATCTGTAAATACATCGACTGCTATCTGAAAGTATGCACAAGCGCAGCCGGAGAAGAAATAGCGGTCAATCTCATTGAATGAGATACGAGGGTCAAGATAGATACAATTCTGCTCCAAGCGTGTGCGTTCAAGTATAAGGCTGCTCATAAACTGCCGGAACAGCTCACGCATTGTCTCCATACACTCCTGCCGTGCCTGCATATCGTCAAGGGCGTGGCGCATTGCGAGGAACACTGTCTTTACGCGCCGTGTATGGGGAGAATTGTTCAATTCAGTATAACCCTGTGCGATGTCCGATACACATACAAAGGCTGTATTGCCCTGCATATTATGCAGAGCTTCTTCAAAGCCTTCAAGTCCGCTGACACGGCTGAAAGTGAAGCCTTCTGCCTGTGCCAGCTTATTCTTTGCCGATAACTCCTCGAAGTAGGCTGTGGCATTCCAGTTGAAATTGTGATTCTTCATTTCTTCGGATATTGACGATTAAACTCCTCTGCCTCCTTTGCAAGGGCATCAAGTTCGGTGAGTGCCCTCCAAGTATCGAGGTGCAGCACCTCTTTCTCTTTGGTGATATCGCCTTTGGTTAGCGCACGTATTTGAGCGTTCATCGACTCTTGCAACAGCCGTCCGATAGAGGAAGTTCCGCCAAGCATATTTCGCCGGGTGGATCTTCCTGACGGTTGCAAGAAGTTCGGGAATGAACGGGAGAGATAATCTTTGAGTGATGCGAACCAATAGAAGATTGCGATGCGCTGCACCTTGTCCGGGCGTACACGCTTGCTTTCATAGAGGTGTATTGCCATTTGGCTTAACAGCTCTTCATTCTGCGTGTGGAGAAAGCCTTGATAGAGGTTTTCACACACGATGAATGTCTCAAAGGGTACTCCTTGAAAGTCTGCGCGTACAGCACGGTGTCTGCCTATACGCTCGAAGCGTACAGGCATTTGGGGGAAGCGGTCAGTCCAAGCGAGTGATGTTACAGCCTCGGCTATTTGCAGGGCCGTAACAAAAAACTCTGTTTTGTTCAGGCGCAGGTAGAACTGCCCTTGCTTTTGGCTGATGACACGAAGCCCCGACCAGCGGAAGAGGCAAAGTGTCTTGATTGCTGTACTGTTGTACCCTTCGGACACGAGGAAGAAGAGGTAACGGAGCTGTTTCTGTGATAGTTCGTGCCAACCTCGCGGCACGGTGATGTTGATTGTCTGCATAAAAAATGTGGTTACTTTACTGCGAAGGTAGAGTAACCACATTATGGGGTAAAAGACAAAGGAGTTATACTATCCGTTCTGAATCAGTCGCTAATAGTCCACGGGAAAGTATAGACAGCACCGCTTATATCAACATCGACAGTCATAGATATACCTTTCTTCCGTTCAATATTGATATAGCCTGAAATAGACTCTCCCGGATAGATTGTTGTTCTTCTCAAATATCCTGCATCTTTCATCGCCCGTTCAGAAAGCAAGGCATCATCATAGGCTGCAATTCGATTGCTTGCTATGACTTGTGCCTGGTATGCAGCAGCCGCATTATATGATGTCGTTGTCGAAGAAGAATGTCCGTAATATGATGAACTGCCCGAATAACTGCCATAGGCATACCCGCCACTGCCATAGGCCGATGCGTTGCCATAGCTTGATGAATAACCGCTGTACGATGAATTCGTGGTGGAACTTGTATAGCCTGCACCGGCAGCAGCCAATCCTTCGGCAAGACCATTAAGAGCCATAGCCCATTCCTGTTTACGCTCCACTTTCTCCATATATTCATCAGCAGAAAGTACATTCATTGCTAATGTTTTCCCCTTTTTCTTCACTAATGATGCAGTTATCTTTTCCGGCTCAAATTCTATCGGGAACATCGAGTTGTTGGCTATTATTATTGTAATCTGATAATACCTTCCATAGTCGCGTACCTCTTTGTTTGTCATACCTATTACAACGCCGTTCTTACTGTAATAAGGCCATTCCTCGCCGTCGATGTATTCAAACTGCCTTTCGTTCATAGTAGGAGAGTCGTGTATGGGCTGGTCGTCATCAAAGCTCACTCTACTGCATAATCCGTCCTTGTTCGATAAAACATAATAATCGTACATTGGCTCTCCATCGTAATACTCAACCTGAATACAATAATCTCCGTTTTCCGAAAATTCGGTAAGCACACCATGTAACTTATCTTCTCTGTAATTTGCATGAACGGTAATGAGGCCTGCTTCGTCATAGGCTATATATTCGCCCTCTTGCTTCCCATTCACGCGGTTGCCTTTTTCTGCAATCTTACCCGATTTATAATAAGATACCCACTCCCCGTCAAAAACAGAATTTGAATCATCGTACTTGTCTATAGAAATGAATCCGCTTTCGGCCTGTAGCTCCCCTGTGATATAATAATCCCGAAACATCTTTTGGTAATTACTGTCAGAGGGAATATAGACAATTCTGTAAAAGGTAGCAAAGGCTTTGTTCTCTACACCTTTCCAATCCCTATCATAATATATGGTGTCTATTTCGCTCTGTCCAACAACAGGAATTGCTATTGAGAATACAATGAATAATAATGTAACAACTTGTTTCATTGCATATAATAAGATGTGTTCTCCAGCTACCTCAAGAACAATAAAAACGAGAAGCGTGGAACTGCAATGCACACCCTCGCGTATAGGCCCTGAGAAAACCCTTGAGAACAGATATGACATAGCAGCCCACGCCAATGCGTGAGAACCACTATGTTTTCGACTTGTTCTCGTGTGAAAGTTCTCAGGCTTTATACGCTCAAGATGAAAACATAACGCTTCTTTTTACCAGTATATTCGGGCAGAACACTCTCTACCCAAGCGCAAATATAGCAACTTTAATTTCTAAAACCAATATCCTTTACTCTCTTTTTTATTTTTGAAGGTGGGCGGTGTGAAGAGTGCTGCTGTGGGTGATGTGTGCCACTGTGGGAACTCTTCGGGGTGGGAGCGCAGAGTGTTCACAATATCAAGCAGTGTGGTGCTGTAATCCTTGTTGCTACCTGTAAGCCTATCGACCACGATGTTACGCAAGGCACTGATGATGATACTCTGTACCGGAGTAGCCGTACCCAAGAAATGTATATTACGCAGGGTGTTCATCTGTGCTGTGGATATATACTCTACGGAGAGCTGCTGCTCGATGAATGAGGCGCGATGCTTCAGCCCAAGATAGTGCTTCCACCTCTCTTTATGGTAGCCACAAAGAGTAGCGAGGGTGATATTGGGAAAGAGTGTCGATGCAAAGAAGCGGTATTGCTCCGTGCCTCGCCACTCCTCACTCTGCACCAATAGGGGCAGCAACTGCTCAATGTAATTGTCGCGCTCCGACTCCAGCGATGTGATGAGCCTTTCCACACGCTCCTTGCTTGCCGGGGCGATGTTGCTGTTGCTCACAATGCCGAAGCCGTTTGGTGTAAGCACCAGATCGAGCGAAGGCACTGCCTGTCGCATTGCTTCATTGACTACGATGTGTGTAGCCAATGACTGCACCGCCTCGAACATTACACCGCCTGTAAAGTATTGCTTCAGCCACAGTTCTGCACTCTCGATGTAGGGTGTCAATTTCTGCAACAGCGGTGTTTCGCCTTTCACTGTGGTAAAGGCATTAGGTATGTACCGCCTTAATTCCGTTTCGTTAGTTATCAGCTTCATTGTTGTTCTGTTTAATGTTTACCTCTTTTGCGTCTTTGTTCTCGTCGAGTGTGGTTAGCATAATAAAGGGGCATTCGGGAACTGCACCTTGCCACTTGTTGAACTTTATTATTATGCGGTGTGGCAGGAAGAGTAAATCGTGGTAAGGCTTCTGCAGGGCTTGGGCTATTGTGTAAAGCTCTCGTTTGTCGCTACCGCTGTTGTTGGTCTGCCCTTTGCCCGGCACTGAACCGACGAGATTGCTATGCACTCGCATTGTAAAGCAGAACATATTCACGGCCTCCTGTATGTCGGTACTCCAGTCGCCACCCTCTTTGTCATCATCTACCTTTGTTATCACAACATCGTGCTGTTCGTCGCCGTTCGGATTGGTGTAGAAAGTAGAGAACCACGCCTTGCCTGCGTTCTCTGCTCCTGTCAAGAAATCCAAAATGTTCTGCTTCTCCTGCACTACACGCTCTTTCTGCTTCAGGCGGTCTGTTATGCCCTCTGCCTTGAATATGCCTTCCCAATACTTATTGGATATTTCAATGTGGTACTTTATGGGTGCGGAGTTCTTCAGTTTCGCTTCCTTTGCCATACCTATAAGGGATTTGATATTGTACCACTTCCCTTTGAACAGAGCTGCATAGTACGGTATGGGGTAATATGTGCTGTCGGGGGTAGGCACACGTGTAACGATAGCGAATTTGCGTGTCTTCTCTTTCCTTGCCAGCCTCTCCTGCAAGTCCGTCCACGGCGAAGCGGTGTCGAGCAGTGTTATTACCTCTATATCCTCTTTCTGCACCGTACCACGCCAATTTGCATAGAGTACCTTTTCAATTTTCCCCTGCTTGTTGGCCGGGGTGAAGCGGCAGTAACAGGCCTCTTTCCTTGCAAGGCGCACAACCTTATTGCCCTCTGCATTCAGTATTATCACCGACACGCAGAAAGCAAAGTGCTTGAAGTCCTGACAGACTCCAAGATAATAGCCGGCAATGTTGTTTTCGAGAAAGAAATCATCGACCTGCTCCCTTGTCTTTACTGTGGATTTGTCGGTGTTATATATAAGCCCACTGCCATAGCACACCTCGGCATTGAACATCTGACAGGTGGATAGTGTCTCGTCGCTCTCAATGAGATTGAGAATATCGAAGGGCATTTGATTGTCCGCACCCCACGGCATATAAGACAGCGACTCGCTGATGACAACGGGTGCAATGTCGGTGTCCTCACGGAATACCTTTCCGCTATCCACCATAAAGGCTGCACTTGCCTTTGCATTGGGTAACAGCTCTACGCTGTTGAAATTAAGAAACTCCATAATCTTGCTTGTTTTGCAGCAAAATTATGGAGCGTATAAGGTGCGGTAAAAGACAGAAAAAAAAGCCGGAGATATAATCTCCAGCTTAAGGGCGGTGCAGCTTGATCTCTCGCGCCTTTTAAGCACTCACACCCATATTTGTTGTGCAAATATACACAGAACTTGCGTAATAATGGCAGGATAAGGGTGAAATTTGATAAGTGGTAGGTACATATACCATTTTTGTGTTACCTCACCATATTGTTAATTTCGGCAGAAGGAGCCGTATATGGTGGGTATTAGAGAAAGAAAT
>JAFTNW010000003.1 GCA_017451695.1 Bacteroidaceae bacterium
ACAAAACACCAACAATTATTTAGGCACGAATTACCCGGACATCACAGATAGTAAGCTTAAACTTACACTAAAACCGTGTTAATCCGTTCCATATAAAGTTGTTTGGTAATTAAAGAAAATGCTTATCTTTGCACTAAGAAAAGAGTTATTTGAAAAGCATGAGGAATATAGTGTAACAAAGCAAGTTAGCAATTTCTTATCCATTGCCCATTCTCATGCAAGTTCTTCTTAATGGTTTGATACTCAATAAATCTTAATCAAACTACATCAAATATACTAAAAATGAACAAATAATAACTATTATATATACAATTATCGTTATACTAATTTAAATGTATAAAAATAAATTGTATCTTCGCAGAGGAAGAAACATCTGAAAAAAAATGAAACAATATTTAGACCTACTCAACAGAATACTTACCGAGGGAACAAAAAAAGAGGACAGAACAGGCACAGGCACTATGAGCGTGTTCGGCCACCAGATGCGTTTCAATCTCGAGAAGGGATTCCCCTGCCTCACCACCAAAAAACTGCATCTGAAATCCATTATTCATGAGCTCTTGTGGTTCCTCAACGGCGACACCAACGTAAAATATCTGCAAGACAACGGAGTGAGAATATGGAACGAATGGGCCGATGAAAAGGGCGATTTGGGACATATTTACGGCTACCAATGGAGGTCGTGGCCCGGGTACGATGGCGAGCACATAGACCAGATAACCGAGGTTGTTAACACCCTTAAAAACAACCCCGACTCGCGTCGCATAATTGTGAACGCATGGAACGTGGCCGATATTAAGAACATGAACCTGCCCCCCTGCCATGCAATGTTCCAATTCTATGTTGCCGATGGTCGTTTGAGCCTGCAACTCTATCAGCGCAGTGCCGATTGTTTCTTGGGCGTACCATTTAACATTGCCTCGTACTCGCTGTTGCTCCTTATGATGGCACAGGTAACAGGGCTCAAGCCTGGCGATTTCGTTCACACGCTGGGCGATGCACACCTATACCTAAACCACATAGAGCAGGCAAAACTGCAACTGACACGCGAACCTCGCAAGCTGCCACGCATGGCAATAAACCCCGATGTAAAGGACATTTTCGGATTCAAGTTCGAGGATTTTTCATTGGAGGATTACGACCCGCACCCCCATATAAAGGCCGAGGTATCGGTATAAAACACACAGATGATATAAACAACTAAAAGAACGATACAAATGTATAAGGTTGCACTTATTGCAGCTGTGGCACAGAACAACGCCATAGGCTTTAACAACAAACTTATCTATTGGCTACCCAACGACCTTAAACGGTTCAAGGAGCTCACCACAGGGCACACTATAATAATGGGCAGCAACACATTCCGCTCACTACCCAAGGGAGCATTGCCCAATCGTCGCAACATTGTATTGTCGCGCAAAGAGAGCGAGTTCCCCGGAGCCGAGCACTTTACATCGCTTGAAGAGGCTCTTGCCAACTGCATTGACGAGGAAATTGTTTACATCATTGGTGGAGAGCAGCTATACAAGAGCGCATTGCCGATAGCGGATATTCTGTGCCTGACCGAGGTCAAGGACACACCAGCCGAGGCCGATGCCTTTTTCCCTGCATTTGACAAAAAGGATTGGGAAGTTATCGAGCAGGTGGATTATACCGCCGACGAGAAACACAGCCACGATTATCGCTTTATCACATATTTGAAAAGGGGATAGCCCCTACCATCTCGACACTTACACTTTTAACCAACGTATCATAAAAAAATAATCTCGGCAGCCGTGGCTGCCGAGATTATTATATATACACCCCGAAGGGCCTTATTTACTTTTAGCGCTGTGTAGAAGAATATACTATTGAAAGCGCCCATGCTTTACGCAACTCCATCTTAACGTCGGTGAGAATACCCATCTGAGTATTTACGTCGGCCTTGATAGACACCTTCATGAAAGGTTTGTCGCGCTCTGCCAAGCCTTCACGCTCGTCCTGAATATACTCGCGAATGTGCGACACATCAGCAAACTTATCGTTCAACTGAATACGGCTCGAAACACCGAGCTTTGCACGATAATCGCGGGTAGGCTTACCTATATATATATTTGATACCAAAGACTTGCGCTCGAGCTTCTCCAACTCGGTACCCTGAGGAATCTTAAACTCCACCTTCAACTCAACTTCACGCATTGATGTTACAATCATGAAGAAGAAAAGAATAGAGAAGATCAAGTCGGGCAATGACGAGGTGTTCAACTCAGGCATTTCTGCCTTTTCTTTCTTTCCGAACTTACTCATAATTATTTCTGATTATATGTACGGGGTTCTGCCTCCGATATCATTGTTTTATAGTACATACGACAAGCGAACTGCTGGTCTTCGTTACATTCAGCAAAGGGACGACCGAAAGTCTTTCTTGCCAACTCGTCGCGCAACTCGTTATAGGCACCATACAACTCGTTCTCAACCTGGAAATAGGTATCGTAGTTTGTCGCACGGTCGGTTTGCAACGATATTACGTGCTTGTTGGTAACCATCTGCACACCAAAAGGATCGGGCAGCTTCTCTGCGTGTTTCTCGGGATAGTCGGCACGGTTATCGGGATTAGCGATAAACTCCTTTGCCAACGCGCGAAGCTCGGTAACAGGAATAACATAAGGCATCTTCTCACCCTGGGTGATAAGAATTTCGTTATTCATGTTCACGTTCACCACCAAACTGTTACGCTTGCGAATCTTGGGAGGATCCTGCAATTGTGTTTCATCGGGTGGCTGAGGCAAACGCACCTGCAAACCGCGGTCGGTATCCATTGATGTGGTTACCAAGAAGAATATGAGCAAGATGAACGAGATGTCGGCCGTTGAGCTGGCGTTAATTCCCGGAACTTTTCTTTTACCCATTTTAATTACGCTTTAATTTTGTTAAATCCTTTGAATACACCCAAAAGGCTGAGAATAGCAGCTACCAAACATACAGTAAAAAGAACATACTGCACATAGATGCAAACATCGGCAAGAACCAATATATTCTTATCCTCAAACGCAGTGTTGTTGATGAGAATGGGAGCATCTGAAGATACTGCGTATGCAGCAACGAACAGTGCAACCATAGCCACAATCGCGCCAACACTCTTTACGGCACCCTTGGGATCTGTTTTAATATTGGCAACGAACTGTGTGCAGCCAAATACTACCACCAGCACAATGCCAACAGCCATCAATACATACATCCAATACATCAGCAAATCGGTGTATTCGGGGTCGGTAACATAGGCACCACCCGTTACACTTGACATATTGTCGTATCCCACGCAGTAGAACATAACAAGCACAACGGCTGTTACTGCCATGAGGATATAGAATATGTAAGATGAGATTTTACTTGATAATTCAGCTTTCATAATTTAATAGTATTTAGAGCTGTTTGAAATTACTTTTTAAGGTTGTACTTTGTAAGAAGGTCGAGGAGTACGATTGAAGAATCCTCCATATCGGCTGTGATAGCCTCAATCTTACCAAGGATGTAGTTGTAGAATACCTGAAGGATAAGAGCTACGATAATACCATAGATAGTGGTAATCAAGGCCACTTTCATACCGCCGGCAACGATAGTCGGAGAGATATCACCTGCACGCTGGATTTCGTCAAACGCCATAACCATACCGATCACAGTACCCAAGAATCCGAGTGAAGGAGCCATGGCAATCAAAAGAGTGATCCATGAGCAACCATTTTCCAAGAGACCGCTCTGAACGCTACCGTAAGAAACCACTGAACGCTCAACGGTGTCAAGACCCTCGTCAATACGCATCAAGCCCTGGTAGCAGATAGCAGCAACAGGGCCTGCTGTGTTACGGCAGATCTCCTTAGCCTTCTCCACATCTTTAGCCTCCAAAGCAGCTGCGATAGACTCCATAAGTTTCTTTGTGTTTACCTGTGCAAGGCTCAAATAGATGATACGCTCAATGCAGAATGCAAGACCGATTACCATAGCGATGGCAACCAACGCCATAAATGCAGCATCACCCTCGATGAACTTTGTCTTCAAGATTTTGTGGAAACCCTCCTGCTCAGCCTCCTCAACTACAGCGGGAGCAGCCTCTTCTACGGGAGCAGCCTCCTCGGCAACAGCTGTTGAATCAGTAGCAGTTGAATCACTTACCTCTGTAGCTACAGGAGCAGCTTCGTCCTGTGCATAAACCATTTGGGTACCGAATGTAAACATACCCAACATTGCAACAATTGCAAAAAGCTTTTTCATTGTGTGTAATTTTTAAGATTTATATTTTAAGTTAATATTTATCACTAAGGCGGAAAGAGGGGGATTCGAACCCCCGATACGCTTTTGACGTATACACGCTTTCCAGGCGTGCCTCTTCAGCCACTCGAGCACCTTTCCCAACAGGCCACACCTGTCAATCGGTGTGCAAGATACGAAAAATTTCATAATCCGCACTCTATTTCACGGCAAAAGTAAGTTTTTTTTTCGAATACATAAACTTTTATGAAAAAACCTTTTGCACAAAATGCAAAAAAGAGGGATGAATGAACTTTTTTAACATTTTTACATAGTAATAAACGGAGAAAACCATATAAAATTATCTGCCGTATCAATTTATTCTTTATTTTTGCATAAAGAAAACTATTGCCAATGCCCCAGAAGAAAGGTATATTAAAAACCATTGCCGACATAATAAATCCTTATCGCTGGATTATGCAGGCACGCAACCACGCATTTGACAGCGGTTTGCTGCCACAGCACTCTTTCGACACACCCATTATATGCATAGGCAACATCACCGTTGGCGGCACAGGCAAAACGCCACAAACAGAATATCTTATAAGGCTGTTGAAAGAGCAATGGAAGATTGCCGTATTGAGCCGTGGCTATGGAAGAAAGACACATGGATATATAAAGGCCGATGAAAAGACCACCATGCCCATGATTGGTGATGAGCCGTTCCAGATTAAAGAGAAATTCCCAGACATTACCGTTGCCGTGTGCGAGAAACGCGCAGTGGGAGCAGCCAATCTGCTTGCCGGCGAAAACGCTCCGTCGGTTATTCTGCTCGACGACGCCTACCAGCACCGCCATATAAAAGCCGGGCTATACATATTACTTGTGGATTATAACCGCCCCGTGTGGAGCGACTGCACACTGCCGTTCGGCAGGCTGCGCGAGCATGAAAACGGCAGCCGGCGTGCCGATATTGTGATAATCACCAAGTGCCCCGCCGATATAACGGCGCAACAAATGGAGCATTGCCGTAAAAGCCTAAAAACAAAAGAGGGTACGCCTGTGTTTTTTTCAAGAGTGGAGTATGGCGGCATATACCCGCTCTTTGCAAACATGCAAGAAGGGCACAGGCCCATCAAGCAAGGCGACAACGTGCTGTTACTCACCGGTATAGCAAAGCCGGCACCGCTAAAAAAAGAGATAGAAAACAAGGGCGCCCGGGTAACACTTATGCAGTATGCCGACCATCACGACTTTTGCGATGGCGACATAAAGGATATTGCTGCGGCATACAACAGATTGGATGGTAATAAATTTATATTGACAACCGAAAAGGATGCCACTCGTCTGCGTCGCATGCCCGACCTGCCGCAAGAGATTAAAAGCAATATTTATGCCATACCTATTGAGACAAAAATAATTGATGATAAAGAAAAAATGTTTAACCAAATAATTTTAGATTATGTTACAGAAAATTCAAGAAACAGCTGAGTTTTTGAAATCAAAAATGACTACAGCACCCGAAACTGCAATAATTTTGGGTACCGGCCTTGGCAGCTTGGTTAATGAGATTACCGACAAATACGAGATTAAATATGAAGATATACCCAACTTCCCCCTTTCAACCGTAGAGGGGCACTCGGGCAAATTGATATTCGGCAAGCTGGGTAACAAGGAGATTATGGCAATGCAGGGCCGTTTCCACTTTTACGAGGGCTACTCTATGAAAGAGGTAACATTCCCCGTACGCGTTATGCGCGAGCTTGGAATAAAAACCCTTTTTGTATCCAATGCGGCAGGTGGCATGAGCCCCGATTTCATCATCGGCGACCTCATGATTATCACCGACCACATCAACATGTTCCCCGAACACCCCTTGCGTGGCAAGAACATCCCCTATGGCGACCGCTTCCCCGATATGAGCCAGGCATATAGCCCCGAACTCATCGCCATGGCAAAGGAGATTGCCAAAGAAAAGGGTATCCGCGTGGTTGAAGGCGTATATCTTGGAACCCAAGGCCCCACATTCGAAACTCCATCGGAGTACCGAATGTTCCACCGCATGGGCGGCGACGCAGTGGGCATGTCAACCGTTCCCGAGGTTATCGTTGCACGCCACTGCGGCATCAGAGTATTCGGAATTTCGGTTATCACCGACCTGGGTGTCGAGGGCAAGATTGTGGAGGTGAGCCACGAGGAGGTACAGAAGGCTGCCGATGAGGCACAACCCCGCATGACAACCATCTTCCGCGAGATTGTAAACAGAGCATAACACCACAGACAGCATGAACACAAACAAACGCACCGAAATATCCACATTGGGCGAGTTTGGGCTCATAGAACACCTTACAAAGGAGCTTACTCCCGGCAACAAAGAAACCTTGCTGGGAGTGGGCGACGATGCCGCCATACTATGCTACGGCAGCAACGAGGAGGTTTTGTTGAGTACCGACCTGCTCATGGAGGGTATAAATTTCGACCTCACATACTTCCCGCTATCGCACCTTGGCTACAAGGCTGCGATGACAAGTTTCTCAGATATCTATGCCATGAACGGCACGCCCAAACAGCTGACCGTGTCAATTGCCGTGAGCAAAAAATTCTGTATCGAGGATTTGGAGGATTTCTACCAAGGCTTGAAACTCGCCTGCAATCGGCACAACGTGGATATTGTGGGTGGCGATACAAGCGCATCGGTAACCGGCCTTGCAATAAGCATAACCGTTGTGGGTACCGCCCCCAAAGGCACAACAGTAAAACGTAGCGGTGCAAAGGAGACCGACCTGATATGTGTGAGTGGAAATTTGGGAGCCGCGTACATGGGCCTTCAGCTGCTTGAACGCGAAAAAATCGCTGCCGACGGCAAGGACATACAGCCCGACTTCTCGGGCAAGGAGTACATCCTGGAACGCCAGCTCAAGCCCGAAGCTCGCAAAGATATCATTGATAAACTGCGCGAGGAGGGAATAAAACCCACCGCTATGATTGATGTGTCTGACGGTCTCTCATCGGAACTCATGCATATATGCAAGCAGAGCAAAGCCGGCTGTCGCATATACGAGGAGCGCATACCCATCGACTACCAAACAGCCATAATGGCCGAGGAACTGAACCTCAACGTAATAACCTGCGCGCTAAACGGTGGCGATGACCACGAACTGCTCTTCACCGTACCCATTGCCGACCACGAAAAGGTTGCTGCCATGAAGGATGTCCGCATCATCGGGCACATTGTGAATGAGAGCATGGGGCTCGCATTGATAACCCGCGACGGCGTGGAGATGGAATTGAGAGCGCAAGGCTGGGTAGCCAACGATAAATGAACGGAATGATACTGCACAACGTAATACAGACAATATTTGTAATAGCCGGCATAACGGCCATGCTTGCAGCCATGTTCAATTGGGATTGGTTCTTCACCGCCCGCAACGCCGAGTTCATAGTAAAGCGGCTGGGGCGCACCGGGAGCAGAATTCTCTACGGCATGGCAGGCCTGCTGTTCATCATTGCCGCAGTATATTTTTATTACCAAATAAAGGGTATATGATAAATAAGCAAAAAACGAGCAACCGCGGTTGCTCGTTTTTTGCTTATTTATGTGTTCCCACTATTTTTGTTTCGGGAAGTTCACTATTGCGTTTATTCACATTGGCAACCAACGATGCCGCCACCTGCATAAATGCCTGCCCGTCGGGGGTCTCCTGTCTCATGGCTATGGGAACGCCAACATCGCCACTTTCGCAAATACTCTGCACAAGAGGAATCTGCCCTATCAATGGGATATTAAAGGCCTCGGCCATGCGCTTGCCCCCCTCTTTACCAAATATATAATACTTGTTGTTGGGCAACTCGGCAGGTGTAAACCACGCCATATTCTCTACAACGCCAAGAATGGGTACACCCACCTTCTCGTTCACAAACATATTAACGCCCTTGATGGCGGCTGCCAACGACACCTCCTGCGGGGTTGTTACAACCACTGCGCCGGTTATGGCAAGGCTTTGAACTATGGTGAGGTGAATATCGCTTGTACCGGGAGGCAAATCGATAAGAAAATAGTCGAGTTCGCCCCAATTGGCATCGGCTATAAGCTGTTTCAGGGCATTGCTCGCCATTGAGCCTCGCCACAGGATAGCCTGATCGGGATCGACAAAGAAACCTATCGACAATATCTTCACGCCATATTTTTCTATGGGTTGTATAAGGTCGCGGCCGCCTATATTCTCGCTATACGGGCGCGCATCCTCCACGCTGAACATCTTGGGAATCGAAGGACCGAATATATCGGCATCGAGCAAGCCCACCTTGTAGCCTAAGCGGGCAAGTGCTATGGCCAGATTGGCCGATACGGTGGATTTACCCACACCTCCTTTGCCCGACGATATGGCTATCACATTCTTCACTTGTGGAAGGAACTTACCTACCTCGGGGCGTGCAGCCTGACGAGAGACCACTGATATGTTGCCTACAATCTCAACATCCTTGCCCACATAAGTGAGGATAGCAGCCTCGGCCGATTTTACCACCGAACGAATAAAAGGGTCGGTGGGCTTGTCGAAAATAAGTGAGAAAGAAACCTTGTTACCGTCGATGCGTATGTTATCATCGACCATCTCGGCCTCGACAAGATTCTTTCCGTTACCCGGATAGCGCACCTTGGCGAGCGCATCTAATATAAGTTTTGGATATAATGCCATAGTTCTTAAAATTCGTAATCAACATCGGCACGCAATTCGCATACCTCCTTGAAATAGGCTGCAACAGCTTGGTGAGCGGGGTGTATCTTATAACGCCCAAGCGCCTCGCTGTTTTCAAAGGTGGAAATAAGTACCGCATCGTAGCCTGTTGCCGAAGGGTTCTCGTTCACGCCCACCTCCATGGAGATAATATCGGGCACCACGCCCACAAGAGCCTCCAAATGCTCCTTTATATACCGCGCGTGTTCCACACGGCTTTTATTGGCGGCACCATCTACAAAGCGCCACATTACTATATGTTTTAACATAGAATATAAGCAGTTTTATCGTGTAATAATATTTTTTTTGCAAACAACCATTATTTGCTTGTTTGCAAGCTGCTGCGCTTGCTGCGGTTGTAGCTGCGATACTCGTCAAGTTCAATCTCCACATCGGGCTCCACAAAAGAGGTTTTACCCGCAAGCCCAAAGGAGATATATTTGATTGTGAGGCCACGCTCCAACCACTGCGATTCATAATATGTGCGAATGGAGAGTATATCGCTCACGCACTCCTGTGCATACACATCGTTTATGCACTCCTTCACCGGCAGAGCATTCACCTCTGTTACATATTTTGTATATGTAAACATGAAATTACTATCGGTTTTAAGATGCACCACCGCGTCGGGAGCAAGAATATTGCTATAACGCTGCAAGAAAAGCGACGATGTAAGACGCTTTGTATATTTCTTCATCTGCGGGTCGGGGAAAGTGAGCCATATCTCACTAACCTCGCCGGGTGCAAAAAAGTGGTCGATAATTTCAATGGTCGTGCGCAGGAAGCCCACATTGGCGAGGTTATTATTCAGTGCATCGGTGGCACCGGTCCACATGCGCGCCCCCTTGATATCCACACCTATAAAGTTCTTGTCGGGGAAACGGCGTGCAAGCGCCACTGTATATTCGCCACGGCCGCAACCAAGTTCAAGCACTATGGGATTGTCGTTCTTGAAAAAATCCCGGCCCCAATGCCCTTTCATTTCAAAAGGGCGAGCATCACCCATGGAGAAGTGATGCTCAATCACATTGGGATATTGTGCCATGTCGGCAAATTTCTTTAATTTTCCTTTACCCATAGCAACCTGTCATGCAATAATTCGGTTTTCTTGTTCACTCTTCAAATCTTCGTAGAAGAAGGCCAGAGTTCTTGATATATACGGATTTATCCAAAGGAAACCAATACCCAGCGACACTATTCCCAAAATATACCAACCAATAAATGAGAGTATCAACAAGAAGTAATCCATCTTGTGCCCCTTCATCATGGCCATGCTGCGCTCTATTGCCCCATTATATGAGAGTGTAGGCTCATCGCGCAGAATGTAAAGTGTCTGCGAATATGATATAGACTTTACAACGCCCGGAATAACGAGCAACAGCGACCACAAAAGTATATACACAACCATAAGAAGGTATGTGCCCGTGATGCGCGAATAGTCGTTATAACCTTCGAACAACGCCTGCACCTCAATAGCCTTGCCACTACGCAGATTATCGAGAAACATTATATTATATGAATAGACAAGCGGTGCCGTGAGCAGCATGGTTATAATACCCCCTGTTATGTCTATTGACGATGCAATGCAAGTAATTGCAAAGTAAACCAATGTGAAAACAGCCGCTGAACCCCAATTGCCGCTCAATGAATCCCAAGCAGTTCCTCTATAAACAGATAAAGATTTCATACTATAAAAAGCGTTAATTAGATATCCAATACTGTTACCCAACCATATTTATCGGGCTCGTCGCCATACTGAATGGCACGCAGATGCTCGTATAGTTTGGTACACACAGGCCCGGGCTTGCCATCCTTGGCAAACACGTAGGATTTACCCGTTTCAAGGTCGTCAATGCGCTCTATGGGCGAAATTACCGCTGCTGTACCGCACGCACCGGCCTCCTCAAATGTAGAGAGCTCCTCCTCGGGGATTGGGCGCACCTCAATAGTCATACCCATATCCTTTGCAATCTGCTGCAAACTGCGATTGGTTATTGATGGCAGAATGGAGGTAGAGAGGGGGGTAACGTAGGTATTATTCTTGATACCGATGAAATTGGCTGCACCGCACTCGTCTATATATTTTTTCTCCTTTGCATCGAGGTAGAACTCGCATGAGTAGCCCTTCTCATGTGCCAACTGATTGGCACGAAGGCTTGCAGCATAGTTACCACCCACTTTGTACTTACCTGTTCCAAGGGGAGCAGAACGGTCGTATTCACGAATAATCACATAAGGGTTGGTAGAGAAACCGCCCTTGAAGTAGGGGCCCACAGGAGTAACGAAGATTATAAAGAGATACTCCGATGCGGGATGAACACCCACCTGTGCGCTTGTACCTATGAGCAAGGGGCGTATGTAGAGCGATGCACCACTCTCGTAGGGGGGTATATAATCTTTGTTAAGCTCCACCACCTTGGTTACCATATTGCGGAACAACTCCACACTAACCTGTGGCATGAGAATACCATCGCAGGTACTCTGCAGACGCTCGGCGTTGGCCTCCAAACGGAAAATTCTCACCTTGCCATCCTTGCCACGGAAAGCTTTGAGGCCCTCAAAAGCCTCCTGACCATAGTGCAAGCATGTTGCAGCCATGTGCATGTTTATATATTCATCGGAGCAAATCTCAATTTCGCCCCAAGCGCCGTTGCGATAGCAACAACGAACATTGTAGTCGGTTTTTCTATACCCGAACCCAATGTTTGACCAATCCAAATCTTTCATATCTTGTTTTCTATAATATTTTCGTTATTTCTGCAAAGATAGCGCAAGCCACCTATTAAAAAAAGGAGTTAGGCAACTTTTTTATCATAATACTGCCCTGCTTGTCGTGTATATCGGCAAAATGCAGCGACACTGCTTGTGCAAACAAAGGGGTTACTCCTCCGATATATTCTGCAGAACAGCCTTTACCTCTTCATCCACTTTATATAGCTTGCTTTTGCAGAATTTGATGATTTCATCGGCCTCTTTCAGCACATCGGCAAGGCGGTCTATATCCATTTTACCACCTTGAACATCGTTCATTATAGCCTCCAAGCGCTCCATTGCCTGTGCGTATGTCATATTATTATCCATGATTTTTATTTGTTTTCATCTACTATACTTGTGAAACTGCCACCCGCCACTGTGGTAACCACCCGAGTACCGGGCGGCACATCGGCAAGCGAGCGCACCGCTTTGCCACCCACACGGGTAATGCTATACCCCATTGCAAGCACATGAGAGGGCGATGCCGCATCTATCGCCTGCTTATATAAATCGAGTTTGTGTTCCTGCTTTTGCAAATAGAGCGCAGTGAACACCGGCAGGCGCTGTAACAGGGTATTCAATCGCATTTTGCATGCCGCAAGCGTGTCGTTTACAGCAGTTGCTATGGCACGCCCCGCTTCGTCTATGGCTGCCGCTTGCGCCGCCATTGCGTGTATAAGGAGTTCGGCTGCCGCAGTGGGGGTTTTAACGCTTGTGTGAGCCACGGTATCGAGCACTGACACATCGCGCTGATGCCCTATACCGGTGATTACAGGCAAGGGAAATTGAGCGCAGTTATTGGCAAGGTCGTAGGTATCAAAGCAGGAGAGGTCGCTCGTGGCACCACCGCCACGAATTATCACCACCACATCCCAAAATTCTATATTTTCGGCAATTTTGTCGAGCGCAGCTATAATCCCCGGCTCAACCTTGTTGCCCTGCATCGGTGCCGGGAAAAGGGCCGGGTAAAAGACAAAGCCATAGGGGTTACGGGCAAGCTGGTCGCAAAAATCGCCATAACCCGCAGCATACGACGACGATATAACTGCTATGCGCTGTGGCAACAACGGAAAAGAGAGTTCCTTGTTCAAATCCAAAACCCCCTCGCTTGCAAGGCGGTCTATAACAGCCTTGCGCCTGCGCGCGGCATCACCCACGGTAAAGGCCGGCTCTATGTCGCACACATCGAGCGAATAGCCGTATAGTTCGTGAAAAACCACGGTAACCTTCAACATCACCTTCAGACCCACGGAAAAGGGTGTTCCTGTCAGTTCAAGGAAATATGGTTTCAGCAGAGAATATATGCGTGCCCAAATGGTTCCACGCGCCTTTGCTACAAGGTCGTCGGCAGCCTCATCGCGCTCCACAAGTTCTATGTAGCAATGCCCCGCAGCCGTTTCGCGCACCTCGCTCAACTCGCCCACCACCCAACAGGCAGCGGGGAAATTCTGCGCAAGCGCTCCACGTACAAGATTATTCAGCGCAAAAAGGGTTAACGGCTCTTCATTCATCATTCTTTATCCATTGGTTTATACCGCGTTGCGATGCTATGGAAGCACCCCCAACTATCATATTATCTTTGTAAAAAACTGCCGACTGCCCCGGCGTTACCGCCGATACATCCTGCAACAGATGCAGCAACCATAACCCCTCGGCAACCTTCACCGGAGGCTCGCATGGAACAGGGCAACCACGATAGCGCACACGCACCTGCAAATTGCCGCATGGCACCCCATCCACCCACGAAGGTTCCTCTATGAGCATATACGATGCCAGCAGTTGTTCCTCGGTGCCAAGCATCACTGTGTTTTTTGCAGCATTTATTTTAAGCACATAAGCGGGATGTCCAAGTGCAATGCCAAGCCCTTTACGTTGCCCTATTGTATAAAACGGGAAACCCGCGTGGTGGCCTATCACACGCCCTGCACAATCAACAAAGGCACCGCCACCATATTTTGCATCTATATCGGGAACGTTTGCACGCAGAAAATCGCGATAATCACCCGGAATAAAACATACCTCCATACTCTCGCCATCCTCGGCAGCCCTTTCAAGGCCGTGCTCTTTCAGATAGGCAAGCACATCGCTTTTTTCCCAATCGCCAAGCGGGAAAAGTACACGTCGCAGCTGGTTTTGTGTGAGACGCCATAGGAAATAGCTTTGATCTTTACGATGGTCGCTCCCGGCGCAAATATAGACCTTTTCATCGATGGTTCTCAACTGAACATAGTGCCCCGTGGCTATATATGTGCAGCCTAATCTGTCGGCCCAATCCTCGAGCACCTTGAATTTCATAGAGGGATTGCAATTAACGCACGGATTGGGGGTAAAGCCTTGCAAATAAGCATCTATAAAGGGCTGTATCACGGCAGCACGAAACTCCTCGCGTATATCGGCAACGTGATGTTCTATTCCCAATTTTGCGGCAAGTTCCGATGCCGCATCAGCAGCCTTTAACGATGCATCGCAAGTAACAAGCGTGAGGCCGCACACGCGGTACCCTGCAGCAAGCAGCATGCTGCACACCGCAGTGCTGTCGATGCCGCCACTCATACCCACAAGCACACTCTTTGAGTTATGTTCATTCATTGCCATAAAGTATTATTTACTCCGATGAAAAGGGCAAAAACATAAAAAAACGATAAAACCTCTTTTTTCTGCCCGCCTCTTTCACTATCTTTGTTGCAAAGATATACATTTTAACACATATATGAACGAGGCAACCAAGAAAAAAGTTCCTACCGAACTGGGTACTGAAAAGGTGAGCAAACTGCTCACACAATACGCGATTCCCGCCATTATTGCACAAACAGCGGCATCGCTCTATAACATGATTGACAGCATCTTCATCGGGCAGGGTGTGGGTGCGCTCGCCATTTCGGGCCTTGCCACCACATTCCCCTTCATGAACCTGTCGGCAGCCTTCGGAGCCATGGTGGGTTTGGGAGGTGCCACACAGCTATCGGTAAAGCTCGGGCAGAGGGACTACGATTCGGCAAAACTTATTTTGGGCAATATTGTAACGCTCAACATCATAGTAGGAGTTTTATTTGCAGGGGTTTCACTGCTCTTCCTCGACAAGGTTCTCTTCTTCTTCGGCGCAAGCGAGGCCACATTGCCCTACGCCCGCAGTTTCATGGAGGTTATTTTGCTTGGTAACATCGTTACCCACCTCTATTTTGGAATAAATGCCGCCCTGCGAGCTTCGGGACACCCGCAACAAGCAATGATTGCCACCATAATAACCGTTGTTGCCAACATAATCCTGGCTCCCATCTTCATCTATCTGTTCGATTGGGGAATAAGAGGAGCCGCCCTTGCCACCATCATTGCGCAATGCACCACCTTGATATGGCAGATACGCCTGTTGAGCAACCCCAACGAACTGCTGCACTTGCAACGTGGCATATACAAACTGAAAAAAGAGGTGGTGAAGGCCATTTTAAGCATCGGCATGTCGCCTTTCTTCATAAACGCGGCGGCCTGCCTTGTGGTTATCATTGTAAACAAAGGGTTGCGCACATATAGTGCCGACGGCGACATATCCATTGGAGCATACGGAATATCGAACCGCGTGGCATTTATCTTTGTGATGATTGTTCTGGGCCTCACGCAAGGCATGCAGCCTATTGTGGGCTACAATTTCGGTGCCAAGCAGTACAAGCGAGTTACCGAAGCATTGAAACTCACCTGTATATGCGCCAGCATTGTTATGATTATTGGATTTATACTCAACGAGTTCATGCCCGAGATAATTGCTCGCGCCTTTACCACCGACAGCGCGCTTATAGCAAGCTCGGCAAAGGCCATGCGTATAATGTCGCTTGTGATGCCCCTTATCGGGTTCCAGATGGTAACCACAAACTTTTTCCAGAGCATAGGCATGGTCAAGAAGTCCATATTCCTGTCGCTCACCCGCCAAATGCTGTTCCTCATTCCGCTACTGCTCATTCTTCCCCTGTTCCACGGCGAGGATGGCGTGTGGTACAGCATGCCTATTTCCGATTTTGTTGCAGCCGTGCTCACAATAATAATGTTGAAAGTTCAGTTCAGCAGTTGGAAAAAGAAAGAACTTATTTAACTAACATACAACATACATAATATGGAGAAAATCATAATAACAATAGGCCGCCAGCTTGGCAGCGGAGGTAAAAAGATTGCCGAAAAGATAGGCGAGAGGATGCATCTGCCCATATACGACAAGAAGTTGCTTGAAGCCGCAGCAATAGAGAGTGGGCTCGATGCCAGCGTTTTTGCCGGTGCCGACGAGAGAGAGTCGGACAGTTTCCTTGGCGGGCTGTTCAGCATACACGGCTCACTATCCAATTTCCTCTCGGGCGGTGGCAGTTGCATGGAGAGCGACCAACTTTTCCAAATACAAAGCGAGGCTATAAGAAACATTGCACAACGCGAAAGTTGTATAATCATAGGGCGCTGCGCTGAATATGTACTGCGTGACCAACCTCGCATGATAAGCATCTTCATAACAGCGAACAGCGACGACCGCATACGTCGCATTGCACGCAAAGAGAGAGCTACCGAAGAGCAGGCACGCGAGCTGATGGAGAGAGGCGACAAGAAACGCCGTTCATACCACGATTACTACGCTGCAACACATTGGGGAGAGGCTGCATCTTATGACCTCTGCATAAATTCTTCACTTTTAGGTATCGACGGAACAGCCGACTACATCTGCAATTTCATACGCGCACGATTCGAGCTATGAAAAGAATTGGTCTGCTGAGCGACACACATAGCTGCTGGGACGACCGCTACCTCACACACTTCAACGACTGCGACGAGATATGGCACGCGGGCGACATCGGTTCAATGCGCATAATAGAGCAGTTGGAGGCACACCGCCCCGTGAGGGCTGTGTGTGGCAATATCGACGGTCCCGAGGTGCGTTTCCGTTTTTCCGAAGTGGCACGATTCACCATCGAAGGGTGCAATGTGCTTATGAAACACATTGGCGGCTACCCCGGGCACTACGACCCATCTATACGCAATACCATTTACAAAGAACGCCCGCAACTGTTTGTATCGGGACATTCGCACATACTTAAAGTAATGTACGACAAAATAATCGGATGCCTGCACATAAACCCCGGCGCAGCAGGCAAGCAGGGGTGGCAGCAGGTGCGTACAATTATAAAATTCACCATCGACAATGGCGAGTTCAAGGACATCGAGGTAATCGAACTTGCATAGAACAAAAACATTTCAAAATATATGATTAAAAGACTTATTTTAAGCGCAATGGCATGCCTTGCCATTGCCACTACGTTTGCCGACGAGGGCATGTGGTTGCCCACACACATAAAGGAGCGCATAAAGGATATGCGCAAAATGGGATTCAAATTGAAGGCAGATGATATATATTCGGCCGACAAACCATCGCTTAAAGACGCCGTGGTGCAGTTTGGAGGAGGCTGCACAGGAGAGTTCATATCGGACCAAGGCCTGCTGCTCACAAACCACCACTGCGGTTACAGTTCCATTCAAAAATTGTCATCTGTGGAGCACGATTATCTTACCTATGGCTATTGGGCAAAATCCATGGAGGAGGAGCTGCCCGTTCCCGGGCTCACGGTGAGCCTTCTTGTGAGCATGGAGGATGTTACCGAACGACTTGCCAACGGGGAAAACAGCGCAGATATCATAGCGACAGCAACAAAGGGCGAAGGCTGCCAAGCATCTATCGAGAGCCAATATTACGGCAACCAGCATGTTCTGTATGTATATCAAACCTATCGCGACGTGCGCTTGGTGGGTGCGCCCCCCTCGTCGATAGGTAAATTTGGTGGCGACACCGACAATTGGATGTGGCCACGCCACACGGGCGATTTCTCGATATTCCGCGTGTATGCAGGCAGCGACAACCAGCCTGCAGATTACAGCAAGGAGAATATCCCCTACCACCCCAAAAGGCACTTCAAAATATCCACAAAAGGGGTACAAGAGGGCGATTTCACCATGATTTACGGCTTCCCCGGCAATACACAGGAGTATGTTATTTCCGATGCCGTGGAGTATGTGGCAAATGTTTCGAACCCCATGAAAATAGCCCTGCGCACGCAACGCTTGGAAACCATTACCGAGGCGCAAGCAAAGGATCCCGCTGTGCGCATAGCATACGCAGCCAAACATGCAAACATTGCCAACGCATGGAAAAAATGGCAAGGAGAGAGCCTTGGACTTGAAAGGTTGGGCACAATAGAGAAGAAGCAGAGGTACGAGGCCGACTTTGCAGCATGGGCTGCCGAGAAGCCCCAATACGCGACACTGCTCGACTCCATGCGTGCCGCATATACAAACACGGCAAAGGGTTATTTCGTGCGCGAACTTTTCAATGAATCGGTGGGAGCAATTGAGGCATACGGCATTGCACGCAGGCTGCGAAACGCCGCACAGGAGATGAGTGAGGAAGAATTGCAAGCCACCCATAAGAAATTGCTCACAGATTACAATCAACAGATTGACCGCACCATCGCCACACAGATGCTCACTGAATTCATGGCTCGCATGCCCAAGGAGTACATTCCGCAAGCACTTACCGACGGCATCGACAGCCGGGGAGGTATAAAGGAGTACACCGACAGCCTCTACAACAATACAAAAATATTGGGTACAGCACTGCCCGACAAGGAGCAACTGCTCGCCGACCCCATGCTGGAATTCGAAAAATTGTTCAACGACATCGTAAGAAAGAACAGCGCCTACGCCTACCGCAACATAAGCAATGTGCCTGCCATTGAGAAATGGTACAAGACATACATGCAGGCATTGCGCGAGTGGGACAGCGACAGAGCATTCTACCCCGATGCAAACTTCACTCTGCGCGTGGCATACGGAACAGTTTGCGGTTACGAGAATGTTGATGGCGAGTACCACACACACCTATCTACACTCGATGGAGTGATAGCCAAAGAGAACCCCGAGATTTACGATTACGACATACCGCAAGCACTGCGCGATACATACAAGAACAAGAGCTATGGGCAATGGAGCATAGACAAGAACGGAAAGCCCACCGTACCCGTATGTTTCCTTGCATCGAACCACACATCGGGCGGTAACTCCGGCTCACCCGTAATAAACGGCAAGGGCGAACTTGTGGGAATAAATTTCGACCGCACATGGCGTTCCACAATGAGCGACATTGAGTTCGACCCCACTATATGCCGCAACATATCGGTGGATATTCGCTACGTACTTTTTATTGTGGACCGCATAGGCCATGCACAATATCTGCTTAATGAACTTGGGGTGAATTAAGCAAGCAGCTATTGAATTCATAAATTCTTGCTATTTTTGAGGTAACCCCGAATATATTATGCACTTGCAGTGAGAAATATCAAGCAAGCTTGATATTTCTCGTTCGTTTTTAGATATATTTGAAATCCCTATGGCAGAGTCTCTCACATATAAATCCATACACATATGGCACTATTCATCACATTGGGCATTGTTTGGCCGGTGGCAATTATTGATTTGCTGCTTTTTCTGTTGTGCGTAAAGAGTTTTTATGCAGCAATGCACAGCAGCCGAGCCGCTGATGTGCCCGATAAAGAGTTAAATATAAAATAGATGCCAGCTTGGCCCCGTTTGCCTTATATGCCCGAGTTGAGGAGTTATTGAACGGCTGTAGCGTTCCCGAACAGGTCACTCTGCTACTTCTTACCAAAGAGAGCCGCAAACCTGCTCTTGGAACGGTTCCTACGATACCTTCTCATTCTGTGAGACATCACATAATAGACAACCTTAGGGTACCTTATACCGGTTTTCTGCACATAAACATCAATGAGTTCTCCCATCTGTGTGAGTGGGAAAAAGCACTGCTCAAACGAGAACATCATCTCCTTGAATGCAGGCTTTACACCGAATTTCATCCTATTAATATCGGTGAGCGAGAATAGATAATGCCCAGTGGCATCATCCTTATAATAAAAGACGTTTCCTGCGTTCAAGTCCATAGGCATGACACCCTTCTTGTGCATAGAGAGCAGATAGTCTATGAAATCACTTAATATAACCTTTCTTTCGTCAGCACTCACAGAGCCATCAAATATACTCTCAAGCAGTTTGTGAGGCTCATACTTTGCAATAAACACACCCTGTTTGAAAAGTCCCTTATCAAATTTTTCAAAATAGGCAACCGGCAATGGCGTCTCAAAGCCACAATCCAACAGTTGCAGAGCATATTCATATGCACGCCTCGCCTTTGATTTGCGAAAAAAACGATAGGCTATCATATTTATGAGTGGAGGCTTTTTGTAGCTCTTAACCACAAAAAGCTCACCATCAATAGAGACACGCTCCACCACATTTCGGCGGTTACAATAGACAAATTCGGGGGTATAATTCCCGTTCGCCACCTCTACAAGGCGCGATTCGAGATGCTGATATCGGGGGTTTATCACCTTTTTCATTTATACTACTTTTTATATACCTTCTCACCCGAAATTATGTAGAAACCACGGGGGAGATTATCGAGTGCAGAGGCTGCGCGAACGGCTGAACGCACACATACACCTTGCATATTATATACATCCACAACAGTGGCCTCGTCGGTTACAATATCTTCAACACCTGTGGTACTCACAGGCGATTTTGCATAGATATTCACCGACTTCTGCGTTCCCTTGTAGCAAGAGAAACGGGGTGAAGCTGTGTTGTACTGCAATATATTACGTGTATATGCACCCTGCGCTGTGAGAACAGCCGAACCATCGGCCGATATCTCTATCAACCAGCTTGCATCGTCGCTAAGCGCCTCAACCGAGCTAACGTTATTGCTACTGTTTGATGCGGCAGAGAGATAGAGGCCATCGACATTAATGGCAAATGTGCCCTCTTTGGTACCCTCTTCGAGCAGTGCAATCTGCGTGCCTTCGGGATATGATGTTATTTTGTTCGATTCTATTACCGCACCCGCGATGCTTGCGCGATATTTACCCGATTGCGCGCCCATGACTATATCGGTGTATGCAATTATTATAGAGTCGCCTGCGGTGAGTGTGGAAGCCGATGTTACAAGGGTAAATTCCTTGAAAGGATAGTTCCCGCCGTTGCCACCTGTGCCCACATTGCCGGTATCGTCGCCATCGCCACCTTCATCGGTATTGTCGTCGCCGGTGTTATCATCGCCACCTGCGGCTTCGGCTGCAGATACCACAAGGTTCTTAACCTCCCATGTTCCTGCCTTGGTGGTTGTAGATGTATATTTGAAAGCTATCGTAACATTATCCTTACCCATGTACTTGGATGGCAATGCTATATCGCCTGTTTGTGTAAATGCCCAATCGGTGTTGTTCTGCACAATGGAGAAATCAATAACCTCCCATGTGGCCGTTGCAATATCGCCTGTATAGTTGTCGCTTATGAGCAATTGGTTGCGCTGGGCCACCATGCCTGTTTCGTTATACTTTGTTACATACTCAAAAGAGAGTTTTGCCCCCTCGGCATCGGTGAGATCCATTGAGGGAGAAACAAGCCAGCTTTCGGCCGCATAGTTTGTATATGTATCACTCTCGTATGCCGAAATGTATGCACAGCCATACTTGTTGGTCCATTCGTGTGTGCCTGCGGCATTTACCACGGTGAACTCGCCAAGCGATGATGAGAACGACTCCATTATATATACCTTGGAATCGGTGTTATCACCGGCACCGCCACTCACTTCGCCCGACAGGCTGAATACATAGTTCACGGAGTCGCCCCACACATAGTCGGCCAACTGCGGGTAATCTACATATGGGTTACGGTTGCCTTGAATAGAATATACAGCATTGTTGCGTGCAACCTCCTTGGTGCTGACAGGGTCCTGCTTGTGCCATTTTAGAAGGAGCTCGACAGCCCAAGGCTTGAATGTGGGATATGTACTGTTTTCGTAGTTCATCCAGGTATATTCATAGGTAAGATTCTGGTAGCAGGTAAACATATACATATAGGTGCGTGCAAAATCGCCTTTATACTCATCACAAGGCTCAAAAGCATTCACGCTGCTGCCGTTGATGGTAGCCTTGCCCACAAAAGTAACACCATTGTCCCAAGAAACCGACTCTAATTCGGCCAGGGGGTAGTTACCCTTACGGCTGTTGGCATCCGCATCAGACGGATTCAGGTGGTGCAGGTCGCAGTAGGCATCGTTTTTGCCACCACCCCACCAGCTCTTTGCAACGCTGTGCTCAATATTCATATCGCTTATAGCCGCACCCTTATCGCCAAAGTAACGTACCTCGGGCGAGTACATATCGTAAACACGGTTGGTAACCGGGTCGCGGTCGGTGGAATAGAATGCACCCCAAGTGGATGCAGAGCCACTGCCATATGAGATACGCTCATGTACTCTTATAAGGTTATACAATGCGTCTTTCAATGTAGCACCACCCTTCACACCATCAATAGATGTGTAATACTCTGACTGAGCCGTTGCCAATGTTACAAACAAAACGGCTACGAGAAAGCATAAATTTTTCTTAATAGTTTGCATATAAAATCTGATTTTAGGCTTAACAAGCCTTTACATTATATTAAAAATCGTTGTGCAAAGTTAAGGCTTATTTTTTAGAATAATGCGTGTTCTTATAAAATATATTTATAACTTTGTGTTTTGAATTATACAAAACTCAACAACATGGAAAAGGAAAAAGAGAAACTTTTTAGTGAATTCTCGCCTGTTACCGCAGAGAGCTGGAAAGAAAAGATAGTGGAAGACCTTAAAGGTGCCGACTACGACAAGAAGATGATTTGGAGAACAAGCGAGGGATTTAATGTAAACCCGTTCTATCGCAAAGAAGATATAGTAAAAGGTATAGCCGACACTATGCCCGGTGAATTCCCATATACACGTGGCAATAAAGCCGATAACAAATGGCTCATAAGAACAGAACTAACCACCGACAACCCTGCCGAAGCAAATGCCAAAGCGCATAAACTAATAAAGGAGGGTGTTACATCGATAGGTTTCAAGGTGAAGGGCAAGATGGTTTCGGCCGAATTTATAGAGCAACTGCTTGCCGGCATTGATGCACAGGAGGTGGAACTGAACTTTGACGTGTGCCAAAAACGCACACCCCTTTTTGCCACGTTATTCGTAGCGCACTGCAAGAAACAGAATTTCGATCTCAATCGCATTCAAGGCTCATTCAATTACGACCCCATAGGCAAGGAGCTATGCAAAGGCGTTGCCATTGAGGACTATGCACTGACCGCAAAGGATTTAATTGAGGCCACACAGGAACTGCCTCTGTTCCGTTGTCTTGCAGTGAACAGCGCAAAGCTATGTAACAGCGGTGCATATATTACACAGGAACTTGGTTACGCCCTCGCATGGGGCAACGATTATATGCACACAGCCACCGAGGCTGGCGTGCCTGCCGACATCGCTGCAAGCAGCATAAAATTCAATATGGGCATATCAAGCAATTTCTTCATGGAGATTGCAAAATTCCGCGCAGCGCGTATGCTGTGGGCTAAAATAGCCGAACAATACGGCACAAGCAAGGATTGTTGCAAAATGGCGGTACATGCCGAGACCACATCGTTCAACCTCACATTGTTCGACTCTTATGTAAACATGTTGCGCACCCAGACCGAGGCTATGAGCGCAGCCATTGCCGGCGTGGAGTCTATAACGGTGAGACCATACGACTCTGTTTACGAAACCCCCACCGACTTTGCAGTGAGAATAGCCAAGAACCAACAACTGATACTGAAACACGAGAGCCATATTGACGCCGTGGCCGACCCCGCAGGCGGTTCGTACTACGTAGAGAGCCTCACCGCTTCTATTGCCAAAGAGGCGTGGAGAATATTCTTGGAGACAGAACAGGCGGGCGGTTTCCAAGCCTTGGTGCGCAACGGCAAGATAAAGGATATAATGGAAAAGACAGGCGATGACCGCCGTATGGCTCTTGCACGCCGCAAAGAGATACTGCTGGGCACAAACCAATATCCCAATTTCAGCGAAACATCGGAGGGGAAAATACCCCAGGAAGAGACTTGCGCCTGTGGCGGGCACTCGCATTCATGCGATGGTCTTAAAACAAAGCGTTTGGGCGAGGAGTTCGAGCAACTGCGCCTTGCCACCGAGGCAAGCGGCCGCCGCCCCAAAGCATTCATGCTCACAATAGGCAACCTTGCCATGAGACAAGCCAGAGCACAATTCTCGTGCAATTTCCTTGTCGCTGCCGGATATGAGGTTATTGACAACCTCGGATTCAAGAGTGTGGAGGAGGGTGCAAAAGCGGCATTGGAGGCAAAAGCCGATATTGTGGTGATATGTTCAAGCGACGATGAATATGCCGAATATGCAATACCAGCATACGAGGCTGTAAAGGATAAGGCCATATTCATTGTTGCCGGAGCACCTGCATGCAGCGAGGAACTCAAAGCAGCCGGCATCGAGAACTTTATTCATGTGAGAGTGAATGTGCTAGAGACCTTAAAGGCTCTTAACGCAAAGTTGGGTATTTAACAAGAAGAAACTATGAGAAGAGATTTCAGCAACATAGATATTTTTGAGGCCGGTGCAGCCTCAACAACAGCCCCCGCCACAACAGGCGAAATGTGGGAAACAGCTGAGCATATAAATGTTAAGCCTGTTTACACAGCCGACGACTTAAAAGAGATGGAGCACCTTGACTATGCAGCCGGCCTGCCGCCCTTCCTGCGTGGTCCCTACTCCATGATGTACACCTTCCGCCCATGGACCATCAGGCAGTATGCAGGCTTTTCAACAGCCGAGGAGAGCAACGCCTTCTACCGTCGCAACCTTGCATCGGGACAAAAGGGCCTCTCTGTGGCATTTGACCTGCCCACACACCGCGGATACAACCCCGACAATGAGCGCGTGGTGGGCGATGTGGGAAAAGCCGGAGTATCAATATGCTGCATGGAGAATATGGAGCAACTGTTCGATGGAATCCCCTTGAACAAAATGTCTGTTTCAATGACCATGAACGGTGCCGTATTGCCCGTGCTTGCATTCTACATCAACGCCGCGCTCGAGCAGGGCGCGAAGCTCGAGGAGATGGCAGGTACCATACAGAACGATATTCTAAAGGAGTTCATGGTGCGCAACACATACATCTACCCGCCTGCATTCTCAATGCGTATAATAAGCGACATTTTCGCCTATACTTCGCAGAAGATGCCCAAGTTCAATTCAATATCAATCTCGGGCTACCATATGCAGGAAGCCGGAGCATCGGCCGACATTGAACTTGCATACACCCTTGCCGACGGTTTGGAGTATGTGCGTGCAGGCGTGAATGCCGGCATTGACATCGATGCTTTTGCTCCCCGCCTATCTTTCTTCTGGGGCATAGGCATGAACCCATTCATGGAGATAGCCAAGATGCGTGCGGCGCGTATGCTGTGGGCAAAGATTATAAAGCAGTTCAACCCCAAGAACCCAAAATCAATGGCTCTGCGCACACACTGCCAAACATCGGGCTGGTCGCTCACAGAGCAAGACCCGTTTAACAACGTGGGCCGCACCGTTATTGAGGCCATGAGCGCGGCAATGGGACACACTCAGTCGCTGCACACCAACGCACTTGACGAGGCTATCGCTCTGCCCACCGACTTTTCGGCACGCATTGCCCGCAACACGCAGATTTATCTGCAAGAGGAGACAAACATCTGCCGTGTGATAGACCCGTGGGGCGGCTCATACTATGTAGAGAGCCTCACCAAAGAGATTGCCGAGAAGGCGTGGAAACTCATTCAGGAGATTGAGCAGCTGGGTGGCATGGCAAAAGCCATAGAGACAGGAATACCCAAGATGCGCATAGAGGAGGCTGCCGCACGTACACAAGCACGCATTGATAGCGGCAAGCAGATTATCGTGGGCACAAACGCATATTGCCTCGACGAGGAGGAGCCTATCGATATTTTGGAGATTGACAACACCGCTGTGCGCAAGGAGCAGCTTGCTGCCATTGAGCGCAACCGCAATAATCGCGACGAGGCTGCCGTGAAAGCCGCCCTCGACAAGATTACCGAGTGTGCAAAAAGCGGCAAGGGCAATCTTTTGGAGGCCGCGGTGGAGGCAGCCGGCTTGCGTGCCACATTGGGAGAGATTTCAGACGCTTGCGAGGCTGTCGCAGGGCGTTACAAAGCAATCATAAGAACAATTTCAGGAGTGTATTCAGCAGAAAGCAGAGACGACGAGAGCTTCAAAGAGGCCTGCCGCCTCACCGAGGAGTTTGCAAAGAGAGAGGGCCGTCGCCCCCGTGTGATGATAGCAAAAATGGGACAAGACGGCCATGACCGTGGCGCAAAAGTTGTGGCAACGGGATATGCCGACTGCGGCTTTGATGTGGATATGGGAATGCTTTTCCAAACACCCACCGAAGTTGCAAAACAGGCTGTGGAAAATGATGTTCATGCCGTGGGTGTGTCGTCGCTTGCCGCCGGACACAAGACACTCGTTCCACAGCTTATAGAGGAGCTCGCCAAGCTGGGGCGCGAGGATATTATGGTATTTGCCGGCGGTGTGATACCGGCACAAGATTATGATTTCCTTTACCGCGCAGGTGTGGCGGGAATCTTCGGCCCCGGAACAAGCGTTGCAAAGGCAGCTTGTGAACTTATGAACATACTGCTTGACGCAGAATAAACCGCACTATATGATTGTTTGTATTGCGGAAAAACCCGATGTTGCAAGAAATATAGCCGAGATTTTAGGGGCGAAGAAGAAATGCGATGGCTATATTGAGGGCAACGGCTACCAAGTAACTTGGACATTAGGACACCTGTGTACGCTTAAAGAGCCGGGAGACTACACCTCTATGTGGCAGAGATGGAGCCTCGGCAGCCTGCCTATGATTCCACCGCGTTTCGGCATCAAGCTCATAGATAACAAAAGAATCGAAAAACAGTTTGCCATTGTTGAAAAACTCATGCAAGCTGCCGACTGCATAATAAACTGCGGTGATGCCGGACAGGAGGGAGAACTCATACAACGCTGGGTCATTCAAAAGACACAGGCCAAATGCCCCGTAAAGCGTTTGTGGGTGTCGTCAATGACCGAGGAGGCCATACGCGAGGGCTTTGCCACGCTCAAAGACCAGAGCGAGTATCAATCGCTCTACGAGGCAGGGCTCGCACGCGCCATAGGAGATTGGCTCTTGGGCATGAACGCCACACGCCTATACACTTTGAAGTATGGACAGAACCGCCAAGTGCTATCAATAGGACGCGTACAGACGCCCACCCTCGCACTCATTGTGAAACGACAAATGGAGATTGAGAATTTTGTACCCAAGCAATATTGGGTACTTAAAACCACTTACCGCGACACCCCGTTCAACGTAATTGTGAAAAAGAGCGAGGAGGAGCTGATGCAGGAGATTGAAAAACAAAAAGAGAAAGCCTCCAAAAAAGGAGCCGACTTCAATTCCGACGAAGCATACCGCGCAGCCGAGGCGGCAAACATCGGCATTGAACCCATCAGCAACAACGAACAAGGCCTCGAACTTATAGAGAAGATAAAAGACGAACCTTTTGTCATTACATCGGTGAGCAAAAAAGAGGGAAAAGAGTATCCGCCATCACTCTACGACCTGCAAGCCTTGCAGAACGAGTGCGACAGAAAATACGGCATACCCATTGAAACCACGCTGCAAACCGTGCAATCTCTGTATGAGAAAAAATTTACCACATACCCGCGCGTGGACACCACATTCCTGAGCGACGACATTTACCCCAAATGCCCCGCCATACTCAAAGGGTTGCGCGACTACACCGCCCTCACCGCCCCATTGGAAGGAAAACCCCTGCCAAAATCAAAAAAGGTATTTAACAACAGTGAGGTTACAGACCACCATGCGATAATCCCCACAGGTGTTTACCCGCAAGGACTCACCGATATTGAGAAGAAGGTGTATAACCTCATTGCTCTGCGCTTCATTGCAGCCTTTTACCCCGAGTGTAAAGTGCGCACAACAACCGTGCAGGGCGAGGCTGCCGACATACCTTTCAGAACAAGCGAGAGAAGTATCATAGAGCAAGGATGGAGGGTGGTTTTTACCGACGAAAACAGCGATGAAAAGGAGAAAAAAGAGATTCCCACATTTGTAAAAGGAGAGAGCGGTGCACATATACCCGAGCTACAAGAAAAATGGACAACACCACCCAAGCCTTACACCGAGGGCACATTGGTGCTTGCGATGCAGACTGCTGGAAAAACCGTTGAAGACGAGGAGTTGCGCAATGCCATGAAGAAGAACGGAATAGGGCGCCCTGCCACACGCGCAGAAATAATAAAAACGCTCTTCAAACGCAACTACATAAAAAAGGTAAAACGCAATGTCGTTGCCACAGAAACAGGCATAGAACTTATTAATATCATAAGAAACGAACTGCTCAAAAGCGCGGAACTCACAGGACAGTGGGAAAAAAAACTGCGCGACATTGAGAAGAAAGAGTATGAAGCAAAAACCTTTATCGAGGAGATGAAGCAGATGCTCAACAAGATAATAAACGAGGTTCTCAGCGACAACAGCACAATAGACAATCTTACTAAAAAAGATTAACAAAAAAGCGCACCATATAATATTCGGGCAAAAAATGAGTTATTTAATCACAAGTGATTATAACAGATGAACAGAGCAATATCATACAGCATACTACTCCTTACAATGCTTGCCATTCTATCGTGTGGCAGCGAAAAGGCAATAAAGAAAGGCGACCAATATGCTGCCGTGAACGAATATTACGAGGCTGCAAAGCAATATAAAAAGGCCTATCGCAAGATTCCCGCAAAGGACAAAAAGAAACGAGCCGTGGTTGCGTGGAAATTGGGAGAGTGCTACCGAAAAAGCAACAATGCCGTGCGTGCCGTGGGTGCATATATGAATGCCGTGCGTTACAAATACCCCGACTCGCTTGCCCTGCGCCATCTGGCCGACGCACAGCTCGAAAAAGGCGACTACAAGGATGCCGTTAAGAATTACGAAGAGTATCTGAAGCTGAACAGCAACGACAAGCTCGCCATCGTAGGCCTGCAAGCAGCCAAGCAGTCGCTCGACTGGAAGAAAAACCCCAACCGCTACATTGTAAAAAAAGCAAAGGAACTTAACGGGCAGCGAAGCGACTACTGCCCCATGTATGTGGGCGACGACACCACTATGATTGTTACCACCTCCACACGCAAGGAGGCAAAAGGGGACGACCTCAGTGGAATAACAGGGCAAAAGAGTGCCGACATATTCCTCACCCGCCGCGATGAAAAAGGCAAATGGCAGAAGACCGAGGTTATCGAGAGCGAAATCAACAGCGAGAATGAGGATGGTGCTTGCGCATTCACTCCCGATGGCAAGACCATGTATTTCACCCGATGCGTTACCGACAACCAATATCCGCGCTACGCCGCAATATACAGTAGCAACCGCAGCGATGCATCGTGGAGCGGAGTAAAGAAAATAGAGATTTCAAAGGATACACTATCCTCATTTGCCCACCCCGCTGTATCGCCCGACGGCGAATGGCTCTACTTTGCATCGGACATGGCAGGCGGCTACGGCGGGTTCGACCTTTGGAGATATTACATAGGGAACAGCGCGGCCAAGCAAGAGATTGTGGAAAACCTTGGCGGTGCAGTAAACACCGAGGGAGATGAGCTGTTCCCGGCCTTCGGCCCCAACAAAGAACTTTTCTTCTCGTCCGACGGATACCCCGGCATGGGCGGACTTGACATATATTCGGCCATACAAGAGAACGACAGCGTGTGGACAATTGAAAATATGATGGCTCCCATGAACTCCAACGGCGACGACTTTGGAATAACATTTGCCCCGGGACTCTACCGTGGATATTTTTCATCGAACAGAGGCGATGCCCGTGGATGGGACCACATTTACTCATTTCTGTTGCCAGAGACGGTGCATACACTGCACGGCTGGATATATGAGAAAGATGGTTATGAACTGCCCGAGGGCATAATATATATGGTGGGCAAGGATGGAACAAACACAAGCTTCGGAGTGATGAAAGATGGTTCATACTCTGTGCGTGTAACCCCTGGGATGGATTATGTGTTGCTTGGTACATGTAAAGGTTACTTGAACACCATGCAGGAGTTATCTACCGACAGTGTAGAAGGAACAATGTACTACCAAAGAGATTTTGCATTGCCTTCAATAACCCGCCCTGTGCTCATTGACAACATTTTCTATGAGTTTGACAAGGCCACGCTCACAAAGGAGTCGGAGGCATCGCTCGATGAACTTATTAAACTTTTGAACCTGAACCCCAACGTAACCATAGAGCTAAGCTCGCACTGCGACTACAAGGGCAGCGACAAATACAATGCACGCCTGTCGCAAGCACGCGCCGAATCTGTTGTAAACTATCTTATTAAAGGTGGCATAGAGGCCGAGCGACTAACAGCCAAAGGATATGGCGAGGAAAAACCGAAGATTGTTCACAAGAAACTGACAGAGAAGATTCCATTCTTGAAAGAGAACGATGTGCTGACCGAGGATTTCATAAAGGGACTTGAAAGCGAAGAGCAGCAGGAGATTTGCAATCAGCTGAACCGCCGCACCGAGTTCCAGGTATTGCGCACAACATACAAACTATACAAATAGCAATAGAAAAGAGGCTCCGCGGAGCCTCTTTTCTATTGCTTTATCTTATCGCTGTTTTTTCGTGCAAAATCGGCCCAACTGCTATATTTCACACCTTGCACAGGGTTGCTACGCTGCAAATAGTGGCAGAAGGCGGCACCCAGAGCATCTGTGGCATCCATAAAGCGCGGCATCTCCTCGTTGGAGATATTGAGCATGCGGCGCAACATATCGGCAACCTGTTGTTTGGAGGCCGAGCCGTTGCCCGTGATAGCCATCTTTATTTTCAATGGGGCATACTCGTGAATGGGCACCTCGCGACTTATGGCAGCGGCTATCGCCACCCCCTGCGCACGCCCAAGCTTGAGCATACTCTGCACATTTTTCCCAAAGAAAGGTGCCTCAATCGCAAGTTCATCGGGCAAGAAGGATTTTATAAGCCCCTGAACACGAGTGAAAATCTCACCCAACTTTATATAGCTGTCGTGGCACTTGCGAAGGTCGATAACCCCCATGGCTATGAGGCGGGCGCGATTGCCATTCACTCCAATAAAGGCATAACCCATGATATTTGTACCCGGGTCTATACCCATGATAACTTTGTCGTCGGCAGGAGCAGGCTGTTGCATATTCATAGACCAAGATATTTGAGTAACCCCTTGCAGCCCTTTTCAATCTCCTTATATGTGGTCGAAAAATCGCCATGATACCAAGGGTCGGAGATATCGTCGCCCGAGAGTGGCTGCGCACATCCCTTGGCATTGCAGGCTGCAAAATCGAGCAGTTTCCACACCTTGCCGCCATTGACAGGCAGGGAACGCATATTCCTTATATTGTAGTTTTCCATTACGATAATCATATCATAATCGGAAAAATCGGACAGCGTTATACGGCGGGCACGCTTGCCATTGCACGATATTCCGTGGCGTGCAAGCTCACGCACTGCAGGGGGATATACACCATTGCCTATCTCCTCACTGCTTGTTGCTGCCGACTCAATGTGCAACAGCGCATCTGCACCGGCCTTACCGGCGATATCCTTCATAATAAATTCTGCCATGGGAGAACGACAAATGTTCCCATGGCACACAAAAAGTATGTTTTTCATTATTCCAAGAATGCGGAGTCGAAAGAGAGGGGCATTAGCGCCTTTATACCATCTTCTATTATATAGCTCTCCTTCGTTCCAAACAATATTATTTTAATAGCCTTGCCAAAACGCTTTTCAGTCTCCAAAATAACCTGGCGACACGCACCGCATGGAGGGATAGGCATAGGCAACTCGCCCTTATCGGTACGGGCAGCTATCGCCATGGCAAGCACTGCGTTTTCGGGATACTGCGAATTGGCCCAAAAGAGCGTGGTACGCTCGGCACAAAGGCCCGATGGGTAGGCTGCATTTTCCTGATTGCTGCCCTTTACTATCACATCGTTATCCAAACGCACGGCAGCACCCACATTGAATTTTGAATAGACTGCGTAGCTGTTGGCGGTAGCTGCACGGGCGGCATCTACCAACTGCTTATCCTCGGCACTGAACTCATCATAGGCACAAACTTTGATTTTTGCCTCTATTGTCAATTCCTTCATACTTACCTCCTTTTATAAGATATTAATAACTCGTTTCGTTTTCTCTTTTATCTATAACAAAAACAAGCATATAATAGTGCGAAGATAAACAAATTGTTGCGTAAAATCAATTTATTCGTTTATTTTGTAGCCAAAACAGATTTTTATGAAATTTACACACCTATTAATAACACTCGCCCTGTTTACGCTTATCGGCTGTTCATCACACAAAAAAGGCGCAACCACACAGGCTGCAAAAAGCTATTCACAAGCAAGAGACGACTATGAGCGATATGTACTTACCTACTATCCTATCGCTGTGGAACAGATGGAAAAGCACAATATCCCTGCCAGCATCACCCTTGCACAGGGGCTGTTGGAATCGGGGGCAGGAAAGAGCAAGCTTTCGCGAACATCGAACAACCATTTTGGCATTAAAGCCGATAAAAGCTGGAATGGGAAACGCACATCGGCAATGGACAACGGCCGCCTGTGCTATTTCAGGAAATATGAGAATGTAAGAGACTCCTACGAAGACCACTCCAAGTTCCTTGTAAACCGCCGGCGATATGCATTTCTATTCAAACTCGACAACGATGACTACAAAGGGTGGGCAAAGGGGCTTAAAAAGGCAGGATATGCCGAAGACCCCGCTTACCCCGGCAAACTTATAAGCCTCATTGAGCGGTATGAGTTATACCGATACGACGGCTACACCATGAAGAAAATTAAGAAGAGCGATGGCGTGGCCTTTGAGAATTACGAAAAGAACAGCGGCAGAACCATATACAGAAGCAACGGGCTGTTATACATAATAGGGAATACCGGCGATACATTCAAATCGCTCAGCAAGGAGGTGGGTGTGTCGCGCCGCAAGCTCGTAAAGTACAACGACTTATACCCCGACTATATAATTAAGGCCGGGGATATCATTTATCTTGAAAAAAAGAACAACAAGACAGGGAAGGGGCACCCCACACATATCGTACAACAGGGAGAGAGCCTCCATTCCATATCACAAAAATACGGTGTGAGGATGGAAAAACTATGCAAGAGAAACGCACAAGCCGTTGAAAATGGGATTAAAGTTGGAGATATTATAAAGCTGCGATAGGGGGGGACAAAAAAACTTACACCCTATCTATGGGCCGTTTCCATATCAAAAATGAGAAATAAATTAACTTATGTTTTAATTAATACATTTTTTTTTATACCTTTGCCCCATTGTACGAAATTTAACAAAAAACACAAAATATTAATTTTTAGGAAGATGAACAATTTTAGTTTTTCAAAGACGTTTCTTGCAGTCGCTGCATTCATGCTTGTTTCAAGCTTGGCAGAGGCACAGGTTATCAAAACGGAAACAATCCGCGAGTCGCGTCTGAGCAGCCTTGCTGCTGCATTGGGAGATTCCACCGAGCTAATTGTGGCAGATGATGCCGCACTCAATGCTAAAAGTTGGTTCGTATCATTTGGCGTAGGCGCAAATGCCATAACTGCCGAAGGCAACAACAAGGTAAACGACTTCTTGGACCGCAGAAGAGGCAGAATACAGATTTCTACCGGTTGCTGGTTTAACGACTATTTTGGTATCAGAGGACAGGTAGGTTTGGGCAAAGTAAGTGCCTATTACTTGGCCGGTGCCATTTACGGCAAGCCTTTGAACTCTTTTGATTATAACCCCGCTACCATGCAGTACATCATAAACAAAGGCGGCCTTGCATATTTCCGCAGAAAATTCACTTACATGGATTTCAATGTAGCTGCCATGACCGATGTCGTTAAATGGTTCAAGAAGGACAGCAAATGGGGTGTTCAGCTATATGCAGGTCCCACATTCACATATTCATTCAACAAACAGGACTTCGGCCACAACGCCACTTTGGGTGTTAAAGCAGGTACACAGATCGATTACAGAATAAGCAAAAGATGGTCAATCATGGGTGATGTGCAGGCAAACATCCTCAACGAATCGTTCGACGGAGTAGTTGGTGGAGAGATAGGCGGCGAATACAGAAAATTTGATTTTCTCGCAGCAGCAAGCCTTGGTTTGAGCTACCACTTCGGCGGTGAGCCTTCAAAAGTTGATGTAAACATCCCTGTTGTTTACGAAAACACATTCATTCCCCAACCCAAGCGTATTAAAGAGGTTAAAGCCCCTGCAAAAGAGGTTATTGCACCTTTTGTTGTACGATTCTTCATCGACAAATCATACATCGAGAAGGGCCAGAAGCCCCAAATCAACAAATTTGCCGAGTATCTGAAAAACAACAAGAACGCCAAGGTGATGCTTACCGGTTATGCCGATAAGGAGACTGCATACCCCGAGTACAACATGCGTTTGAGCCAGAAGCGTGTAAATTCTGTAAAGAAGTACCTTATTGAAGAGTGCGGCATTGCAGAAGAGCGCATCGAAACAAATGCAAAGGGTGATACAGAGCGCGTTTACGACGAGGATTTCCGTTGGAACCGTGTAGTAGTGATGACTATTGTTGAGGATTAATAAGAATTATAAAATAGGAAATAACATGAAAAAGTTTGCAATAATATCTCTTTTATTGGCTGTTAGTTTCTCAACATACGCTCAGGAAAAATATGTTGAGACTACAACAAAGACAGAAACCGTAAGTGTTGATTATAAGACACTTTACAAATCGTCGTTCTTTAGCAACTGGTATGTTCAAGGTGCATTTGGAGGTACAATGTTGCTGGGAGAGGATGACAGCGCCCTCTCTTTTGGCGACAGAGTGAAGCCCGGTTTCTCTATTGCTATAGGCAAGCAGATTACTCCGGTATTCGGCATACGCGTAGGTGTCGATGGCAACAGACTGCTTGGCTGGAACAGCAACTTCGGTGGCCGTTACCCCAACCACTACACCGACCCTCGCAAGGAGTACCTTGACAACAAGGGCGTAGATACAAGCAACGGCTACGACCAGGATATCAAATACTACTCTTTGAACGCTGATTTCATGGTCGACCTCATCAACGCCTTCTCAAAAGAGAAACGCGAGCTCAAGAAATGGGATGTAGAGGCATATGTGGGAATTGCCGCGCTCTCTACCATTGAGAGAAAAGGTATTGAAAAACGCACTTTGTTTGCCGGTAGAGGTGGTATCTCTACAACATACAATATCTGCAAAAGAGTTGGTATCAACCTCGACATCAACGGTACAATCACCAGCGCAACATTCGACGGACATGACAACAAAGGTACCGATTTCGATGGTTTGTGCTCGGCAAAGATTGGTTTGAAATGGAGAATCGGCAAGCAGGGTTTCAAAACCGCACATGCAATCTCGGCAAGCCAATATGCCGCACTCAGCAACTATCTTGCCGCCGTTAAGACACAGCAGATGGACAAAGCCGAGCCCAAAGAGCAGATTGTGGTTATTCCCGCAGAGAAAGACAACATCTTGGTTCCCTACGTTGTATTCTACGATGGCAAAGAGACCTTCAACCAAGAGTTGCAGATGGTTAATATCTCTAACATTGCAAAAATGTTGAAAGAGAATGCCGAATACAAGATGGAGATTGTTGGTAACACCAATTCAACAAAGGCCGAGATTGCCGAGAAACGTGCAAACAAGGTTAAGGAGATTCTTATCAACCGCTACTCTATCAATGGCGACCGCCTGACCGTAAAAACACAAGACATGGGCGAGGATAGCCAGACCGTACATTTCATCAACAGATAATTTGTAATTGCCATATAACGGATCAGGGGGCTCCAAAGGGGCCCCCTGATTAATTATATATAGCTATTTCGTATTATCAATCAATTATCTAAATTCTGCTTTTCAAGCTCCTGTGGGATTCTAAATGCGGCATATAGTTGCAACAAGGTTCCAACAAACATCACCGCAATCCACTCGTTACGGGTGTGAGTGAACATAAGAACACCGGCTGCCACCAATACAATACCACCTATCAACTGCTGAAACACCAAGCGTTTGAGCACAAAATTGCCACCACGTACCCTCAACAGGAATTGCGTTACCACAAGAGAAACGGCGGCAGCAAGAAATATCCACGCCGCAATGCCCGGGCAAAACATTCGCCCAACAGCACCGACAAGCAGAGCAACCCACGACAAGGCATTAAGCGTGGAGACTATTCTCGTTTTCAGTGTATGAACCTTCTTCATATCAATCCTCTATTATAAATACCTCCTCACCCTCTTTATGCATTCCGTATTTTTCACGGGCAACCTTTTCCATAATCTCCAAATCTTTATGCAGTTCATTGGACTTGTGAGTTATAACCTCTAACTCATGTTTCAACTCCTCTATCTCCGATTCAAGCATGGAAATCTCCCTTTGGTTCTGAAAATGTCTAATCATATTATTTTCGTCAAAGAATATGATAATGAGCAGAAATGTTATTGTTACAAACCAATATTTGTTATTTCTAACCCATGTTAAGAATTTTGCTATACTGTCATTCATAAACCTTATATTAATATTATAGTCAGGCCAAAGCCGTTCAAGAAACAAAGGTAGGAATTTTTTGTAATTGAAAAGATAATATTGACAGATTTTGCCAAAAGAAGGGAAAGATGAAGAACTTTTTATTTTGTATAACTCGGATATTACCTTATTTTTGCAGTAAAGAACGAAGCAAAAGCAAATATTTAACAGTAAACATAAGAGAGGAATGGAGAATTATATCGTTTCTGCACGAAAATACCGCCCCGATACATTTGAAACCGTTGTGGCACAAAAATCACTCACCACAACACTGAAAAATGCCATACAAACAGGCAAATTGGCACACGCCTATCTTTTCTGCGGGCCTCGCGGAGTGGGCAAGACCACTTGTGCCCGTATTTTTGCAAAGACCATAAACTGCTTGAACCACACCGCAAACGGCGAGCCCTGCAACGAATGTGAATCGTGCCGTTCCTTCAACGAACAACGCTCCTTCTCAATATACGAACTTGATGCTGCCAGCAACAACTCGGTGGAGGATATCCGTTCCCTTAACGAGCAGGTGCGCATCCCGCCACAGATAGGTAAATACAAGGTATATATTATAGACGAGGTACACATGCTGTCGCAAGCTGCCTTCAATGCATTCCTTAAAACATTGGAGGAGCCGCCGGCACACGCCATATTCATTCTTGCCACCACCGAGAAACACAAAATCATACCAACCATTCTGTCGCGATGCCAGATATATGATTTCAGTCGCATAGATACGACAGACATCATCAACCACCTGCAAAGCATAGCCGAAAAGGAGAATATAAAGAGTGAGTTTGAGGCACTGCGCATTATCGCCCATAAATCCGATGGTTGCATGCGCGATGCACTATCGCTCTTCGACCAAATGGTGAGTTTCACACAAGGCAACCTCAGCTATGCCAAAGTTATCGAGAGCTTGAATGTGCTCGATTATGAATATTACTTCAAACTTACAGACTATATGCTCGATGCAAACACTTCGCAATCATTGTTGCTGTTTAACGAGATATTGAGCAAGGGGTTTGAAGGGAGCATCTTCATAGAGGGGCTTGCATCGCACATGCGCGATCTTCTTGTCAATGGCGACCCCGTTACCGCCCCCCTGTTCGAGGGGAGTGACGAGCTACGCAAAAGATATGTGAGCCAAGCGGCCAAATGCAACCCCAAGATGCTGTTCAAAGCAATAAAGCTATGCAATAACTGCGAGCTTAACTATCGCACAAGCCGCAACAAGCGACTTTTGGTAGAGCTCACACTCATACAACTATCGCAATTGGTAACGGGCGAAGATGGTGAAGATGGGGGGCGTGGCCCTAAGACATTAAAACCCATTTTCAACAAAACAGAGCAGGCACAACCCGCACAAACAAATAGCAAGCCGCAAGAGAGCACAAGCACACCACATGTTGCAACGCAACAAACACCGCAAGTGCAGCAGGCAGCAACCGCACCCGCACCGCAAACTCCAAAAGAGCGCCCAACCACAATACAAGGACGCCCAGAATCTCTGAAAAGAGCCGAGCCGGCAACACAAGGCTTCGGTGGTATGTTCCGTAGGGTGAGAACGACACTCGACGGCGAAACCAACAGCACACCAGCGGTACAACAAGAGCAAATAGTACACACGGAAAACAGCCCACGAAACAACACTATCACGGGTGAAATGCTTACACAGGCATGGACATCGTTTGCACTTGAACTGCCCGACAAGGAACGTGCACTCACAGAAAGAATGAAACTTATCACTCCGCAAAAGAGCGAGGATAACAGTTTTACCATTAACGTTGACAACCAGCTTGTTGCCAGGATATTTGAAGAGGAGGCAAGCAAGATTGTTACCGGCATGAGTAAGTTCCTCAATGGCACAGTACTTAAAATGAAGATAAACATAAACAAAGTGGCTGTGCAAAGACATGTCTATGACCGCACCAAGCAGTACGAAATTTTGCGCGAAAAGAATGCAACCATAGAAAAGCTACGCAAAAGTCTTAATCTTGAACTTGCATAATATCCATACGGCAAGAAATTTTATGACAAAATGTTTTTTTTGCAAATTATTTAATATATTTGCAAATATTAACTTAAAGTCATAAGATATGAAGAAGTTCTTTTTTATCGCAATTGCATTCACCATGCTATTTGCAACAAGCGTTTCTGCACAAAGCAGTTACAACTTTTGGAAACACAAAAGCCCCTTCCGCTTGGGCTACACATTCCAGACCTTAGAGTATGAAGACGGATTGGAACTTGAACAGAAGATGGGCTTCAATTTCTCCAAAAATTGGGGCATATATCTGCACAAAGAGCCCATAGCCGACCGCATAAAATTTGCGATCGACCTTGGTATCAGCGCAAACTATGTAAAATATGAAGAGAGCGATGAATGGAAAGAGGCATTCAAGAAGAAATACGAAGATAAGATTGACGATGAGGATATACCCGAGTTTGGAATCCACCAAATAGATTTGGGTATTGCCATCGGTCCATCTATCACAGTGAGACCTTTTGGTGATTGGCGTTTGAACGCATATTTCCATGTAACACCATCGGCATCGGTGTTTATAAACGACGACGAGGTGAGCACAAGTTTTGTTCCATTCATGGACTATGGTATTGAGGCTTCATGGCGTTGGATTGGTGTAGGCGTTGAGATGCGTCAGGGAAAGGGTAAATACAAAGACATGACATCGGATATCATACCCGACGATGTAACAAACAAAATACCCGACGACCTCCTCGAAAGCGACGAGAAAATTAAATTAAAGACCAAAGCTGTCAGGGTTTATCTCTCCATCCGCTTTTAATAACTTGTAAATTTCACAAACACATATCGGTTGCGCAATTAATTGCGCAACCGATATTTTTATGCTAAAAGCCGGCTCCAAAAACCAAAGTGTATTTTCATAAAAAGCAAGAAAAAAAGCATCTTTTTATTAGCCATTTTTTGAGAGAGAAATATTTCTCAAATAAAAAAATTTTCGGCCTTATATAGAATCATTCTAATTAAGAAAAGAGAAAAGCCATTGGACTAAAATTCCACACAAAACACTTTTCTACAACCGCAAAAAGGGACATTCAAGCCATAAGCATGAAAAAAGAACAAGCAGTTATACCACCGATAACAAGCTGAATACCAATGCATTAAAAATTTTACCAATATCACCACCTTAAATAACAGCACGTTTATAATGCGCTCGTTTTCAGCACGTTATAAATACAAAAAAAACAGCAACCTTTTTGCGTTTGCTTTTTCATTTTTCTTTTATGATATTTGCATTAAGAAAGATACAGCGGGAGCGCAAATCTCACAGGTGTTACCCAAAAGAAAAGAGAGTGTTCCCCGGCGCAACCATCGAGTTCACGTAGAGAAACCGATGGTTGTTTGAATCTTCAAAACAAACATAAAATTTTTTCGATGAACTCACAATTACTAACAGCAAAATGGAACCAGTGCCTCGAAATAATTCGAGACATTGTTACCGAAGCAACATACGATACCTGGTTTGCCGACATAAAGGCTATCAGGTACGAAGACTCTACCCTGACCATTCAGGTTAAGAGCAACTATGTATGTGAGCATCTCGAGGAGAACTATGTGGGATTGCTTCGCTCTACACTATTCAGAGTGATGGGCAACGGAACAAAGTTGATGTATAGCATACTCACCGACAAGGATAACAACCTTAGCGTCGAGGTGGGGGCAGACAGCTATACAGGCAGCGACAGAACAGCAAGAGGTAATTCAGGAAATAACACACCCCAAGCATCACAGGAGGCTATCCAGGAACTCGATTCCATGCTTATAAACCGCTACACATTTGACAACTTTGTAGAGGGAGTGAGCAACAGACTCTCGCGTTCGGTAGCTGTCAGTGTTGCAAACACCCCTGGCCGAGCATTCAACCCCTTGTTCATATACGGCCCTTCGGGTGTGGGCAAAACCCACCTGATTAACGCCATAGGTTGCAAAATCAAAGAGTTGCACCCCGAACTACGCGTTCTCTATATTTCGGCGCACTTGTTCCAGGTTCAATACACCGATTCTATTCTGCAAAAGAAGTTCAACGACTTCATGAGATTCTATCAAAGCATTGATGTTCTCATAATAGATGACATTCAAGAATTTGCCGGCCTCGAGAAGACACAGCACGCATTCTTCCACATATTCAACCACTTACATCTTAACGGCAAGCAGTTGATTATGACCTCGGACCGCACACCCGCGCAGTTGCAGGGCATGGAGGAGCGCCTTATCACACGTTTCAAGTGGGGTATGACTGCAGAAATAGAAAAACCCGATCTCGAACTGCGTAAAAATATCCTTAGAAACAAAATTCGCAGAGATGGCCTTAAATTCCCCGAGGAGGTAATCACATACATTGCAGAGCATGTAAATGCAAGCATCCGCGACCTTGAAGGCATCATCGTATCACTTATGGCCCATTCCGCCATAAACAATACAGATATCGACATCGCGCTTGCCCGCAAAATAACAGGCGACATTACCGATTACGAGAAACAGCCCATCACCATAGACGACATAATAAGCAAAGTATCAAGCCATTATGGAGTGGAGGTTGAAAGCATTAACACACGTTCTCGCAAAAGAGAGGTGGTACTCGTGCGCCAGGTGGCAATGTTCTTGGCAAAAAAATATCTCGACATGTCAACGTCAAAGATTGGCAAGTACATAGGCAACAGAGACCATGCCACAGTGGTACATGCCTGCAAAACAATTACCAACCTTGCCGAGACCGACAAACAGTTCCGCCATGAACTTAACGAAATCGACCTCTCATTGCAGAGTGCATAATAAAATAAAACAATACACAAAATATTGAATCCGCAGTTTTCGCTGCGGATTTTTTTGCGCATTTTAGAAACACAAAAACTGCAAAAAAAGAAAACAGAGATAAAACAGCGACGCACAGAATAGCAAACCATTAAAGTTACTCACTCACGACAAAAAGAACACAAAACAGGCGGGAAATAAAAACAAAAATTCATTTTTGGAAAACTTTTTGCATAATTCAAAAAATTACATCATTGATCTACAACGTGTTAAAAATATTTTCGGAAAACTTTACAACATGTTGAAAACTAAAAATAAAAATAATTGGTTATTACATAAATTCAACATAAATTTGTGCTTGCTTGTAAAGAGAGAGACGCTAATAACAAACTATAAAATAACCAACCAAAGTGAAAAAGCAAACCTACACCTATGACGAAGCATTCAAAGCTTCACTCGACTACTTCAACGGCGATGAACTCGCAGCACGAGTTTGGGTAAACAAGTACGCCGTTAAAGATTCGTTCGGCACCATCTACGAGAAATCCCCCGCCGATATGCATTGGCGCATAGCAAACGAGATTGCCCGCATTGAGAAAAAGTACGAAAACCCCATGTCGGCACAAGAGATTTTCGATCTGCTTGACAAATTCAAATACATTGTACCCTCGGGCAGCCCCATGACCGGCATTGGCAATGATTTCCAGATAGCATCACTCTCCAACTGCTTCGTTATCGGCATCGACGGCAAGGCCGACTCTTATGGCGGAATAATTCGCATTGACGAAGAGCAAGTACAATTAATGAAACGTCGTGGCGGTGTAGGACACGACCTTTCACACATACGCCCCAAGGGTTCTCCCGTAAAAAACTCGGCACTTACATCAACAGGCTTGGTACCTTTTATGGAGCGCTACTCGAACTCGACACGCGAGGTGGCACAGGACGGCCGCCGCGGTGCACTCATGTTAAGCGTTTCAATCAAACACCCCGATGCAGAGGCATTCATCGATGCCAAGATGACAGAAGGCAAGGTAACAGGCGCAAACGTATCGGTGAAGATAGACGACGAGTTTATGCAGGCCGTTACCGAAGAGAAGCCATACATACAGAAATACCCCATCGACTCAGACAAACCCATCTACTCAAAAGAGGTTAACGCCGGAGAAATATGGAAAAAGATTATTCACAACGCATGGAAATCGGCCGAGCCGGGTGTTCTCTTCTGGGATACCATAGAGCGCGAATCGATACCCGACTGCTATGCCGACCTTGGTTTCAAAACCGTATCGACCAACCCCTGCGGCGAAATTCCTCTATGCCCCTATGATTCATGCCGACTCATCGCCATTAACCTATACTCATACGTTATAGATCCATTCACACCCGAGGCACGCTTCGACTTTGATTTATTGCGCGAACACACCAAGAAGGCCATCCGCATGATGGACGACATCATCGACCTTGAGCTTGAGAAGATTGAGGCAATACAGGCAAAAATAGAGAGCGACCCCGAGATTGAGGAGGTAAAAGCCGCCGAAAGAAAACTTTGGGAGAAAATCTACCGCAAGAGCAGCATGGGTCGCCGCACCGGTGTAGGCATCACTGCCGAAGGCGATATGCTTGCAGCCATGGGAATGCGCTACGGCAGCCCCGAGGCGATAGATTTCTCGGTGGAAGTACATAAGCTGGTGGCACTTGCAGCATACAGTTCATCTGTCAATATGGCAAAGGAGCGCGGTGCCTTTGAGGTATTCGATTACAAGCGCGAGGCCAACAACCCATTCATCAACCGCTTGCGCGAGGCCGACCCGCAATTGTACGAGGAGATGAAGAAGTATGGCCGCAGAAACATCGCCTGCCTCACCATTGCCCCCACAGGTACTGTGAGCATAATGACACAGACCACATCGGGAATTGAGCCCGTATTCATGCCTGTTTACAAGCGTCGCCGCAAGGTAAACCCCAACGACCCCGAGGTTCATATTGATTTCACCGATGAGAATGGCGATACATTCGAGGAGTACATAGTATATCACCATAAGTTCGTGGAGTGGATGAAGAAGAGCGGAATAGACACCACAAAACGTTACTCACAGGTGGAAATAGACAACATTGTAGCCCGTTCCCCCTACGCAAAGGCAACATCGAACGACATAGACTGGGTGGCAAAGGTGGAGATGCAGGGCCGCATACAAAAATGGGTGGACCACTCAATCAGCGTAACCATAAATCTGCCCAACAATGTTGACGAAAAGCTTGTGAACGAGCTCTACATTACAGCTTGGAAATGCGGTTGCAAAGGCTGTACCGTATATCGCGATGGTTCGCGTGCCGGTGTGTTGGTATCTACCGACAGCAAAAAAGAGCAGAAGAGCGAGGAGATGAAACCCTTTATCACCGAGGTGCGCCCCACAGTATTGGAGGCCGATGTGGTACGTTTCCAAAACAACAAAGAGAAATGGGTAGCCTTCATCGGACTGCTCAACGGCACACCATATGAGATATTCACAGGACAGCAGGACGACGAAGACGGAATCCCCTTGCCCAAGAACGTAACACACGGAATAATCATCAAACACATAAACGAGGACGGCAGCAAACGATACGACTTCCAATTTGAGAACAAGATTGGCTACAAGACTACCATCGAGGGATTGTCGGAACGCTTTAACCCTGAATTCTGGAACTATGCCAAACTTATTTCGGGAGTGCTACGCTACAAGATGCCCATTGAACAGGTTGTAAAACTTATCTCGTCACTCGAATTGGGCTCGGACAACATCAACACATGGAAGAACGGTGTGGAGAGAGCACTTAAACGCTACATAGCCGACGGTGCAGCATCGGCAGAGAAGTGCCCCAACTGCAAGAATCAGCTGATTTTTGAGGAGGGTTGCCTACACTGCCCCTCATGCGGTTACTCCAAGTGCGGATAAAGCAAACTTTATTATACACACTATATAGATTCCTGCAAAGCCTGCCCTGCAAAAACAGGCAGGCTTTGCACTTAAAAAAGATGCAGATTACAAGCTACACAATAGAGTTACAGAATATACACTTGTATGCCAGACACGGTGTAATGGCACAAGAAAAGGCCGTAGGTGGGTGGTTTACCATTGACATCAAACTGCACTTGAACGACCATGGTTGCGCTGTAAGCGACGACATAGAAAACGCTGTGAGCTATGCCGATGTTTACGACTTGGTAAAGAAGGAGATGGACACCCCGTCGCGCTTGCTGGAAAATGTTTGCCACAGAATAATAGGCACACTGTTAAACCGTTTTGCAGCCATCGAAGGAGTGGAGATATCGCTACGGAAAGATACACCACCAATGGGAGGGGACAGGCTGAGCGCGGCTGTAACAATGCAGGCAAGGAGATAAATAACAATCGGCACGAAAAACAAGAACAGCTACCAAAGGAGATGATTGATACACTCACATCACTGAGACTCTTTTTTGCACTCATGGTATATGCATCTCATATATGCATGATAAACGAGGAGGCCTTCTCGGCACACATATTCAAAGAGGGGTATGTGGGTGTGAGTTTCTTTTTTATCCTCAGCGGATTCATTATAGCACACAACTATACCACCAAGTTATCAAACGGCAGTTGCAGCAAAAAAGATTTTTGGGTGGCACGCTTTGCCCGCATATACCCGCTTCACCTGCTCACACTTGCCATAGCGCTTATAGTAGGCGGAACATTCGTTGCCACACAACCAATCTCGTGGGCACATCTATTTACATCGGCCACGCTGACCAATGCCTACATTCCGAGGTCCGACTTTTTCTTTGCGCTCAACTCGCCTGCGTGGAGCCTCTGCTGCGAACAATTGTTCTATGCGCTGTTCCCATTTGCCCTGCCCATAATAAAAAGCCCTAAAAGACTTGCATGGATTGCCGTTGCAGCCATATTTGTTGTTCTAATAGGCGGTAGCATGACACCCGATGGCTACATAAAGGGAATATGGTACACAAACCCCATAATGCGCCTGCCCGACTTTGTGGTGGGAGTGCTTCTGTGGCATGGATACCAAAGAATAAAAGAGAGGAAAATGAGCCGGTGCATGGCAAGCATCATGGAAATCAGCACCATTCTGCTATTCACAATCTTCTACATATATGCCGAAGGCGTTCCCAAGCCCTACCGATACTCATTCTACTATTGGCTGCCCATGACAGCCATAATACTAACCTTTTCGCTACAAAAGGGGGTTATATCAAAATTGTTGAGGGCTAGGATTTTTATAATCGGAGGAGAGATAAGCTATGGAATATACCTCACACAAATACTTATAATAAACGTATTGGCTACCAGGGTGGCCCATCAGCCGGGAGCCGTGGGAGCAACCATTGTTCTTGCAGCAATAATAGCAGCAAGCTACTTGTCATACCGCTTTTTTGAAAAGCCCATGAACAAACTTATAAAGAAACATCTGTAAACAGGGAAAAAGAGAATAATCACCCCAACTTTTCAAGCGCCTCGCGTGCCGCATTCTGCTGGCTCTCGCGCTTGGAGAAGCCCTCGCCACGGCCAATAGGCTCACCATCCAACAAAGCCTCGGATATAAAGAACGCACCTTCGGCACGCTGCTCTTCATGCACCATCTTAAAATCAACTTTGCGATGCTGCTTCTGCGACCACTCCAGAAGACGGCTCTTGTAGTTTTTGTCAAGGCGCACCACCGACTCAATATTATCCAAGCGGGAGAATACCTTTTCAAGCAGAAACATACGGCAATGCTTATATCCCTTATCGATATATATAGCCCCTATGAGCGCCTCCAAAGCATTGCCGTAAATATAGCTGTTGTGTTTGTTTGTGTCGCCACAGGCATGCACGAAGCGGTCGAGCCCTATCTCCACGGCAAGTTCGTTGAGCCTTTCGCGACAGACAAGGTTGCTGCGCGACTTTGAGAGAAAACCCTCGCGTTCACGACGGAAACGGGAATATAGAAAATCGGCTGTAACGGAGCTCAACACAGCATCGCCAAGGAATTCCAGACGTTCGTTGCAGCCCAACTTACCCGCTGTCGATGAACTATGCGTCATGGCCATCTTGTATGGCCTGAGGCTGCCGGGAACAAATCCGAGTATGGAATATAACAAAAGATAAGACTCCCTATCCTTGTGGGATAGTAGCCTTATCTTATCTATTATCTTCTTAAAAAACTTATCAGCCTTCAACTTTCTTAAAAGCAATTGATGCATTATGACCACCAAAGCCAAATGTATTGGAGATGGCAACCTTAATATCTCTTTTCTGCGCCTTGTTAAAGGTAAAGTTCAGTGCGTAATCTATTTCGGGGTCCTCATCGCCCTCCTCATGATTGATTGTGGGAGGAACAACACCGTTTTTAATCGCAAGCACGGTGAGCATAGCCTCGAGAGCTCCGGCCGCACCCAAGAGGTGGCCTGTCATTGATTTTGTGGAGCTGATATTGAGTTTGTATGCATGCTCGCCAAAAAGCGTTTTGATAGCCTTAATTTCGGCAATATCGCCTGCGTATGTAGATGTTCCATGCACATTAATGTAGTCAACATCGGCGGGTGTGATTCCGGCCTCCTCTATTGCATTCTTCATAACTCGCATGGCACCATCGCCATCGGGATGGGGAGCAGTAATGTGGTATGCATCGGCGGTAAGACCCGAACCAACAATCTCGGCATATATCTTTGCACCACGCGCAACTGCATGCTCATACTCCTCGAGTATCAAACAAGCCGAACCCTCGGCCATCACAAAACCATCGCGGCTCTTGCTGAATGGACGCGAAGCACCCTTGGGGTCGTCGTTGCGTGTTGACAGGGCGTGCATTGCATTAAACGCACCCACCGCGGTGAAACAGATAGGAGCCTCGGCTCCACCTGCCACAATCACATCGGCTCTGTTCAGACGAATCTGGTCAAAGGCATCGATGAGGGCATTCGAAGAGGATGCACACGCTGCCGTTGTTACAAAGTTGGGACCTTTAAGGCCGTATCTGATAGATATGATACCGGCCGAAATGTCGGCAATCATCTTTGTAATGAGGAAAGGTGAGAAACGGGGGCCATTGTCGGGGTTCTGTGTATAAGCACGAATCTCATCCTCCAATGCACCGATACCACCTATACCCACACCAAAGACAACTCCGGCACGATTGGCATCCATCTTTTCAAAATCCAGCCCACTATCTGTTATTGCTTGAACAGCCGATGCAACACTATATTGTGTAACGGTATCTACCTTGCGCGCTTCGCGGCGGTCCATGTATGCTGTGGGGTCGAAATTCTTGACCTCGCAAGCAAACTGTGTTTTGAACAGATAGCTATCAAAATGAGTAATAGGCCCTGCGCCACTCACTCCATTAACGGCATTCTCCCAAACTTCGGGAACTGTATTGCCCAATGGCGAAACGACACCAAGACCTGTTACAACAACTCTTCTAAGCTTCATTATAGAATAGTTAAGAGTGAAAGTAAGAGGAAGGAAGAATTACTTCTCGGCAACCTTCTCCTCTACATACTTAACAGCATCACCTACTGTTGCTATTTTCTCAGCCTGCTCCTCGGGGATAGAGATACCGAACTCGTCCTCAATCTCCATGATAAGCTCTACTCTGTCGAGAGAGTCTGCGCTCAAATCGTTTGTGAAGTTAGCCTCTGAAGTAACCTCTGACTCTGAAACACCAAATTTCTCAACAATAATCTCTTTTACTCTTGCTTCAATTTCTGACATAATAGTAATATTTTGAAAGTTGTAAATTATTTCTTTGCAAAAGTATGATAAAAATCAAAAACCACCAAGAAAGATTAGTTTTTTTTGCACCGTTTATTGCACATTTTTTAATTTTTGTGCAAAAATCACCCGCCAAGAGCGCCCATTAACACTTTTGAGGTTGAATTTTTATATCAAATGCCGATGGCTCGCGACGCAGATTATAGTTATTTCTTAAATCTTCAAAGCTTTGCGGGTTTGCTTTAAGAGTTGCCGAATCCCATTTCGGGGAATAAATCTTCAACAATGCCGAAGAAAGGGATGATGCAACCACCTGAGGTACCTCGGGTGCAGGCAGGGAAAGAGACGGCAACCGATCCACGCAACCGAAGAAATCGGCAAAGGCACGCAGCACCATATTCGTAGCATTCATTTTTCCCTCGGCCGAATAACCGGCAATATGCGGGGTGCCTATATATACCTTATTTAATAGGGAAAGATTTATATCGGGCTCACCCTCCCAAACATCGAGGACAACGTCGAGCGCTGGGTTACGCTCCATAGCCTTCAACAATGCGTTGTTATCCACCACCGGGCCACGCGATGCGTTTATGAACAGAGAACACCTTTTCATTTGCACAAAGAAGGCCTCATCGGCCAAATGATAGCTGGGAAAGAGGCCGCTCTTGCTGAGTGTAGGATGAAAGGTTATAATATCGCACTCCTTAGCAATCACGTCCAACGATACAAAACCCTCCTCCCCACGCGATGCACGAGGGGGGTCGTTCAGCAACAGCCGCAGCCCTGCGCTACGGGCCCATTGCGCCACACGCGAACCAATCTCGCCTACACCTACAATACCAAGTGTAAGCCCCTCAATCCCATGCCCGCGCTCGGCAGCCCACTCATACACAACCGCTTGCACATATTGCAAAACCGCGTCGGCATTGCAACCCGCAGCGTTGGTCCATTTTACACCATTGCAGGCGCAGTAATCGCTGTCGATATGGTCATAACCTATTGTGGCTGTACCGATAAAACGCACCGCCGTGCCTGCAAGCAACGACGCATTACACATTGTGCGGGTGCGCACAAACAGAGCCTCAGCATCGCGCAAATGAGCATTTGTTATTGCAACGCCCGGCAGGGATACAACCTCGTTACCCATGCCTGCAAGCGCATCTGCGATGTAGGGGATTTTCTCATCAATAACAATTTTCATCTTTTTATTTTCAGTAAATATCCACAAATGTAAGAAATAGTGCGAAAAGAAGGCAACCATCAGGTCTTTTTTTTTACAGAGCAGATTGTGCGAAATGGGGGATTTACCCCTCAAAGCCACACCTTATTAAATAAATAAAGGAACTTTTCAGCCAAAGTTTTGCCTATATCACAAAGTTTCGTTAGTTTTGCCTTTGGAACTTCCCATATTGGAATTTCTGCACACTAAAAAAAAACAGAATTATTATTGACTTTAACAATATTATTATGAAAAAGTTTACAGAAATGAGCTGGCCCATTTTCAATCAGGCCATTGAGGACTATCACAAGACAGACAATGTAGATACCCCGATAAACAACCCCTATCCCGTTAAAACCATCGAGTACTATCTATACTTGAAATGCTGGATCGATACCGTGCAGTGGCATTTTGAGGACATCATCCGCGACCCGAACATTGACCCCGTGGAGGCACTCACACTCAAACGCCGCATCGACAAGTCGAATCAGGACCGTACAGACCTCGTGGAGCTCATCGACAGCTATTTCCTCGACCTTTACAAGGATGTAAAGCCCGCAGCAGATGCAACCATCAACACCGAGAGCCCCGCTTGGGCTGTTGACCGCTACTCCATCCTCTCGCTCAAGATTTACCACATGAAGGAGGAGGTGAGCCGCACAGATGTAGATGCCGAGCATCTTGCAAAGTGCCAAGCAAAACTCGACGTGCTCTTGGAACAATACAAGGATATGACAACCTCGATAGGTCAGTTGCTTGAGGACATTGAGGCAGGCCGCAAATACATGAAAGTATATCGTCAGATGAAGATGTATAACGACCCCGCCCTTAACCCCGTACTCTATGGCGCAGGAAAGAAATAACAACACCCCGCGCACAACACTTATAACCCGATTTTCTGCGGTAGGCGATATAGCAATGACCATCCCATTGCTATATTCGCTTGCACGCACATACCCCAACGACAAATTCATCTTTGTGAGCCGCGAGAGGTTCGGGCAATTCTTCATCGACAAGCCCGAAAACCTCCTTTTCATCGGGATAAATCTAGACAATTACAAGGGGCTGACAGGGCTGTATAAGCTATACAAGAAACTTAACGAATACAAGCCCGACTTTGTGGCAGACCTACACGATGTTCTGCGCACAAAAATCCTGCGTACCTATTTCCTTATGCTGTCGGGAGCAAAGGTGGCCAACATTATCAAGGGACGCAGCGAGAAAAAGAAACTCACCCGCAGCAAAAACAAAATACAGGCGCAGTTGAAGAGCACCTTCGAACGCTACCGCGATGTATTCACACGCCTTGGTTTCCCATTCACACCATCGTTCACATCACTGTTTAACGGCGGCAAAGGCGACATAAGCGAGTTCAGCGGCATAATCCCGCCAAAAGGCAATAATAAATGGGTGGGCGTGGCCCCATTTGCCGCACACAACGGGAAAATCTACCCGCTCGACAAAATGGAGCAGGTAATCGCCCTACTGTCAAAAGAGCCCGATGTGGAGATTTTCTGTTTCGGTAACGGGCCAAAAGAGGAGGCTGTGGTAAACGATTGGTGCAGCAAATACCCGCATGTAAATTCTTTCCTCGGGCGCACCAATTTCAATGGAGAACTACGCCTTATAAGCCACTTGGACGCAATGATTTGCATGGATTCAGCCAACATGCACATGGCATCGCTTGCCGGCACACCCGCCATTTCGGTGTGGGGAGCCACATCGCCTCTCGCTGGTTTCTTGGGCTGGAACCAAAAAAGCGAGGATTGTGTGGAATTGCCACTACCCTGCCGCCCCTGTTCCATCTTCGGCAACAAGCCATGCATGTATGGCGATTTCCGTTGCATGAACATAGCACCCGAGCTCATCGCCCGTAAAGTCCTTGAAAAAATTGGCAAATAACGCATGAACAACACCATAGCAAAGGAGAAAGACCCCATGGGGCACGCCATTGCCGACTACCACAAAACAGGCAAAGCCGGCAAATTAAGAGTATTATCCTCAATGTTCTACGAGGACGAGATACCCGTGCCAACGCTGTTCAGAACATTCTCCCAAATGCCGCCACAAGAGCAGGCCGCCATAGAAAAATGCCGCGGCAGGGTGCTTGATGTGGGTGCAGGTGCCGGTTGCCATAGCATCGAGCTGCAAAAACGCGGGCACCAAGTGCTTGCGATTGACATATCGGAACTATCGGTACAAGTAATGAAGGAGCGCGGATTGGATGCCCGCCTTGTAAATTTCTTCGATGAGACATTTACCGACAAATTTGATACCATTCTGCTGGCCATGAACGGAATAGGCATTGTGGGAAGGGCGGAAAACCTGCCCCGCTTTTTCCAAAGTGCCAAGCGCCTGCTTGCGCCGGGTGGACAAATCCTCCTCGACTCCTCCGACATTCGTTACATCTTCATGAACGAGGATGGCTCAATGGATATAAATCTTGCAGCAGGGTATTACGGCGAGGTGGACTACAAAATGCGCTACCGCAACATCACCGGGGAGCCTTTTGATTGGCTATACATAGATTTCGACACCCTCTCGATGTATGCCAACGAAAGCGGCTTCGATTGTGAAAAATGCACCGACGGAGAGCATTACAACTACCTCGCAAAACTCACAATCAAGAAATAAAAGCCACCTCATTTGCCACAAAAAGCGGGCTCACAGCAAAATATTGCAAACAATAATTTGTTTATTCACATCACATTTACTACCTTCGCAACAATAAAGTTGCTATGATATAACACGCGCGCGTGCACGGGTACGAGGCACCGCATGCCACTCCACACCTTTGGCACAGAGCAAATACACAGATTCTGTCCACACAAAAAGGGAATCAATGCAACTTATTTCACAAACCGCTATAACTCAATGCGTTGCACACGCATTGAGGAGCCAAAGATACGCCTTGTTACAAACAAGCGACAAAAAAAATGAGCAACAGCAACGACGATAACAAAACAGTTTGGTTCGCAATGAGCGCCCCCTATCGCCGCGAGTTGAAAGCAAAAGAACACCTTACCGCACTGGGCATAGAGTCGTTTGTACCCATGACAAAAGCCCTCGTAGAGCGAGGAGGCGTAAAAAAGCGCCAAATAATACCCGCGATACACAATCTCATATTCGTACACACCACAAAAGAGATTATCAAAAGTGCAAAACAGCGCATCGACTATCTGCAATACCGCACACGCCCATTCAACGGCAAAAACCTCCCCATCACAGTACCCGACAAGGAGATGGAGCAGTTCATTGCCGTCAGCAACGCACGAATTGAGGATATCACATACATCCAACCGGGCGAGATTGATATTGAAAAGGGGACAAAAGTGCGCATACATGGTGGCACGTTCGATGGCACAGAAGGCATTTACATAAAATTAAAGGGCAAACGCAACCGCCGTGTAGTGGTACTTATAGAGGGGCTCGCCGCTGTTGCCATCAATGCCGAGATATCACCCGATTACATTGAAATTCTATAAAAACATACACCGACATGAAAAAAATCTTATCACTGTTATTTGCGGCAGCACTCTTTACAAGCTGCGCATCTACAAAAAAAGTAACCTATTTCCAGGATTTACAGAACGGCGACACAAAAACCATAACCGCCCCGGTTAAAAAGATTAAAATGCAGGCAGGCGACAAAATCTCCATTGTCGTAAACAGCAAGACACCCGAGTTCGTTACACGTTATAACCTCGTTACACCCAGCCGCACTTTCGGTTCCGAGGGCACAGGAGGCGCCAGTGGCGCAGTTTCTGCATACACCATCGACAGCTATGGATGCATAGATTTCCCCGAAATGGGTAAAATACCTGTAGAGGGCAAGACACGCGAGGAGATTGCCACCTACATAAAAGAGCAATTGATAGAAAGAAAGCTTGTGCTCGACCCCTATGTAACCGTCGAGTATGTAAACCAGCAGTTCTCGGTACTTGGTGAGGTAAACCGCCCGGGCAAGTTAAGCATCGACAAAGACTATATAACAATACTCGATGCCATAGCCATGGCCGGCGATTTGAAAATAGAGGGAACACGTACCGATGTTACTGTTTTGCGCCAGGAGGGCGACACACAAAAGATATACGAGATAGACCTCACATCGGGTGAGGCTATATATTCGTCGCCCGCATTCTACCTGCAACAGAACGACATAGTATATGTCAAGCCCAACACCAAGCGTGCAGGCCAGGCCGATATAAACAGCAACACATTGCGCTCCACATCGTTCTGGATGTCGCTGGCATCGTTTGTAATGGCACTCGTAACATTAATCGACAAGAAATAGGCCCATACAGCCGCCGACGGAGAATATTTACGGCCGCTCATACAAAGCCCCAAACATCAAATAACAGACAAAACAATGGCAAAAAAGAACAGAAGGCAGCAAAACGACAACTCCCTGCCCATAATAGACTTGCTGTACTTATGCATCGGTAATTGGCATTGGTATGCAGTTTCGCTATTCGTAACACTTACCATTGCCGTGCTATACATACTTATGACACCCCCGGTGTATGTGAGCTACGTGTCGTTGCTCATTAAGGACGACAGCAACACCCGCACAAGTTCTTCCAACTCATTCACCGCATTCAGCGACAATCACCGCAGCAATGCCGAAGAGGAATTAAGAGCCATGCGCTCGCCGGCAATAATGACTGAGGTCATCAAAAGGCTCAACCTTGATGTATGCTACACCGGCGAAGGCCGTTTCCACGACCCCGTTATTTATGGCCAAGGGCTGCCCGCAAAAGTTAAACTACTTGATTTGAATAAAAACGACGATGCCGGCTTTACAATGAACCTGCAAGAAGACGGCACACTCTGCATGTGGGGTTTTAAGAAGAATGGATTTCAATACGATGGTTTCAAAAGAGCCACCGATGGAGACACCATAGAAAGCCCCATCGGGCGCATTGCTGTAACCTTTACCGAGTACGCTACATATAACCGCAACAAGAACATACAGGTTACACGCACCGGCATAAACAAAACCATCGAGAATTTCTACTCGCGCTTTAGCGCATCGTTTGAGAACGAGAACACCACAATTGCCAATCTGCGCATAAGGGATGTTTCCACATATCGTGGACGCGACATTTTGGGAACCATGATCGACATCTACAATGAGCGATGGATGGCCAATAAGAACCAAATAGCAATAAGCACCGACAGCTTTCTTAACGAGCGAATCTCGCTGCTGCAACAGGAATTGTGGCAACTCGATGGGCAAGCCGCATCATATACTACAGGCAATGCGCAGAATATAAAGTCCGATGATGGTTCCATATTGTCAGAAATAAAAGAGGCCGAGAAGCAGATTCTATCGCTTAACAACCAGCGAGAGGTAGTGCAATATCTCATAAACATCCTGCGCGAAGAAAAGAAACTGTTGCTCCCCGGAAACATAGGACTTGAGAACGTAAACATAAAATCCCTTGTAACCGATTACAATCAAGCCATGTTGCGCCGCAACGCCATAGCCCAGAACAGCAGCGACGAAAATCCGCTTGTAAAGGAGTATGACAGCCGCCTCGAAAAACTCAAAAAGAGCATTATTGCAGCCGCCAACAACGAGATAGAGAGCCTCAACTCGCAAATAAGGCTCACCCGCAAAACAGAGGTCAAGAACGACCATGCGCTTGCCACAAGCCCCGAATTAGCCAAGAAGAAGCAGAACATAGAGCGTCAATTAAAGGTAAAAAATTCCCTCTACCTCTTCCTGTTGCAAAAACGCGAAGAGAACGAATTGTCCAAGGAATACACCGCCAGCAACACGCGCATAATATCGGCCCCATCAAGTTCATACATACCTATTGCCCCCTTGAAGAAAAATGCAATAACGATGGCGCTTGCAATAGGCCTGTTGCTGCCCACCGCCATCATCTTCTTCAAAGAGATAAGCAACAACAAGATACGCGGGCGCAAGGACCTTGAAGGGATAGATATACCTTTTGTGGGCGAAATCCCCATGCACATCCCCGATGACCGTAAGGAGGCACGCAAAGCCTTGCGCGGCGAGGGGGCAAAAACAATTCTTGTGAAGCATGGCAGCCGCGACATAATAAACGAAGCCTTCCGTGTGCTGCGCACCAATCTGCAGTTCATTGCCAAGCAGAAGGAGGGATGCAATGTGGTTGTACTCACATCATTCAACCCCGGCAGCGGAAAAACATTCCTCACTATGAACATTGCAGCCAGCCTCTCGCTTAAAGGCGAAAAGGTGCTTGTCATAGACGGAGATATGCGCCACGGCTCCACATCGGCATATATTTCATCGCCCAAAACAGGAATAAGCAACTACTTGAGCAAGGAGATTGACGATATATCCACAGCCATAGTGGAGTACGAGGGATACGAGAACCTGCACGTACTGCCCGTGGGTACAATACCTCCAAACCCCACCGAACTGCTGCACGAAAAGCGTTTCGGCGAACTAATCAATGAACTTCGCAACCAATACTCATACATCCTCATCGACTGCCCCCCTGTTGATATCGTTGCCGACACACAAATTATTGAGTATTTTGCCGACCGCACCCTCTTTGTCGTGCGCACCGGCCTGCTTGCCCGCAACATGCTCGACGAATTGGAGAACATCCACGAGGAAAAACGCCTTAAAAACCTTGCCATTATACTCAACGGCACATACAGCCATGGTGGATACTACAAATATGGCTACCGCTACGGTTACCGCTACAGCTATCGTTACGGATACCGCTACGGATACCATGGCGATAAAAAAGGGATAAAGGGAAAGAAAAAATGAAAAAAAGATGAAAGAAAGAGCATCTAACATTGAACTTTTGCGTATAATTGCCATGACATTTATTGTCATATGGCACATCTCCATACATGCACAAAAAGGTGAGGCTGCTACACACGATTTCATCACAGCCACTACTACCACCGGTGTAAACCTCTTTCTTCTAATCACCGGATATTTCGGGCTGAAGTTACGATGGAAATCATACCTCAACATCATTGCTATGGTAATATTTTATTCATTATTATCCATAGTAATAAACTACTACGTTTTTGGCTATCAACCAAGCATAAAAGATGTATTCAAGGCCGTAAACCCATTTGGTATTACAGCTTATTGGTTTGTCGATTATTATATAATTCTACTATTATTAAGCCCCATACTCAATATTATAAAAGATAGAGCTACTAATAAAGAGTACATATACTTAATAGGCATTCTTGTATATCTAAGCTGTATTATCGGTCTGTTGTTTGGACGCACGATCAACAAAAACGGATATTGTATTATGCAATTTATTACCATATATTACATTGGAGATGCAATAAAAAGATTTAAGCTCACAAATAGAATTAGCAACAAATATCTTATTGCTATTTATATCGCTTCCACTTTTATACTATATATTGGCGGTATATTCAACATCCCCGGGAGAGCGGCCTATAACAACCCTATACTTATGGCAGCTGCAATATCCCTCTTTTGTATTGTAGCAAAAATGCAATTTGCGAGTAAGCATATAAACTCTTACGCAAAATGCATGTTTCCGGTATATTTGATACACGAAGGGTTGTTTGGTAAAAACATATACTATTTATTGTATGAAATTGGTGCTAAGCAAAATTACTACAGCCACGAATATGCTCTATCGCTTTTATTTTATATCGTGGTCCTATTCGTCGGAGCTGCAATAATTGAAAATATTAGGCGCGCCATAATGGATAAGCCCATAGAAATGTTATGCAATTTCTTAAATAAGAGAATTAACATATTCCCCTAACCCATTTAAATTATGTGGCCCTTCAGCAAAAAAGCAACCATAGCTCAAATCAAATTGCTTGCAGATGGCACCGATTACCACTCGCACATACTGCCGGGGGTGGACGACGGCATAAGTAGCATGGATGAGGCATTGCAAGCACTGCAATCATTTTCAGACATGGGCATTAAAGAGTTGTGGCTCACGCCACATATAATGGAGGATTTCCCCCACACCCCCGCAAGCCTGCAAACGCGATACACGGCCCTGTGCAATGAATATAAAGGCCCTATTACCCTGCACCTTGCAGCCGAATATATGATTGACAACCTTTTTGACGAATTATTGGACGAGGGCGATCTGCTACCAATTGGCGAGGGAGGCAATCATCTGCTTGTTGAGACATCATATTTCACACCACCCATTCACTTGGAAGACACGTTGCAACGCATAAAATCAAAAGGGTATTATCCGTTGCTGGCACATCCCGAGCGGTACATATACATGGAAAACAAGAAATACCGTGAACTCCACGAAAACGGCATCCGCTTTCAACTGAACATGGTTTCGCTTGCAGGTGGCTATGGCCACACAGCACAAAAAAAGGCCATGTGGCTGTTAAAAAACAATATGTACACTGTTGCTGGCAGCGACCTCCACAGCGTTGATGCTTTGGAGATAATAAACAGCATACCGCTTGATAAGAACACACACGGCATGATGCAGAAACTCTTACACATTAATATATAGGATATGGGCGACCACAGCGAATCAAGGACAAAAAAGACCTTGCTTAATGCGCGAATAAATCTCATATGTTACTTAGCCGCGCTCATTACCGCCTTTTTCACACGCAAAATACTTCTTGAACAACTTGGAGCAGAATTCATTGGTCTCACAGGTACAATTGGAAGCCTCCTTGGTTTCCTAAACCTCGCAGAACTGGGGATTGGCACAGCTATCAGTTATGTTTTATATAAGCCCATTGCCGACAGCGATCGTTTTAAAATTAACGAAATCATTTCTGTCCTCAGCTACCTATATAGGTGGATAGGTTTTGCAATTTTAGGAATGGGCATTATATTCTCATTATTTCTGCCTATTGTATTCCCCAACACATCTTTTTCATGGTTTGTAATATATTTTGGATTCTATGCATACCTCGCTACTGCACTTATAGGTTATTTTATCAACTACAAAGCCACGCTGCTCAGTGCAGACCAACGCAACTACATTGTTACAGGATATTTTCAATTCACTACAACGAGTAAAGTAATTCTGCAAATGGTTCTGGCCATTTATTTTCGCAGTTTCATAATATACTTTGCCATTGAACTTCTATCAGGCGTCATAAATTCAATCATTCTTAATTGGAAGATTAACCAAACATACCCATGGCTTAAGAGTGAAATAAAGCTTGGGCACAAACTCCTAAAGAAATATCCCGAAATAAGTAAATACACAAAACAGATATTTGCACACAGGGTCGGAGGTGTTGTGCAAGGGCAGTTAACACCTTTTCTCATCTACTCTTTTGTATCACTGCCAATGGTTGCACTTTACACAAACTACACGCTGCTGACGCAAAAGCTTGAAGCCCTGACCTCCTCAGTCATAAACAGCGCAGGGGCCGCTATTGGAAATCTTGTTGCAGAAGGAGATGGTGCAAAAATTCTAAAAGTATTTAAAGAACTACTATCTTTAAGACTTTTTGTTGCTACTATAGCTGTTACATGCATATATAAATTCTCTTCAGCATTTATCGCCGTGTGGTTAGGCGACGAATATGTACTATCAAATAAAATAGTTGCTATAATAGCAATATTAAGCGGCCTTAGCATTGCCCGAGGAGTTCTTGATCAATTTTGTTATGCATGTGGTTTGTTTGCCGATATTTGGGCTCCATATGCAGAATCTATAATTATGTTACTCTTTGCCGTCGTTTGTGGCCACTATCAGGGACTACCCGGCGTTCTTTACGGGCCAATAATGTCAATAATTATAATTATATATATCTGGAAGCCATATTACCTTTTTACAAGAGGTTTCAAGATTTCAGTATTCCAATATTGGAAGTTATTCATTACACATATTACAACATCAATCATTGCATACATAATCACAGACAGGCTATATGAAATCTACATAAAAGATAGTTCTAAACTAGGCGGATGGGGAGACCTAATTGCAGAAGGCGCAATATTCACCATTTTAATATTCATCGTGCTAAGTGCAACATACTACATCACATCGGATGGTTTTAGAAATATCACCAAGCGTATAAATATTGGCAAAAAACAACATCAATGACACTAGGCTCTATAATTAGATACATTAAATGGCAATTCGCCAAGAAATTCTTCAGCAAGCAAGCATACGATTGGTGGAAGGTAAAACTCAGGAACTCTGACTTAAAGAATGAGCTCATAATTCCATTAACGCAATACAGGACCAATACCAAAAACACAAAAGACCACAAAAGAGTTATTTGCATGCACGACGGCAAATTGAAAACCGGTGGGTTAGTTGATAGATTGCGGGGGATAATATCGGTATATTCAATTTGCAAAGAATACAACATTGATTTCAAAATACTATTTACGCAGCCTTTTCCATTAGACAGATACCTTATCCCCAACAGTGTTGAATGGCGAATTTCACAAAATGAGCTACACTATAATATTAAAGAAACTGACATTTGTTTAATTGAATCCATAAATGGAAGTAAATACGAAGCTCAAAAGCAAGATGAGTGGTTTAGAAACGAATTAAAAAAGAGCTATTGCGAATTTCATATATATACTAACGCACATTTCTCATACAACCGTGATTTTGCAAAATTGTTTGCCGAACTTTTTAAGCCATCACCGTTGTTACAGCAACTGATAGATAAAGAAAAAAAACATTTGGGTGAAAATTACATAAGCACATCATTTCGTTTTTTAGATCTTCTTAATGATTTTAATGAAACGGCGGGGGGAAATATTATATTATCCAAGACGGAACAAAGCCAACTAATAAACAAAAACATAGAACAGTTGAACAAATTACACAATAAATATCCACAAAGAAAGATTCTTGTAAACTCCGATAGCTCTACATTTCTACAAGAAGCGGCAAAACTCGATTTCACCTATATTATTCCGGGAGAAATCAGCCATGTCGATAGCAATGCCACCATTAAAGAAAACACTCATGACAAGACATTTACAGACTTCTTTATGATAGCAAATGCCGAAGATATATTCTTATTCATAACAGGAGATATGTATAATAGTGGTTTCCCATTTGCTGCTGCACAGCTATACAATAAGCCGTTTCATATAATAAGATTCTAAAGGATTGGGTTCTTGTTATAAAACTCTATTTATATGCAGCAATAGTATTTAGAATTAGGCAGCTCTGCTCAAGGAAAGGTTCAACATGTAATATTGAATAAGAAAAAGTAATAGGAAACAACAATATGGTGTCAATTATAATCCCTGTATACAAAACAGAGAAGTATATTCGAAATTGCCTTGACTCTATTTTAGCACAAACATACACTCATTGGGAAGCAATACTTGTTGATGATGGCAGCCCCGATGATTCCGGGCTTATATGCGATGAATATGCAGCAAAAGATATGCGCTTTAGGGTTATCCACCAAAAAAACAGAGGTGTAGTAAATGCTCGCAACAATGGCATCAATGTTGCAAATGGAGAGTATCTCGCTTTTATAGACAGCGATGATTACATAGAAGATAATATGCTTGAAGAGATGGTATTTTTAGCCAAAAACAAGCAATTAGACATTGTATGGTGCGACGTTAAAGAGATACATCCAAATTGCACTACATATGAGCCTATTATGCTTGACAACAATAATAAAAATATTAGCAACCTATTACGTTCATCTCTGCCCGGATATTTATGCAACAAACTTATCAATAAAGCATTTTGGGAAAAATGTAATATTATAACTGATGAAAACTCAGTTGTTTTTGAAGACACTTTTATTTCATTACAACTATTGGCAAATAACCCAAATAATGGAATAATAAACAAGCCATTTTACAATTATATAAAAACAAATATCAACGCAACGACTCACAAGGACAAATCATCCATAATTGTTAGAGCAGAAGGTAATATTGTTAATATCTATGAATACCTAAAAAAAACAAAACTATTAGAAAAGTACCATAAAGAGTTTACAGCACTATCGCTTAAATTAAAAATTGAGATGCTTCAATATGACATTAAGAAAGCAAAAAAAATATTTCCTTTCTCACACATGAAGCTTCAACACTTTAAGTTCCCTTTATTTACATCTATATTTTATTGGTTAGGATTTAATTGGGGTGTTATTGGAGAATTGCTATTCAAAATAAGATTTAGTTTACTGAAGAATGAATATTTGCATCATAAACGATGATATGCACCCCCAATATATGGGTGGTATAAAAAGAGTCATATCCATTTTAGTCAAGGGCTGGGAAAACGAATGTAATATTGTTATTATATCAGTAGCACCAGTAGGTACCAGATACGACATCTTTGGTAAAGCCAAGCAGAATATTTTCCCAAACACAAAAAACATTCTGTCATGCGAAAATATTGAATATTTTAAAGAGGTTATACAAGAATCTAATATTGATATCATTCTTCAACCATACGCCAACAACGAGGCATTAACAAAATTATGTATTAAAATAAAACAAGAACTGAATACCAAACTCTTTATTGCAGTACATTTTGCCATAACATACCAAGAAGACTTGTTGAAAAGTTATTTCTTCAATAAATATAGAATTGGAGGTTTCATTATTAATTGGGTCAAAGAAATCCTCCTTTATCTCAAATATATCTTAATCACAAAAAGAAATCTTAGAGAGCACAATAACGCATATTACCGTTTTATAATTGAAAATTCCGACAAGATTATTCTTTTATCTGAATCACATATTAACACATTAAAACAAATATATAAAGGCAATAATATAAATAATGTTATAAGTATTTACAATCCGGCAATTATATCAACAAACAACAAGAATACCTGCAAAAGCAAGAAGGTGATATGGTGTGGAAGGGTTGAATGCAGCGCAAAACGCACTGACCGCATTATTGATATTTGGAAAGAAATTGCGCCTAATTATCCCGATTGGGAACTGATAATAATAGGTAGTGGAGATATAGAGCATTTTAAAAGAATTTGTCAGGAGTATCACATTCCCAATATCACATTTACAGGTTCTTGCGACCCCACTGAATACTACAAACAAGGCGAAATCATTTGTATGACAAGTTCAACTGAAGGATGGGGCATGGTACTCGTTGAAGCCATGTTGTACGGCTGTGTACCAATAGCATACAATAGCTATACCAGCTTGCAAGACATCATAATTGAGAATTGCAATGGCTTTACAGTTACCCCATACAATAAAAAAGAGTACATTGAAAAACTGAAAATATTAATGGATGACAGAGAACTTAGAGAAAGACTTTCTAAAAATGGATACGAGTCTCTTAAACGATTTGACCACAAAACAATTGCAAAAAAATGGCTTGATATTTTCAGTAAAGAGATTACCATCGGATAATCGAAAAACATTTGATAAATTCATCTATGAAAAATCCCTCCCCTGCAGTTTCAATAATAGTTCCTGTATTTAATACAGAAGAACATATTTGCAGATGTTTGAATAGCATTAAATCACAAACTTATAATAATTTTGAGGTTATTATTGTTGATGATGGCAGTTCCGACAATAGCGGTGCTATATGCGACAAATATGCAACGAAGGACCATCGTTTTAGAGTTATTCACAAGAAAAACGGAGGGGTAAGCAGCGCAAGGCAAATAGGCTTGGAGAACGCAAATGGAGAATTTATAATACACATAGATTCTGACGATTGGATAGAATCTAATATGATACAAGAACTTATTGAAACAGCTGATAAAGAAAAAGCCGATATGGTTATATGCGACTTCTTTGAGGAGAGCAACAATAACTCCCACTATGCCTCGCAGAACCTATATAATCCCATTACAGCTAAAGAAGTGCAATCAAAGCTAATTAATACAGAACTGCTTGGAAATTGTTGGAATAAACTCACAAGAAAAGTATGCTGCAAAGATATAAGTTTCTCGCCAACAAACATTTCGCTAGGAGAGGACCTGCTCTTCAATGTAAAAATACTTAGCAACGACATTAAGATATATTATCTGCCAAAAGCCTATTACCACTATGGAGTAAATCAGCCTACATCAATTACTAGGAATATCAACCTACAGCACATATTAAAGAATCGGCAAATAGTCATTAACGAATTATGTAAAATTATTGACGAAGAAGAGTTTAACAATTTTCATAATCTTAAAAAAAACGTACTTGATGTTCTTTTCTATAATAAAAATCTGAAAAACCTAAAAACCACATACACTGAAATACACCCCGATATAATTAATAATAACAAAAGATATCGACCTTTGGCCCCATTAGGTTACTTTATGGCAATGGCACTTAAAGGACACGCATACACAGCCTATTACTTATATAAGATAAATCTTTTTACTATTAAATTCATTCAACAGATAAGAAAGATCTTTTATCTATACTCATACTAATAACAACCATTCCCCCACAAGTACAAATGTGATATGAAACGTATCTCTTTCATCTTTCCTCATCCTGTTAATGGGCCCACGGGTGGTTATAAGGTTGTATATGAATATGCCAACCGGCTTGTAGCCGATGGATATACGGTTAACATCATCTATTCCGGCTCGCTTTTTTGGAAAGAGAAAAGCCCCTATTATAAACTGACTAACTGCGTCCGCTACATTCAACACATCCTAAAAGGATATTCTGGCAGAAGGTGGTTCGCACTCGATAAGCGTGTAAAAGAACATCTGACACTATCGCTAAACTATTGCCATGTGCCCAAGAGTGATATTTACATCTGCACATCGCCATACACAGCAATGTATGTAAAAGACTATCCCACAGAGAATAAGTACTATTTCATACAAGGTTATGAGAATTGGGGAGGCATGACGCATGAGGAACTGCGAGCCACATACCACTACCCCCTGCGAAAGATTGTTGTTTCCGATTGGCTTGCAAAAGTGATGCAAGAAGAGGGATGCGACTACACAATAATAAAAAACGGGTTTGATTTTGAATACTTTAAGCTAAGCTTAAAAATAGAAGAAAGGGAAAGATTTTCCATTGCAATGATGTATAGCAACAACGCGCTTAAAGGTTGCGAATATGGTTTAGAGGCACTTGAGATTGTTAAGAAAGAATACCCTAATACAAAAATAAAAATCTTCGGGCTATGCGAGAGACCGGCCATGCTGCCTCATGACTACGAATATTGCCAAGCACCAGACAAGGACACACTAAACAGAATTTATAACGAAAGTGCGATATTCCTGGCAACAAGCAATAGTGAGGGATGGGGACTTACCATTGGCGAGGCTATGATTTGCGGTGCAACAGTTGTCTGTACCAACAACAACGGATACATTGAGATGGCAAAGGATGGCGAAACAGCCCTTGTCTCACCAATAGAAGATGCACAAGGGCTGGTAAATAATATTATAAAGCTGTTTGAAGACGACAATATACGCCAACAAATAGCAAAGAATGGGAACGAATTTATCAAGGGCTTCAATTGGAACGACTCATATAATAAACTAAAAGCCACACTTGACATCGAATGAACCTCGCCTCCTTCGACATATTCGATACGGTGCTCATACGCAAATGCGGCAAGCCGGCAAACATCTTCTACCTGCTTGCACAAAAGCTATACCCCGAGGACAAGGATAAAAGGGAGAATTTTGTTGCATGGCGCAGAGAGGCCGAGGAGCGTGCGGCAAACAACATCAAAGGAAGCGAAACAACCATTACCGATATATATACAGCAGAGGGAGTAACCCTGTTCCACGATTATACTCCCGCACAGCTGATAGAAGCAGAAAAAGAGGTTGAGGCAGAAAACCTAACCGCCAACCCCGCTGTAAAAGCAATAATAGAGAAATGCCGAGCCGAGGGTAAAACAATATGCTTTATATCGGATATGTACCTCGATAGTGAGTTCCTTACCCGGGTATTAAAACGCGAAGGGTGCCTCACAGGCGAAGAACGAGTATATGTATCGTGTGAGGAGGAGGCAAGAAAATCCACCGGTGCACTGTTTGACAAAGTGCGTAACTACCTGCACCCCACAGATTGGGAACACTACGGCGACCACCCTGTGAGCGATGTTAAAAGAGCTATTAACAGAGGGATAGAAGCAAAGCAAATAAATACAGCCTATACCGAGAACGAGAAACACCTTTCCGACAACAGCAAACAACACGGCTGCGAGCTTTCGTGCCTTGCCGGCTTGCAACGAACAGCGCGAATTAAATTAGGGAACACCCCATTCACCACCCTTGCTGCCGATTTTGTTGCACCTGCGTATATTCCGTATGTAAAGTTTATATTGGAGAAGGCAAAAGAGCTTGGAATAAAACGCCTCTATTTCCTGTCGCGCGACAGCTACATATTGCAAAAGATAGCAGAAACAGAACAAGCCAACTACCCCGATATTCAACTGAAATATCTGTTTGTATCGCGCAAGGCACTCTTACTACCCTACCTGCACAAGCCATCGGCAGATAAGTTTATAGCAATACAGGACAAACAGACACTCATTGGCCGAAACACCGAGGATTTGTTGCAAAGCATAGGCACAAGCCGTGCCGAATTAAAGGAGAAATACTCCACCGCAATAGGCTATGCCAAAATAGAGAGTGCAAAGGAGGAACAAGATTTTATAGAGAAAATCTTTGGCACTGCAAGCAGTTACAAAAGCCGTTTGCAAGAGCTTGCGCAAGAGAAACGCGCACTGCTGAACAAATATTTTGCACAAGAGGGTCTCTTTGATAATGTAAAAACAGCAATGGTGGATGTAGGCTGGTTAGGCACAACACGCCTGATGATAAACAGCATATTGAAAGAGGAAGGATACAAAGAGACGCTGTTTTTCTATTATGGAATAAGAGGGGATGTGCTCGATGAAAATTATGGGAAATATTACAGCTACAATACCCGCAAGAACTAAGCACCGAACTCACCACACTCATTGAAAACTATTTCTCGGCATCGCCATACCCATCTACCATCGGATACTGCGAAACCAATGGTATAATAGCGCCCTGCTTCAAACCGGGCGAGGAGTATAAAGAAAGTAATATTGTGAAGGCCAATACCGCAGCCTGCGAATTTATCGCAAAGGAGACAGCTCTGGATAAGTTCTGCCCTGTGGCATTAAAGGAGTGGTGCAAACGGGCGTCGCAAGACATCCTTTCACTGAAACATAGTGATATTAACCTGTCGCCACTATGCGAGGCCGAGATATTCGACGGGAAACCATTCGTAAAAAATTTGTCTGCAAGGGAGTTGCTCAACATAATTCTGCTTGGCGGCCGCTGCTCTGCATTTGACAAGGCAAGCGTAAAACTTACGGTGGGCAACAGCCTTTTCCTTGTTACATGGGAAATATGCCAAATAACAGGCAAAATCAGGCGTTTCCTATACCTTAAATTAAAGAAACAAAAATGAGAATAGCTACCATATTGCTAAACTACAACTCTGCTGCCGATTGCAAAAAGTGCATAGGTTATCTGCAACTGCAAGAAGGCATAGAGCAAGAGATAATAGTGGTGGACAACTGCTCGCGCAAGGAAGATAAGGAGAGCGTTGAAAGCTTTTGCAAAGCTACGGGAGCAACCTTTATTGCAAACGACCGCAATAGCGGATATAATGCAGGTAATAACGTGGGGCTGCGATACGCAGCCGAGCATGGATACGAATATGCCCTTATTGCAAACCCCGATATGGAGTTCCCGCAAAAGGACTACATACACAAATTGCTGCAACCAATGATAGAGAATAAGGATATTGTTGTTTGTGGCAGTGATATTGTGGGGGTTGATGGGCGACACCAAAGCCCAATGTACCGCGACGGGAATTGGCGCGACAGTTGGGGATGGCTCACCGGCTTATTCAAAAAACAAAAAGCCGATACATACGATTTTATAGACAACTACAGCACAAGCCACTATTGTGCAAAAGTTTGTGGTTGCTGCCTTGCGGTGCGCATGTCGTTTATAGAAAGCATTGGTTTCTTTGACGAGTACCCTATGCTCTATTGCGAGGAGGCTATTCTTGCGAAACAGGTTGAGCGTGCCGGCAAAAAGATTTACTACACTACTGAGGCACAGGCCGTTCATGCACATATCAACAGCAAAAAAGGAGACCCAGCAAGGAGGTTCAAGCAGTGGAGACGCTCGCGCCTATATTTTATTGATAAATATAGTGGCGACACTATTTTTGGACAATTCTTGTCAAAGCTATCAATAAGCATATATATAGCAATATCACTATTCATAAATAAACTGAAACAATAATGCCATATACAACAAACGTAAGATTAAGGCTATTCGCTACATTTTTTTTAATCTATTTCAACATCACATATGTACCAATTGAAGGACACGTCGGGTTTGGAATAGGTCGAATAATGATATGCAGTATCTCTATAATCTTTATGCTGACATATTCGTTAAAACTTTCCAAAGCAATGATTATTGGAATTATTTATCTTTTGTATCAATATCTGTCAGCAAGTTTTCACCCTGAGAGTTGGCGATGGAGCACTCTGTTATTTTCTACAGCTTTTGTATTAAGTTACATCAGTATATACAACTTTATTGTTATTGAAAAGGTTTTTTCTATCGAATATTTCTTAAAGATATGCAAATGGGTTATGATGGCATATTTCGTGGTGTGTATTGTGCAACAAGCGCTCATTGTAATCGGAATTGCATACTCACCACTTGTTAATATGATGCTACCCCTTGGTCGAGGTCTCGGATGCCAATCGTTGGCTCTTGAGCCAAGCCATTTCGCGCGCATTATGCTAGTATTCTATTATGCATATATAAAATGTAGTGAATATATACGAGGAGAAGGTCCATTTACATTAAATGAGTTATTTAGCGGCGAACACAAGTGGATAACTATACGTTTTCTTTGGATGATGCTTACCATGGGAAGCGGAACAGCTTTTATCTGCTTAATTTTTATAAGCCTCTATTTTGTGCGCAAAAACAATTGGTACTATGTAATGCCTATACTTATCATTTTATACTGGCTAATACAAGCATCAGGCATTGAGGCTCTTGATCGTGCCACTAGCACCATTGAAGCAACAAGAACACTTAATGCAGAAACAGTGCGTGAAACTGATAGCTCGGCCTCTGCCCGAATTACTCCAATACTAAATTCTTTGAATGCTGATTTCACTAAATTTGAGACATGGTTTGGCAAAGGAATTGATGCAGGGCTAGCTATGGGGTTAAATAGAACAATGTTTGATGACTATGGCGTTATCTTCTATATTATAACATTAATATTTAACTTTTCTTGTGCATACAACATCTTCTCTTTGGCTACAATACTAATGTTTATCGGTATCGGTGGCGGTAGTGGTGGTAATATATATTACGCATGGGCTCTTATGATGGTTATGACCTGTGTGAAATATTTCCATGAAAACAGATACAACCCCGATATATACGAAGATGATGAAGATGAGAAAGAACACGAAGAAATAGCTATAAGCTCCAAAACGACAAATGCCTGACCTAACCCTTGCCATCTGCGTTTATAACGCAGAGAAATACATAAAAGATACACTGCAATCGGTTCTTGCACAAACGATGCAGGATTTTCATTTGATCATTATTGACGATTGCAGCAGCGACGGGAGTGTTGCTGCAATTGAAACGTTCTTCCAGGAGCGTCCACGGCAATACGAACTTATTTCGTTTGAGGAGAATGGTGGCATAGGGCACGCAAGGCACTTTGCCGAACGGCACGCACAAACCAAATACATGATGTTCCTTGATGCCGACGATATTCTCTATCATCATGCAATAGAAACAATGTATAAAAAAATAACAGCCGATGACGACCTTATGGCTGTGGGCTGTTACCTTGAGTACATAAACGATAAAGGCGAAAAGATTGGGGGCGGGCTGTTCTTGGGAGAAAAGACAAAAGAGAAATTCCGCGAAAAGGCAGCTGCAAAAAAGCTCTTTTTCATGCAACCAACTGCCATTTACAATCGTGAAATAGCACTATCGGTTGGCGGATATGTAATAGATGGTTACCCGCAAGGCAAGCCGCGTTACCAGGATTTTTGCGAGGATCTCGATCTGTGGACCCGCATGAGCGACCTTTACAAAGAGGGAAAGGCCATTATTATTGTGCCCCAGGTATTGTGCAAATACCGCAAAGGGAGTGGGCTTTCAAGCAATGCCTTTAACATGATAATAAAAATGCGCTACACAAAGAGCAATCTCTTGCGCAGGCGGGCCGGGGAGAAAGAACTCACATTTATAGAATTTTACAATTCGCTCACTACCGAGCAACTGAAAGAGCTACACAAGGATGCAAATGCAGCCGACGCCCTGCGCAATGGTGCTTTTTACCTTAAAAAAGGCAATATATTCAAAGGCGCATGGGAGATTATCAAGTGCATATACTACCGCCCGCTATATATTTGGGACAAGATAAAGCACAATTCGGGGATAGGGAAATAGAGGCTATAATTAATACAACTAAAAACAGAGCGCTCCGCTTATTTGCAATTAAAAGGAGTTCCCCAAAGGGGTGAGGAGATAAAAGACACAACACAGAATGAACCAAACAGAAAACACCATAAAACACATAAACGAGGTAATAGGACTGCTGAACAAGGAGGCCGACTATGCCGTGCTGCGCAACTTCGAGGGGCTACCCGACAAGAACAACAGCCGCGACATAGATATTATAATCACCCGCAAAAGTTACAACAGAGTTAAAAACACCCTTGTGGAACTGATTGACAAAAGTGGCTGGAAGATTATCACCTACTTGCACAGCGACCGCCTCATTAGCTATGTATGTGCCACAACCACCGAAGAACAAAACGACATTATACAGTGGGATTTCTTCTTCGACACATCGGTGTGGGGAATACAGTTGATGAGTGCCGAGGAGTTCCTTGCACACAGAAAGTTCAACGGTTTCCTCTACTACATAGATACCGACGGACAGTTCCTCGACAAATACCTGTATAACAGAGCAGTGGGCAGCAAATACCCCGAAAAATATCGTGCCACACGCGAAGCTGCCGAGCAGTTGCCCGTTGTTACAGAGAAGGTTAAAGAGATATTTGGCTGTGGCAGCGTTGCACAATGCGACAAGGAGAGTGGTAAAAAGCTCATTATAAGAGCATTGTGGGCAAACATAAAGAAAAGACCGCTTGCTTTGGTGTGCAGCATCCTATATTTCCTTTACACATTTATTGGAAACTACATTTGCTCACGCACCGGGCTTAGTATAGGGTTCACAGGCCCCGACGGCAGCGGCAAGACAACCGTAATAGATATGTTAATGGAAAGGATTGCGCCGGTATTCGGTCTTGCACATAAATACTACCATTTCCGCCCCGCGCTGTTTGGGAATTTGGGCGAGGTGGCCCACTCGGCCGGCATTAAAAAAGAGGTGGATAGAAACTTCGACAAGCCTCATCGTGGCGGGAAAACCGGCAAACTAAACTCACTTGCCCGCCTTGTCTACTACTCGATTGATTATATTATAGGCTATTTTATAAAGGTTAAAAGTGTTACGCGAATCACCCGCGTGGTGGTTTTTGACCGTTACTTCACCGATATTATTTGCGACAGCCGTCGCACGCGCATATACCTTAATCATAAGTTCCTCTATTGGTGGGGCAAGCTGTTCATCCCATCGCTCAACTATAATATACTGCTCACTGCAAGCAGCGAAACCATACTTGCACGCAAGCGCGAGCTCGATGAGGAAGGCATAAGAAGAATAAACGACAAGATAGACTACCTGTGCAGCAAAAAGAGCTACCGCAAGGTGCTTAACGAAACTACCCCGCAGGCAGCTGTGTGCGAGATTCTCACACACGTTTTTGAGGAGCAACACAAAAAGAATTTAAGAAGATTAAAATAGATTATGACCTCACAAAGAATTGAATTTATCGACCTTGCAAAGGGGGTGTGCATGATACTAATTGTTGTTGGACATTGTGGAATAAATACATATGGAGGAGACACTATACCTTTATATTTCATTATGAGCGGAATGTTCTTCAAGACATATGACAATTCCAAAACATTCTTTATAAAAAAAATAAATGGCATACTCATTCCTTTTCTATTCTTTTATTTAATCGCATATATACCTTTTTACATTATTAAATTCTACAACCCCAATTTACTCATAACAGCATCAAACGGAATTCTAGACATCTTTAATAATCGACAATTTTTTAATGGTCCAATTTGGTTTGTTCTAACACTTTTTGGATGCAATATCTTATTATACATTATATTTAGACTAATAAACAAAGATGCATTTCGTATCCTTATAGTAATAATCATTGGTGCTGCGGGTTGGACTTTAGGATATTATAAAATATTTCTCCCCTGCTTTGTCGATGTAGCCATGACATCATTACCATTTTTTGCATTAGGGTATTATCTAAATAAAACATATATCTTTAATTTTAATAAAACCCTTTGCCTTATTATTGGAATAACATTTCTTCTAATTTCTTGCTATGTTCCACACAGGATTTCTTTACATTACAATGTAATAGAAAATCTCAATTCTTATCTTGCAGCTCTTACTGTCGCATTCGCCATACTATATGTAAGTGCAAGCATAAAATACATTCCGTTTATCAACTACTTTGGCAGATTCTCTCTTATTCCTTTGTGTATACACCATATGATATATCGCCCATTGAAAGTATTTTTACAAGATGTTGATTTGGTTGCCATAAACAATGTGTATATAGTTGCCGGCATAACCATGCTTATATCCACATTGTGCATCCCGCTATGCATTAAATTTATACCACAATTTGTTGCACAAAAAGATTTGATAAAATAGTTTGAATTACAAAAACAAATGAGCACCCCGTTCTTTTCAATCATTATTCCGATATATAACGGACTGACACACGACCTACCCGTGTGCCTCAACAGCATCTGGAATCAATCGTTAGACAAAAAACTATATGAGGTTATATGCGTTGATGATTGCAGCACCGATGGCACACGCCAATGGCTAAAAGAGCAACGCGAAGCCCACCCAAACCTGCAAGTAATTGAAAATCAAGAAAATATACGCCAGGGGGGGTCGCGAAACCGAGGAGTAAAAGCAGCAAAGGGGAAATATATCATATTTATTGACCAAGACGATTATTACCACAAAGAAGGCATCACCCTAGCATATAATCACTTACAAGAAAATAATTTGGAGATTCTTATTGTAGATTGTGCATACCAATCACCCGGGAAAGTGAGCAACGAACTGCAACACAACTTTCCACATCGCGAAATAATGAGTGGCGACGAAATAATTGAAAAGAATTCAATACCATACGCTCCGTGGAAGTTCATATTCTTGCGTTCCCATATGATAGACAACAATCTTTTCTTTGCAGAGAACGAGAGAATTGAGGATATTGACTGGGTGCACAAATTGGTACATTACGCACAACGTGTGCAGTACCAACCAATACTCTTTATACATTACAATAAGACGAGCATATCTACTACAATGGTCGCCTATAAATCAAAAGAAGTCATATACGCTGGTTTGAATATGGCAGCAAGAATTATGGATTTAACAGAGAACTGCTTTGCTAATTCTAATTACAATGTAAAAACATATATAAGTAACTTGGCAATACATCATTACTATCTGAACTTGCGAAATTATTTTTCATTTTATGACAATGCGCGACGAAAAGCAAATATGATAGAACAATATATAAAGACAAATAACAACAAGAGCAATTCTATTGTAATATTTGCACAAAGATTTCCTAGACTATTTTCTATAACATCAAACATATTAAGCCCAATCGGCCAATTCGCATTATACCTATATAGGTCATACAAATATAAAAAGCACTAAATAAATAGGTAATGAATAATACACCGTTTTTTTCAATTATTATTCCGGTATATAACGGACTTACACACGACCTGCCGGCGTGCCTCAATAGCATATGGAACCAATCATTAGACAAAGAACTATACGAGGTTATATGCGTTGATGATTGCAGCACCGATGGCACACGCCAATGGCTAAAAGAGCAACACAAGGCCCATCCAAACCTACGAATAATTGAAAATCAAAAAAATATACGCCAGGGGGGGGCGCGAAACCGAGGAGTCAAGGTTGCTAAAGGAAAATATATTTTGTTCATAGACCAAGATGACTATTTTCATAAAGGAGGCATTGACAAGGTTTACGAGCACTTAAAAGAAAACGAATTAGATATTCTTGTTACAGACTCAGCGTATCAGTTCAAAGGATATGAACATAACAATCTGCAACTGAATCTTGAATACACAGATGTTACCGATTGTGAAGGATATGTAAAAAGAAACGGATGGACCATTGCCCCATGGCGACTATGTTTCAATAGAGAATTCTATAATAATACAGGGGTACAATTTGAAGAAAATTGCAGAATAGAAGATGTCGATTGGAGTGTAAACCTTTTCTTTTATGCAAAAAGAGTACAATATCAACCTATTCTTTTGATACATTACATAAAAGCAGAAAGCGGAACTACCGATAACATGTATAGAAACAAAGAGATACTCATTGCTAACACCATGGCCGGCAACAGAACACTTCGATTAGGGTATGAGCTATACAAAAATTCGGCTATTAAGAGCAATGTCATAGACCTTGCCGACTCATACTATAATTACACCTGTAAATACCTCTTCGGCCTGTTCTGCTCTCTGAAAGGCAAAAAAGAGATTATCAATCTGATAGAGATCAAAGAATCAAAATATCGTTTGGTAAGATATGCCATTAAATACCCAACCCTTTATGCCATATTCACAAATTGCATGGTTCCACTCTTTAGAATAGCAAGAACCATACATAGAAAAAGAACCGCAAAAAGATTGCAATCCCAATGACACACCCCAAGTATAAGATATTCGTTTCGGCATACGCTTGCGAGCCCGGGCTGGGCAGCGAGATAGGCGTGGGCTGGCACTGGGTGCTGGAGATGTCGCGCTACTTTGAGCTGTGGGTGCTCACGCGCGAGAGCAACCGCCCTACCATAGAGCCATGGATAGCCCTGCACCCCGAATACAAGGGCATACATTTCCTCTATTTCGACCTGCCCAAGTGGGCACGATTCTGGAAAAAGGGGCTGCGCGGGGTGCGTACCTACTACAATATATGGCAATACTGCACCAACAGCATTGTAAAGCGCACTATGCGCGAGAATGATATAAAGATATTCCACCACCTCACATACGGCAATATGCTGTGGAAGGTGAGTTCCTATGGGCAAAAGCAGTTCTTCATTTGGGGTCCTGTGGGTGGATTGGAGACTATCCCTGCCGAGTACAGCCGCCACTACACAGGCAAAGCACGCCTCATAGAGTGGGTGCGCCGTGCTGCAATTAAACTGCTGCCATTGAATTTTGGTTTCAAAAAGCGTTGCCGCAATGCCGACCTCATGCTGTGCAAGACCGAGATTACACACAACCTTATACCCGAAAGCCAACGCCACAAGAGCGTGCTATTTACCGACGTGGCAGTAGAAGATGTTGCAAAGGCGTTTGAAGAACAGGCAGCTTGTAACGACAAGATAGAATATATTACCGTGGGCCGATTGGATGCTTGGCGCGGATTCGACCTTGTGATAGAGAGCTTTGCACGTGCAGCACAAAACAACCCCAATATGCACCTTACTATTGTGGGCAAGGGCAGCGACAAAGAGCGCTTGCAGGCACTTGCAAAAGAGTGTGGCGTTGAGGGACAGATAACTTTCACAGGCAAAGTGGATATGAATGAATATTATCGCCTGCTCGCAGCTGCAGATGTGGTGATAAATGCCTCGCTTAAAGAGGGGGCCGTAACCGTTTCGTTCGACACAATGGCTATGGGCAAGCCCCTTATATGCCTCGACACCACCGGCTACACACGTTACTTTTCAAATGATTATGCCATAGTAATCCCCCGCACCACCCGCAGCGAGGTTATTTACGAATTGAGCCGTGCAATAGAGCGCATGAGCAATGCCGACGAGCGCAAACTGCTCGGTGAAAAGGCTAAAAATGCCGGCATGCAGTTTACTTGGGAGGCACGCGGCAAGGAGTTCAGAGATTTGCTAAATGAAAGAATTGTAATAACGGAATGCAAATAATCTCAACATATTCAATAAATCACATAAAAGATAACTAATATAGGAAATTGTATGAACCACTCTATAAATTTCTTTAGGATTCTATTTACATTAGTAATAGCATTGTTTCATTATCCAATCCTATCAAGAGGCTATTTAGATTCAGGGTGGATTGTTGTGGAGTTCTTCTTTATTTTATCAGGGTACTACCTATATAATACTTGTGTAAAAAAGAACTTGAGTACAGTGCAATATATGCAAAAGAGAATAGATAAGTTTTGGTTTAAAACTATTCTTATTGGATTGTTACTAAATGTTATTGAGTATGAGAAAATAATTGATTCAAGTTTTACTGATAACATTAAACACTTCGCAAAAGAACTACTATTGCTTAATGAGGTAATTCCGTTCAATGACAGTATTAGTACTATAAATATTTCGGTATGGTATATCTGCGTTCTTATATATGCAAGTGCACTTATATATGCAATATTAAAATATCTCCCGCAGTATCATAAGCCCATTCTTATTATTATTTGTTTTTGCACATACCTGTATTTGTTTAATTCACATGAGCCAAACATTCAATTCGCAATATATCCATATTCATTGGCTCGCGGAATATTATCAATATCTATTGGTTGTATATTAAATATTTTTATAAACAATTATCATAATGCCATAAGTCTAAAGTTAAAAAATGCATTAAGCATCATTTCATTAATTATTATTATTTATTCACTTCCATATAATAACATTTTTGGGTTTGTACCCATTGTCTGCTTTATATTTATTATAATCGCCTGTATGGATAAAAGGACTCTCTTATACAAAATACTTGATAGGCCCATATTTTCTAAACTCTCTCCATATTGTTTTGAAATATTCATAATTCATTGGATGGTGATAAAGATACCATACCATATTATGGCAATACTATTTGGCAAGAGCTCTAATTTTGCTCCTTTAGAAAAAATAATCGGTATATTCATATATTTTACAATATTATTTATTTCAGCGTACATTTACAGCAAAGTTTGCAACTATGTACAAAATAAAATAAAACAACTAATCAATGAAAAATGAGCGCAAATCCAACATTGAACTGCTGCGAATAATATTAATGTTCATGATTTTAGCTTTGCACGCAAATGTGCTAAGCCTTGACTTTCCATCAGTAAAAGAATGTATTGATTATCCACTTCAATCTTTCATGCGATATTTTAACGAGTACCTATGCTTAGGTGCAGTAAATACCTATGTGCTAATATCAGGTTGGTTTGGAATAAACTATAAAACAAAAGGGCTTTGCAATTTCCTATTTCAGTGCTTATTCTTTTCTATTTCAATTTTTACGATATTCGCTATATTAGGAGAAATTGAAGTGACCAGAATAAACATTTTATCCTCATTGCTTTTATACAAGAACGCATATTGGTTTGTATGGAGCTATTTAATACTATATCTATTTTCTCCTGTATTAAACTGTTTTATACAGAACACAAAGAAAGAGACTTATAAAAAGGTTCTAATAGGTTTATTCTTGCTTCAAACAGTTGTATATATATTCACACGTTGCGGATTTTATCAAGCCGGCTATCACCCCTTATCATTTATATCCCTATACCTCCTTGCACGTTATTTTCGCATATACAATCAAATACCAAACAAATACTTTGCTATTAGCGGATATTTTGCGTGCGCTTTGATAAATACATTATTAAATTTTCTACCAATATACATACAACATAGGCCTACTTCTTTTACCGGAATATTATTCAACTATACAAATCCATTAAACATAGTAGGTCCTTTGTTTCTACTCTTTTTCTTTGTTAAATTAGAAATAAAAAACAGAGTTATTAACCAAGTTGCGGTCTCGTGTTTTGCCGTGTATTTATTTCATTGTCATTTTTGCATTTTAGAGCACTACAAATCACTTTGTTTAACTATTTTTAACAAATACGGGGGGATTTTATATCTTGTTTATATCGTATTGTTTATGTGCCTGACTTTTGTAATAGCTATCATCATTGACAAAGTGCGTATTTTTACGTTCAACCATATTTGGCAAATTATTGAAAAGAAAAAAGATGTTATTCAATAAAATAATAACGTTCAACAGCGGCAACCGCTACTACCGCATAACAAATGCCGACGGCAAAAGCTGGTTACTGCCCGCACGCAATATGCGGGTGGCACTAAACCTATACCAGCCAAGCGGGCGCAACGGCAAGCTGCTGAAAGCACTGTTCCCTTGGCTGCACCACATACCCTTTGTGCGCAAAGCAATAAAGGCAGAAACAATCTGTTGCACACTATGCGAGGAGCTGAAAGAGCTGTTGCAAAGAGTTTTTAAGTGCAAAAATATAGAATTTGCCATATTTGAAGGTACCCCGTGCGTGCATCAAAAAACAACTATACAGCTGAGTTGTGGCAAGAAGATTCTGGGCTACTGCAAGGCAAGCGACAATAGGGAGATACTCGCACTCTTTGAAAGAGAGACCGCGATACTTTCGCAACTTGCCGAAAGGTGTGTTACCGATATACCGCAACCACTCTATTGCGGTACAATGAGCAACGGAGTACATATTTTTGTGCAGAGCACTGTAAAAACCACAAAATCGCAAGCTACACACACATGGGGTGCACTACAAGAAGATTTTCTTGCAGCATTGCACAAAAAAACCAAACAGTTGATACTGTTTGAGAATAGCGACTATTACCGCACACTAACCACCCTGCAAGAGCACATTGATTGGTTGCCAGCCAACATAAACAAGGTGGTTGTAACAACCGCAATAGCAAGGGCTATGGCTGAATACAGCGGCAAAATGGTGGAATTCTCGGCCTGCCACGGCGACTTTACCCCGTGGAACATGTTTGTGGAACGAGGCAAACTATTTGTATTTGATTTTGAATACGCGGCACTAACCTACCCCGCAGGGATAGACCGCAGCCATTTTGAATTACAAACCATGAGACTTGAACAAGGTGCAGACAACAGCAAGATTCTTCAAGTATATAAAGAGAAAGAGAATACACTGCTTACAAAATATCTGCTATCCATAATTGCACAATACACCATGCGCGAAAAAGGAGTCTATGACAAAGAGACCATGCATGTTTTTGAATTGTGGGCACAACTTTTAGAAACACAAGAAAATAGAATATGAAAGTACTGTTTCAATCAAGGAAAACACTATTCACCGCACCCGGCGGAGACACCACACAAATACTTAAAACAAAGGAATATCTCGAAAAATCAGGGGTAACGGTTGATATATCATTGGAATTGACGCCCGATGTATCGGCATACGATATTATACACGTTTTCAACCTCATGCGCCCACAGGAACTCTATCTGCAAGTTAAAAATGCAAAGAAATATGGCAAAAAGGTTGCGCTCTCTACCATATACGGCCCATACGAAGAGTACGAGAAAAAGGCCCGTGGTGGAATTTTGCAGTTTATTAACAAATTCCTATCTATCACACAGATAGAATACTTGAAAGTTATAGCTCGGGCTGTACTGAATTTTGAATTCTCGAAAGGCACTTTTATATATCTGCTGAATGGGCACAAGAGATTGCAACGCAAGATAATAAAGATGGTGGATGTTTTCTTGCCAAATTCACACTCGGAGATGAAAAGGGTTGCCGATGATTTTAATTTAGAGCAATACAACTATGTAGCAGTAGCAAATGCGGTAGATATCAATAAGTTCGACTATAACAAAGTGGATATTGACGAGGAATTTGAGAAATACCGAGATTGCGTTTTGTGTGTTTCCAGAATAGAAGGGCGAAAGAACCAACTGAATATTGTAAGGGCATGCAAGGATTTGCCATATAAGTTTGTATTCATCGGTAAAGCGGGTGCCAACTTTCATAAATATCACGAACTCTGCAAAAAAGAGGCAAATGAAAATATGTTCTTTTTAGGACAGATTGAGCACGAAAAACTGCCTCAATTCTACAAATTGGCAAAAGTACATATTTTGGCATCGTGGATGGAGACACCGGGACTATCCTCATTGGAGGCGGGTGTGATGCGCTGCAATGTGGTTGCCACCAAGAAGGGAGATACCGAGGACTATTTTGAGAACTATGCATACTACTGCGAGCCTGACGACCTAAATTCCATTAAAGAGGCTGTTGTAAAGGCATACAATAAAGCTTTTGACGAAAAATTCCACGACAGGATAATAAATAACTATACCTGGGAAGAGACCGCCAAACAGACGTTAGAGGGATATAAATCCATTATCTAAGCCCATCAAGAGCAGAAAAAATAGAAAATCTGCTTTCTAATCGGGATTTATATTTATCTTTGTGCAGAATGGGCTTGTTACATTCCCATAAATACAATTCCGCCACTATGGCAGAAGAGATACTGCACAAGATAAAAAAGAGAACAATCTGTAAATGAAAAGGGTTGCAATTATTGGTACACAGGGGGTTCCCGCCAACTATGGCGGTTTTGAAACTCTTGTAGAAAACATTATCGGGGAACACTGCTCCGATGATATTGAATATACCGTATATTGCAGCAGCAAGGACATGCCCGAAAGGCTCGACAGCCACAAGGGGGCAAAACTTAAGTATATATCGTGGCGTGCAAACGGCGTGCAGAGCATCTTGTATGATATTGCAGCTATGATTCGTTCCATTCGCGGGTATGACACCATTCTCGTTCTCGGTGTAAGCGGGTGCACTTTTCTGCCTATATTCAAACTATTCAGCCGCGCCAAGGTTATTGTAAACATCGACGGCCTTGAACACAGGCGCGACAAATGGACACGCGCTGTGCGCAAATTCCTGCTTCTCTCCGAGGTTGTAGCGGTAAAATGCGCACATACCATTATTGCCGACAATAAAGGCATTGCCGACTATGTTGGTTGGAGATACAAAAAGGAGGCAAAACTCATTGCATACGGTGGCGACCACGCCTTGTGCAATGTTGCCAATGACAAGCAACAAGAGATTCTTGCCCACTATGGGCTTGAAAAGGGCAATTACTCAATAAGCGTGTGCCGCATAGAGCCCGAAAACAACTGCCACATAACCCTCGATGCCTTTGCGAACAGCGGCAAGCAATTGGTATTTGTAGGCAATTGGAGACGTAACGAATACAGCCGCCAGCTGAAGGATAAATATGGAAAGTGCCCAAACATCAAATTGATAGACAGCATCTACGACCTTGATATCCTCTACACCCTGCGAAGCAACGCCCAATACTACATTCACGGGCACAGCGCCGGCGGCACAAACCCATCGTTGGTGGAGGCCATGTTCCTGGGCAGGCCGGTGCTTGCATACGATGTAGTGTATAACCGCGAAACCACCCATCACAAGGCGCACTTTTGGCAACATAGCGAAGAATTGCAACGGCTTGTGGAGCGCAACGACCTCACAGGCGACGAGATAAAAAAAGTGGCACAGGAGTGCTACACATGGGAAAAGATAGCCAAGCAGTACGAGGAACTATATTAAACAAGCATGAATATGAAAAACACATTCCGCTCTGCAATATTATCGGGTATAGCAGTGGCTATCGCTGGATGGGGTTATCTTGCATACCCCAACATTATCGGAGCAGTATTGTTCTCATTCGGCCTTTTAACGGTAGTAAACTACAAACTGAAACTATACACCGGTACGGCCGGTTTTATACCTCTCAAATACGAGGATGGGCGCTCGCGCTGGTTGCGCGCTATAGGCGAGCTGCTTATCATACTGCTTGCCAATATAACAGGCTGCTTGCTTGTATCGTTGCTCGCACGCATGTCGCCCATTGAGTTAGGCGAATCGGCACAAAGGATATTGGAATCGCGCCTTGCAATAGGGCCCATACGTGCCGGCCTGCTTGCCATTGGTTGCGGTTTCATAATGACCACTGTTGTTACCTTTGCCCGCGAAGGCAAGCCGCTTGCACTGCTCTTTGGAGTGCCTCTTTTCATCAACTGCGGCTTCCCGCACTGCCTTGCCGATGCTTTCTACTACATGACAGTGCCCACCGGCTACACCATGGCGCATATTACCGAGGTTGCTCTCCTATACCCATGCTTGGTAATCGGCAATTTCATAGGTTGCAACCTTTATCGCTTTATTGCTCCCAAGGAGTAACACACTTACAAAACACCATAAACATTAACGGCTGCACCGTGGTGCAGCCGTTAATGTTTTATATTGCAGGCCATCAGCCCTTTCTTTCAAGTTCTTGCAACTCCTCCATCTTCTTTGTGGCAAGGAACTCATATACTCCGCACAGATGTTCGCGCACACGACCATGCCCGAACTCATAGACCTTTGTTACAAGCCCATCGAGAAAATCGCGGTCGTGGCTCACGCAGATGAGTGTGCCGTCGAAATCCTGCAATGCCTGTTTAAGTATATCCTTTGTTTTGAGGTCGAGGTGGTTGTTAGGCTCGTCGAGAATAAGCAGGTTCACCGGCTCAAGCAGTAGCTTCATCAGCGCCAAGCGGGTGCGCTCGCCACCCGATAGCACCTTCACCTTCTTTGCACTTGCCTCACCGCCAAACATAAACGCACCCAAAAGGTCGCGAATCTTGTTACGGATATCACCCTTGGCAACATCGTCTATGGTTTGAAACACGGTGAGATTCTCATCGAGCAACGATGCCTGGTTCTGTGCAAAATAACCTATCTGCACATTGTGCCCCAGCTGCAAGGAGCCTTCGTGCTCCAGCTCCTTCATAATACATTTTACAAGGGTTGATTTTCCCTCGCCGTTGCGCCCCACGAATGCCACCTTGTTGCCACGTTCGATGGTGAGGTTCACCCCGCCGAAGATACGCTTGTGGCCAAAGGCCTTACCCACACCGTCCATGATTACAGGGTACTGCCCCGAGCGTGGCGAGGGCGGGAATTTAAGCCTCAGGGCCGATGTATCCTCCTCATCCACCTCTATTATCTCAAGCTTTTCGAGCATCTTCACGCGGCTCTGCACCTGCAAGGTTTTTGAGTATGTACCCTTGAAACGCTCAATAAAATCCTTTGTCTCCTGTATCATCTTCTGCTGTTCCTCCCACTGCTTCATCTGCTGCTGGCGACGCTCGGCACGCAATATCAGGTATTGCGAGTAGTTTACCTTATAGTCATATATGCGCCCCATTGTAACCTCTATGGTGCGGGTGGTGATGTTATCCACAAACTTGCGATCATGGCTTATCACAACAACAGCCTTGCCATTGCTTATGAGGAAATCCTCGAGCCACCCGATAGATTCTATATCGAGGTGATTGGTGGGCTCGTCGAGCAGCAACACGTCGGGGTTGCGCAGCAACATCTTGGCAAGTTCTATACGCATGCGCCAACCACCCGAGAATTCGCTTGTCTGCCTGCCAAAATCCTTGCGCTCGAATCCCAATCCAAGGAGTGTCTTTTCAACATCCTCCTCAAAGTGAGTCATATCGATGGCATAGAACTTCTCGCTCTTTGTTGCAACCTCCTCAATCAGAGCCATATACTCGTCGCTCTCATAGTCGGTGCGGGTGGCAAGCTGGTTGTTGAGATTTTCAATCTCGGCCTCCATCTCATACAGATGACTGAATGCCTGCGAAGCCTCCTCGAACACGGTGCGCCCATCCTCGGTCATAAGATGCTGGGGCAAATATGCAATGACAGTATCCTTGGGGGCCGACACCGTTCCACGGGTGGCAGTGCGCACGCCTGCAAGAATTTTGAGCAAGGTACTCTTGCCTGCACCGTTCTTGCCCATGAGGGCTATGCGGTCTTTCTCATTAATCACAAAAGATATATCGCTAAAAAGGGTGGTGCCGCCAAACTCCACGGCAAGGCCATCGACTGAAACCATAATAACTAACTGATTTTTAATGTATTGAAGAATTTTACGCGCAACACCGCGCAAAAACAGAGCGAAGATAACATTTTTTTGCGACACGGGCAACCTACCCCGCCGCATAAGCAAGCTTGTGGAGTGTTAAAATCTTTCTTAATTCATTTTCTACGGCAAAAAAAGGAATTATCGGCTCCTTTTTATGATTAATTCACTTTTTTCAACCATAAATAAGAATAACATTTTGAAATTTTGTTTGAATTTCACCATAATTGGCTTAATTTTGCTGAAATTATTAAAACATATAACCATGAAAAGAGGATTAAATTTAGTTTTTGCCATACTTCTTATAACAAGTACCGCCCTTGCACAAAGCAAAGCAACTTTGAGTGCAGAGATATACGGCTATAAGCAAGACATGGTATATTTCGATTGTATGCAAACACCCTTTATCCGCAGCGAGTTCCACACCAACCCGGGCGAGATACACTGCTACACATTCGACTGCGACGGACTTGTGTGCATGATGATTAACTCACGCACAAAAGTATTGTTGCAACCGGGCGACAGCCTGCACGTAAGCATCAATTACGAAGGACGCAACGTAAAAAGCATAAAATTCAGCGGCAGCGAAAGAGCTGTTAAGAACAACAATATGTTCAGGAGCATAGACAACATTAAGCGCAGCATGCGATACAAGAGCCAACTGCTTGGTTGCGTGGCACTCGACATCAAGCCCAAGAGCCGCATCGAGGACTCGCGCACGCTGCAAACAAAGGTAAATGCCATGCTTGCAAGCAGCCCTGCCAGCACCGAAGCCAAAGAGTACGCATCGGCTATCATAGATTCCGATGTATATATATCGTTCATGGAATACCCTGTGATGTATGCCAGCGTAAGAGGGCTGCCCATCGACAAGCAGGAGATTGGCGACTACGCAAGCATAATGAACGATGCTGTACTGCGTAGCGATGCACAAGCAATGAACTGCCCCGAATATGCCAGCCTGCTCATGCGTTACTGCTTCTACAAGAACGAGATGGAAGCTGCTAAAAGCGGTTCGACCTATCAAATGCCCACACGTTTTGAGGACATGTATAAGGAGCTTGCCACCTTCTATAAAGACGAGCAGCGCGACTTTGTACTCTACACCCTGCTATGCAATTTCATAAGGAACGGACAGGAGATAGAGAGAGCCGATGCACTATACAGCGATTATGTGGAGAACTACAACAAAAACCAGAACTACAAAAAAGTTCTCGACTCGCTGCTGCAATAAAAAAACGGAACAACAAACAATATCAAAATATTCACAACTAATTATACTACACTCATGAGAAAAGCTCATTCCAATAAAAAGTTTTTCTGCAAGGTGGTCCTTTGCCTTTTGACAGTTGTATGCTTGAGCACATATGTGCAGGCACAAAATATCGACAATTGGAAGGAGCAACAAATAACCTTGCGAGTAAGTAACCAACCATTGGGCAAGGTTTTGGAGAGAGTAGCTGAGGCTGCCAATGCCAAGATAACACTGCAGGGGGTTACTCTTATGAATATAAATAAGCCCACAAGCATTGCCGTAAAAGAAAAACCACTCGACAAGGTCATTGGGCAACTCATCGGAGACCAGAACGTAAAGGTGCGTTTCGAGGATAACCGCGAAATCATCATAGAACCATACGAGCAACCAAGCGACACGAAACAAGAATTAAGCGTGCAGGGTAGCGTCGTAGATCACGAAACAGGTGAGGAGCTTGTGGGTGCCATGGTCATGGTTACCGATGGCTCGGGTAAAGGCCTTGCGGGATGTATAACCGATATAAACGGTAAATTCAGCCTGCGTGTAGGTAAAAAGGAGTCCATAAGAGTAACCTTCGTGGGTTACGAACCATTCTCAAAACAGATATTACACCCTGAAAGCAACATCGTTATAGAGCTTAAACCAAGTTTCGAGCTCGACGAGGTTGTGGTAACCGGTATAAGCAAGCGCAACAAGAACAGCTTTACAGGTAACTTTGTGGAGGTTAAGGGTGCAGAACTACGGAAAATGAACCCCACAAGCATACTTAAAGGATTGCAATTTTTCGACCCCAGCTTCAAGGTTATAGAGAACAACTCCACCGGTTCCGACCCCAATGCCGAACCCGAATTCCAGATTCGTGGAGACCAATCTCTTGGTACAACCTCTATGAACAGCATGGATTTAATGCTCGACAACGTATCGAGCCGCCCCAACACACCGCTATTCGTGCTCGACGGTTTCATCGTTCCTATGAGCCGCATCCTCGATCTCGACCCGGAGCGTGTTGAAACAATAACCATACTAAAAGATGCAGCGGCCACATCGGTATATGGTTCGCGTGCTGCAAACGGTGTTGTGGTTGTAGAGACAAAGGTGGCCCCCGATGGAGCCCTCTCTGTTTCGTACAATGGTACAATGACCATACAAGCCCCCGACCTTTCCGACTACAACATGATGACCGCAAGCGAGAAACTCGATACAGAGTGGCGTGCGGGGCTATACGACAAGAACAATGCCAACAGCATGAATCTTTATAATAAGTACCTGCGCAACGTGCTTGGAGGCGTAAACACCTATTGGCTCTCTAAACCCTTGCGCACAGCCGTTCAGCATCGCCACTCGGCAAGCGTGGCAGGCGGTACCGACGTATTCCGTTACAGCCTTGACCTTAATGCATCCATGCAACCGGGTGTGATGAAAGATTCAGAGAATGAGACCAAAGGCGTTGACTTCAACATGACATACTTGAAGGAGAAATTTACCATGCGCGCCAATATAAGCCTTTCCGAGTCGGAAGGAAAGAATTCACCCTATGGTTCCTTCTCGCAGTACACCAGACTTAACCCATATTACATTGCCGAGGATGCCAACGGCAAGCAGATAAAAGTGTTGGACAACAATACCGTAAGCGGGCGCAGCACAATTATCACCAACCCGCTATACGATGCAACTGTTGGTATCAAAGACGAGACCAACAGCCTCACCATAGCCACCAACCTGAGCTTGGAGTATATGATAATGAAAAACTTGCGCATAACAGAGCAGGTGTCATACACACGAGGAATGGCCGGCACCGACAGATTCCTGCCTGCCGACCACACAAGCTTTGAGTTGGAGGATGACCTCACACGCAAGGGTAGCTACTTCAAGAGCACAGGAAACATGGCGTCATGGTCGAGCAACCTTGGAATCAACTACAACCTTGTGGTTGACAAGCATCTGTTAAGCGTATTTGCCAACTGGACAATAAATGAGGACCTCAACGACTATGTAAACCTGTCAGCAACAGGATATCCCGACCCGCACATGAACGATTTCATCTTTGGCAACAAGATGGAGACCAGCATGAACAATATCGGTACGGAGAACATATCACGCTCGACAGGCCTCATCGGGCAATTATCATACAGCTATGATAACCGCTACTCTATCGATGCCAATATAAGCGGTGAGGCTTCGTCGCGCTACGCAAAGCACGACCTTGTGCCATTCTGGTCGTTGGGAGCCCGTTGGAATGCACACAACGAGAAATGGCTGCAAGGCTATGTATCAAACCTTGTACTGCGTGCCAGCTATGGTGTTACAGGCGAGCAGAACTTCAGCCCTGCCGACGCGATAGAGTATTACAGTTACTCAAACGGCATGAAGCCCTACGAATCATTCCCCGTGCTTGGTGCATTGCTGGAAGGCCTGAACAACCCCGACTTAGGCTGGGCAAAGACACACAACACAAGTATAGCCGTGGACTTCGGTTTCTGGAAAAACCGTGTAAACATGAGCTTCAACTACTACAACAATATCACCAGGGAGTTGCTTACAGACTACGACCTTGCACCCTCTACCGGTTTCTCCACTATGGTAATGAATGCCGGCGAGCTGCAAAACAAGGGTTTCGATGCATCGCTCAACATCATTGCCATACAGGATCTCAGAAACGAGTTCTTCTGGACGGTAAACATCAATGCTAACCACAACAAGAACAAGATTCGCAAGCTCTCCGATTATCTTAAGAAGGTAAACGAAGAGCAGATGAAATCGGCAGGAGCGCCTCTGCCACAATATCAGGAGGGGCAATCAACCACCACACTTTACGTTGTGCGCTCATTGGGTATCGACCCCGTAACAGGCCAGGAGGTTTACCTTAAACGAAATGGAGAAAAGACATTTGTATGGGATGCCAACGATAAAGTACCCGTAGGCGACACCAACCCCGACATCAGCGGTACACTATCCACAAGCATCAGCTGGAAGGACCTCTCATGCACCCTTGGTTTTACATATAAATATGGCGGAGTCGTTTACAACCAGACTCTTGTAGATAAGATAGAGAATCAGAATGTAGCATACAACCTCGACAGACGCGCGGGAATGGGCCGCTGGGAAAAGCCCGGCGATGTAACACGCTATGTGCGTTTCAGCCCCACAGGAGCAAACACACCCGCCAGCACACGTTTCATCATGGACGATAACGAAATAAGACTCGCAACCATAAACGTGGGCTACAGAATGACAAGCAACAAGTTTGCATTCCTGCGCAATATGAATATAGATGTTATGGGATTAAACTTTACCACAAACGATATCGCACGCATATCACCCATACGCATGGAGCGCGGTCTCGACTACCCGTTTGCACGCTCATACACATTCTCAATGTCAGTGATATTCAAATAATCGATTCCCCAAAAAGATGATTCAGTTATGAAAAACAGACTATATATAATTTCAACAATACTGGCCGGTGCATTAACATTCAGTTCGTGTACCGATTGGCTGGACGTAAGCCCCAAGACCAACATCCCGGCCGAGGAACTTTTTGAAACAGAAAACGGATATATGAGTTCGCTTGCCGGCATATACATATCCATGACAGACGAAAACATTTACGGCAAGAACCTCACATTCGGTCTCATGGAACAACTTGCCCAGATGTACGACAAGCTGCCCGATGGTACAAACGACAGAACAAACGTATATCTCTATACACAATCGACAAGTGGAGGTTACAACACCAAATCGCTCTTGGAGACTGTGTGGCAATCACAGTACAATCTTATAGCAAACACCAACAATCTGCTTAAATGGCTCGACACAAAGGGAGAATTTGTGCTTGATGAAAACACATTCAACATGATACGCGGCGAGGCCCTTGCCTTGCGCGCATACCTGCACTTCGACCTTTTGCGTGGTTGGGGGCCCATGAACTATGCCGGCAACCCTGCTGCAAAAGCAACCAGATGCATCCCCTACCGCACTGTAGCCGACAAATCTAAAATGCCACGCCTTGCAGCAGAGGAGATTGTTGGGAAAATAATCAACGACCTCTTGCAGGCAAAAGAACACTTGAGCTACGAAGCCTCGCTCAACCTGAGCGAATACGAGGGGCAGGGACGCCGCTACCGCATGAACTACCATGCAGTAAATGCATTATTGGCACGCGTCTATAACTACGCCGGAATGAAGAGCGAGGCGACAGCCCACGCACAGATGGTTATAGATCATTGCGGTCTTTCACTCGAAAGCGGTAACGACAACGACCCCATACTATCCAAGGAGACAATCTTCGGAGTGAATATGTTCGAGCTTAAAGACAATCTGTCGGACTATTTTGCAATAGGAGACAAGATGACTACAAAATACTACATTAACATCTCCACCCTCAACTCTATATTCGAATCTATCGGCAACGAAAGCGAGGATATGCGTGCCAAGGGTACTGCATTCTTCAGGAACAACGAATTGCAGAACGCCATTTCACTGAAATACATAGAGAACGACAATGAGATTATTCCCCTCATACGCCTTCCCGAAATGTATTACATAGCCTGCGAGGCTGCAGAGGACAGAGACGAGGCTGCGAAATACATCAACCAGGTACGCAACAAGAGAGGTATATCAAAAGCCAAAGATGTATCGTGCGATACCGACGAGTTGCGCACAGCAGCCCTTAACAAAGAGTACCGCAAGGAATTCTACGGAGAGGGACAATACTTCTGGTTCCTTAAAACACATGGCGTTACAGGAGTTTTGGCACACTGCTCGGATGTAACACTCACCGAAGAAAACTTCATATTCCCCCTACCCGATGCCGAGCTTGAATATGGCTGGACAGAAGAAAACACAGAGAATGGCGGAAAAGATGATGAGCGTGCCGACAATGGAGTAGAAGAAATCACACCGCGAGGATAATAATATAGCAAATCCAAGTATTCAAATATCATAAATATATGAAAAGTAAAATCAATTATATAGTATGGCTGTTAAGCCTTGCACTCATATTCACAGCCTGCGACAAAGACGAACCCGACTTTTTTGACAGCGGTGCCAATGGCGCCTATTTCGACTACGGATACGCAGCAGATTTTGACAAAACACTGAACTTCAGCGAGCATATCGTGGGCGCGCCCGAAGCTGTTACGATAAAATTAAAGGTCAAGTTGCTTGGTTACATCATGGACGAAGCGCGCACCCTATCTGTAAAAACTAAGGAAATAGAGGGGTTCGAACCAGCCGAGATTACTATTGGCGAGGTGGTATTTGCAAACAAAGAGTATGAAAAAGATATTGAGGTAAATGTAAAGCGCCCCGAGATTGAGAATGTTGTTTATGCAATCTGCATTTATCTCGACGGCAGTGGCGACATTGGTACCGGCATCATGGGAAAGAACGAGATAAACCTATATGTAAGTACATCGTATGAGCAACCATCGTTGTGGTACAGCCATGTAAACACTTATCTTGGCGAGTGGAGCAAAGAGAAACACATGTTCCTTGCCAATCACACGGGTGATGACCATTTCTATCTGGCTCTATTCGATAACAACACCGGAGCACACAACTTCGAGGCTATCACCAATCTCAATGTGAGCGCAGTGAACGCACTGCTTGCAAACAAACCCGAAGAGCCCATCACCGTGGATCTTCCCATACAGCAAGAGAATGAATACCCCAACTATACCAAGCCTTTCTTCTGGAGCGATTACGAGGAGTATTTGGGACCATTCAAAGCAAAAAAATTCTGCCGATTCACAAGCATGCTTGGCGGTTCAAACACAAAGGACATCGTAGCTCTATACGCAAGCGACGAAGCTGCACAACTTATGAAACAAGAAGCCTCGCAAATGCATAAATTGGATGTTACAGACATGCTTAACGACTATTACACATACGCGGGACAAGGATACACCATTGCCCAGCTCAAAGAGGTCTTTTGGGTAGAAATAAAGAACAATGTAAATTACACCGTAAGAATACCATATTGGTGGGAGGACCTCAAAGGCTTGGGAACAGCAGAGATTGTAAAAAAATATTTTGGCGAATACAATGCCGAGAAGTACCAATTCATGCTTAAGACCATGATGAAAGAGGACGGAAGCGAGAATTTCATAGCCGCATCGTTATTCCCATTTGTTTATGAGAATAAAGACAACTCCTTTTATTGGGATTCCACCCCGCTTGGCGAAAAACAATTGGCAGGCGAGGAACGCCTGAAAGAGTGCTATCGCATAATCAAAGCTGCCAACGACAAACGCCCGGCATCAAGAAAATTCGATATACCCGAAGTTGATATTGACTAAAACACTGCTAACAGGGAGAAGAATCAATAACCATCGAAAAGCAATAATATGAAAAATATATCATCACTTCTATTATCAGCACTCCTAATAACAGGATGCTACGAGGATAAGGGCAATTACGACTACACATTGAGCTCCATGAACGAGATAACCTCGGTTACATTTACGCCATCAGTAGTAACTGCTGTCAATGGCAACACCATTGAGGTGCAACAAGCCTTGGAGGAAGATGACAAGACGCGCCGCATTGAAGCGCATGTAGAACAGTCGTTGACCGAGGACCTTGAAAACCTTGATTTCTATTGGTGTAGAGCATACACCAACGAAAGAGGCTCTTTCACCAGAGACACAATAGAGACAAAAGGATATCTTGAGTTTGACCTCCCCGTAGGCAAGCCCATGAGCTACGATATATTCCTTCACATCTACGACAAAACCACCACTTTGTCGCACTATTCGGCGTTTATGCTGAAAACCCGCCCCATATTCAAAAACAGCCTTTTTGTAATACATGGCGATGAAGGAAAACGCCAGATAGGTAACATTGAAGTCATTGGCAACGAAACCAAAATATATACCGATATAAAAACCGTTACCAAGGACAACAATCACTACGAGAACGCAACAGGTTTTGGCTATACCACCTACATAGATATCCCCGACAACCTTTCAAACATCGGGGAGACAAGCGCACTAACCATATACTGTAACAATGGGGAGACACGAACCTACGACCCCCATGGGATGAAAGTTAAATACACCGCTACGCAGGTATTCAAACCCGAAAGCGAGAGCTTTACATACAACAGAACCATACAGACGGGAGACCCCACAAACTTCACCCTATACAAGGTGGTGCTATCCGATAACGGCGAGGTATATGTGGGCAACCACGTACACACTCTATACAAGCCCGGGCTCGCCTGCGAAGACAACCCCGACTTATATCACGAGAGCGACTATGAGATTACAGCCGCCACAATAACCCACAACCGCTTCCTCTTGTGGGACGCCAAAAACAACCGCTTCCTCTACGCAGCCAAAGACGATCCCGGCTTTGCCATAAACGAGGATGGTTCCATAAAGGTTAATATAAGCTCGGTCAATCCGTTACTTGATGCAAATGTCAAATACGAAGGGCTGCAAAAATCCCCCGTAGGCATGACCGCCGTAATGGGTTACATAAACTACAGAGACAGCTACGACCAGCAAAACCCATTCTTCATTTTCAAGGACGATGCTAACAACTTCTACCGCTATGAACTGCTTATGCAGAACATAGGTGATGGCAGCAAGGCCAAACGAGTGGGAGAAGACAATGGCGAGGACGATAGCGAGAAATTGTCGGCATATACCATAGTCAGTGAAAAGAGACTTGCAGGGCTCACACCCACAGATATATCCACCATTACATATAACTCGCACTTTACAACCACAAACCTATTCTTTGCCGAGGGCAACACGGTTTACAGATACAATGTGCAGAACGGCGACAAATTTGCCGTATATGAAGCACCGGAGGGTTACAATGTAACAAAGATCAAGTTCCGTACAGAGGAGAATTCATCCTTCAGCGACGACCTTGGCCTGCACATGGGCATTGTTCTTTTCAATGGTTCCAACGGGGCCATTGCCGAGATAAAGTTTAACACCGCAGCCGATGTGGATGAAGATTTTTCTCCACTCCTCTACGACAAAGACAATGAGGGCAACTTGTGGGGCGAAATTAAAGATATTCAGTTTGTAAACGATTATATATATAAACCGGTAGAATATTAACCGGATGCTTATCACCCGTTATATACCTTGCTATAAAACAACATAAAACATGAAAAAGAATATTTTGATTGTACTATTGTTGCTATGCAACACTATCATCTCGGCACAAGCAGACAACCTCACAATCAAGGGAAGGTTAGAAAACTTCAAGAAAGGCCGTCTGCTCTTGCTTGCGCGCTCAGGAGAAGAAAAAACGGACACTTTGGGCCATTGCACCATCAAAAAAGGCAAGTTCGAGCTACAAGCAGACATCAAGGAACCGATGGTAACACAAATCATCTTAGAAGGATATTCCGGAGGCTTCACACTGCTTGCTGAACCGGGCACAACATACGATGCCTATTTAAGCGAGAACGATAACTACTATATCAAAGGTGGCAAGCTTAACGACAGCTACACGGCACACATGAGAGCATCGGATTCCCTGCGCACTGTAATATCCGCATTACAAGCGCAATACGACTCACTGCGTGCCGGCATGAAGTTCCGCAGTGCCAGCCGTGTAAACAGCACACTGCAACAGGAACAGAAAAAGCTGAAAGAGATGACAGAAACATTCCTCAACAACAACGACAATCTTATATCGGCATACACCATATACTCCAATATAGATATGCGCGATGCCGGATTACAAGAGGCCAAGAGGATGTATAACACATTGGGCGAAGGAGCAAAAGCAACGCAATACGGACGTATGATAAAGGAACGCATAAGCCGTATGGAAAAGACCATAGGAGGAGCCAAGGCGCCCGATTTTACCCTAAACGACTTGAACGGCAACCCCATAACGATGAGTGCCATTAAAGGAAAAATTAAAATCATCGACTTCTGGGCAAGTTGGTGCGGCCCCTGCCGCCTGAACAACCCTGCCTTGAAAAAATTGTACGACGAATTCCACGATAAAGGATTGGAAATTGTGGGAGTTTCGCTTGACACAAAAAAAGAGGCATGGGAGAATGCGGTGAAGAAAGACGGCCTTAACTGGATAAACGTATCGTCGCTCAAAGGGTGGAAATGCGAGGTTACAAGCCTCTATAACGTAAAAGGCGTTCCTGCTCTTTTCATACTCGATGAGAATAACCAAATCATAGCCACAGGGCTCCGCGGAGAGCAATTAAAAACATTCCTAAAAGAAAACTTAGAGTAAACAGAACTATGAGAAAGCTATTTATATTGGCTCTGTTAGCAATCGCAACATATGCCACAGCACAAAAAAAGTCATTTGTCATAAATGGCGAGATGAGCAGCACAAAATTATGCTACAGCGAAGATGCAGTCAAGGAGGTAAAACTCGAACAGCTTATAGATGGGCAATCCACTGTGATAGCCACTGCCGCTGTTGAAAACAACAAGTTCACCTTTAAGGGAGAAGTTCCGGAAACGGCAGAACTATGCACCATCACCGGATTCGACAACGGCAGCATACAGATATTCCTTGAAGAGGGCACAATAAAAGTAGGGCCGTTTGACGCAGCGTACCCCGTTGCAGCCCGCATAGGTGGTACTCCAAACAACGATACATATCAGGCCTATCTCGACCTCAATAACAGATGCATAAATGAGAGCAAGGTGCGCATGAAGGAGACATATGAAAAAATGCCCGCAGAAATAAAGGGCAACCTTGAAGCAGAGACTAAATACGCATCGCCCACATTCTATGTAAACAATCTGCATTTTAAGGCTGCAATCATGGATTTCATATACAGCAATATAGATTCACCGGTGGCACTATATGTAATCAAATACTCCATGGTCCCCACATTTACCACCGATGTTATTCAGAACTTTCTTGACGCCGTACCACAGGATTTGCAAAATAGTGCTATATACAAGGAGCTCGTAAACAACATACGCTCTGCCAACCTCAAGGAAGGTGCTATTGCCCCCGACTTCTCGGGCCGCACCCCCGATGGAAAGGAGTACAAACTGAGTGATTTCCAAGGCAAGTATGTATTTATAGATTTTTGGGCCAGCTGGTGTGCCCCCTGTCGCCGCGAGATACCCTATTTAAAAGAGGCACTTGCCTATTCCGAGAAGAGCGACAACCTTTTGGTACTCAGCTACTCGATAGACAACAAAAAGCCCGATTGGGTAAACTGTATAGAGAAGAACCAGCTTATACACAAAAATTGGCTGCATATATCCACACTCAAAGGATGGAACAGCGAAGTAATAAAATTATTTAATATTACAGGTGTGCCATTTACCGCACTCATAGACCCGGAAGGCAAGGTCGTTGAATTCGGATTGAGAGGAGAGGAGATGGTAAAAAAATTGAAAGCCATAGTTGATGGTACAAACAAATAAAAATATATAGCTATGCAACACAGACTATTAACCACAATTATATCAATAGCCGCTTACATTACAGTGGGCGCACAAGGCACCTGCATAATAAATGGCAACATTGCCGACAGCAAATTGAGCAATGGCAAGAAGATAAAAAAAGTGTATCTCACACGCAAGAACGAGCTTGGACAAACCATAGAGGTGGCACAAGCAAAGGTAAAAAAGGGTAAATACACCTTTAATTACAATCTTGCACAGGATGAGCCCGCCATGCAATACACCATCACCGGATTCGGCGAGGAGAAAGGTATAAAACTCTTTGTGGAACCCGGCGAGGTAACCATAGACACCCAATCGGCTTCCAATGCCACACATAGCACTGTTACAGGCACGGAAACAAACAACCTATACAACGAATATAAGGCTATTGCCACAAATGGGAACAACGCGGCAGCCAAGGAGATTGCGACACTGAGAGAACGCAACGGAAACGAGTGGATTGAGAGCAAAGAAGGCGAAGAGGCGGTAAAAAGAGCTATCGCACACCAAAAGATAAAGACCGAAGCCGAGCAACTGAAATTCCTCATAGACCACAACGCATCACCCATGACAGCGCTTGAAGTGGAGCAAGCCCTATTGCCCAAGCTCAGCTCGGCATATGCCGAACAGATTTTGAAAGCGATGTCAACATTACTGCAAAACCACCCCTACTACCATTCATTGCGCAACAAAGTACTCTCAAACTGCATGAAGGTGGGTAGCGAAGCACCCAACATATCATTGCCTCTGAACAACGGTAATAAAACTCACCTTGCCGACTACCGCGGCAAACACGTTGTACTTAACTTTTGGAGAAAAGATTGCTCCAAGTCGGCAGAAATGATGACCGAGCTACATAAACTGCACGAACTTATCAAGGACAAGCAAGAGCAATTCGTTATAATAAGCTTTGCACTGGAAAACAACACCGCAGCGTGGAAAGAGGCCATACAAAGCAATGGTGCTGATAAAGAGGGTTGGTTGCACGCCTGCGATGGAGCCGACAACAACTCACCCGCTGCCAAGCTATATAAAGTAGAAGAGACACCCAAAACGCTCCTCATCGAGCCCGAAGGCCGTGTGGCATCACTCAATCTGGAGGTCGATGAGATTGTTATGCGTGCGGAACAGGTTCTCGCCGGCGACCTTTACTATCTTGATAATCAGGAGGAGTAATCACACGCATACACACTTAAAAACTAATAGGCTGCATTCTAATGGAGTGCAGCCTATTTACTTTTAAAAGTATTATATAAAAGCAATAGGGTTGCTATTGATTTTTCCCGTGTGAACACAAGGTGAAGATATCTTAACTATCGTTAGTTCGATATAATATTATCGCAATAAATTGGCGTGTTTGGCATTTCGACAGAGACAAAGTTGCGATTAAGCGAGCGAGTGAAAAATTATTTTCAATTATAGCGAGCGAAAGCAAGTTCGCCGTAGGCAAAGCGACGAGGAATCTCTGCATACGCAACTGAGATACTTCACATTCGTTATTCGCGTAGCTCATCAAAACATCTTTTGATTTTTTCATTAAGGTATAGTCGGCACGACACTTTTTATCATTATATATTTGCAAGGTCATTGGCTCGTTTTGCCTTTCGTGCACCGCGGGGCATCACTTTAACTGCGCCCCTGCCTGAGGGGAGCTGTCACGAAGTGACTGAGGGGAGGGAGGGCCACCCGCGACGTTCACTGCAAAACTCACCGATAACAAAACGTAGTTTTGTCATTTCGAACACGAAGTGGAGAAATCTCAACAGCCACACATTAGATGCCTCACATGCGTTTGGCATGACACAAAAGTACCACGGTGCGCAGTTCTCACCAGCAAAAGTAACTCTAAAAAAACAACCGGCACTGTCAAAATCACAATTAAATCGCATTGCTCTTTTGGAAATAGTGCGAGCATTGTGTGAGTGTTAGTTATACACGCCATGGCGGGGATAACTGAACGAGT
>JAFTNW010000030.1 GCA_017451695.1 Bacteroidaceae bacterium
AGAACAGCTCATGGGCCACCGAGGATTTTATAAATAGAGAAAGTTGCGAGTAAGCGAGTGCAGAGAAAAAGTTTACTTTTACTATGCCGAGCAAGAGCAACTTGGGCGAAGCCAACAGAAAACAGAGATGCCTCACATGCGTTATTCGCGTAGCTCATCAAAACATCTTTTTGATATTTTCATTAAGGTATAGTCGGCATGGCAAATATACGATTATCTGTTATCAACAAAGCACAGACCCCCTCCCCTGCGGGACTCCCCCTAACTTAGGGGGAGAGTTTTTAGTTTGCAGCTGTGCTACGTGCGACCTTCCACTGCTCGTATTGTCGAAGTTGTTCGCTTTCATTTTTCAACTTTGACAGCATTCGCTTTTCGCAACCCACGCGGTGCAACTTGCAGCTGCACTACGCGTGACAAGATGCTGCTCATGCTGTCTAAGTTGCTCGCGCTTGCTCGCAACTTTCATCTTTGCTCTATTATCTCCGCAAAATGATTCCACCCTGCTGTTTTTTGGTACGTAGCCTTTGCACCGCGTGGTACATAAAGAGTACAACTGCCCGCAACACTGCCAAAGACACTCCCATCCACGGCAAACAGCTTGTCGGCAGGGATGCGCGACACAATCTTTGTAAGCTTGTCGCAGCCGTCAAATGCAAAAACGCCAATCGAGGCAACACTCTCCCCTATTGTAACCGTTGTGAGATTGGGGCATTTGTCAAAAGCCCAAGCACCTATGTAGGTAACTTTATCGGGGATTACCAGCGTGCTGTAACCACAATTAGAGAGCGCGGCCTCGCCAATGTAGGTTACATTCTGGGGAATATCTATCTCCACAAGTTTATTGCACATCTGGAAGGCATAATCGCCAATATGCGTGAGCCCCTGTGGCAATGCGATTCTATAGAAAGGGCAATAGTGGAATGCATAATCTCCAATATAGGTAACACTCTCGGGGATATTGATGCTGCCAAGTCTGAAATGCCCTGAAAATGCGTAGTCAGCAATTTTTGTTATCCCCTGCGGTATTTTGCTGTTGCTGCAACCGGCAATGAATGTGTTTGTTGCCGTCTCAATGATGGCATTGCACTCCTCGCGGCTGTCGTAATAGGGATTGGCTGCATCCACCACAACCTTTTCTAAATATATGCAATTATCCAATATTCCTTTGCCTATCCATTTAACGCTCGCCGGGATAAACAAGGTACCCTCAAAAGGGTTGCGCGACAGTGCAAAATTACCAATGCTGTCTATTCCGTTTTCTATCTCAATGGACCTTATGATATTTACACTCAACGCATCTTCGGCAAAGGAGGTTACTCTGAAAGTGCGCCCGCGATGCGTAACCCGGGCAGGAAAAACATAAGAACCGGTGTATTCATCTTTATACTCATTGTAATCTTTCCCTTTGTAGGTAATCTCCACGGTGCGTGCATCGTGGTCGGTAATGCGGTAGAACACGCCGTTTTCTTCAAATTTCTCGGGAATCAGCCCCCTCTCCCACGCAATGTAGTTGCAAAGGCTTTCGTATGCAGGGGTGTATGTGAACACTATGCAGGCTGCAATAATGGCTGCCACACAAGCCGCAATGCGCAGCAAAGGAGATAAGCGGTGGAGCTTTATTTCGCCGATAACAGCATCGGCTGTGGAATATCGTTTCTCTTTTTGCGGCTGCAGGCAACGCTCCTTTATTCTACGCAGATAATGAGGCAAGGGCTGCTTTCTCGCCTTTTCAATATTCCCGAGTAATACACCAACCTCATATAAGTCGGTAGAAGCATCTATTTGGTCTATCAGTTTGCTTTTCAACTCGGGTGCCGCATTCTCCCCAGGCGTGTATCCTGCCGTCTTTCTATAAGACGACTCTATACAGAATCCCAAGTCTATAATCTTTACATTGTTGTTTATTTGGCACAGAATTATATTCTTTGGAGTAATATCCAAGTGAGCGATATTGTTGCTGTGCAGCCACTTTAAGCCTTCGAGCAACTGCACAATAAATTTATCAACATTCTCGTCGTTGTCGAAGAACGCAGGTTCCTCTTCGAGTTTCTTCTGCAAGGTAGTTCCGTGCACATACTCCATAAGTATGTAGAGCCCCTTTCCATCCTCTCCCATGCTCACATATTGCGGGATATAACAGCAGTTCATAGAGTTGCCAATCTCAAACTCCTTGTTGAATATCAGCCTGTAGTTGGGGTCGTTGCTATATTGACTGCGCAGGCGTTTCATAAAATAGGCCTTCCCTTTTATATGCACTATGTATGCCTCGCAGGTGCCACCCTCGCTGTCGAGACGCTCTATTTTATCAAACTTTATATCCTCATCCAAGAATTCCGAATATTCCACCATCTTAATCTATGCTTAAAGTATTTGTCAAAACTCTGAATTTCACACCACCATTTTGCCCGCAAACATAGCGTATGGGCGCACCCCCTTCGTGCACAAGGCAACTAAGGTATAGCGGCTCGCCCTGTGTTATCACCTCCACATGAAAGGTATCCCCCTTGCTCAGTTTGCTGTTTATGCTATTCACAACCTTGAACATATCGTAGCCAAGAAACTCCACCGTTACAAAGCGTTGCGGCAACCACGAGAGTTCAATCTGCTGCCCCTTTTTGAGCGCACTCGTGGGGATATAATCATTTAGCAAAAATCGGCTACCTGGGAGGGCGGGCTCGCCGGCACGTTCTTTCTGAAACTGCTCATAGTTATTATAGCCTGTGTATTGTGCCAGCGTGTCTATGGTGAAACGGCGAGGTATGGTATTGTATTTCCCATTGGCAAGGCCGCCCCAAAAGCGGCGCAGTGTCATGGGGCTCAGATATGAGCCGGTCCTGTCGAGTATGCGCATAGACAGATATTCGTAATCGCGCTTGGTTGCCACTTTGCGCCCAAGCAACGTCTCTATGGCGTTTTTCAAAGCCTCGTAATTCCCTCTGTTATTGTTTTCCATACTGCAAATGTATAAAACAAAAACACACCTACGAAATAATTATTGCACCAATTCCGCCACCACCCCGCAAAAGAAACGCAATGAAACGCTTTTCCTCGCCACTTGATGTTAATTTTGCCAAAAATTATTGTGCCTTGCTATGCACCGCAGTTATCAAGGCAATATATAGGGGATTTATCCCCTAATGGGAAGAACAACTATAATAAATAATATATTATGAAACACAATTACATTAAAAACATGCTCACAGCCCTGCTATTGCTGTGCAGCACCGTGGCAAGTGCCCAAATAGTAAGCGTTGGTGATATAAGTTATAAAATCTTCAGAGAACCTACATCTACAGTAAGTGGTGCTGCATATGTTTATCGTTGTTCTATGGATGCTGTATCGCCTAACATAGTAAGTCAGATTACATATAACTCCAAAAAATATAATGTTACATATATTGGTGAAAGTGCATTCGCCAGTTGTACTAAAATGACGCACATTAGCATACCTAATAATATCAGCAGTATAAAAGATTTTGCTTTTAGGAATTGTACCAGTCTTAAAAGCATAGAAATAATTGATCTTGGGGCTGTGGGCAGTGGAGTGTTCTGTGGATGTTCAAGTCTCGAAAGTATAACAGGATACAATAACGAGACGTTTTCTTTTAATGGTAATTGTATAGTAAATGTTAAGACCAATACCCTTTTGGTTGGATGTAAAAATACTGTAATTCCAAGTAGTGTAACAAGTATTGCTTCACTTGCATATGCAAATGGTCCTCAAAATGTAATAATACCTAAACGCATTGTAAGTATAGGAGGTGGTGCCTTTGCTTGTTCGGGTGTAGAAAGTATAGTAGTTGAGGAAGGGCACCCTGTCTATGATAGCCGCAATGATTGCAATGCAGTAATACATACAGAAACGAACGAAATTGTTTCCGGATGCAATAATACTGTAATTCCTAACAGTGTTACTTCGATTGCCAGTTATGCTTTCTACGATTGTGATGAGATTGAAAGTATTGAGATTCCTAATGGTGTTACTTCGATTGGTTCTTCTGCTTTTGCTGGTTGTGGTAGGCTTAATAGTGTAATAATCCCATCTTCTGTTTTGTTTATGGGCAACAGCTCGCTGCCTAATAACCTTCCTAAGGTTATATTCTTGGGAAATACTCCGCCAAAACAAAGTTCTTCAAGCAGTATTTACAAGCCTTCAGCCAGTAGAATTTATGTATCAAACGCCTCTGTCTATGGCTATGGTATTGAGTATCCCCAATTAAGTTCTTTGTTTGAGGTAAATGGTGTAAAGTATGTTATTAAAAGCGCAGCAGACAGAACCTGCGATGTAATTGATTGTGCTTACAATGAAACTGCTGCCAATATTGCAATTGACAGTGTGGTTACATACAGAAACATAAAATTGACTGTGAAAAATGTGGAGCCTTATGCCTTATACAAAAACAATCATGTGAAGAGTGTTTTTGTGAATAACGATGGCTATGTAGGCAACAACGCTTTTTATCAGTGTACCGGTATTAATTCCGACGTTGTGGTGAAAAATAATGGTTGTGTGGGTGCACGCGCATTTGAAGGTTCCACACTCACCGGTTTGAATATTTCAAATAATGGTTATATAGGCAATTATGCCTTCTACGACTGCCCTAAAATGAATTCCACGGTTACGGTAAGCAATGAGGGTTATATAGGTCAATATGCATTCAGCAAATCTACGCTCACAGGTTTGAATGTTTCAAGTGCCGGTGAAATAAGAACATCGGCTTTCCAAGAATGTACCGCTATTGTTGATGCCGATATTTCAAATAATGGTTATATAGGTACATCGGCTTTCCAAGGGTGCACCGCTTTGACAACGCTAAATTTTGGCAATAATGTGGGCGAGTTCTACAGTTCGGCATTTCGCGATTGCACATCATTGCCCAATATTGTAATCCCCGATTTTACACCCTCTGTTGGAGCTTCCTGTTTCCAAAATTGCAGTTCACTTGTGTCGGCCGTCGTTGGTGAATCTGTAAAAAGATTAGAGGAGAGCGTCTTTCAGAACTGTTCATCTTTGACCGATGTTTCAATAGGTGTGAGTGTTGATTCTATCAAAGAAAAGGCATTCTCCGGTTGTACTTCGTTGCCCAAAATTAAATTGCCTCAGAATGTTATTGCAATTTCCGATTCTGTTTTTTATGCTTGCAACAGCCTTAAAACAGTAATATTCGATGATGGCATCACAAACGATTCTATATCCTTGGGTAGCAATGGTGAAAATCCGATGTTCAGCAGCTGTCCGCTCGATTCGGTATATATAGGTAGGAAATTGTCATATAAACAAGGTTTGAACAGAGGATATTCGCCATTCTATGCGAATAAGCATTTAAGAAGCGTTACATATAATGATAATGAGGTGGCGGTTTATCCCAAGGAGTATATGAACTGCAGCAATTTGCAGAATGTGCTAATTGGAGCCGGAATAAATGTTATTGATGATGAAGCCTTCCAAAACTGTACCTCGTTGCCAACAATTCTTATTCCAAACACAGTAAATAAGTCTTTGGGCGCAAGCTCTTTTAAAAACTGTTCAGCACTCTACAAAGCAGTTATAGGCGATAGTGTGGCATCTATTGGACAAAGTGCATTTGAAAGTTGTGTTTCTCTTGTCGATGTGAAGGTGGGTGCAAGAGTAGCCCGAATAAATGATTCTGCGTTCAAGAATTGCAGTTCGTTACCGCAGATAACAATTCCGCAAGCAACCAATAGCATTGCAAACTATGTATTTGATGATTGTGTGAAGCTTAAATACTTCTTCTTGGAAGATGGCCCCAATACCATTTCTCTTGGAAAAAATGCCGCAAGCGCATCAACAAATGTCATAGGTTCTGAATGTCCATTATTCTATGACTGCGCCCTCGATTCGATATACCTTGGCCGAAACCTCTCTTACAGCCTCAAATTGGAAGATGGTTATTCGCCCTTCTATTTCAATAAAACATTGCGTGCTGTGGTTATAGGCAACATGGTTGATTCTGTGTTTGAAAATGAATTCTATCAATGCCGCAAACTTGAATATGTTTCGGTGGGCGACGGTGTTACCGCGGTAGGTAACTGGGCATTCAGTAGTTGTATAAGCCTCGATCACTTCTCGTTCGGTACAAGCCTTGAGACAATAGGCAAAGAGGCTTTCAGCGACTGTACCTCGATTACTAAGATAGTAAGCAGCCGCAATGTTCCGCCTGTTTGTGGCGACCAGGCACTCGCCGATATAAATGTATGGGATTGTACGCTTTATGTTCCCGAGGATTATATTGAAACCTATTGGGCTGCCCCGCAATGGCAAGACTTCTTCTTTGTTGAAGGTGCCGAGTATAATCTAAAGTTTATTGTAGACGGTGCGGTTTACAATGAAAGCGTAGTAAAATACAATGCCGAGATTACACTACCTGCCGACCCCGTGAAGGAGGGCTACACATTCCTGGGCTGGTCTGTTGATGAGGGCAAGAATGCATGGAACAGCATGGATATTGCAAGCAACGCCAACACAATGCTCTACACCAATGCGCCTTGCACAACAACTGCATACGGCGACCAATTTGTGAGCTGGAACGTGTTGTTCGATGGCGACGCCAATACAATATTCCACTCGGAGTATGGTAACAAACAAACAGCCGACAGCCTAGACCACTACTTGCGCGTAGATATGGGCGAAAGGAAGAAGGTAGGCAAGTTTAGCTTTACCTATACCACACGCAACTTGGAGAACAACAATAACACGGCACCAAAGACAATGGTTGTGGAGGGTTCTAATGTGGCCGACGGTGAATACACCGAGATAGCAACTCTTAGCAATCTGCCGGGAACAAAAGCAACTGTTTATACTTCGGATGAGTTGGGTGATGACAACAATCCCTTCCGCTATATTCGTTACAGAGTAACAGAGACTCATAGTAATTACAAGGATAATAATCACCCTTACTTTTCAATTGCAGAGTTCGGCATGCCGTCTGCAAATCTCATTTACGTAATTCCTTCGAGAATGCCTGCCGATGACACTGAATTCTATGCAATATTCAAAGCGAATGACTATACCGTCAAATACATTGTCAATGGCGAGGAGTATTACAGCGAGACCGTAGCATGTGATGCCGAAATTGTACCCATTGAGGCTCCCGAAAAAGAAGGCTACACATTCAACCGTTGGGAGGGATTGCCTGAAACTATGCCTGCAGGTAACATTGAGGTTACAGCAGTTTACGACAAGATTCCAACAGAGGTAACAATAACCATAAACAAATATGGTTCTGCCACATTCTCATCCCCCTATGCGCTCGACTTCAGCGAAGTTAGCGGATTGACAGCATATGCAGCAACAGGATATAACACCAATACAGGTATAATAACAATGACTATGGTAAACACGGCTAAAGAGGGTGTAGGCCTATTCTTGAAAGGTGCGCCAAATACCACTTACGTCGTTCCTATTATGGATGAAACAGGTGATAATACACAGAACCTCATGGTTGGAGTTTTGACAAAAACGACAGTTAATCAGACAACAGACGATGGTATGTACGTAAACTTTAAGTACACGGTAGCCGGCGGTAGCACAACACCAATGTTCTATCGTTACAGCGATGGTTCAAGCGTTTCTGCCGGCAAGGCATATTTGCAATTGCCTTTGAGTTGGTTGCCTTCAGATGCTTCATTCGCAATAGGGATAAGATTTGAAGATGGTTTCGCAACAGGTATCGACGAAGTGGAAGCCAAGGAAGATGATGTTATCTATTACGACCTCAATGGTCGCCGTGTGCAAGAGCCTGTCAAAGGTGTCGTTTATATAGTAAATGGTAAAAAGGTAATATTTTAAATAAAAAGTAATAAATTATGAGAAAGAATTATTTGGAACCCGAAACTGAGTATGTTAAATTGGTTGTAGGCCCCATAATGCAGATTGTTGAAGGCTCTACATGGACCGGTACCGGAACAGGTGATGGTGAAGTAGGTGATGAAACCGAGGAACTTTCCAATAGAAGAAATGGTGAATGGGGTAATCTTTGGAAAAAATAAGATGTAGATTTTTTCATTCGACCCCGGGTGGCGTTCGCGCCAGCCGGGGTCTTTTTTCTATGCTTTTTATTTGCAATGATGAAGCTGGTGCATAAAAGCTTGTTCTGTTGGTAATTACTTTTGCTTGTGAGCCTAAAACTATCATCATTGTACTCTGTACTCTGTTGGCTTCGCCCAAGTTGCTCTTGCTCGGCATAGTAAAAGTAAACTTTTTCTCTGCACTCGCTTACTCGCAACTTTCTCTATTTATAAAATCCTCGGTGTTATTTTTCGGCTGTTCTCACAATCTTATTGATGTTTTTACCTCCTTTCTGTGCCGACAGAAAGGAGCAAAGAACTCTGCGCATATGGTCGCTTTTTTTACGGAAAACGTAGCTGATGTTTTTGGGGTGTCCGGAACTCGCTTGGCGGCGCAAAATGGCAAGCCATTTTTCTTACCTGGCGCTCAGACAGTCCTCCACTATTCCCAAAAACACTGACGCTCGTTTTCCTAAAAGCTTTAATGCGCACCAATGAAGACGCAGGGCGCAGTTCTCACAAGCAAAAGTAATTCTAAAAACCCACCGGCACCATAAGAGAGACAGTTAAAGACCGTCGCTGTTTAGGAAAGAGGGCGAGGCTTAGTGAGCGCAGCGAACGATTACGCAGCCCCCTAAACTGCGACGACAAGGCTTTAACGACAAGCAAGCGA
>JAFTNW010000031.1 GCA_017451695.1 Bacteroidaceae bacterium
AAGAGTTTCTATATTGTTTTTTAATGTTCTTTTGTCGGATATGGTTCTTATCGGAGGATAGTCTGTTCTTCGTAAAAACTCGTTAAATTGTTTATCGTTATATAACTCAATATTTCTTTGTATTTTGAATAAATGCCTAATAAGATTATCACGTTTAGATCCTTTCTTCTTATCATCGTCATCGCTTTGTTTCTTGTCATCCAACAATTGATCTTTATCAATATGTATCTTTGACAACAGACTATAATCGTAATTTAATGCATAGGAATAAAGATATCCATTGGCGTCTATAAATTGTTGCATACTAGGAGTCGGCTGTACTTTCTTTAATTCTTTACCGCTTTTTCCCCGTTGCAGAAATTCAACAACCTCTCCAAATGTCTTATCTGAAAAATCCTCCATTATATTATTATCTTTAATATAATCTTTGATTCTTTTCTTGAATGCAAGAATTAAATCTTTATCATATACATCCATTAATGTTCTAAAACCAGCTTTGTGAGCGATGAGATTATGTGTTAAGTTTAATTCTTTAGTTTTATTAGCACAACTAAAATCCCAACCATAATTCTCCGATAAAAAATGCTCAACATTGCTAATATCGTCATTATCTGAATACAAGAATAAAACACTACCATCTTTTAATGTTCCTTCGACCATGTTTGGAGCAGTAATATCGCCAGATGCTTCTTGAATGATGCCGTCTGTTCTTAGTCTATTTGCAAGCGTGATGACAGCTCGTGGATTTCTTCGATTTTGAACCTTCTTTACCTCTTTAACTTGTCCTTTACCATCTCCTTTATATGCATCAATATCGCCGATACCAGTATCATATATAGCTTGCATTGCATCACCAAAGAAACCAATAATACATTTCTTAGTAGTTCTCGGCAAATACTCTAATAATATCTTTACAACCTCTTCATGAGTGTCTTGGTATTCATCTATAAAAATAAACTTATACTTATCTTTTACAATATCGCATAATTTCCAGTATTTACGGAACATATACTCGGAAAGAATCAATAATTCATCATGGGAAATAATTCCATCTCTAAGTTTTAAATATTCTTTGTACTGAATACTTACTGGTTCTTCTCTGTTTTCATAATAATCCGATGGGACACTTGTTAAGTCATCAATTTTTAACTGTTTTACATTTTCATCATTAAATAGTGCTATCAGCGACTCTTTAAGTTCCTTTTGAAAATGTTTAATATTATCCCATAAAAAATCGTGGATGGTGGACACATTTAAGTTCTTATGATTTACACGTTCCTCAATCTCCTTTACCGCAGCATTGGTATATGTTATACAAGCGACTTTGACTGTTGGGTTACTTGTTAATACTTGTTTGATTACTTGTACTAAAGAATATGTCTTACCGCTTCCTGCTCCACCACTGAGCAGAAAGTTCTCATTGCTATTAATGAGTTCCATAATTTGCAGAAACTCATCTTTTTGAAATTCATTAATTAGTCTTTCTTCAGCCATAATAATCCTTCTCTTATATATGATGGTATTTGCCAATTATCATATTTGTCATTTGTATGGAATAGAATATCCATTGCAAAGTAGGTTTTCTTTTTTACACAATTAGTAGCTAAATCATATGCATCAGTATTTGCAACGTCAAATGACTCTCTATTTTTAAGCCCCATAAATTCATTTCTGTTTGTATTAACAAAGTTTCGATTTATATGAATAAAGGCGTCTTCAAAACTTCTGGCATTATATTCATTTTCCTTCGTTTGATAGGCTATACACAATTTGCCATTATTCTGTACAACCCAAGCATTATTGACTTTATCGAATATTTTATCATTTAGTGTGTAACTCTTTAAATTATCTAATGTTACACTGCCAAAGTAATGTGATATCGCAGAATTAGAATAAGATACACCTTCTGCCACTCTACATTTCTCTCCCTTAACATCAATCGTGTCTATATCTGTTATAATCAAAGTTTTAATTCCTAAGAATGCTATAAATTTATCGAATATTTGAGAATATGCTCCAACTTCGATAATAGATATGTTTTGCGATAACAATGGTAAATATGGGTCTTTCTCTGCATTATTTTTGAATGTCTCAGCTTCTTCTATATCTATTTTCTTCATCATTGTTGGAATAAGCATTCGCTCTGTATCACCTTCAATCAGTATAGCTTTTTCTGCAAAAAATATTTCGGCCCTACTAATTGTAAGATACTGAGTTAAAAAATGATATTCCTTGCTTTCCTCATCATATTCCTTTTTAAGATCTTTCAAATTCTTAGCAACAACACTATTGTCCCCACTCTTCTTGAGATACTTAACATCATCAAAGTCACTATCTGCCACGATATGAGAAGAATGTGTTGTTATTATGTATTGTAGCTTTCGGCATTCTCCGTCTTCGCGTTTTATTCCTTCTCTCAACAGATTCTTGATATTCTTAATGAACACATATTGCATTTGTGGATGAGTGTGTGCTTCTGGTTCTTCTATAAATAGTAAGTTTATATCAGCAGGGGTTCTCTCCTTTTCTCTTTTAAACTCTTGAATAAGGATCTCTATCTCAAATATCATACAGATTAGGTTCATATAACCTAACCCATTATAATGTTCAGGTAGTTTATTATTGTCATCATGCTTATATACAACTGTCGTATTGCCCTTAAGCAATTCTCGATGTTGTAAATTGGATATGATTTCTATTTCTGATTCATTAGGTTTTAGCCCTCCAAAATCTCCGACCTTAGCTATTATATCCTTGAATAGATCTACATATATCTTACTTAATTGATCGTCTGTTTCACTAAGTTTATCTTTAAAGCCTTCGACTGCTTCACTTTGCTTTTGCTTAGCCTCTGTCCTTTCATATATTATTGAGGTTTGAGTCGATAATGTTTTATCTACATCCTTATTTGCAACATCTCTACGAGCACTAATATATTTGAAGTTTATTATATCTTTTGTACTTATCAACTCTTTATCTAAGTCAATATAATTATTCTCATTTAGATTTCGTGTATCTTTATTTATCTCAATAGATTTCCTTTTAAAATGAAAATAATTAGAAGACATATCTGAAAGAAAATCATAGAGTTTCTTGGCTTTATATTGATTATTTAATTCGTGTTTATGTTCTTCTTTAATCTTAAACTCTACCCAATCTTTTTTTAGATCAACGTATTTGTCATATGATAATATATATTCAAACCCCAAAACTATCAGGTTATTATCAGGATCCAAATCCATCATAACCCTACTCAAATTTTCTAGATTACAAGTTTCAGTGTATTCGATAAAAATTTTTAATTTAATTCCGACTTCTGTATAGTGTTCGGGGTCTATAACTTCACTATTTATTAGCCCCGACAGTTCTTCTTTAAAATCAATATTAAAATCATCGAAATGAAATTTATTGCTTTCTGAACGATTAAGAAACTTATCGAGAGCAGACAAAATAGAGGTCTTACCTGAATTATTTTTACCAATTATCAAGGATAATTCATCCTCAATATCTATTGAAAAATTTTTCAATAGTCGGAAGTTTTCAATCTGAATCTTATATATTTTCATAGTGCCTTGAATAAGAGTACGACCAATTATTAGCAAAGGTAATTGTTATTTTGCAATTATTTCATTTTCAACGGAGAATAATTTGTTGACAGGATTTCAAAAGAAAACCACCGTAAACTATGTTATGCATAATTTATGGTGGTTTATAAATCTTTATTGCCTATGAATCAGATCTCTAAAGATTGTTTCATTGCGATATCAAAGATGTGACGTTTGCTTTCAGTGAAGAATGGCATCCCCCACACATTAAAGTTGGTACTTTGGGTAGAGAAACGAATATCTGCATTCTCTCTAATCTGTTTCATTGCATCCTCTTTCCATTTGTCTGTACTTCTCAAATGTTCGCCTTTCGGCTCAATGAATATCTGGATATAATCAGTCTTTGCATTATCGTTCTTCTTTTTCAAGAATAGTACATAATCCGGTTGATAGGCACCCTCAGATGTGAAACTATATATTTTCAAATCCTTTTCATTGCGTAGCAAGTATATATCGTGGTACTTTTCTGCAAGTTTTGGATATATAGACTCTATGTATCGGATAAGATGTTTTTCTTCTGATGTTCCGAAACAATCTTCGTATGCGTGCCAATCGGCTTTAGACAGGTCCATACGTAGATACATATTCTCGGTTTCCAACATAGACTTACCTAGTTCCTTATCAGATGAACCATCAAGTGAGAATTTCTGTGTACGCTCACGGAACACATCCTTTATCTGCTTAGGTCTGAACAATTTTGTTCCCTTATATCCGATACCACCTTTTGATAGCAATGGTTCTATCTGACGAAGAACCTCTATTGCACAAAAGAGTTTCTCTTTTTGAGTCAAGTTATCTAACACCTCTTGCTTGGCGTATATAAGAATATTGATTCCGGCCAAATATGAATTGCTTTCAATAAAATCTTTTATAGACTCTAAATTGGGATAGGTATCTTTAAGATTGGAAAACTTAAAAGTCTCAAAACGATTAATTGCAGCACGAATAACGTGATTACCCAAGTCTCCAAATTTATATGCTCGATAAGGTACAGAGGTTGTGTTTGATGAAGTACCGGATTCAAAAACCAAACTTGTACTCATATCCCCACTCTTTATGCGTACCTTATATTCTTTGTTCAGAATAGCTTCGCCTAAAGATGTGATTTCCTCATTGAGCATATATGGTTCAAGCTCATTCGCAAATACATATCCGTCATTATAAAGTGATGTTTTCTTGAAAGAGTCTTTGAATTTAAGTTCTACTATTTTCACTTTTTCGGCTACAATACCAGTCTGAACCATTGCTTGTTTTAGTTCGGTCAGATATTTTGGATTACTTACACTATGATAGTGCAAAGTTTCCAAAGCCCTTAATCTATTCGTCGTATCATTGTCAAATTTTCTTTCTCCGATTTTTAATTCTCCCGTAGGCTCTGTAAAGGGCATATATCTGGCTCCGCGACCTATTAGCTGAGCCTCTTGCATTGTGGTCTTACCTACTTTGCCATGTCCAGAGTCTCGTGTTTCGTAAAGGCGTACAATATCGAATAAGTTCAGTACATCCCATCCCTCATTAAGCATATCAACAGCGAACACAACACGGAACTCATTGTCCTTTGCTTCCAATGAATTTAATTTCAATTGTTTGTCGGGAGATATGTTAATACCATCAACCAATAATAGATTTTCTTCTTTAAAATCTTCTTTTATTTCAAGGAGCAGATTATCAAGCTCTATTCCTTGTTCTGATACATATGAGAATACATCAAGCATATCGCCTTTTGCATTGGTTGCAATACGTTCAATATCTTCTATATTCAGTCGTTTAATGGTATTCACAAATTCGTCATAGAAACGCTTGTTGTCGGCAATGGTTTTCGATTTAAGCATCATAACGGGTTTGATATCCTGATGGATACTAGAGAACAGTTTTCTCTTGTATTGGCTCAACAACACGCACTGAATAGCTCTGTCTATTGGTGATAAATCACTTTGAACAACCGATATATCTTTTGAGTACCCATCTTCACGAAACTTCTTCAACGGATAATCAAAGATTACTTTATTCTCATACTTATCTGCAATATTCGCATCTTGGAAGTCTTCTGTTGCTGTAAACTCCAATAACACATTAGCTTCATTGCTATGAAAAATCTTCATCACAGTTGTTTCCCAATCTTCAGTAGATTCAAAATCACAATCAGCGAACAATGAACCTTGTTCTGCAACTACAGTTTTCTTGCCTTTCTTAGTCGCAGTATTGGTGTGATGCGCTTCATCAGATATAAGTACAATTCTTTTGTCTGCAAAATCTTCTATGGTAACAGCATTCTCTTTCGGTGTATTAAGAGAAGTGTGTAGTCCTTGAATGGTTGTCAAACATAGGTTTATGCAGTTATCATCTACCGCCTGAAAATTATCTACAAGTCTTATTTCTACTTGCTTGTTGCCAATATTGATTGACTGTCCGAAAAGGTATTTTGCCGATGCTGTATTCAGAAAATTATCTTTCGTCTTTTCTATGATATTTGTAGAATCAACAAAGAAAAGGAAGTTGCGATACCCCTGTTCGTAAAGATAGAGCATAGCACCAGCCATAATAAGTGTCTTACCACTACCCGTTGCCATGTGAAACAATAGATGTGGTTTAAGTTCTTTCGCATCAAAATCATTTTTCCAATAAGTAATGAAATACTTAAAGCATTCCTCTTGATAAGGACGCAGTTTCATCATCGGGTTAAGCGAGGTCGCAAAATATTTTGGCATTTCAATATCAGCAATCGAACGTTTGCCAAATTCTTCACGAAGCGTATCCTGTAAGTATTTCATAATGTTACTTCGTTTGATAAAATTGGTTATTTATCTTCTTATCGTTTTCACTGATGCCAAACTCTGCATTGTCAATCTCGGAATATGGAACATAAAGCAAGTTCTTATCTAAGCACTCTATGAGAAAACGCTTTTGGTCTTCAATCGCAAGAGCTGTAAAGTCTTCTGCATTGGCATCAATTTCTTTGGGATTTGCTTTCCAACTAAGGAATCCTGTTTCTTGTATTTGTTCCCATATAGTAGCAAGTTCTTCTGTAGATGTTGCTTGCTCAATGTTGTCAACAAATTGCTGGTTTGCTTTTGCAAGTTCGCAATAAACAAACTCTTCCCCTTTGAATCTATTAAGCATTAGAGAAATTGTATCGTCCAATTGCTCGACCAATATAAACTGACGTTGTAAATAGTTTGAAACATATCCTGTCGTTCCACTACCAGCAAAGAAATCTAAGACTAAGTCTCCTTTATTGGTCGCCTGTTTGATGATACGCTCCATTAATTTATATGGTTTCTCCGTTAAATATCCAGTTCTCTTCTGCCCATCTACCCTTATTCTGGCTGCCACGGCTGCTTTAAACCAATCCGAATTATTAATTGCATTTTCTTCTTGTTGGAGAATTTCAAGTTCAGACCTTAAATCTTCGGATGTATGAAACAATTCCCACCAATCTTCAGGTATTTTCCCTTTGTCAGTATAACTACCACTAACGTCAGCGGTCATTTCTCCATTAAAGCCTCCAACATGAACCTCTGATTCCATTCTAACATCATCTCCATTAAATGTCCAATTATCAACACTTTTAGAGTACCACAGAATATTATCATGCTTTCTATTCAGTTGTTTCATTTTTGGAGAGCCGGGACCATTGTAACACCATATAATTTCATTTCTAAAATGGCCTCTTCCAAAAATTTCATCTAGAAGAAGTTTGCAATAATGAACTTCATTCCAATCAACTGCACATATATGCTACCATCCTCAGACAATAAATCGTAGGCAAGTTGTAGCCTATTTCGCATAAAGGTCAGCCATGTAGAATGATTAAAACTGTCATTATATCCAAAACTATCATTGCCTGTATTATAAGGAGGATCAATATAAATCAACTTCACTTTACCTGCATACTTCTTTTTCAGAGAGTGCAGTGCGAGCAGATTGTTACCTTTAATGATAAGGTTATCATACATTGAAATGCTATCTACTTCTCGCTCGCCATCGGCATCATATCGTTTGAATTTGGTTAGTACCTTTGGTTCCGTCAAGCGATTGATTTCATCTGGAGCAAGAATCTCGTTCCAAAATACTTCGTTGCGTTTTGCATCCTCTTTTGTTTGCCCACCTTCGAGTACACAATCTTTGTATGGCCACGAAAGAACAACCTCGCGACTCTCGGAAAGAAAGTCACCATCTTCGTTGGTTAAGCCAACTTTATTTTTAAACGAAGTATAGCTATCGGGCAAGAATCGTTTGTTCATTACAAACTTCTGAAACTTGACCTTATCAAATACCAAAACACCTTCAACCTCCGTAAAGAAATTGCGTTTTAATCCATCGTGTTGAAGTAATTTTGCAATTAACTCGGGACGGAGTGCGAGAGCAGCCTCGACAATCGCATTTTTTAGGAGTACACCATCTTCTGTACAATAGGTGCTTTCCATACGAAGAAGTTTCTCTAATTCTATAAATAGGTTCTTGTTGTCCATATTATCGGGTTATTTAATTATCCATTTGATTGTATATTCATCGACTATCTCTATTTTACCATCAGCAAGCTCATACAGATGCGATATTATCTTGTTCTTATCTTTCTTCAGTTCTTCTCGCTTTTGGTCAAACTCACGCCAAGCAGCATCACGCTTGTCATTAAGGGCATCTTTCTCTTTCTGAATAGCGAGTTTCTTGCGGATATTTCGTTCACTCACAAACTCATTGTTTTTCTCATCAATGGCCTTATCTAATTCTGTGAGTTTCTGTTGCAAAGCCTTTCGATTATCTTCTGCCCAATTTTCTACTTTCGTTATTTCTGTAGTAATCAGGTCAGAATTACGCAGTTCTAATTTCTCTAAAAGATTATCCTGTTCTGTTTCTATTATTTCACCGAGTTCATCTGCGATTATTGTATCTTGATATGATACCACCTTTGCTGGGAGAGACAGGAGGCGTATAGCAAAGTCACGCTCCATTTTATTACCATACTTATCGGTAGCGGCTAACAATATATGTTCTTCAGCCTCATTCAAAGAATCGTATCTCACTATTCTGAAAGTCAAATAGCCACTATTCTCAATATTTTGCTTGAGAATAGATATGATACCACCCTTACTGTTGTAGTCAAATTCTACAATAGCACTAGGCGTTTCATTTTGTTTGGCTTTACTCACAACCCATTGTGCAAGAGGATGGGAAATACGATAGTTATATCCAACCGATGTGTCTTTGTTAAAGTTATAAGTACCGGTAGGTATTCCATTTACAGGTGAGTTGTATAGTGTAAATTCGTATTTAGCATTTGAATTAATACGGATATTACTACTATTAAGCATGCCACAAGTAAGTTCCCATAAGAGCAAATTATATTTGTTCAGCAGAGTATTATCCTTCGTTTCGCGAATCTTCAGTTTCTCTATTACCTCTTCATCAAAGTTCTCAAAAAGAGAAACCTTTGTTTGTTGCATACTATCCTCAATATCATCACGAAGTTCCTCTTGTAAATTATCAAAAGCACGGTCTATATCCTCTGTGGTGCGGCATTGTTGATATATCGCCAAAATGCGTTTTTCAAAATCGACGCCATTGCCAATAGAGCCAAGCACCTCATCGCTTGCTCCGAATACCCCCTTGAATAGATTGAATTTCTGATCCAATAGTTCATATACTCGTTGGTCGGCTCGATTGGATTTATTAATGAAGTTGACAACAACCACATCATATTTCTGCCCATACCTATGACAGCGACCTATACGCTGTTCTACACGTTGTGGATTCCACGGTAGGTCATAATTGACAATCAGTGAACAGAATTGTAGGTTTATGCCCTCGGCTGCTGCTTCGGTTGCAATCATTATCTGGGCATTGTCCTTGAAATACTCTACCAATGCCTGTCGCTTGTCTGCCGTCTTCGATCCTGTAATACGACTTGTATTTTTGTACTTTTCGAGCCAGTCGTTATATATCTCTTTTGATTTTGTATCATTATTTGAGCCGTTGAAAAGAATAATCTTTCCTGAATAGCCGTTTTCTTCCAACAGGTTATATAGGTACTCTTGTGTACGGCGACTTTCAGTAAATATCAATGCTTTCCGAGGAGCATTCATGCCATCCATATGTTCAAAGCCCAAGCGTAGCGCATTGAGTAGGCAAGTTCCCTTACTATTAGAAGATATGCCGACAGCTAATTTGTGTATATCTTTTAATTCGTTTATTTCAAGTTTAATTTCTTCAATATCTTGTGGTGTCAGAACTTTCTTTTCCACAATAGTATCTTCTTCCTCTTCAGCCTCTTCATCCAACCATTCATCTTGATAATTGTCGTATTCCTCGTAATTGTTACTTAATTCCTCATTGATATTGCAACCATTGCTCGATATCAAATTCTCCAAACGTAGAATGATTGATTCCAAGGTTCCGGCAATCGCTAATGTTGATGATGCCAACAATTTATACAGAATAAGAGATATAAGCGTACGCTGTGAATTGGACAATCCAAAACTATCCGTTCGCTCTAAATATTTGTTGATTCGTGTACTGAGTTCTATTTCCTCGGCTGTTGGGAAATATTCTTGCACCAAAGGAATGCGATTGGTGTACTTAACATAGGCTTGTACTTGGCTTCTCAGTGTACGATGTACAATTGGCAATATGCGCCTTCTCAACTCCAAATAAGTATCTTCGTTCCTTAAAGCAACCTTGTTGTATTGAGAAGAGAAACTTGCCAAACTGCCGAAATAGCCATTGTCAATTATGGATATTAGCCCATACAGTTCCTTTATGTCGTTTTGTAGAGGTGTTGCTGTAAGCAATAGTTTCTTGAAACGTTGCAAGCCGAGTTTCAGAGCTAATCCTGTTTTATTGTTGTTACGATATACATTACGAAGAGCATGTGCCTCATCAATTACAACCAAATCCCAATCGATACGGCTTATGTGTTCTATATTCTTTCGAGCAAAAGGGTATGAGCAAATTACAATGTTGTTCGTTGTGTCAAACGGATTCTTGTATGTATTATTAAGAATTTGATTAAACAACTTCTTTTCAAGTATAATCGAAGGAAGGTAAAATTTGTCTTCAAGTTCTACGCTCCATTGTTTTCTCAATGTAGCAGGAGATATGATAAGGATATGGCGTTTCCTTTCAGCCCAATGCTGACTGATAACTAATGCAGCTTCAATAGTTTTTCCTAAGCCAACCTCATCTGCAAGAATGGCTCCCATACTCAAAGGAGAACGGAATGCGAAAAGCGCTGCCTCCACTTGATGTGGATTCAAATCAACTTTTGCTTCAGAGAGGACACTTGTAAATTTATCCTCATCTGAAGCATTACGTTTTTTACTTAATTCCCAAGCAAAATATTTCGTTTGGTATGGGGTATATGCCATAGTTATCTTCTTTTTCTCTATGTAAGAGATACTATGAAAGACGGAACTTGCTGATTATTAGGCGATATTTCGTTTTGTTTATCTGCTTTTGCTAAACAATCGCACGCAATTATATGGCTGTCAGACTTTTTATTGGCTCTAAAATGGTGTTAGTTGCTTTATTTTGCGTAATTTTGCAATAAATTAATCGTCTCTTACATAGAGAATAATCATTTTGCTAAACATCATCGTTTCTTATAAATCCTTTAATATCTGAGTATTTGTTCTATCGACTACGGCATTATCCAGTGATGTCAGATAGATTTGCGTAGTTATCTCTCTCTAACATCACAAATTTGTCAAAATTGATAATTTTTCCAAAAAATATCTGTAACTTGCACCTCAATTTAGTAGAGGGTGCCGGCGTGCCTTGCAGGCGGGTGTGGCACTCATAAAATGGGGAAGATATGTATAACGCAAAATCATCAAAAGCCGAAGAATTTATAAGCGATAGCGAGATTCGCTCCACAATGGCGTATGCGGCAGAGCATGCCACCGATAGGGATTTGGTAAAGAGTATATTGGGAAAGGCACGCGCCTGCAAGGGAATCACCCATCGCGAGGCTGCTGTTCTGCTTGAGTGTACCGATGCCGATTTAATAGAGCAGATGTATGCTCTTGCCCGCGAGATAAAGCATAAATTCTATGGCAACCGCATAGTGATGTTTGCCCCTCTCTATCTGTCGAACTACTGTGTGAACGGTTGCGTCTATTGCCCTTATCATGCAAAGAACAAAACCATACATCGCAAAAAACTATCGCAAGAGGAGATTCGTGCCGAGGTGATTGCCTTGCAGGATATGGGACACAAACGCCTGGCTTTGGAGGCGGGCGAACACCCCTTGATGAACCCCATCGAGTATATCTTGGAGAGTATTAAAACCATTTACAGTATAAAGCATAAGAATGGTGCTATACGCCGTGTGAATGTGAATATAGCGGCCACCACCGTAGAAAACTATCGCCGTTTGAAGGAGGCCGGCATCGGCACCTATATTCTCTTTCAAGAGACATATAATAAGGTAAATTACGAGGCGTTGCACCCCACGGGCCCCAAAAAAGATTATGCCTACCACACCGAGGCTATGGACCGCGCAATGCAGGGCGGAATAGACGATGTGGGTATAGGTGTGCTCTTCGGTCTGGAAACCTATCGCTACGATTTTATTGGCCTGCTAATGCATGCCGAGCATTTAGAGGCTGCATACGGTGTGGGCCCCCACACGATAAGTGTACCCCGCCTGTGCGCTGCCGATGATATTGATACCGCCGATTTCAAAAACGCAGTGCCCGACGAAATCTTCCATAAGATTGTTGCCATTATTCGTATTGCAGTGCCATATACAGGCATGATAATATCCACACGCGAGAGTGTAACGAGCCGCGAAAAGGTGCTGGAACTTGGTATATCGCAGATAAGCGGTGGTTCGCGCACCAGCGTGGGCGGTTACGTTACCGAGGAGAGTGCAGAGGAAAATTCCGCGCAATTCGATATTGCCGACCATCGTTCGCTCGACGAGGTGGTAGGGTGGTTGCTCGACCTCGACCACATACCCTCCTTTTGTACCGCTTGTTACCGCGAGGGGCGCACAGGAGACCGCTTTATGACACTGCTTAAAAACGGGCAGATATCGAACTGCTGCCTGCCCAATGCGCTGCTCACCCTAAAAGAGTATTTGAAGGACTACGCATCGCCCGCCACGCGCGCCAAAGGCGAAGCTATGATAAAACGCCTGCTAAATGACGTGCCAAACGAAAAAGCACGCGCCACGGCGGCCAAATATCTCGATGCCATAGAGAACGGTGAACGCGATTTTCGTTTCTAAAAACCATAAGACGATGACAAACACAGCTCGTTCTGCACGCTATCACATTGGAATCTTCGGCCGTCGCAATGCCGGAAAATCCTCGCTTATAAATGCTCTTGCAGGGCAGAATGTTTCCATTGTGAGCGATGTTGCAGGTACAACAACCGATGTTGTGTGGAAAAACATAGAACTCCCCGGTATCGGTGCAGCCGTTATAGGCGATACGGCGGGCTATGACGATAGTGGTGATTTGGGTGAGTTGCGCGTTGAAAGCACACGCCGAGCCATAGCCCGCATAGATCTTGCCGTGATGTTGCTCACAGGCAATCCCTGCAATGCTGTTCTTGAAAAGGAGTGGCAGCAGATGTTTGCTGCGGCCGATATTCCTGTGATATATCTGCTTGCCCGCAGCGACGAGGGCACAGCGGCATTGCAGGAGTGGAGCAGGGTACTTGGTGTTGAAATAATCCCATTCTCTTCGGTTACGCATGAGGGAGTGCCGCAGTTGCTTGCCCGCATGGCTGCGTGCCACAGCAACGATGGCAATATAGACGACATTACTCACTCGCTTGTCAAGGCCGGTGATGTTGTTCTTTTGGTGATGCCGCAAGATGCGCAAGCCCCCACCGGTCGTTTGATAATGCCGCAGGTGCAGACACTGCGTAATCTGCTCGACAAGCATTGTATGCCTGTGTGCTGCGCTCCCGAGGAGTTGCCCCGCCTGCTATCCGCGCTCAAAGAGCCACCCGCATTGGTAATCACCGATTCGCAGGTGTTCCCGCAAGTAAAACAGCAGATACCGCAAGGCACCCGCCTCACCTCGTTTTCGGTGCTTATGGCACGCCACAAAGGAGATATCAATACCTTCCGTGCAGGGGCGAAACATTTGCTCTCCCTAAAACCCGATGCACGCATCCTTATAGCCGAGGCCTGCTCGCACATACCTGCCAACGAGGATATAGGGCGTGTAAAACTGCCCCGCCTGTTGCGCAAACGCTTTGGCGATGGAATCTCCATAGATGTTGTGTCGGGCAATGATTTCCCTGCCGATTTGTCTGCCTATGACATTGTGATACATTGCGGAGCCTGTATGTTCACCCGCCGTCATGTGCTGTCGCGCGTGCGTCAGGCGCGTGCACAAGGTGTTCCCATAACCAATTACGGCGTGGCAATAGCTGCGCTCACAGGTATATTGCACGATATTGTTTATTAATAATCAATCTGTTGCCTATGAAACGATTTTTACCAATACTCCTCGTGTTGTTAGTAATTCCGCTTGCTGCACAGACATTCAAATATACCGAATTCAGGCCCGGCACTTTGTGGCTCGACACCGATGGGCATGTTATTAATGCTCATGGTGGCAGTATGCTGTACCACGATGGCACATATTATTGGTTTGGTGAGCATCGCGAACAATTTTCAACCGAAACGCTCGTAGGTTTCTCCTGCTACTCATCTACCGATATGATGAATTGGAAAAACAGGGGCATTGCGTTGCCGGTGTGCAAGGAGGGCGGCAAGCCTTTGTCAAAAGGCGCAATAATGGAGCAACCCCGCGTGGTCTATAACAAGAAAACCAAAACCTTTGTGATGTATTTTCACTTGGAACCGGCAGACGGGCGGCAGAACGCTTGTGTGGGGGTGGCTGTGAGTAAAAATGTTACAGGCCCGTATAAACTCGTAAAACATGGCAGAGTAAATGCCGGGCAATGGCCCATGAACAATAATGTTGTCCATGGCGAGTACAGCGAAAAAGACAAGAAAATGAGTAACACAAAGTGGGCCGAGGGGTGGCACGGTGCAGTTATGGCCGGCCTTTTCGTGCGCCGCGATTTTCATGCGGGGCAGCAGTGCGACGATATGACTCTTTTTATAGATGACGATTCCCGCTGTTATCACATATATTCATCGGAAGATGGCCTTGCCCTGCATATAGCAGAGCTCACTGACGATTATTTGGATTATACAGGGCGTTATTTGCGTGTCGATCCCACAGGGCAGAATGATGCTCCCATCATGTTCAAGCACGACGGCCTTTATTGGCTTTTTACCACCACCGCCTCAAATTGGCGGCATGGTGCCACACGCCTTTTCTCTTCGCCATCTATTTGGGGGCCATGGGAGCCGAGGCTTGCCCCATGCAAGGGCAAATATGCCTCCTCCACATTCTATTCCCGCGGTACATACGTGTTTCCGGTGGCCGGGCACCCCGATTCCTTTATATTTATGGCAGACAGATGGAAACATGGCAACCCCATCGACAGCCGTTATATATGGTTGCCATTGCATTTCAAATATGGTGCTCCGGTGCTTGAATGGCAACACAATTGGCACATGTAGCCCTTGTATTTACTCGTAAAATGAATTAATAAATAAACACAAACCGAAATAAATATATAAAATGAAAAACAGAATAAAACTGCTGTCGGTTGTTCTTGTTGCCATTCTTATGGCGGGTTGCAGTTGCAGCAATAAAGAGGAATATCAGCCGCGTGTGGAGCGCCCCGAAAAACCCACACGCTTGAATTTTGTAAAATATGGTCGTGCTTTCAACGATATGAACGATACTCATCTTGCTGCGGCGCAGTCCATAGGTATAGAGCCGCTTGCCACGCGCGAGGAATTGAAAAATGCATCGCGCGAGCTTGTTTATATAGAAACCTGCCCGGCATACGAGGTGGAGCCCCTCACGCACTCATCGCCTCTTCTTGTTCCCGAGGCTGCGGCTCTCCTCAAAGAGATAGGCGAGAGCTTTCAGGATTCTCTCGTTCGCCATCACTATTCGCCATACAAGGTGATTGTAACATCGGTATTGCGCACCGACGAGGATGTAAAAGGCCTTTCGCGCCGCAATATAAATGCATCGAAGCGCTCGGTACACTGCTATGGTACCACAGTGGATATAACCTACAAGCGTTTCCATCGTTTGGACGATGAAGCCGAGGAGACATCACAGGCAAAATTGAAGGCTGTGCTTGGCGAGGTGTTGCGCGACCTTAAAAAGCAGGGCCGTTGCTATGTTAAGCACGAAATAAAACAGGCTTGTTTCCACATAACGGCACGCAAATGAACCAAGAGAAAACAAGTATATTCCAACGCCCGCTGTGGGTGGTGGTTTTTGCCCTCTCGGCAGCAATAGCATGGGGCTGGGCCTATCCGCTCATAAAACTCGGCTTCGGCGAATTTGGTATCACACCCGCAATGACAGGCAGCAAGATGCTCTTTGCCGGCATACGCTTTGCAATATCGGGTGCCATCATTCTTGCTGTGGCTGCGGCCACCAAGCGTAGTTTTGCAAAGGCAACAAGCGGCTCCTGGTGCTACTTGGTGGCTTATGCACTGCTCAACACCACGTTGCATTATACATTCTTCTATATCGGCCTGTCATACAGCCAAGGGGCAAGGGCAGCTATATTGAACTCGCTTGGTGTGTTCATGCTTGTGTTGCTCGCCTGTATCTTCTTCAAAAGCGACAAACTTACCAATAGCAAGCTGCTTGGTTGCGTTGTGGGCTTTGCAGGTATAATGTCGCTTAACGTGGGCGAGGAGAGCAGTGGCGGATTTACATTCATGGGCGATGGTATGATAATACTCAATGCTCTCTGTTCTGCCTTTGCGGGGCTCATGACACGTGGCCTTGGAAAGCATGCCGATGTGTTTGTGGCCACCGGTTACAGCCTTGCGTGCGGTGGTGTGTTGCTCATAATCCCCGGACTGATGATAGGCGGCACATTGCCTGTGATAACCGCGTGGGGTGTTGCTATCCTTGCGTTGCTCATAGGAATATCCACCCTTGGATTCACTCTTTATAATAAACTTATCAGTTGTAACCCCGTGGGCAAGGTGGCGATATTCAATTCACTGATACCCGTTGTGGGGGCAATAACATCGTGCCTCTGCCTCTCCGAGCCATTCTATTGGAAATATCTGCTTGCAGCCCTGCTTGCCACTTGTGGAATTTATATTATAAACAGGGGAAAGAAATAATAAACGGTTTGTAAAATAAATTTACCATTTTGGATGCCTGCCAATTGTGGCTTGTTTCAGCAACAAGCAGGGTGGGGGAGAACAAATAAATCGCAGGCATTAGCCTGCGATTTATTTGTTTGTAATATGTGTAGTATGTATTGCTTTTAAGCGAACAGTTCGTCGCGCTGAATGTATGCGATAATCTCGCCACGGTTTACGTGGCTGCCTTGTTGTGCGCACACCTCAACCACGCGACCGCCAAGCCCTGTTGCCACGGGCATGAGCTCGCCCCATGGGGTGATGATGGTGCAGAACATATCGTCGGCGCTGTATTGCTTGCCTATTGCAGGTGGCATGGATTCGCCCTCCACGGCAACCTCCCACATGAGTTGTCCTTTGGCGGGTGCCACAATCGGGTCGGCCTTTGCGTGCTTGATGGCCTTTATCTCCTCCACGCTCACACCGCTTTTAGCCATTTCGCTCTCTTTAGCCTTCTCTATGTCGGCAAGGAAACGCTCTTTTGCCACTCCGCTCTTGTAGTCGCGGTATTGGCGCTCGTGCATAGCGAATTCCCATAACTCCTCGTCGTCTTGGCCCTTGTCCCAGCCAAGCTCATCCATCTCCTTGCGATATTTGTCGAGCGCATCGGGGTAGAAGCTCTGCGGGTCAGCAGTGGTGAACTCATAGCCTTTCTCTTTTGCAAGCTCGATAATCTCGGGAGCAAGCTCGCCCGGCAGGCGGCCGCTCTTTCCAAGAATCATTCCCCACATGCTATCGTCCATGCGGCTGAAACGGGGCTCATCCTGGGCACGGCTCAACAGGTTCATCAGTGCAATATTCTTCACATATTGGCTGAATGGGGTAACGAGTGGGGGATAGCCCACGCGCGGCCACACGTATGCAACCTCGTTGAAGAGCTCCACCATAAGTTCGTCTAGTGTGTATGTGGGCTTGCCTTTGCTCTGCAAAATGCCGTTTATTCCTTTGTGAACGCCTGCAAGGTCGGACATCATTGAGCCCATCATACCACCGGGGAGGCCGCTGGTGAGCAATAACGAACTCATCAGTTTGTTATTATTGTCCATGAATACGCCAAGCCACTCGTCGATGAACTCCTGTGTGAGGCTGCGTGCTTTCATATATGCGTTCATGTTTATCTCGGGCACATCGAAACCGGCATCTTTGAGCATGGCCTGCACGCTGATGATATCGGGGTGTACTTTACCCCATGATAGTGGCTCTATGGCGGTGTCGATGATGTCGCAACCGTTCTTGCACACCTCCAAGATTGATGCCATGGAGAGGCCCGGGCCGCTGTGTCCGTGATACTGAATTATGATTTCGGGGTGTTTCTCCTTAATGCTCTTTACAAGGCGGCCAAGGAAATCGGGGCGGCCTATACCGGCCATGTCCTTCAAACATATCTCTTGTGCTCCGGCTGCAATGAGCTCGTCGGCCATGTTGCTGTAATACTCTATGGTGTGAACGGGCGAGCTGGTGATGCAGAGCGTTGCTTGGGGTATCATGCCCGCCTCCAATGCATATTTTATGGATGGTATAATGTTGCGGGTGTCGTTCAAACCACAGAAAATACGTGTTATGTCCACGCCCTGCGCCTTTTTTACCTTATACATAAGACGGCGCACATCGGCGGGTACAGGGAACATGCGTAGTGCGTTCAGTGCGCGGTCGAGCATGTGTGTCTGTATGCCGGCTTCGTTAAACGGCTTTGTAAACGTGCGTACCGCCTTGTTGGGGTTCTCGCCCGCCATAAGGTTTACCTGTTCGAATGCGCCTCCGTTAGTCTCAACGCGTGCAAAGCAGCCCATCTCTATAATTACCGGAGCAATCTTCTCCAATTGATTTGCAAGTGGTTGAAATTTACCCGACGACTGGAACATGTCGCGATAAACCAAGCTGAATCTAATCTTCTTTCCCATAATCTTTATGTTTTTAGCAGGGTGGAGTACACCTCGCATCTGTTTAAGTTCGTTAATTTTTTTGTTTTAGTCTTATAAAATATTCGTTGCGGCCTATGTGTGGGGCGGTTTTGTCCTCTGTTTTAACCGGCCTTTTTGCAAAGTTAATTGCTTTATTCAAATAACCTAACTATTTCCAGATTTTTATTTTTTCTTTCTCTGTTTTTTCTCAATATATCCGATTTCCTGTGCTATTTCTTCCTCTCCCTTAAACACCCCTCTGCCAATGGTGAAATCGTGCAAATTCCCCAAAAATGCAATCCCCTTGTCTTTATTTTCGCCACAAATTACCGAATTTCACCCCTAAATCCTTGTTTTAACCACTCGCAACCCCTCTCTGTCGCCAAAATTCTATTTTATAAAAACGATGTGCGAACTTTGCGCCGAAAAGTAATTCAAAATACTATTCAAATGCGTAAAAAAAGGAACGCTTGTGTATTGATAGGTGCTTGCGACGTTTGGCGGCATCACGTTATGCGAGATTCCCGGTACTAACACATTTATTTTTTTTGTTTTATGAAACACTACTTAACTTACATTGAGGCGGCTATTAAAAAGCATTGGAGTCGCCCTGCCATTACAAACTATGGTGCAAACAGCTACACCTATGGCGAATTAGCTGCCGGTATAGAGAAAATTCATATTCTATTCAATAAATATGATATTAAAAAGGGTGACCATGTTGCAATCTGTGCACGCAACTCGGCAGAGTGGTGCATTGCTTTCTATGGAATAACAACCTATGGCGCTGTGGCAGTTCCTCTTCTTGCCGATTTCCTTCCCCAGAATATTGCCGACCTTACAAAAATCTCGGGCAGTCGCCTGCTTTTTGTGGATAAGGCTATCTTGGGAAATCTTACTCGTGACAATGTAATCTCGCAGTTTGCCGATTATGAAGATTTACAGGGTGTCGTAGATATTGTAACTCGCGATACAATAGATACTTGTGGTAATAATATTAAAGTGTCGCATGAAGATATAGATGCAGCCTTTAATGCTCGTTTCCCTCAAGGTTTCACTGCTGCCGATGTTCATTACGAGGTGGGCAATCTCGATGATTTGGCTCTTATCAGCTATACATCCGGTACAAGCAGTTCGCCCAAGGGAGTAATGTTGCCTGCAAGGTCGCTTTCAGGTAACTTGGAGATGGCTCACAAGCTTGTTCCCGTGAACGAAGATGAAGACAATAAAACATTGTCAATCTTGCCATTGGCTCACATTTTTGGCCTTGCATTCGATTTCATTTTGATGATATCTTATGGCTGCCACATGCATATATTCACCGAGCGTCCCGTACCCGCAAGACTGTTGAAGGCTCTTTCCGATGTTAAGCCTTTTATTTTCCTTACCGTGCCTTTGTTGATAGAGAAAATTTTCCGTTCAAAGGTTATCCCCACTCTCAACAAACCCGTAATGCGCTTCCTTACTGCAATCCCCGGTGTACGTCAGTTGATATTCAAGAAGATACGCTCCACAATTATAGATGCCTTTGGTGGCAACCTTGGCAGGCGCGGTTTATTCATCGGTGGTGCAGCCATAAGCCGCGATGTGGACAAGATAATGCAAAAGGTAAAAATCCCTTATGCAGTAGGCTATGGCATGACCGAGTGCGGTCCTCTTATCAGTTACAAGGGGTATAACCATCCCACATTGTTCAATGATGGCGGAATAACAGCGCCCACGCTTGATTTGCGTATCGATTCCGATGCTCCCGCACGCGTTCCGGGCGAGATTCAGGTTAAGGGTGATGTGGTTACTACCGGTTATTACAAAAATGAAGAGGCTACAAAAGCTTCGTTTACATCCGATGGATGGCTTAAAACCGGTGATATGGGTATTCGCGACCGCTATGGCGTGGTTTATATTAAAGGTCGTTGCAAGAATATGATTCTCACAGGCAGTGGCCAGAATATATATCCCGAAGAGATTGAGGAGATGATTAACGCAATTCCTTACGTTATGGAGTCGCTGGTGGTTGGTCGCAAACACTCGCTTGTGGCGTTGGTGGTGATGAGCGCCGATGCTGTGAAGGCAGCCGGTGTTTCGGCCGAGGAAGCGCAGGCTTCTATTGAGCAAGCTGTGCTTGCTCTCAATCAGAAACTTCCTGTTTACAGCCAGATAAGCCGCTGTGAGATGCGCCGCGAGCAGTTTGAGAAAACACCTAAGCTCAGTATAAAGAGATTTATGTATAACTAATTTGAAAATAATTGATTAACCTGCATTAGTTAAATTATTGGTAAAATGAAACACTATTTGTCCTACATTGACGAGGCTATTAAAGCCAATTGGAATCGCCCCGCGTTGACTAATTATGGTGCAAACACAATGACCTATGGCGTTGTGGCATCGGAGATTGAAAAAATGCATATACTTTTTGAAAAGTGTGGCATTGAGAAAGGCGAAAAAATTGCTCTGTGTGCTCGCAGCCAGGCAGAGTGGTGCGTGGCATATCTTGCCGTTGTAACCTACGATGCTGTGGTGGTGCCTTTGTTGCCCGATTTTCTCCCACAGAATGTAGCCGACCTTACCCGCATGTCCGACAGCCGTTTGCTCCTTGTGGATAAGGCTGTTCTGGGTGGTCTTACACGCGATAACATCGTTCCGCAATTTGCTGCTATCGAGGGATTTTGCGGTATCGTGGATATTGTAGGCATGCAGGTTCACGATAACAGTAACGGCAAATTGGATAACATTCAAGAGGAGGTTGAAAAGACATTTGCTGCGCGCTTCCCCAATGGTGTAACACCCAAGCGTGTGGATTACACCAAGACCAATCTTGATGCCCTTGCAGTTATCAGCTATACATCGGGTACAAGCAGTTCTCCCAAGGGTGTAATGCTCACATCGCGTTCTCTGTCGGCAAATGTGGAATATGCGCGCGTATATATTCATGCAATGCCCGAGGATTCTATCCTCTCAATCCTGCCTATGGCACATATTTTCGGTCAGGTATTCGACTTTTTGTTCCCCTTCTCTTCGGGTAGTCATATAAATATATTTACCGAGAAACCCATTCCTGCACGCTTGCTCAAAGCTATTGCCGATGTAAAACCCTTTATGTTCCTTACCGTGCCTTTGTTGGTGGAGAAAATTTTCCGCCTGCGAGTGATGCCGCAGTTGAAAAAGCCCATTATGCGTGTGCTGTTGGCCATCCCCGGAATCAGTTCGCTCATACTTGGTAAGGTGCGTGCAAAGCTTATAGAGACTTTTGGTAGCAAGATAATCAAAGGTGGTATCATCATAGGTGGCGCGGCCATAAGCAAGGATGTGGAGCTCCTTATGAAGAAGATGAAGTTTACCTATTGCGTAGGTTATGGCATGACCGAGTGTGGTCCTCTTATCAGCTATAAGGAGTGGTCTAATTTTGTTCCTCGCTCATGCGGTGCAGTGGCGCATCCCGGTGTGGAGGTTCGCATCGACTCCGAGAATCCCGGTAAGGTACCCGGCGAAATTCAGGTAAAGGGCGATTCTGTTATGCTTGGCTATTACAAGAACGAAGAGGCTACAAAGGCTACATTTACAGCTGATGGTTGGTTGAAGACCGGCGACATGGGTACAATGGATAAAGAGGAGAATATATTTATAAAAGGTCGCTGCAAGAATATGATTCTTACAACAAATGGCCAGAATATATATCCCGAGGAGATTGAAGAACTTGTAAATCAACTGCCTATGGTAATGGAATCGTTGGTGGTAGGTCGCAATCATGGCCTTGCCGCACTCATAGTTCCAAATCCCGATGCAGTTGCCGAGGCCGGCATCTCTCCCGAGGAGCTGCAAAAGACAATGGAGGAGAACCTTTTTGCTCTTAACGATCAGTTGCCTCCTTACAGCAAACTCACCATTTGCGAACTTATGAAAGAGCCTTTTGAAAAGACTCCCAAGCTCAGTATAAAGAGATTCATGTATAAATAAAAGAGATTGTAGATTATTTTAATTGGAAGGCGTGCAGGCAATATGGCTTGCGCGCCTTTTTTTCAAACTTGCCCTTTTTATTGTTAATAGACGTTAAATTTACAGGTCGTAATCACTCTATTTATTAGAAAAATTGCACAAAGCGAGTTAATTTGTGCAGTTTTCTTTTGTATTTCTAAAAAAATGCGGATATTTGCAGCCGAAAAAATAAAAAGATACCTATATTCGCAAAATAATTAAAATAATCTCATACAATCTTTATATAACATGAAACACTTTTTATATCACATCAATGATTCTATAAAGAAACATTGGGACATGCCTGCCTTGACCAATTTCGGTGCAGAGACATACTCCTATGGTCAGTTGGCAGAGGGAATAGAGAAGTATCATATATTCTTTGAAGAGGCCGGTGTGAAGAAGGGGGACAAGATAGCTCTTTATGCACGCAATTCGGCCGAATGGGCTATTGCATATTTTGCCACACTTGCTTACGATGCAGTAACGGTTCCCTTCCTTCCCGACTTTCTTCCAAGCGCAGTTGTAGAGCTTTCTTGCTTTTCCGAGTGCAAATTGTTGATAGCCGATGATGTTGCAATCAACGGACTGAAAGCCGATGAGAAACTTATCCCCCAATTGGAGACAATAAAAGGTTTTGCAGGAATACTTAATGTGAAGAATATCAGTGTGGTACATGCTTCTGTTGAATCTTTTGCGAATGCGGGTAAAAATATTCAGTCGCGCTACTCTTCGCGCTATCCCGATGGCCTTACTCCCGCCCTTATAAACTACTATAAAGAGGAAAAGGATATGGAGGCTGTTGTGGAAATCAGTTTCACATCGGGAACAACAAGTGCCACATCAAAAGGTGTTGTTCTTCCTGCCCGTTCACTCTCTGTGAACCTTGATTTTGGTTTGCGCGTACTGCCTGCTTGTGAGGGTGGCAACATCTTTGCAATCCTCCCCATGGCTCATATGTTTGGTCAGGCATTTGATGTGCTTTTTACCATAGCAAGCGGTTGCCACGTGCATGTGATGCCGGGCAAGCCCACCCCTGTTCGTCTGTTGGCCGGCCTTGCTGCGGTGAAACCCATCATGTTCCTCACCGTACCTTTGGTTATTGAAAAGATATTCAAATCAAAAGTGTTCCCCCAAATACGCAAGTTCCCTGCAAAATATCTGCTTAAAGTGCCCGGCCTCGATCGCTTGGTGCTTAACAAACTTCGTAAAGCCTTGCTCAACGCGTTCGGTAACAATTTCACGCTTGGCCTTATCATTGGTGGCGCGGCCCTCAATCGCGAGGTGGAGGATCTTCTTAAACGCATGAAATTCCCCTATTGCGTAGGCTACGGAATGACCGAATGTGGCCCTCTTATCTCATATCGCGACAGAAAAGAGTTCGTCAAATACTCGTGCGGAACATTGGCTCAACCCATTGAATTGCGCATAGATTCTGCCAACCCTCGTCGCGTACTTGGTGAGATTCAGGTAAAAGGCGATGCGGTGATGCTTGGTTATTACAATAACGAAGAGGCTACCAAGGCTGCATTTACATCCGACGGTTGGTTGCGTACCGGTGATATGGGTATTCTTGATGCACGCAAGAACCTCTTTATAAAGGGCCGTTGCAAGAATATGATTCTCACCGCCAGCGGTCAGAACATCTACCCCGAGGAGATAGAGGATAAGATAAACAATCTTCCCTATGTTGTGGAGTCTCTTGTTGTAGGCCGTAAAAACGCTATTGTGGCACTTGTTGTGCCCGATTACGATGCAGGAAAACGTGATGGCTACAGCGAAGAGGAACTCAATAAACTGATCGATGCAAACGTGCTTGCTCTCAATGGTGAACTTGCTGCGTACAGCAAGATCGGTTATACCGAAATGCGTCGCAAGCCGTTTGAGAAAACTCCCAAACAGAGTATCCGTCGTTTCATGTATAGCTAATAGGATACTCGAAAAATCATAAAACAGGCCGAGACAAAGGTAATTTTGTCTCGGCCTGTTTTGCATTGTATATGATTGTTGGTTTGTAAAATAAATTTACCATTGTGCAATGGTGCTGCATCGCCAACCTTTCATTTTGAAGTAGTGTTCTTTCCGTTCGGGTGCACCCTCTTTTCCCTTATATCTTATTTTGTAACCTCGCCTATATGCATCAAGGAGCTCTGTCATATATTGCTGTTCCATTGAAGGCTGTAATTGATTTATAAATACTGCGTTCGGGCAGTTAATATCTTTTGTGTCGTCATTGGCGGGGTAGTGCCCACAGGTGATTATGTGCCAATTATGGTTGTAACTTTCATCTCCTTGTTAAGTGGATCATCGGGAACTATGCAGGTGAAAATTATTTTATCCTCCCCAGCCTGTTCCTTTATTATATTATTTACACACTCAACCTCCTCTGCTGTTATAGCATTGCCACGAATAACTGCTATAATGTATGCGGCAATCTTTATCGGTCTTTCAATGAGCTTGGAATTTATTGCTATTTCTGCAGCCCTGCTGCTTCGTATTTCGCCATAGCCTCCGCCCACTCCCATGTCAAGCGAATGTGATGTGTATAACACGCCTTCGATATTTAGCCCCCCTATCCCCTTGGTGAGAATATCGATGATGGCTTGTGTAAAACTCATCATCATCCCGTCAACATATATAAATGAGTCGCAAAGGCGCGTGTTTCTGTCCATGATTTCAATAAGATTGTTGCAATAGAGGGTATATGTGATATCAGGTATGCCTCGTAATTTTCTTATCGCATCCTCGGCAATTTTGTTGGTTTCGTAACCTTCCCATGCAAATGGCTGCGAAACAGCGCATATCGTGCGGATACCCATGTGCCGGGCATTCTCAGCAACCACACGGGTGGCTCCTGTTCCGGTTGCTCCTCCCATGCCTGTTACAATAATCACAGTGTCGGCATCGGCAATGGCGTTCATTATCTCGGCCCCGGCAAACGATGCTGCCTGCGCAGCCTTCTCGATCTCATTTTTATAGCAGCCGTATGTTATATCCTTTAATAGAATCCTGTTTTTGCACAACGAATCATTCAACGCGCTTATATCGCTGTCTATGCAGAGGAAATCAACATCGGCTGTTCTGTTTCTTATTATGCGATTAACGGCATTTATTCCGCCACCGCCAATACCTATTACTTTGATATTTTTATCATGAGTGCCTTCCATAAATGATTGTGTTTGATTTGCACAAAAATATATAAAAAAGCATTTAAGCAACAAATATTTATCGCTTAAATGCTTTTATAAGGTTTTCCCTTATGTGCCTTTTCTATTTATAGAAAGCCCATTTGTATCTTTCGTCATTAGGTAAGTTTTCCAAGGCCTGTTTCATGAATATCCCCTCTTCACCCAAAAAGTATATGTCTGAACAAAATTCTTTCCATAGTGTCGGAGCATTTTTGTAGTATTCGGTAAGAATATCATCGGGAAACGTGGGCCATAAATTCTCTCCTATCAGAAAACCTTCCTCTTTTAGTTGCTTGTTTAGTTCTTCCATGGAACCGATTTCATTGCTATGCAATTGCATATACATCTCGCGGGCTTTTATCGATATTTTGAAAGAGGAATTAGGGCTATCTCTCAAATCCTTCCAATATGCGCTCAAATTATCTTTTGGAAAATATTTATCTCCATTCTTGCACTCCTTACATACCTTCTCCGATATTTTCTGTGAGTGTCTGAAGTATATGCGATGTACGTTGGGCAGTTCGTGCAGGTTAAGGCCCGATGGCATGTCAAGCAAGAATCCTGACTGCATTGCGCTCCTTGCAAAGACATATTGCTTACCTATGGTACTGAGCTGTGGGCGTGTATGTTGTCTGAATGCATCCGGCATCTGTATGTCGTAAATATAAATAACGCCTAATTTGTCGTCGGCTGCATATGGTATGTAATTGTCCTTGGCCGGGTTGTATTGGCATGTCGCAAAGAATTTTGCCACATCAATGTCCGATGTCAAATCCAAAAGTGTTGTCTTGTTGTAGTAGTGCTGGGCAAGTCCTTTAAGATTGAGCTGAAACCTAAAAGGCTCGTTAAATATGGTTACACCATTTACTCCAAGCAGTTCCACCAATGGATGTTTGCATATTAAACACCCCATTTCGTATGCTTTTATACGGTGGGGCAGTGGATTTTTTATTATATTCCCCCTGTAAATGTTAGGTTTGCATGTAGGGTACCTCTTGCCATCGATTTCTTCTTCAAATTCTTCATATTGTCCACGGAAGAGAAATTTGCGCTTGTAAAGATTTGGTTTAAGGGAAAACTTTGGTAGAATACTTCGCATTTTATTATCAAACAGCCATGACATGTTGTTGCCTATAGTGCTTAATTGTGTAACTATAAACGAGTTCTTTGGGAAATCGTTCTTTACATGCGCCGTGTAGCTCGACGCCCATGGAAGAGCAAAGAAACCTCTGTTTGGGTTACTCGTATTAGGCGTTTCAAATATATTGTATCTATACCGGTCGTTTACAAATTCCGAATTTGCAAATAAATCGTTGGCCACTGCATGTTCTTCCCATGCTTTGATATATTCAATTGCATCTTCGATGTTGTCAAAAGGATTCTCTTTGCTACCTTTGTCTGTGGCAGTGCTTGGTTTTAGTGCTTTGTTGTTGTTTCTTATATTCTTCAATTTTGCAGCCAATACATTATTCTCATAGTTTGATAAACATAGCAAATAACCGGTGCTTCCATCGGGTGCAATGCTTTTTGTGAGTGAATAATCCTTGCCTGTGAACTTTCTTAGGATTTCAACAATTTTATCAGGCTTTATAAATGGTAATAAATCCACGGGCACTCCATTGAGGAGGCATAGTCCAAAGCCGGCCGATATTGCTTCCACATTTCCGGGGTATGGCTTTATCTTTATGCCATTTGTATAGTATTCCCAAAATCCGTATGCGTAATAATATGCCAGGTCACGCATGAGGGTTGGAAAATACTCATTTACACATGCCTTAACCCATCTCTTTACAACATACAGTCTGTTCTCATCATAGACTGCAATCATTGGAGGATATATGCTTAAGGTTTCATATTTGCGTGGCAGCATCATGTGTTCAAAATCATCAAAAATAACTTGAATGTTATGAGAGGTGGTTCCGGTGAATTCCAACCCTTCCTTAAAGAATTCGAGAAATAGTTTTTCGGCATTGTTTTGCATGGCTTGTTTCTTGTCGGTGTGTATGTTTAGATTTCGTGTAAAGTTATAAAAAAGGCATTTCAGCATCAAGAACTTGATGCTGAAATGCCTTTGATAACTTATTCCAATATCTCCTTACAAAATCCTCTTTACCAGATTCCACATCCTGTATGGCATGTAACGGAAGGGGAGGTCGAGCAGGGTGGTAGTGGAAACCACCGAGCGCTGGTGCGAGAAAGCATCGAAACTGCGCTTGCCGTGGTAGCTGCCCATGCCCGAATTGCCTACACCGCCAAATGGTATGTTTTCGTTGGCAATGTGCATTATAGTGTCGTTTATGCATGCACCGCCCGATGAAGTGTGGCGCAACACCTCCTCCCCATCTTTCACTTTGCCAAAGTAGTAGAGGGCAAGTGGCTTTTCGCGGCTGTTGATGAATTGCACAGCCTCTTCGCGCTCTTCAAATGTTATCATGGGAAGTATGGGGCCGAATATCTCCTCTTGCATCACGGGCGATTCGGGATTTACATCGGCAAGCAGCGTGGGCTCAATGTAACGCTCCTTGGCATCGGTTGCACCGCCCAGCACTATGCGCCCGTCTTTAAGGTAGCCTGCCACGCGCTCAAATGCCTTGTCGCTCACCAAGCGTACATAGTGGCGGCTCTGCCTGCAGTCGTCGCCATGCAATTTTTTCAATTCGCGTGCAAAGGCTGCCACAAATTTATCTCTCTGCGATGTGTGAATAAGCAGATAATCGGGGGCTATGCAGGTTTGTCCGGCGTTTAGGGTTTTTCCCCATGCTATGCGGCGGGCTGCAATGTCGGTGTCGGCCGCCGCATCTACAATGCATGGGCTTTTGCCGCCAAGTTCCAGAATAACGGGGGTTAGTGTCTTTGCCGCCTCGCGCATCACGGTTTTGCCCAATGCAGGGCTGCCTGTAAACAGTATTATATCGAAACGCTCTTGCAAAAGCGCGCTGTTTACCTCGCGGTTGCCTTGCACCACGGCGATATACTCCTCGTTGAAGGTGGATTTAATCATTCTCTCTATTGTGGCCGATACATTGGGTACATAAGGCGATGGTTTGAGAATGGCTGTGCAGCCTGCCGAAATAGCACCGACAAGCGGGTTTAGGAGCAGTTGCACCGGGTAGTTCCAGGGCGACATTATGAGCGCGCAACCAAGCGGTTCATTGATTATGCGGCTGCGCGACGGCAACATCTTTATGGGGGTACACACGCTGCGGCTCTTCATCCAGCTTTTCAGATGGGCGATGTGATTTCTTATCTCGCCGGCAACGATGCTTATCTCTGTTATAACAGCCTCCTCGGGCGATTTGTGCAGGTCGCACCACAATGCATCGAATATTGGTTTCTCCCACTCCTTCAATGCCCGTTGCAGTTTCTTCAACTGCTCCTTGCGATATTTGTATTCACGTGTTGCACCGCTTGCAAAATAGTTGCGTTGCACACAAACTATTCTCTTTATATCCTCGTTGGTGGTGTTTGTTATATTCATACCTTATATAATATATAATCAGCTCTTTTTGCGGCCTGTAAAATGGTCCATGGCGTGGAATATTCCCACAACCTCGCCAAAGATATAATCGAAAATCGAGGTGGGCAATAATGCTTGGCAAAAACGTATGAAGTGGTAGCCGAACGGTATCCCTTTGAAATTTCGGTTACACTCTATGGCGTTTATTATTTTGCGCGATGTGGGTTCGGGTTTCAGTATGGGGAATATGCGCGACTGCACCCCGTCGAACATGCCTGTATTTATGAAGTAAGGGGCGATGGTTGTGAAGCGCACCTTGCTCCCGGCCTGTTTCAGTTCAATGCGCACTGAGTCGCTCCAGCCTATGACTGCCCACTTGCTTGCGGCATAGGTTGCCATGCGGGGGTTGGAAATCATGCCTGCTGCCGATGCTATGTTGCATATATGCCCCTTGTTGCGCTCTATCATGCCCGGCAGGAATTGCTGCGCAATTACCATTGGAGCAATGGAGTTAATCTTCATGGTGCGCTCTATGTCGCTTATGCTCTGCTTGTCGAATGTTTTGTTGTTCGCTACAATGCCTGCGCAGTTTATTAGTATATCCACATTGCCGCACTCCTTTTCTGTGAGCATAGCAACACGTTGCACCTGCTCGCTGTCCGACACATCTATTTTGTAACCCTCAACACGCCCGAGTCTCTTATATTCCTCTTTTGTGGCTGCAATATTCTCGTCGTTTATATCCCAGATTACAAGGCAGCGCGCGCCTCTCTCCAATGCCATGCGGCCCATTATGCGCCCTATTCCCGATGCTCCTCCTGTTATCAGCACGCAGCAATCTTTAATTTTTGTCATAATATCGATTGTTTATTATAGTCTGTTTTACATAATTGTGCAAAATTAATGCCTTGCGAAAAAACAGTAGTTTTCATTTTCTGCACATTTTGGTACATGATGTGCAAAAAAGGTTAATTCGGCACTTGTTGAACAAACCTTGTTGCTTTTATACAAGCATGTATGATTATCAATTTTCCGTGGTCATATACGGCAATCCCGCTATCTGTTCTACGGGGAAATTACCCTCCAACAGGCCGCTTATGATTGTGTCGCGTGCGCCCGAAGATTGGAACGGGTATAAGCCGAAGTGGGGTAGTATTGATGCAAAATGTTCCATGATTTCCGATTGTATGCTCTCGTAGTCCTTCCAATCGGTTGTTGTGGTAAAGCAGTAAAATTGTATGGGCAGGCCGCTGTCGCACGGAGCAAGCGTGCGCACCATAATCATCATATCCTTGCTCACAAGCGGGTGCGCAACCAAGTACATCTCGGCATAAGCGCGGAAAAGCCCCAGGTTTGTATCTATGGTGCCGTTTGTGAGCCCTGCGGGGTTTGCCGTATTGGCTGTTTTGCCCTCTTTGCTCTGTTCTCTCTTTTTCTCTATGAACTCATCGAGCTGTGGTGCTATTCCCTTGAGGCGTTCAAAGAATTTTTCGTTGCAAGGTTTAATGCTGTCGAGCTTTATGTTATATCCGCGCGATATGCGGCGGCCGCCGCTGTCCTGCATGCCGCGCCAATTAATGAAACTGTTGTTAATGAGCGAATAGGGTGGTATGGTAACAATGGTATTGTCGAAATTGCGCACCTTCACTATTGTGAGCGATATATCGGTTACCGTGCCGTTTATGCTTGTGCCTGCAACCTCAATCCAGTCGCCCAGCCTCACCATGTCGTTCTCGAGCAGCAGAAAACCGCCCACAAACCCCATTATGCTGTCTTTGGTAATGAGCATGAGCACGGCCGCGAACGCACCCAATCCTCCTATGAGGTAGAGCGGCGATTTGTTGGTGAGTATAGATATGCCAATTATTATGGCAATTATATACACTATAATCTTGGTTATCTGTATGAAACCTTTTATGGGCCTGTCATGATATTTGCTGTTGGTATATGCCGATTCTCCAATAGAATTCAATATGGCGTTTAGTGAAACAACGATAGCCACAATAAAATATAACCATACAAAATGCTCCAAGTAGCGGAGTGTTACCGGTTTGCCTGTTATGCTTATGGGGAGCAGGTTGTTTATTATAATAGGTGGAACTATGTGTGCAATCTTTTTCAACGCGCCATACTTTGCCATCTGGGTTAGCAGGGCGCGTTGCTTGTGTGCCTGCATGCGTTTTGTTATGGCAACCGTAATGCGGTATATTATAAAGGTGATGGTTGCGGCAATTATTAATATTACGGCAAGGGATATGATTGTATTGAATCTGTTTAGAATTTCGCTTGGTATGCCTGTGTATGATAATATATCCATTATCCACCCCGTGGCAGTTTGGGTAATATTCTCGCTCATGGTGCTCTGTTTATATTAAAACATAAGCACCATGATATTGTTTTTTGGGGTATAAAAAAAGTGGGCGACCATGGTCGCCCACTTTCGTGTTTATATGAGAGTGTTTCTTACATCTCCTCCACAGCAGCCTGTGCAGCAGCCAAACGTGCGATAGGCACGCGGAAGGGTGAACAAGAAACATAGTTCAAACCTACTCTGTGGCAGAACTTAACAGACTCGGGCTCACCACCGTGCTCACCGCAGATACCGCACTTGAGGTCGGGGTTCACCGAGCGACCCTTTGTAGTTGCCATCTCAACAAGCTGGCCTACACCTGTCTGGTCGAGTACCTGGAAGGGGTCGTTCTTCAAAATCTTCTTGCGCAAGTAGATGGGCAAGAATGAGTTAACGTCGTCACGAGAGTAACCGAAGGTCATCTGTGTCAAGTCGTTTGTACCGAATGAGAAGAACTGAGCCTGCTGTGCAATCTGGTCGGCTGTAAGAGCAGCGCGAGGAATCTCAATCATTGTACCGATTGTGTACTCTACGCTGTCGCCCTCGGCTGCAAACAATGCGTTGGCTGCCTCAATGATAGCATTCTTCTGCTCCTCGAACTCGTTGATGATACCTACGAGGGGAACCATAATCTCGGGATAGATAACCTTGCCCTCTTTCTTCAACTCGAGAGCTGCGCTCAAGATAGCGGTTGTCTGCATCTTTGTAATCTCGGGATAGGTGTTACCCAAACGGCAACCGCGGTGGCCGAGCATGGGGTTGAACTCCTCCAAAGATTTTACGCGACGCTGAACAGCCTCTACGCTCTTGCCCATAGCCTCGGCAAGCATCTGCTGGCCTTTTGCATCGTGGGGAACGAACTCGTGGAGAGGGGGATCCAAAAGACGTACTGTTACGTGCAAGCCCTCCATAGCCTTGAAGATACCAACGAAGTCGGCCTTCTGGAAGGGGAGCAACTTGTCGAGAGCCACCTGACGCTCTTTCACTGTCTCGGCAAGAATCATCTCGCGCATTGCCTTAATCTTCTCGCCCTCGAAGAACATATGCTCTGTACGGCAGAGACCGATACCGATTGCACCGAAGTTACGTGCAACCTGTGCATCGTGGGGAGTATCGGCGTTGGTGCGTACACCCAAACGTGCATATTTGTCGCAAATCTCCATCAACTCTGCGAAGTCGCCGCTGAGCTCGGGAGCCTTTGTATTTACTTTACCCTCGATAACCTGTCCTGTAGAACCGTTCAATGAGATGTAGTCGCCCTCGTTGAATACGATGCCATCTACTGTCAATGTACGTTTCTTGTAGTCGATTACCAATGTACCGGCACCCGATACGCAGCATTTACCCATACCACGGGCAACAACGGCTGCGTGAGAGGTCATACCACCGCGAGCGGTAAGAATACCCTCGGCTGCTGCCATACCTGCGAGGTCCTCGGGAGAGGTCTCAATACGTACCAATACCACTTTCTCGCCATCCTCGTGCCATTTTGCAGCGTCGTCGGCAAAGAATACGATGCGGCCTGTTGCTGCACCGGGAGATGCGGGAAGACCGTTGGCGATAACCTTTGCTTTTGCAAGAGCAGCAGTATCGAATACGGGGTGCAAGAGCTCGTTGAGCTTCTCGGGCTCCATACGTTTCAAAACAGTCTTGTCGTCGATGATACCATCGCGGTAGAAGTCCATGGCAATTTTAACCATAGCTGCACCGGTACGTTTACCGTTACGTGTCTGCAAGAACCAGAGCTTGCCCTCCTGAACGGTGAACTCCATATCCTGCATATCTTTGTAGTGGTCCTCCAAGCGTGTCTGGATAGCGTCGAGCTCTTTGTAGATCTCGGGCATAGCCTCCTCCATTGAGGGGTATTTAGATGCACGCTCCTCCTCGCTGATGTTCTGCAATGCAGCCCAGCGCTGAGAACCGATCTTTGTAATCTGCTGAGGTGTGCGGATACCTGCAACAACGTCCTCACCCTGTGCGTTGATAAGATACTCTCCGTTGAAGAGGTTCTCACCTGTTGCAGCGTCGCGTGAGAAGCAAACACCGGTAGCCGATGTGTCGCCCATGTTACCGAATACCATTGCCTGAACCGATACGGCTGTTCCCCACTCATCAGGAATTTTCTCCATGCGACGATAAAGGATGGCGCGCTCGTTGTTCCAAGACTCAAACACAGCGCAAACAGCACCCCAAAGCTGCTCGTAAGCGTCGGTGGGGAAGTCTTTGCCTGTCTGTGCCTTTACGGCAGCCTTGAACTTCTTAACAAGCTCCTGCAAAGCCTCTACGCTGAGGTCTTTGTCGAGAACAACGCCCTGCTCCTCTTTCACCTTCTCGATGATAGCCTCAAACGGGTCGATTTCCTCTTTGCTTGTGGGTTTCATACCAAGAACAACGTCGCCGTACATCTGCACGAAACGACGGTAAGAGTCCCATGCAAATTTGGGATTACCTGTTTTTGCTGCAAGGCCCTCAACTACTATGTCGTTAAGACCAAGGTTGAGGATTGTGTCCATCATACCGGGCATTGATGCGCGGGCACCTGAACGTACAGAAACCAACAAGGGGTTTGCGGGGTCGCCGAATGTCGAGTTCATCAAAGTCTCGATGTTCTTTACTGCGGCCTGAACCTCTGCTTTCAGAAGCTCAATAACCTGCTCTCTACCAAGTTTGTAGTACTCGTTACAAACGTCGGTTGTAATGGTAAATCCGGGAGGAACGGGAATGCCGATAAGGTTCATCTCTGCCAAGTTGGCACCTTTACCTCCTAACAAATTTCTCATTGACGCATTACCTTCAGCAAGACCATTACCAAAGGTATAGACTCTTTTGTCTGCCATAAATTTTTTGAGTTTATTGTTTGTTGATAAATAAAAATATGTAACTGATTCACTCTTTTGCAGGAAAGGGCTTTTGTAGCCGCAGTCCTAACTAATTTGCAAATATAAGAAAAATGTTTGTAATGCGAAATTTATAGCCTAAAATATCACGTACAATATTAAAATTTTAAGTTATTGTGTTAAAAATGCCGATAATCGGGAAAATAGATGTAATTTTGCCGATAGTGAGAAATATGCAATAAATAAAATGGCAAGAAAGAAAAAGGAGCTCCCTCTGTTGGAGCAGATTGAGATAACCGGTGTAGCTGCCGAGGGTAAGGCGCTTGCCCGTGTGGATGATTTGGTGGTGTTTGTTCCCTTTGTGGTACCCGGTGATGTAGTCGATTTACAAGTGAGGCGTAAAAAGCATAGTTATGCCGAGGCCGAGGCGGTTAAATTCCATCGTTACTCGCCCGAGCGTGCTATGCCATTCTGTAAGCATTATGGTGTGTGTGGCGGCTGCAAATGGCAGTGCTTGGCATACGAATATCAGCTCAAGTATAAGCAGCAGCAAGTGGTAGATGCTCTCACCCGCATAGGCAAGGTGGAACTGCCCGATGTAATGCCTATTTTGGGCTCTGAAAAAACCTCTGCCTATCGCAATAAATTGGAATTTACATTCAGCAACAAACGATGGCTCACTTGGGAAGAGGTGGCACAAGGTGTATCATACGACAATATGGATGCGCTCGGTTTTCACATACCGGGAGCATTTGATAAGGTACTCGATATCGAGGAGTGTGCTCTTATGCATCCTCTTAACAATCGCCTGCGCAATGCTATAAGGGATTTTGCACACAGCGAGGGTGTGCCCTTCTTTGATTTGCGCACCCAGACAGGTGTGTTGCGCAATATTATGATAAGAACATCCACCACAGGCGAAGTTATGTTGCTTGTGCAGGCAAGGGTTACTGCCGATGAGGAGATGGAGCAACTGAAAAAGGTGCTTGGTTTCATAGCAGACTCCTTCCCCGAGGTAACCTCGTTGCTCTATGTGATAAACAATAAGTGCAACGATACATTCGGCGATTTGGAGGTGCATACCTTCAAAGGTACCGATGTGATATTTGAGGAGATGGAGGGGCTGCGCTTCAAAGTGGGCCCGAAGTCTTTTTATCAAACCAATAGCGAGCAGGCATATAATTTATATAAAGTAGCGCGCGATTTTGCTGCGCTCACAGGCGAGGAGGTTGTTTACGACCTTTACACCGGCACGGGTACCATTGCCAATTTTGTAGCGGCGAAGGCCAAAAAAGTTGTCGGCATAGAGTATGTTGAGGATGCCATAATAGATGCCCGTGTGAATGCGGAACTGAATGGTTTTAACAATCTCACATTCTTTGCCGGAGATATGAAAGATATTCTAACTCGCGATTTCATCAGCGAGCATGGTCGCCCCGATGTGATAATAACCGACCCTCCCCGCGCAGGTATGCATAACGATGTTATCGATACGATTTTGTTCGCAGCGCCCCGCCGCATAGTATATGTGAGTTGCAACCCTGCCACGCAGGCACGCGACCTCTCGTTGCTCGACCGTGATTACAGGGTAACAGCAGTGCAGCCGGTGGATATGTTCCCGCATACCCATCATGTGGAGAACGTGGCGCTTCTTGAAAGAAGATAAATGTAAATAAAATTCAAATCCTATGCGTAAAAATATAAAGAGCTTGCTCACATTCAATGTTACAGCCGATGTGCAGCTCATTGCTTTTATAATGGAGAAGATGCACGGCATAAGCCGTAATCGTGCAAAGGCGCTTATAACCAATCGTGTAGTGCTGGTGGATAATAAAATAACCACTCACCCGCTCACCGAGCTTAAACCCGGGCAGGTGGTGCAGCTCGATCGTTCAAAGCATAAGATGTCATTTCGCAGCAATAATCTCGAAATAGTATACGAAGATCCTTATCTGCTTGTGATAGATAAGCGCGCCGGCTTGCTCTCAATGAGCAACAATACCCGTCAGGAGACCGTGCAGACCGTGCTCAACCGATATCTTGAAAAGGGCGGCGGGCGCAACACGTCGCACATTGTCCATCGCCTCGACCGCGATACTTCGGGGCTTATGGTATATGCCAAGGATATAAAGACACAGCAGAATCTTGTCGAGGGGTGGCAACAACTTGTAACCGACCGCCGATACGTGGCGCTTGTAGAGGGTATTCTCGATGATAAACAGGGTAAAATAGAGTCGTGGCTCACAGAGGATAAGCGCTTTGTTACCCATTCAAGCCCGGTGGATAATGGTGGTAAGTTCGCAGTAACATATTATAATGTATTGCAAGAGGGTGGCGGCTATTCGTTGGTGGAGTGTGAGCTGATGACCGGACGTAAAAACCAGATTCGCGTACACATGGCCGACCTCGGTCATCCCGTAGTGGGCGATCACAAGTATGGCAGCACCGACGATTCCATTCGTCGCCTCGGCTTGCATGCCTATATGCTCTGCTTTCGCCATCCTGTAACCGGCAAACTGCTGCGTTTTGAAACTCCCATACCCGTATGCTTCGAAAAATGCTTGAATGGTAAATAATCGCTGTAAATATCTGTTGCTGGTTTTTGCATGGTTGCAACCCCTCTTTTTGTTTGCAACCGGTGAAGGCGTGTCTTGCGATACAATGTTTGTGTTCAAGAAGATGCCTGCCGACACCGTGGTTGTGAAAAAGGATGCTAAAAAGAGTGTGGCAAAGAAAAAGGCAGCGACAAAGAAAAAGGCGGCTAAAAAGGTGGTAAAGAAGCCCAAAGTGGATTCTGTGAAATTTGCTCCTGTGCGCTATTCGCTTGGCGACCGTGTGATTATGCACGGCGATTCCGGTGCCGATGTCAAGAAACTTGCCGAAATTATGATAAAGCATCTGTATATGGAAGAGTCTGCGGTCATATACACCAAGGATGGGGCGGTTTTGTACGATGGCGAGCTTGTGCGTGCTGTCAAGCTTTTTCAAAAAGTTTCGGGACTTTATGAAGATGGCATGGTGGGGGAGACAACAATAAAAGCCTTGCGCAAGATACATCGCTGGCGCAGAACATCGAAATAAGAAAAGCAAACAGGTCGGGCATGCCCGACCTGTTTGCTTTTCTGTTATTTATGAAAGATTTATAATCCCCAAACATCCTTGCTGATGGTGCTTTCCACTGCGTTCTCGAGCCTGTCGTTGAGGTTGCAGAAGAAATCGATGCCTGTAAACTCCTCAAGCTCATCAATTGTCATTGCGTAGCTCGATACACTGCCGCTATGCGAGCTTTTGTGTTCAAAGCAGAATGCTATGCCCGAGTAGCTTCTATCCTTCAAACGAAGGAGTGCCATGAAATAGTATCGGGGAACGGTAGGGCAGGTGCCCTTCGTTGTGTATTGCCCTTCGGCAATGGTGCCGCCTTTAACCACATAGAGGGTATCGGCAAAGCTTGCGTTGCACCCCCCATCCGCTGCCGTTTTCGTTTATTTTGTATTCAAGGTCGTTCCAAATGCCGGTGTTGAACTTACCTATCTGTGGTGATATGTTTGACATGTAAAAGGTCTGCTCGTTGGCTGCTCTTGAATATACCCTGTCGTAAGATGCCACAAGATGCCCGCGCTGGTAGCCGTTATTGTTTATCTGTTGCGATGTCATGGTGTACTAGCCCAGGAAATCGGGGTCGGCTTGGAAATTATTGCTTCTGTCTACTTTCTTGCTACGATTACTTTTGTCAAAAGTGAATGCCACCCAGCGCGAGTGCTTGCGCTCTGCGTTGAACGATATGCTGTATGTAATATTTTCCTTTCCGTTTACCGTTGTTGTGCGTGTGAGAAAGTAGTCGTCGTCATTTAGGCGTGGAATCTCAATGCGATGAGCATATTTCTCTCCGCCGATATTGGCATTCATGTTGGCGGGGTCTATCCCGTGCTGTATATCTTCTTCGCCTCCTCCGCAACCGGTTATTGCAAGCGCGAGCAATAGAATTGAAAACGTCTCTTTTATTCTTGTGAATACCTTCATTGTCGGGGTTTTATTGTGTTTGTTTTACGGCATTAAAAAAGTGTATTAATGCGCGCATTAATACACTTTTAAGATATGTATAATCCCTAAATTACTTTTTGATTTTACCGTAGCGGCTCATGAACTTATCAACGCGACCTGCTGTATCCACAAGTTTAGCTTTACCTGTGTAGAAGGGGTGAGAAGTGTTAGAAATCTCAAGCTTAACAAGGGGATATGTCTCGCCCTCGAACTCAATGGTCTCCTTGGTGTTGCAAGTAGACTGTGAAAGGAAACAATCGCCGTTTGACATGTCTTTGAAAACTACGGGGCGATATCCTGCGGGATGAATGTCTTTTTTCATTATCGTAATTTTTTAATTTTTTTATTTGCTGGTAACAAAAAATGTGTGTAATGGCTTTCGAGGTGCAAAGGTAGTACAAAATTTTTGTTTAACAAAATATTGTGCTATTATTTTTTATCTGTTTATCGGGATATTTTGGATGCTTTGCATCGCTTTGTTACTCCACATAAAGTACCAAACCTTTCAAGTACTCTCCCTCAGGGTGGTAGATGTTCACGGGGTGGTCGGCAGGCTGGGTGAGCTGGTGCAGTATGCGCACGTTGCGTTTTGCCATTGCGGCTGCCGTGAACACTGCGGTGCGGAAATTTTCCTTGCTCACTACCTGTGAACATGAGAATGTGAACAGTATGCCGCCCGGCTGTATCTTTTCAAGCGCTTTTGCGTTGAGGCGGCGATAGCCTATGAGGGCGTTGCGCAGCGAGTCGCGATGCTTGGCAAAGGCAGGAGGGTCCAGAATTATAAGGTCGTAGTTGTTACCCATACGCTCGAGGTAGTCAAACGCGTCCTCGGCAAATGCTGCATGGCGTGGGTCGTCGGGGAAGTTGATTGCCACATTTGCGTTTGTGAGGTCAATCGCTTTTGCCGAACTATCAACCGAGTGTACCACCTCGGCGCCGCCACGCAGGGCGTATATGCTGAATCCGCCTGTGTAGCAGAACATGTTGAGCAGCTTGCGTCCTTTGGCATATTTCTCAAGCAACGAACGGTTCTCGCGCTGATCGACAAAGAAACCGGTCTTTTGTCCGCGCATCCAATCGATGTGGAACTTTAATCCGTACTCTGTGGATATATTACTTGCATTGCCGCCCATTATGTAGCCGTTCTCTTTGCTTATATCGGCCTTGTACGGCAGGGTTGTTTCCGATTTATAATATATGTTTTTGAGCTTGTCGCCAAGCACGGTTTTGAGTGCCTCGGCTACATCGTTGCGGTTTACGTGCATGCCCACACTATGGGCCTGCATTACTGCGGTCTCTCCGTATATATCAATGACAAGGCCGGGGAGGCAGTCGCCCTCGCCATGAACAAGACGGAATGTGTCGTTGTCGGGGCGCGATGCCACGCCTGTGCTGCGGCGCAGGTCGTATGCGGTGGCTATGCGGCGTTGCCAAAAGGCTTTGTCTATCGGCTCGTTCTCAAATGTGAGCACTCGCACGGCGATGCTGCCCACCTGAACATGTCCGCGTGCAATGAATTCGCCATCGTGTGTGTAAACGGTTACAATATCCCCCTCCTCGGGCTCGCCGTTTATGCGTTGTATGGCTCCCGAAAATATCCATGGGTGAAAGCGCTTGAGCGACTCCTCTTTGCCGCGTTTGAGAATAACCGATGTTTCCATTCTTTTTGTATATTCGTTATCGTGTTTTTAACTGTTCGAGTTTTTCATATATTTTAAGGCAAGCCCATGCGTCGGTGGCTGCGTATAGCTTCTGTTTGTCGGTGAGCACGTCTATTTCCCAATTGGTGAGTTGCTGGCTCTTGGAAATTTTCTCTCCGAAGATTATTGCATATATTTTTTGCAGGCTCATCTCCTCTATACCATAATTACCTACATGCTTTTGGAGGTCGAAAAATCCCCCGGCTTTGAAACGGCGGCGGCGGGCAAGCGCCTGATAGTCGTCGTGCAACGATACTCCCACCTTGGTTATCTTGTTGTTTTCAAGGAACGATATAAGCGAGTCGGGGAGCCCGGTGCGGCATAGTCTTATGAGAAAGCAGGTGTCGGCTGTTGATAGTTGCAGCAGGGATACATTGTACTGCACCCCCTTGCGAAAGGAGGGGCGTGTCTCGGTGTCTATTCCCACGATGCTTTCGCGCGCAAGTGCTTTCATTGCCTTATCTACATCGGCAGCAGTGTCTATGGTTATTATGCGTCCGGGGTAGAGCACTGTGGGCATCTGGTTTATCTCGCCTTTCTCTATATGTGAACTAAAAACTGTCATTATCGCTGTATTCCTCGTCGCTGTTTGTGTTATACGCAATTTCGTGCAACGCACGCTGCGTGTTCACCAATCGTTGTCCCCAATATTGGCGGAAGTTGTCTTTGCACTCGATTATTGCATCGTGCATGGTTTCGTTTATGCCTATGCGGAAGAGCGATACAAAGTTTTTTACATCCTGATAGATATCGGCAAGGTCCTCCGAGATGTATTTGGTAACCGGGGTATCGCTGTATTTCATCTCCTCGACAAATACATCGAGGTATGTGTCCTTGTCGGCAAGCAGTTCGCTGATTGTAATGCGCAATACCTCATAGCCCTCTTCCGATACAAAATCTTCAAGGTCCTCATCGTTTATTCTCTCCTCCTCGGGGAGCATCTGCGCTTTCAGGTAGAGTAATGGGAGAATTTTTAACATCGTATCTACAAATTCTTTACGATTGAGCTCTCCCGCACGCTCCAAATAACTGCAAAATTCAGCAGCTACCGTTACGAACTCCACGGTGTTGCGCATGAATACTATATCTTTGCTCTCTTCCATTTGTCGGTATCTTTGTTCCTGTTTTGTGAATTTGCCGCGAAGTTACAAAAAAATAGCAGAGCTGAGTGGTTACGGTATCTATTTTTTTTATATCTTCGCAAAGTTTACACGCATATATTATAAATTAAAGTATATTATACCTCAAAACTATGGCGAAGAAGAGCACTGCAACCGAAAATAAGATACCGACATTCTTTCAAAAAATAAAAACCGCAATATCCAATCCCACATTTCTGTTTATGATGGGTTTGCTGATGGGCGCAGTTGCAATATTTCTTTGCAGCTCGTTTCTGTCGTTTTTCTCTTCGGGTGGTGCCGACCAAAGTTGTATAGATGCCGCTGCCGCAACAGCAGCCGAGGCCGATGCGGCAGTGCAGAACGCATCGGGTAGGAGCGGTGCCATTGTGGCCGATTATTTGGTTAATGGCTGTTTCGGTTGGTCGTCGGTGCTGCTGATACCTCTTTTTGTGGCTTTAATGCTGCACCTGATGAATATTTATCACCCAAGATTGCTGAAATGGTTTCTTGCAACGGTGTTTGCCATAATTTGGGGGTCGGTGTTCTTTGCGTTTGCTCTCGGTTCTCTGTTTGCCGATAGCTTCATGTCGCCCGGCGGCCGTCATGGCGAGGTTGTTGTAGCTTGGTTGGAGTCGCAAATCGGGGTAGTGGGCACGGTACTTGTGCTTGTATTCTCCTTGATAGCGTTTATGACATACATTACCCGCGAAACCATCACATGGTTGCAAAAGGTACTCACATTCAGTTTTATTCGCACAAAAGAGGATGGCGAGGAGAAAACAGGAGAGGATGCTGTTGAAGATGTCTGCGAAGAGGAACCGATAGAGGAGCCTCAATCCGAAGTTGTGGAATTTGACGGTGTTACCGCTGATGATAAAGCTGCTGAATATCCTGCCGATGATGAGGAATTCAAGGTTGATGTTGCCGCCGATGAAGAAGAGGATGATGAGGTTGTGGAGCAGCCGGTAAACGACGACGATGATGTCTCTGCTGCTTTCGATAAGATGTCCGATAAAATAGCCGCGGAGGCCGCCGATGGTGGCAAAGAGATAAAAATGGAGGTGGAGAGTGCCGAAGGCGACGATGATACAGGTGGCAAGATGTTGCGCCCCCTCAATCCCAAAGATGAGCTCAGCTATTACAAGCCGCCTACCATAGATTTGCTCGATAAATATGAGCAGGCTGTTCACTCCATAGATATGAATGAACAGCAGGCCAACAAGAACAAGATTGTAGAGGTGTTGCGTAACTTCGACATCGAGATAAGCTCCATAAAGGCAACTGTGGGCCCCACAATCACCCTGTACGAGATTACCCCTGCCCCCGGCGTGCGCATAGGTAAGATAAAAAACTTGGAAGACGATATCGCCATGAGCCTTGCCGCGCTCTGTATTCGTATCATAGCCCCCATCCCCGGCAAGGGCACGGTGGGTATCGAGGTTCCCAATGCACACAAGCAGATTGTGCCTATGGCATCGCTCCTCAACAGCCGCAAATACAAAGAGACCGATATGGCTTTGCCGCTTGCGCTTGGAAAAACAATCTCCAACGAGGTGTTTATGGTGGATATGGCAAAAATGCCTCACCTGCTTGTTGCCGGTGCCACAGGTATGGGTAAATCGGTAGGTTTGAACGCTATCATCACATCGTTGCTATACAAGATGCACCCCGCTTATCTGAAATTTGTGATGGTTGATCCCAAGATGGTGGAATTGAGCCTTTACAATGTACTCGAAAAACACTTCCTTGCAAAATTGGAGGGCGAGGATGAACCCATTATAACCGATGTGAACAAGGTGGTGCGCACTCTTAAATCGCTTTGTGTTGAGATGGACAGCCGTTATCGTCTGTTGCAGATGGCTATGGTGCGTTCAGTTAAGGAGTATAACGAAAAATTCCTTAACAAGGAACTGCTGCCCACAAAGGGCCATCGCTTTATGCCCTACATTGTGGTTATTATAGATGAGTATGGCGATTTGATGATGACAGCAGGGCGCGAGGTGGAGCAGCCCATTGCCCGCATTGCGCAAAAGGCGCGTGCCGTGGGTATTCACATGATTATTGCAACCCAGCGCCCCACAACCAATATCATTACAGGTACCATAAAGGCGAACTTCCCTGCCCGCATGGCATTCCGTGTGATATCGGTTATCGACTCTCGTACCATTCTTGACCGTCAGGGTGCCAACCAACTGCAAGGTCGCGGTGATATGCTCTTCCTTGCGGGTAACGACCCTGTGCGTGTGCAGTGTGCGCTTGTTGAAACAAAAGAGGTGGAGCGTGTTTGTGCTCATATTGCCAAGCAGCAGAGCTATCCCACAGCATACATCCTGCCCGAACCCGATGAGGCTCCTGCAGATGGCGGTGGCGGCGGTTCGCGTGGCGAATTGTCGTCCGATAAACTCGACCCGCTCTTTCCCGATGCCGCCCGCATTGTGGTTATTCATCAGCAGGGCTCTACATCGCTCATACAGCGCAAACTGAACGTGGGCTTTAACCGTGCGGGGCGCATCATGGACCAGCTTTGCCAGACAGGTCTTGTGGGCGAACAGGAGGGTAGCAAGCCTCGCCAGGTGCTCTGTGCCGATGAGGCCGACTTGGAGTTCCGTTTGAAACAACTGTTGCATTAATATATATAAGGTAAAATATGAAAAAGATTATATTTGCGTTGTTGCTCCTCTTTCCCATTGCGCTTTGCGCGCAGGATAACGAGGCGGTAGTATTGCTCGAAAATGCCATAAAAAAGATTAAGGCCGATGCCGCTGTGCAGATGACCTTCTCGTGCTCGGTTTATGATGCGGGCGGTGCCGAACAATTTGCCGACGATGGCAGCCTTAAACTCGATGGCGATTGTTATTCGCTATTGATGTCCCCCATGAAATTGTGGTGCGATGGTACAACGCAGTGGAGCTATATGAGTGGCGCGAATGAGATTTATATAACAGATGCCGATAGCGAAGAGGCTCAAATCTACAACCCTGTCTATTTGATGGAACTATATAAAAAAGGTTATATATGTTCCGCAGAGGCAGTGGGCAGTACAAAAACAATTACGCTTACTGCCGATGGAGAACAGGATTTCGACAAGGTTGTTTTGGTGTTGGATGCAACCGCTTTGCGTCCCTTGTCCATGCAGATATTTGCCGAGGGGCAGGGCTATACAAAGGTTGATATAAACTCGTATAAAGGCGGGTATAGTTTTGATAAACGTGTTTATGTATGCCCGTTGGAGGATTTTCCCGGTGCGGAAATTGTTGATATGAGATAAACTTAAATAGATACAAATATGGAAAAAACTAAATGCTTGGTAATTGGTTCCGGCCCGGCCGGATATACTGCGGCAATCTACGCTTCACGCGCCAACTTGTCGCCTGTGCTCATCGAGGGAATCCAGCCCGGCGGTCAGCTCACACAGACAACTGTTATTGAGAACTTCCCCGGTTTCCCACAAGGAATCACCGGCCCCGAACTCATGGACAATATGCGCAAGCAGGCTGTGAATGTGGGTGCCGATGTTCGCTCGGGCAGTGTTACCGATGTTGATTTTGAGGCTAACCCCTATAAGGTAACATTGGATAACGGCTCGGAAATAGAGGCCGAAACAGTAATCATTGCCACAGGTGCTGCTGCAAAATATCTTGGTATATCCGATGAAATAAAGTACCAGGGTATGGGTGTGAGTGCTTGTGCAACTTGCGACGGATTCTTCTACCGCAAGAAAGTGGTTGCTGTTGTTGGTGGCGGCGATACCGCTTGCGAAGAGGCCAACTACCTTGCGTCGCTCGCCGCAAAGGTATATCTCATTGTGCGCAAGCCCTTCTTGCGTGCCTCAAAGGCAATGCAGGATAGAACACTTGCCAATCCCAAAATTGAGGTGCTTTTCGAGCATAACACCGTGGGCTTGTATGGTGAAGACGGAGTAGAGGGCGTTCATCTTGTAAAACGCAAGGGTGAGCCCGATGAAAAATATTACGACCTCCCCATCGATGGTTTCTTCCTTGCCATCGGTCATAAGCCCAACAGCGATATTTTCAAGAAATATCTTAAAACCGACGAAACGGGCTATTTTGTTCCGGCCGATTGCAGCGGTGTGAAAACAGCTGTTCCCGGTGTGTTTGTTGCCGGTGATGTTGCCGACCCTCACTATCGTCAGGCAATCAATGCTGCTGCCAGCGGTTGCCGCGCAGCTATGGAGGCAGAACGCTACCTTACCAATAAGGAGGCGTAATACATTAAGCCTATGCCTTGCCATGATTGAGCAATTACCTTTATATCCGCTTCTTTTTGAGAACAATTTCCGCACCGTGGTGTGGGGCGGTAATAGCTTGAAACCTATGAAAGGGCTCCCGGCCGATGCCGAATGTGTGGGAGAAAGCTGGGAGGTAAGTGCCGTGCCGCAGATGGAGTCTGTTGTAAAAAACGGGCCGTTGGCGGGGAGTTCCTTGGCGCAAATTGTGGAGCGATACAAGGAACTTATGCTTGGCAAGGCTGTGTATGAGAAATATGATACTGCTTTTCCTATACTTGTGAAATATATCGATGCCGTCAGGGATTTGTCTGTTCAGGTACACCCCGACGACACGCTCGCAAGGGTACGGCACGGCTGTTTTGGAAAGAGCGAAATGTGGTATGTGATAAGCGCTGTTCCAGGCGCTTATCTCTATTCAGGTTTTAATCAGCCTATTTCGCGTTACGAGTACGAGAAACGCGTTGAGGATGGCAGTATATGCGAGGTGCTTCAGAAACACGAGGTTAAGGCGGGTGATTGCTTTTATATCCCTTCGGGGCGCGTTCATGCTATATGTGGCGGTGTTCTGATAGCCGAAATACAGCAGAGCTCGGACATTACTTATCGCATATTCGATTATAACCGCCCCGGGCTCGACGGCAAAATGCGCACGTTGCACATAGAGGAGGCAAAGGATGCAATAGATTTCAAGGTTTACGACGAATACAGGGTGCGTTACGAGAATCGTATAAATAAACCTGTTTCGCTTGTGGTAAACCAATTCTTTGTGGTAAAGATTCTCGAGGTGGACAGGGCTTTTCATCGCAAATTGTATAAATACGACTCCTTTATTATATATATGTGCGTGGAGGGCGATTGCACAATAAGAATAAGAAGCACCGAGGGGTATGAAAAAGGTGTAATGCCTGCCGAGGCTGACAGGGTGGTGCGCCTCACCCAAGGGAACAGCTGCCTGGTCCCCGCATCGTGTGCCGATTTTGATGTATCGCCCAATAACGAGGCGGGAATTACCAAATTGCTCGAGGTGTATATCGATAACAAGAATTTTGAGTAATTTTTTTCGCTAAAAGTTTCTTGCAGATAAAAAATATTGCTATCTTTGCACCCGATTTAGTCCGCAGGGGTTGAAGAAGATGGGCTCACGAAGAGCACACACCTCCCGGAAATCACAATAAAAGCTATAATTTAATGTACGCAATTGTTGAGATTAACGGACAGCAGTTCAAGGCAGAGGCCGGCAAAAAGCTGTACGTGCACCACATCAAGGGTGCTCAGAATGACACAACAGTGGAGTTTGACCGCGTGTTGTTGTTGGATAATGAAGGCGCAATCACAGTGGGTGCTCCTACTGTAGAGGGTGCAAAAGTGGTTTGCTATATTGGCAATGTTCGTGAGATGAAGCAGACTCGTAAGTCAAAAGACGGTCAGAACATCGTAACTACACGCACAATCGACCCTACTTTGGTTAAGGGTGATAAGGTGTTGGTTTTCCACAAACGTCGCCGCAAAGGTTACCGTAAATTGAACGGTCACCGTCAGCAGTTCACAGAGTTAGTTGTTAAAGAAATTATCGGTTAATTTTTAAAAGAAAAGTATTATGGCACATAAGAAAGGTGTTGGTAGTTCAAAGAACGGCCGCGAGTCAGCAAGCCAGAGATTAGGTGTTAAAATCTGGGGTGGCCAGGTATGTAAAGCCGGTAATATCATCGTACGTCAGCGTGGTACAGTTCACTATCCTGGTGCAAACATCGGTATGGGTAGCGATCACACTCTTTACGCTTTGGTTGACGGCGTAGTTACTTTCAAGCGTGGCAAGAACGACAAGAGCTATGTTTCTGTTGTTCCCGTAGCTGAGAATAACTAATAATCATTTATCCAAGATAAAATGGAGATAACATCAGTTATCTCCATTTTTTTTTGTTTTTGTTTGGTGTTGCTTATTTTTTTTCTTTATAACGTGTTAAAAACCGCAAAATTAGTTGTATCTTTGTGAGATAACATAGCCCTTTTGTGGCATAAATGCACGAATATTAAACAAAAACATATATATGCTTACACTTAAAGTAATTGCCCAAGATACCGAGAAGGTAATAAAAGGCTTGGAGAAAAAGCATTTCAAGAATGCAAAAGAGGTTGTAGAGAAGGTACTCGCACACGATAAAGAGCGTCGTGCGGCACAGTCGGAACTTGATAACATACTTGCGCAGAACAAGCAGCTTGCAGCGCAGATAGGTAAGTTGATGAAGGAGAAAAATGCCGAAGAGGCAGAGAAGGTAAAGGCGCAGGTGGCCACTCTCAAAGAGACAGCCAAGGAGTTGCAGGAGAAAATGGACGCTGCCGCTGCCGATGTTCAGCAGTTGCTCTATACCATACCCAACCTTCCTTACGACGAGGTGCCCGAGGGTGTTTCGGCCGAAGACAATGTGGTTGAGAAAACCGGTGGCATGGAGACTCCTCTGCCCGAGAATGCTCTCCCTCATTGGGAACTCGCAAAGAAATATGACCTCATAGATTTTGACCTTGGCGTTAAAATCACAGGTGCAGGCTTCCCCGTATATAAAGGCAAGGGTGCGCAGTTGCAGCGTGCGCTCATCAATTTCTTCCTCGACGAGGCTCGTAAATCGGGCTATGTTGAGGTAATGCCCCCCACAGTGGTAAATGCAGCATCGGGCTTTGGAACAGGTCAGCTGCCCGACAAAGAGGGCCAAATGTATCACTGCGGCCTCGACGACCTCTATCTCATTCCCACAGCCGAGGTTCCCGTTACCAATATCTACCGCGATGTTATTCTCGATGAGAAACAGCTTCCCATCAAGAATTGTGCATATACACAGTGCTTCCGTCGCGAGGCCGGCTCTTATGGTAAGGATGTTCGCGGCTTGAATCGTTTGCACGAATTCTCTAAAATAGAGATTGTGCGCATAGATACTCCCGAGCATAGCAAAGAGTCTCATAAAGAGATGCTTGAACACGTCGAGGGCCTTTTGAAAAAACTTGAGCTCCCTTATCGCATCCTGCGTCTTTGCGGTGGTGATATGAGCTTTACCGCAGCTCTCTGTTTCGACTTTGAGGTCTATTCCGAGGCGCAGAAGCGCTGGCTTGAGGTTAGCTCGGTATCCAACTTCGATAACTACCAAGCCAACCGTCTAAAATGCCGTTACCGCACAGCCGACAAAAAGACAGAGCTATGCCACACTCTCAACGGCTCGGCACTAGCATTGCCTCGAATAGTTGCAGCCCTGCTCGAGAATAACCAAACTCCCGAGGGTATAAGGATTCCGGCGGCGTTGGTTCCTTATTGTGGTTTCGAAATAATAAATTAACTAAAAAGGCATCTGCTGCGTTACGCTCGTTTTTGTAAACAGTCATTTAGGTTCACTAAACTCCTGCTTCCAAAAACATCGCAGGCCTTGCATCTGCACTTTTTATTTAATTTATTGATAATAGAGGTAAAGGCATCTGCCGCGTTACGCTCGTTTTTGTAAACAGTCATTTAGGTTCACTAAACTCCCGTTTTCAAAAACATCGCAGGCCTTGCATCTACACTTTTTATTTAATTTATTGATAATAGAGGTAAAGGCATCTGCCGTGTTACACTCGTTTTTTGTAAGCAGTTAAGAGATAACAAACACAAATATTATGTATAAAATAGTTTCAAAAGAACAATTCTCGGAAAAGGTTTTCCGTTTGAGGGTTGAAGCTCCGTTGATTGCAAAAGCATACAGAGCAGGTAACTTTGTTATTGTTAGAGTGGGCGAGAAGGGTGAGCGCATCCCCTTGACTATTGCTCATGCCGACACAGAAAAAGGTCTCATAACACTTGTGATTCAAAAAGTAGGCTTGAGCTCCTCACGTTTGTGCGACCTTAACGAAGGCGATTACATTACCGATGTTGTAGGCCCCCTTGGTCAGGCAACAGAGATAGAGAACTTCGGTACCGTGGTGTGTGCCGGCGGTGGTGTGGGAGTGGCTCCCATGTTGCCCATTGCAACCGCCCTCAAAAAGGCGGGTAACCGAGTGATTTCGGTGCTTGCAGGCCGTTCAAAAGACCTTATCATCCTTGAAAAAGAGGTGCGCGAGGTTTCGGACGAGGTTATCATAATGACCGACGATGGCTCATACGGCGATAAAGGCCTTGTTACCGAGGGCATCGAGCGCGTTATCAAGCGCGAGAAGGTAGATCACTGCGTAGCCATAGGCCCTGCCATAATGATGAAATTTGTGTGCAAGCTTACAAAGCAGTACGAAATACCCACCGTTGTATCGCTCAACACCATCATGGTCGATGGAACAGGTATGTGCGGTGCTTGCCGTGTAACAGTGGGCGGAAAGACCAAGTTCGTGTGCGTAGATGGCCCCGAGTTCGATGGTCATCAGGTGGATTTCGACGGCATGATGAAACGCTTGGGCAGTTTCCGCACCGAGGAGGCCGAGGAGATACACAAACTCGATAAATGCGAGGCTACAGGCGAGCCCACCAACGAGGCTTGCGAGCTCACCAACCGCGATGCAGAGTGGCGTGTGGCTCTCCGCAACAAAATGAAGCCCAAAGAGCGCACAACCATCGAGCGTTGCGAGATGCCCGAACTCGACCCCGCTTACCGTGCCACAAAATTGCGCGAGGAGGTAAACACCGGCCTCACAAAAGAGATGGCAATGATAGAGGCACAGCGTTGCCTCGACTGCCCCAACCCTGCCTGCATGGAGGGTTGCCCCGTGAGCATAAAGATACCTTCGTTCATCAAGAATATAGAGCGTGGCGAGTTTGGCAAGGCTGCACAAGTTCTTAAAATGACAAGCTCATTGCCTGCCGTTTGCGGTCGCGTATGCCCCCAAGAGAAACAGTGCGAGAGCAAGTGTATTCATTTGAAGATGGGGCACAAGGCTGTTGCCATTGGTGCTCTTGAGCGTTTCGCAGCCGATTATGCACGCGAGAATGGCGAGATGGCTGTTCCCACCGTTGCTCCCTCAAACGGCAAGAAGGTTGCTGTTGTGGGCTCTGGCCCTGCAGGCCTCTCATTTGCCGGAGATATGGCAAAGCTCGGTTACAGTGTTACAGTGTTCGAGGCTCTGCACGAGATTGGCGGTGTGCTCAAATATGGTATCCCCGAATTCCGCTTGCCCAACGCAATAGTTGATGTGGAGATTGATACTCTGCGTGCAATGGGTGTGGAATTTGTAAAGGATTGCGTTATTGGTAAGACAATTTCCATTGCGCAGTTGCAGGAGGATGGATATCAAGGTGTCTTTGTGGCATCGGGTGCCGGCCTTCCCAACTTCATGAATATCCCCGGAGAGAACTCCATAAACATTCTTTCCTCTAACGAATACCTCACACGCGTGAACCTTATGGACGCATCGAACCCCGATACAGATACTCCCATGCACATTGGCAAGCGAGTGGCTGTTGTAGGTGGTGGTAACACAGCTATGGACTCTGTGCGCACAGCGCTGCGTTTGGGTGCCGAGCGTGCGATGATTATCTACCGCCGTTCCGAGGCCGAGATGCCCGCCCGTCTCGAGGAGGTTAAGCACGCCAAGGAGGAGGGTGTTGAGTTCCTCACACTGCATAACCCCATTGAGTATATTGCCGATGAGAAGGGTTGTGTAAAACAGATTGTTTTGCAGAAGATGGAGCTTGGCGAGCCCGATGCTTCGGGCCGTCGTTCGCCTGTACCCATCGAGGGTGCCATTGATACAATAGATATTGATATGGCTGTTGTTTCAGTAGGTGTGTCGCCCAACCCCCTTGTTCCCACATCGGTTGAGGGCTTGGAGCTTGGTCGCAAGAACACCATTGCTGTTAATGAGAATATGCAGTCGTCTATCCCTTATATCTTTGCGGGTGGCGATATTGTTCGCGGTGGTGCCACCGTTATCCTTGCTATGGGTGATGGCCGCCATGCAGCAGCCTCTATGCACGAGATGTTGAGCAAGTAATATATTGCTCATATATAATTCTAAAAAAGGATTTCCTTCATACAGAAGGAAATCCTTTTTTTGTCTGTTATGAGCTTAATTCTACCACATTTCTTGCCGATATCGGCAAGAAATGCTATATTTGCAATGAAACCGGTGGGTATAACTTGCCGATAAACGGATTTTTCTATGGAGTATATTTCGGTTGCGGAGTTTGCAAAGAAACATGGTGTGCAGGAGAGAACGGTGCGTAATTATTGTGCCGTGGGCAAGATTGAGGGTGCAAGGCTCGTTGGTAAAACGTGGGGCATTCCTTGTGATGCACAATTGCCGGCGCGCAAGAATAAACGCCGCAAGGAAATGCCTTTGTTGCTGGTTCTGCGCAGGGAGAAAGAGGCAAGGTTGAAGGGTGGTATCTATCATCGCACGCAAATCGATTTAACGTATAATTCCAACCATATTGAGGGTAGCCGTCTCACGCATGAACAGACAAGATTCATTTTCGAGACAAATACCATTGGTGTTGAGGGTGAGTCCCTTCGCGTTGATGATATTATTGAAACTACAAACCATTTTCGTTGCATAGACCTTCTTATAGACCGTGCAGAAGAAAAACTTACAGAGTATTTTATCAAGGAGTTGCACGCGGTATTGAAACAGGGCACAACAGACAGCTACAAGGGTTGGTTTGCCGTGGGGGAATACAAGCGTTTGCCCAACGAAGTGGGTGGTAACGAAACTACTTCTCCCGCAGATGTCGGCCGCAAGATGAAGGCACTGCTTAAAGAGTATAATGGTATAAAGCAAAAAACAATAGAGGATATAATAGACCTTCATCAACGTTTTGAGGCGATACACCCATTCCAGGATGGTAATGGGCGTGTGGGGCGGCTTGTGATGTTCAAAGAGTGTCTTGCCTGTGGCTTTGTACCTTTTATCATCACCGATGAACTGAAGATGTTCTACTATCGCGGCCTGCGCGAGTGGGGCAGGGTGCGGGGTTATCTGCTGGACACTTGCCTCGCGGCCCAGGACAATTACAAGGCGTTGCTCGATTATTTTAAGATTAAGTATTAAGGGGGCGGTGTACCCCCTATACTACCTTTCCCACCCCTCTACGCGGTAAATCTTTTCAACAAGTTTCCTCTTCTTTTTTGTCGTGGCATCTTTGTGCCACACCTCTATGCGTGCAGCATAGTAGTCGCCCCACACTCCTTCATAAATGGTGAATTCCTGCTTGTTTACCAATTTGCTGAAAGAATCGGTAGCGGCAATTCCAACCTTGCTCTTTGCAACGATGCGCTTTTTGGAGAGTGGAATATTCTCTGTTGCCTCGTAGCACTCAAGGTAAATTTCACCGGCGGGCAGGGAGGGGTAGTGGAAATCATATAAATACATACCTCCTTGATAGTCATTATATACTTGCAAGTAGCTGTCAGTGGCAAGGCTGTCGGCAGGTGCCACAAGCACAGAATCGCGCAGCTCCATAGGTCGGTTGTAGATAAGCTCGGCTGGTATTTGATGCCTTTTCCCGAAGTCGTCGTTGTCGGGGCCGAATGCTCCGTGTATTGCCTCCTTTATAGCAAATATAAGCGATACTATAAGTATGAGGATTGCAATTACGAACCCCCAAAGTAGTCTGGTTAAAAACTTTTTCATTGTAAAAAATCTATAATATAAATTTGTTTATAAATATTGCATTTAAGTAGTTGATTTACTTTTACAAGTGCCTTCGGCATGGCTGCAAAACTCGTCTATAACAAAACCTTGTACTCTGTACTCTGTTATCTGTACTCTGTTGGCTTCGCCCAAGTTGCTCTTGCTCGGCATCTCTCTGTGAGCCATTAACGGTGCCGGTTGGTTTTTAGAATTACTTTTGCTTGTGAGAACTGCGCACCGTGGTACTTTAGTGTCATACTGAACGAATGTGAAGTATCTCATGTGTGCCTGCGAGATTTCTCCACTGCGTGTTCGAAATGACAAAACTTTGTTTTGTCATCGGCGAGTTTTGTAGTGAACGTCGCGGGCGGCCCTCCCTCCCCTCAGTCACTTCGTGACAGCTCCCCTCAGGCAGGGGCGCAGTTAAAGTGATGCCCCGCGGTGCACGAAAGGCAAAACGAACCAATGACATCGTAAATATAACTACAACAGCCTCAAAAGTTCCTCTTTAGTAATTCCCAAAAGCTCTGCCTTTGCCTTGAACTGCGGCAGCTCGTTTTCAAGAAAATCGCGCTTCTGCGCAGCCTTTATTCTCTCGCGTGCGCCCTCTCTCACAAAGTAACCGAGACCGCGTTTATTGTATATTATATCCTCTGCTTCCAGCAGCTGGTATGTGCGCACAATGGTATTTGGGTTCACCCCGAGTGTGGCACCAAGCTCGCGCACCGATGGTATGCGTGCCTCCTCTTCCCAAGTGTGGCACATAATGCGTTCCCGCATCATGTCGGCTGTTTGCAGGTATATTGGTTTATGTTCGCTGAATTCCATTCTGTTATGCTTTTATGCGTTTTATCATTAGGTATATTAGTGCTTGAAAAACAAAGAGGTTTGCTACCGATATTATGTTCATAAACCGTGCCATTGTGGTGGGTGATACAAATTCACCATCTACCGTGCCTATCAAAATGGCGGCAAGGGCAATATCGGCTGCGGGTATGGCCAATGCAATGGCAATGCCTTTCCAATTTCTGAATTGTGTAAAAACAAGCAACAGAAACGTAGTGCAGCTTATCCACGACCATGTTACAAGCACATATAAAAGGGAATAGGGCTGTATATCTGTTTCGTTGCCTGCGTAATTGTCGGCTGTGTAAATGAGCGAACCTATGTGGTTTATCACCGTTGCCAATACTATGATGGTTGCAGGTGCTATCACCAATGTGTTCATAAACATCGACAGATATTTCTCGGTGCTCGATGCAGGCAAGGTGGGGTAGAGCGTGCGCTTCTCTTTTCCAATCATAAGCTTATAGTAGCAAAGTATGGGTGAAAAGCAAAGCAACTTTTCCATAAATCTCTCTCCTATGATACTGCTGTAAAGTGCAATGTCGTTGAAGGATCTCATAAATACACATACTATAGTATATATAAGTATAGCGGCTACTATGTATAGCAGGAATTTGCTGCTCTTGTTCTCGTATATTATGAGCCGTGCAAGCCGTTTTATGTCTAATGTATTATTCATTCTTTTTCGCTTTTTTGTTGTTAAAAATGCAGTTGGTTGCGGGAATTTTTATGCCTCAATCCTGCCTATGTTGTAATAAATAAGTATCTGGAATAGCACGATATTTATAATGGAGGCAAGCAAATATGTTTCTGACACACTGCTTGGTGTCAAGTAACCTTGGCTTGTGGTTTTGAATATCATATCTATACACTTTGTTTCAATTATGGCAATTGCAACCACCAATGCTATGGCTATCCACGCTTTGTATCGGCACAGCATAATGATGAAAAACATTATAATGCTTATGCCACCCCATATAAGCATAATGCTGTTAAGCAGCTCCGTCGTTTCCGTCAGGCTTGCAATATATGTGGCGGAAAAGCCTGCGGCAATTGAGTCCACGCATATTTTGGCAAGTGTTATCGTAAGTGGTACAATTACGAATGTATTTACAAGCATAGACAAGTATTTCTCCGCGTCGCTTGCGGGTAATAAAAGGTACGTAGCTCTTCTGTGTTTGCGTGGCAGCGTGCCGTAAAATATAAAAGGCGACAGTATTAAAATCAGTTGGACTGTTTCGTCATTATTGCCGAAAATGGGTAGCAAACGGAACGTCTCGTCAATGCCCGTAGCTACAAATATTGCACGGTAGCTAAATACTATTATCAGCAGCGCAATGCCCACCGCAGCAATATTGTAAATATATCCGTTGCTCCTGTTCTCATAAATTATGAGCCGTGCAAGCCGTTTTATGTTTATTGTGTTGTTCATTGTTGTCCTATTCTTTTAATTCTCAAATATATGAGAATTTGAAATATAGCAATTACAAGCAAGCTTGTGATGATGTGCCCCGTTTCGTCAAACTCCCGTCGCAGTGGACCGCTTAGCCAATATATGGCTACGATTATAATGCCTTCGACCATTTTTCTGCGGCTCATCGAGGTGAAGAACAGGTAGGTTACTATGCTTATTATTTGTATATAATCGCACAACTCATTAAGGCTCGGCTTGTAAAATTCCAGCCCCGGTATCTCACCGCCAAATTTTATATATAACCAAATCAGTGGAACAAGATTGAGTAATATATAAAATACAGGTACCACAACAACGGTGTTTACAAGCACCGATAAATATTTTTCGAGGTTGCTTGCAGGCTGCATCTCGTATAGTTCTCTTTTCTCCTTTTTCAGTAACGGATAATAAAAGGCTACGGAAAGATACCCCATAATAAAGGTTATTTTTACAGGGAAGAACAGCGATTCTCCGTCAATAGTCGCAGATACGGTAAATGTAGATATAATATTGAATACAATACTGTAAAGGATAATGAGGAGTGTTGTGTAGCATAGGAAATTACTGCTCCTGTGCTCGTATATAAACAACTTGGCAAAACGTGCAAGGCTGAATTGTGTGTTCATCGTTATTTCTTTAGATTAATGTAATTGAAAAGCAGTTCTATGTCAATGTTGCTCTCTTGGCCGTTGCTGTTGGGTGCAATGTAGTTGTACCCGTTAATGCTCTCCTCGCTGTATAGTGCGTCGGCA
>JAFTNW010000032.1 GCA_017451695.1 Bacteroidaceae bacterium
GATATGATGCGGCTCGGCATTAAAAATAAGTAAACTTCTTTTTACTGCGCTCGCCTTTCACTATATTTGCAATAAATAATGTTATGATAAAGAAAAAGTTTTTTGCAACTATATATATACTTCTGCAATCTATTGTAGCGGTGTGTGCCCAGCAGGCTGCCGAATTTGATGTGCCGTTTAATTTCCCTCTATATTTGAGCGGTAATTTTGCCGAACTGCGCAGCAATCATTTTCATGCAGGGCTTGATTTTAAGACACAAGGTGTAGAGGGTAAACCTATCTCTGTGATTGCCGATGGCTATATTGTCCGTGCCAAGGTGCAGGTGGGAGGTTATGGTCGTGCGTTGTATGTGATGCACGATAATGGTTATATGACAGTTTATGGCCATTTGCAGAAGTTTCCGTCGGGCGTGGAACGTGCTGTGCGCGAACGTCAATATGCCGACGAGTGTTTTGCCGTGGATATGGAGTTTTCTCCCGAACTGTTCCCTGTAAAAAGGGGTGAAGTGCTTGCTCATGCGGGTAATTCGGGATACTCGTTTGGCCCACATCTTCATTTTGAGATTCGTTCGGCCGATGGCGAGGAGCTGTATAACCCATTGAGCGTTTATTCTCCCAAGATAAGCGATACCCGCCCGCCGGTGGCGCAAGCGGTGGCTCTCTATCCCATGGCGGGGCGCGGAGTGGTCGATGGCTCGGCCTCTTCGCATGTTCGCAAGGTGCAGAACGGCATGGTAGCCGATACCCTTGCTGCTTGGGGCTATGTGGGCTTTGGGCTTAAAGGGCTTGATTACATGAGTGGTACCACAAATAAGTATGGGATATATGAGATAGAGCTTTATGTGGATGATTCACTGCGCTTTGCAGCCAGGATGGATAATTTCTCTTATGCCGAGAACCGTCTTATAAACGCGTGGGCCGATTATGATAGGTGGGCTTCGGGCGAGGGTTGGTTCCTGCGCTCTTATCTGTTGCCCAACAACCCTTTGCGCATGATTAGTGCCGATGCCGCAGGCGGTTGGGTAAATATAAGCGAAGAGCGGCTTTACAACGTGGAGTATCGCTTGCGCGACTATCATGGCAACACGGCTGTATATCCGTTTGTGGTTATGGGAAAGCCGTGTGATATACCGGCTGTGGAGCATACAGGTGGCTATATGTTACGTTGGTTCCTGGAAAACGATGTGCGTGTGCCGGGGTGTAGGCTTGTAGTTCCTCGCGGGGTGTTGTTCGACGACTGCTATATGAAACTTGTTGTGGATGATTCTCACCCCTCTCCTATTTATAGCCTTGCCGATGCGCCTGTGCCTCTGTGGCGTGCAGCCCGTATAACGCTCGATATACCGGTTTCTCTGTTGCCATTTGCCGATAAATGCTATGTGGAGCGTGTGCAGGGTGCAAAGCGCAGCTCCGTGGGTGGCACGGTGGAGGGTAATGCGGTATCGGCCGATATCCTTCTGCTCGATGATTATGCGGTGGCCGTGGATACGGTGGCACCGCGTGTGAGTGCTGTTAATGAGAAACAGTGGGCGCGTAATGGTCGAGCGGTGTTTGCCGTGGCCGATAAGCATACCGGTATAAACACCTTCCGTGGTACCATTGATGGCAAGTTTGTGCTGTTTGAATATAGCAGTAAAAACGGGCGTATAACGTGCGATTTCAAAAAAGAGAGGGTTGCCCGCGGGAAACATGCTTTGCGTCTTGAGGTTACCGACAGGGTGGGAAACCGTACTGTTTTGGAAAGGAATATAATGTATTAAAATATAAATGATTATGAAGAAAATTGTTTTTCTCTTGGCTGTGGTTGTCCTCTTTTTTGAGTCGGCTGCCGCATGCACCAATTTTTTGGTAGGTAAAAAGGCTTCGGCCGATGGCTCTGTCTTTATCTCGTACAGTGCCGATAGTTTTGGCATGAGTGGTTTTTTGGCTCATTACCCCGCATCGGTAAACCCCGAAGGTACAATGCGCCCCATCTACGATTGGGATACAGGCAAATATCTTGGCTCCATCCCCGAGGCGCCTGTTACGTATAATGTAATAGGTAATATAAATGAGCATCAGGTGGCTATTGCCGAAACTACATTCGGTGGCCGTCATGAGTTGGTGGATACTACCGGTATCATTGATTATGGATCGCTCATTTATATTGCTTTGCAGCGTTCAAAGAGTGCGCGTGAGGCTATCAAGGTTATGACAACCCTTACACAGGAGTATGGCTATTACAGCGAGGGCGAGAGCTTTTCCATTGCCGACCCCAACGAGGCGTGGATTCTTGAAATGATAGGCAAGGGCAGTGAGAAGGGTACCGTGTGGGTGGCTGTGCGCATCCCCGACGATTGTATTGCGGCTCATGCCAACCAGGCCCGTATTCATAAGTTCGACATGAAGGACAAGGAGAATGTGATGTACTCCAAGGATGTAATAAAATTTGCCCGCAAAAAAGGTTATTTCAGTGGCAAGGACGAGGATTTCAGTTTTGCCATGGCTTATTGCCCTCCCGATTTCGGTGCCTTGCGTTGGTGCGATGCCCGTGCGTGGAGTTTCTTTAATATGTATGCCGATGCCGATATGAACGAGTACCTCCCATGGGCATCGGGCGATGCTACGGCAACCCCTATGCCGCTCTATTTCAAACCTAAAAAGCAAATTACTTTGCAGGATGTGCAAGCTGCCATGCGCGACCATTACGAGGGCACTCCCTTTGCCGTGAACGAGGATTTGGGCGGTGGCATCTACAACATGCCTTATCGTCTGTCGCCACTTACCTTTGAATATGATGGCAAGGAGTATTTCAATGAGCGCCCTATATCCACATTCCAGTCGGCATTTACCTTTGTGGCGCAGATGCGTGCTCATATGCCCAATGAGCTCGGCGGTGTGTTGTGGTTTGGCTGCGACGATGCCAATATGATTGTATATACACCGGTCTATTGCTGTCTCGACCGCGTTCCTGCGTGCTACTCCGCGGCTAATGCCGACCCCGTAACATTCTCATGGGATTCCTCTTTCTGGGTATTTAATTGGGTATCAAATATGATTTATCCCAAATACTCGCTTGTTGAGGCCGACCTATTGCGTGTGCGTAGTGAGATTGAAAATAGAATCTATGAACGCGCTCTTGAACTTGAAAAGCAGTTTGCGCCTTCTTTGAAAGATGCTCCCAAATATGCTGTGGCGGCTATCAAGGATTTTTCGTGCAACAGTGCCGAGGAGGCTTTGAGTGAGTGGAAAAAATTCGGTGAGTATATAATTGTGAAATACAATGACCTTGTTGTGAAGCCCGAGGAGAACGGCCGTTTCAAACGTACATCTACCGGTATCGGCGCCACCGTTGTCCGTCCGGGCTATCCGCAGGAGTACAAAAAGCGCTTGATAGAGGAAACCGGTGATAAATATTTGATTCCTCTTTCAAAATAAAGATAAATTATATATATTCGCAAGGTTAACTATTTTAGCTTAACGTGTGGCAGTGTATAAGCAATATTTAACAATGCCAATATGCTGTCGGCCAAAACAATAGAGGTAAATTTGTTGTATATACAATTAACAAACAATAAAGATTAAATTTATGGACCAGGAATTAATTAAAATGGTAACGGACAAGGCTACGGAGTGGCTTTCTCCCGCTTATGACGAAGAGACACGCAAAGAGGTTCAGGCTATGCTCGACAATGAGGATAAGACTCCCCTTATCGATGCCTTCTATCGCGAATTGGAATTTGGTACAGGTGGTTTGCGCGGTATCATGGGCGCAGGCAGCAACCGCATGAACATATACACCGTGGGCAAGGCTACACAGGGCTTGGCCAACTATTTGAACGAGGTGTTCAAAGACCGTGAGCAGATTTCTGTTGTAGTGGGCCACGACTGCCGTAACAACAGCCGTCTGTTTGCCGAAATTACAGCAAATATCTTCTCGGCCAACGGCATCAAGGTATATCTGTTCGAGGACCTTCGCCCCACACCCGAAATCTCTTTTGCCATCCGTTATTTGGGTTGCCAGAGCGGTGTAAATATCACAGCAAGCCACAACCCCAAAGAGTACAACGGCTACAAGGCTTATTGGGACGATGGCGCGCAGATGCTCTCTCCCCACGATGTTAAAACAATTGAGAATGTGGAGAAGGTGCGCGTTGAGGATATCAAGTTCCAGGGTAACCCTGCGCTCATCGAAATTATAGGCGAGGAGGTTGATAATGTATATCTTGACCGTGTAAAGACACTTATCATAGACCCCGAGGTGATAGCCAAGCACAAGGATTTGAAGATTGTTTATACTCCAATCCATGGCTGCGGTCGCGTGCTTATCCCCGCATCGTTGCGCCGTTGGGGCTTTGAGAATATCCATTGTGTAGAGGAGCAGATGATAAAGGACGGTAACTTCCCCACAGTGGTGTCGCCCAACCCCGAGAACCCTGAGGCTATGACCATGGCTGTGAATCTTGCAAAGAAGATTGATGCCGACCTTGTAATGGCTTCAGACCCCGATGCCGACCGCTTGGCTATTGCTTGCAAGGACGACAAGGGCGAGTGGGTTATTGTAAACGGTAACCAAACCTGTATGATATTCCTTTACTACATTATTACACAGTACACAAAGCTGGGTAAAATGACAGGCAAGGAGTTCGTCGTTAAGACAATTGTTACCACAGAGGTTATCAAGAATATTGCCGAGAAGAACAATTTGAAGATGTTCGACTGCTACACCGGATTCAAATGGATTGCCAAGGTTATACGCGATAACGAGGGTATCTTGCGCTACATAGGTGGTGGTGAGGAGAGTTTCGGATTCTTGGCCGAGGATTTCTGCCGCGACAAAGACTCGGTATCGGCTTGCAGCCTCATTGCCGAGGTAGCCGCTTGGGCCAAGGAGAATGGCAAGACTCTCTACGAGATGCTTTTGGATATCTACGTTGAGTATGGCTTCTCAAAGGAGATTACAGTGAACGTGGTTAAGCCCGGCAAGAGTGGTGCCGACGAGATTCGTCAGATGATGGAGAACTTCCGTGCCAATCCTTTGAAGGAGATGGCCGGTGAGAAGGTTGTTTGCTACAAGGACTTCAAGGCTTTGAAGGCTGTGGATGGCGATGGCAATGTAACCGCCCTCGATATGCCCGAAACATCAAACGTGTTGCAGTACTTTACCGAGAGTGGCAACAAGGTTTCTGTTCGCCCCTCGGGTACAGAGCCCAAGATTAAGTTCTACATGGAGGCCAAGGCTGCAATGCCTACACGCGACGACTACAAGGCTGCTTGCGAAAAGGCCGATGTGATAATTGAGGAGATGAAAAAGGCTATGGGTATCTAAATCCCTGCTTTATACGACAAAAGAGAGCGGCTCATGCGAGCCGCTCTCTTTTGTTATAGTGCAGTAAAATTATTTACTTGATTTCCGATTCCTCTTTCATATCAACCTCTTTGCCTTTTTTGTCATAGAAATGATATTCAAGGTAGGTTAGTTTCTGGTTGGGTATGACGCGTATTCCAAAACCATATTTCAGTTGCCACTTGCGGTACATCGATATTATACCTTGTTTAATGTAGGCAGCTACATAGGGGTGAACATGCAGTTTGAACGATGTAATTCCCAATGTCTTTACCAATGTACTTATTTTACTCTCCAAAGTGTCGGTAAACAGAATGGATGATTGTACCTTTCCTTTACCAAAGCATACGGGGCAGCTCTCTTCCACGGGCATGTTTATTGCCGGGCGCACTCGTTGGCGTGTTATTTGCATGAGGCCGAACTTGCTCAGTGGCAGTATGTTGTGCTTTGCCCTGTCGCGGCTCATGTTTTCGGTCATTCGCTCGTAGAGAGCCTGGCGGTGTTCCGATTTGTCCATGTCTATGAAATCGACAACAATTATTCCGCCCATGTCTCTGAGGCGCAGCTGGCGTGCCAGCTCGTCGGCGGCTCCCAAGTTTACTTCCAAGGCATTCTCTTCCTGTGTGCTTGCATTGTTGCGTGCCCTGTTGCCGCTGTTCACATCTACAACGTGCAGTGCCTCGGTGTGTTCTATCACAAGGTATGCCCCGCCTTTGAACGATACAATCCTTCCAAATGAGGATTTTATCTGTTTGGTTATCCCGAAGTGGTCGAATATGGGCAATTCCCCGCGGTATAGCTTAATTATGTCGATGCTCTCGGGAGCAATCACAGATACATAATTCCTTATCTTCTTATATACCTCAATGTCGTTCACATGAATGCTCTCGTACGACGGGTTGAAGAGGTCGCGTAGCAGAGCAAGTGTTCTGTCCGATTCGGCGTGAACGATAGTCGGGGGCTTGGTGCTTTTCTGCACTTTGCCTATAAGCGACTCCCAATTGCTGACAAGGCTGCGTAGTTCGCTGTCGAGCTCGGCTACTTTTTTGCCTTCGGCCACTGTGCGCACTATTATTCCAAAGTTCTTTGGTTTTATGCTTTGCAACAGTTGCTTGAGCCTTGTGCGCTCCTCGGGAGACTTTATTTTTGATGATACCGATACTTTATCCTCAAAAGGAATGAGTATCAGAAATCTGCCGGCAAAAGATAGTTCGCAAGTGAGGCGCGGCCCCTTTGTGTTTATGGGTTCTTTTGTTACCTGCACAAGTATCTCCTGCCCTGTTTGCAGCGCCTCGGCAATGTTTCCCTCTTTCTTTTTCTCGGGCATTATGCTTGCCTTTGCCATGGGGAAACTCTTTTTGCGGTCGCTGGTAATCTGTTTAAGATACTTCTGTAAAGAGTAAAATTGCGGGCCTAAATCTAAATAGTGAAGGAATGCTTCTTTTTCGGAACCTACATCGACAAAGCAGGCGTTCAGCCCGGGCATTATTTTTTTTACGCGCCCAAGGTAGATGTTGCCCACCGAAAATGTTTCTGTCTGTTCCTCCTTTTGAAACTCCACCAACTGCTTCTCTTCGGTGATAGCAATGGAGACTTCGTTGGAGTGAACATCTACAATAAGTTCGCTTGTCACAATTCTCGTATTTTTGATTTAGTGAGCCTCTTTTATTAAAAAGGTGAGCCTCTTGACCTTTGTGTGGGGGAGTGGGGTCCTTAAAACAAAAAACAAACTTGAAGTTTTGTTTTCCCATTCCTGCAAGTTTGTTTTTTGTGTCTGCGCAGACGAGCTTACTTGCTCTTATGTCTGTTCTTTCTCAATCTTTTTTTACGCTTGTGCGTAGACATCTTATGTCTTTTTTTCTTTTTTCCGCTAGGCATAATTAATAAATTTATAAATTAACAACTATTATTTTTTTACTTCGTTTACGAATGTTTTTGCGGGCTTGAATGCGGGAATATCGTGTGCGGGAATTATGATGGTCTTCTCCTTGTGTATGTCACGGGCTGTTTTTTCAGCTCTCTGCTTGATGATGAAGCTGCCAAAACCGCGTAGATATACCGGCTCGTGATTTGCCAAAGATGTCTTCACTACTTCCATGAATGATTCTACTGAAGCGAGAACCACTGCTTTCTCAATACCTGTCTTCTTTGCAATCTCGTTTACAATGTCTGCTTTTGTCATTTTGTTTGTATATTTTATGTTGTAAATGGTGTATAACCAAATTTCGGAAGGCAAATATATAGCTTTTTTTGTTCACACCGAAATATAATCGACTTTTTTTGTGCAAAAATCGTTGTTTGCGACTTGTTTAGAAGGTTTTTTGTTCTATTTCTGCTCTTTTATGCAGCTTTTGAGTGCTATATTAATTAAAATTACTAATTTTGTAACGGAATAATTAACATAGTAATTTATAATATAATTTTGTTGCGCTGTGCCGTTATGCTATATTTGCATGGAATTTAGGCACGTAGCAGTGCTCTTTTTTTGAGGATTTAATTTTTTACAATATGTCAGTAAACAAGGTTATTTTAATTGGTAATGTGGGTAAGAACCCCGATGTTCGTCATTTGGATCGTAATGTGGCTGTTGCAAACATGGTGCTTGCCACCACAGAGCGCGCCTACACTTTGCAGAATGGTACACAGGTACCCGAAAGAACAGAGTGGCACAATGTGGTGCTTTGGGGTGGTCTTGCCGAGGTTGCAGAGAAATATGTTCACAAGGGCGACCGCATATATGTCGAGGGTAAAATAAGAACCAATACATACGAGGACCAGAACGGTATCCGTCGTTATCGCACAGAGATTCTTGCCGAAACAATGGAGATGCTTTCATCGCGTGGTACAACACCCGCTGCCGAGGCTCCTGTAACCGATAGTTCTGTTTATTAATCCGATTCTTGCTGTTGATGATACCTGCTTTTTTGCAGCTCTTTGCATCCGCACTCTCCGAGGTTAGCATAAATGCTCCTTCGTTGAGTGCCATGATTGCATTGGTTATTGCTGCGTTGATGCTCTGCTTTTCGGCCTTTGCCTCGGGGTCGGAGATTGCCTTTTTTTCGCTTAGTCGCGCGGAGCTTGATGAGGCTGCTGCCGATAAATCCCTGTCGGCGCAACGTATAATCACCATGCTCAAGGAGCCGGAACGCCTGCTTGCCACCATTCTCATAGTGAACGACTTTGTGAATGTGGGTATTGTTATGTTGTTGAACTATTTCTTTATGTCCATTCTCTCGTTTGGCGATAGCGTGAAGTGGTTGGAGTTCCTGTTGCTTACGGTTGTGCTCACCTTCCTGCTGTTGCTCTTCGGCGAGGTTATGCCCAAGATTTATTCAAAGAACAATGTGCGTCGTTTTGCATTCTTTGCAGCCAACGGTCTTTATCTCATTTATCGTATAGTGGCGCCTTTCTCCAAGCTCTTGGTGCGCTCGACAGCATTTACCGAGCGTTTGGCGTCGAAGAATAATTATTCGCTGTCGGTGGATGAACTTGAACAGGCTCTTGAACTTACCGATAAAAAGGAAATAGGCGAGCAGAAGAACATGTTGGAGGGTATAATACGTTTTGGCGATGAAACCGTGCGCAGTATCATGACCCCGCGCATGGATATGGTGATGCTCGATATTCGCGCCCCCTATAACGAGGTTCTTAGCTGTGCCGCCGATAATGCCTATTCGCGTATTCCCGTGTATGCGGGCACGCAAGACGATATTCGCGGCGTGCTTTACATAAAAGACCTGTTGCCTTATCTGAACAAAGGGGCAAGTTTCCGTTGGCAGTCGCTCATTCGTCAGCCCTATTTCGTGCCCGAAACAAAGAAAATCGACGATCTGTTGTGCGACTTCCAGACATCGCGCATCCACATGGCACTTGTGATTGATGAATTCGGCGGTGTGTCGGGCCTTATTACCCTTGAAGATATCATTGAGGAGATTGTGGGCGAGATTAATGACGAATTTGATGAACCCGACTCCTCGTATGAGCGCGTGGATGAAAATACCATAATCTTTGAGGGCAAGACCATGCTTGCCGATTTCTTTAAGATTATGTCGCTCAATAATGAACTCTTTGATGATGTGGCGGGTGAGGCCGATACTCTCGCAGGGCTTCTTTTGGAGGTGAAAGGTGAGTTCCCGCGCTTGCACGAGAAGATTGTGTGTGAGGGCGTGGAGTTTGAGGTTATGAGCAAAGATAAGCATCGTCTTATAAAAATTAAAGCGAGCCTGTTGCCCAAGGCAAGCGAAACCGAGGATGCCGATAAGTAGAAGATATGCTTGTGGCGATGCCGAGATTGCCGTATGGGCAATAGAGGAGACATCGGAGCAGTTGGGCGAGATGCTTGGCAACGAATCTCTGTTGCAGCATGCGCGCACGTTTGGTAGCGAGGCGCGCCGTGCCGAGTGGCTTGCCGTGCGCCTGCTGTTGCGCGAGGTGGCTGGTGCCGATGCTCGCATAGAGTATGCCGAGGATGGCAAGCCTCTTCTTGTGGGTGCAATCGGTTATATAAGTATATCGCACACACGCGGCTACGCGGCTGTGGCTCTCTCTCGAAAGGAGCCTCTTGGGCTCGATGTGGAACTGCAATCCCGCAATGCGGCTGTTGCTTGCTCCTATGTGATGAAGGAGTGCGAAATGGCTGCCGTGCCTTTGGAATGGCGCGCGGCCTATTTCTTGTTGCGCTGGACAGCATGCGAGGCAGTTTATAAGCTTGTCGGAGGTTTTGATTATAAAGAGTCGCTCTCTATGCCTGTTTTCGCGCCTACGCAGTGCGGGGTGTTTGCCCTTTCGTTGCAATGTGGCGTATCTCGCTCGTTCTCTGTCGGCTATCTGTTTGATGAGGGGCTGTTGCTCACAGCCTGCGCAGCAGCCGGCACTCTTCCGCCGATTGTCCGTTTGTGATTTTTATTTTGCTTTGTGAGCAAATTGCAAAGTATTTTGTTATATAGTGTGCAGATTGTTCTGCCTGTATTGTAAAGATTTTTAATATGCTTAATGTCGTTGTGCGCAGTGTGTGCGTTATTTTGATTGGTGTGTTGATGGTGGTATTGCGCGAAGCGTTCATGCCGGTGATAATTCAGTTTGTCGGTGCCGCTTTTGTGGTGTCGGGAGCTATCTCTCTGTTTAATGTATATGTGCTTGGCAAGCGTGGCGTGTCAAGAAAATTCGACATGTTTGTTCTTGCCACTGCCGGTGTGGCGGGTATTGCGTTAGGGGTGTGGCTGTTGCTCTCGCCTGCAATGTTCTTGTCGATGCTCATGCTGCTGTTGGGTGTTCTGCTATTGGCTATCGGCTTTTATCAATTGGCTATGCTGCTTATGGCGCAACGACGTTTGCATTTAAGCCTTTATATGTATATTGTGCCTCTCTTGCTGCTGGCAATAGGGGTGCTGGTTATTGTAAATCCTTTCGAGGCCGCCGGCTTGCCCTTTCTTGTGGTGGGGGTGGGTGCTATCCTTGCCGGTTTGTCCGACCTTGCGGGCTCTTTATATCTTATTCATCGCTCAAAGGCAATAAAATAGTTGTGAGATTATTTACCCATGAGGCATTTTTTTACGTTTTAATCGGTGCTTTTTGGGAATGTGGGCAAGGCGTGGCGGGTTTATTGCCCGCTTTTTTATATATATAATTCATTTAGCAATAAAAAAACGGGCTCTTATGTGGGATTTTTCATAAAAAAATGCCAACTTTGCAAATAGTGAAAATTTAAGTGATAATATGGGCGAATTTAACGATTTCTTTCTGCAACTTGTATCGCAGGTTTCATTGCTTGAAATTATAGTGAAAGGTGCTGTAATAGGCATAATAGCCTCTGCACCAATGGGCCCTGTCGGTATATTGTGTGTGCAGCGAGCGTTGAATAAGGGGCGCATATATGGTCTGATAACGGGCCTTGGTGCAGCTATGAGCGATATTATCTATGCGCTTGTTACAGGTTATGGCTTGTCGTTCATATACGATTTTATACATAATCGCACGGCTCTTTTCTGGTTACAACTCTTTGGAGCAGTGCTTATGTTTATTTTCGGTGTCCACACATTCCGCAGCAATCCAACACAAAGTGCCCACAAGGTCAGTCGCAATAAGAGCAGCTTGGTACAGAATTGTGTAACAGGTTTCTTCCTGGCGTTTTCCAATCCCTTGCTTGTGCTGCTTTTCCTGGCCCTTTTCACTCCAATGAATTTTATGCTTCCCGAACTGCCGCTATATAATCAGTTTATAGGCTATGCGGCAATATTTGCAGGCGCAATGCTCTGGTGGCTCTTTATAACATACGCCGTGAGCAAATTACGAGCGCGTTTCGATGTGCGTGGCGTGTGGATTATAAACCGTGTCATAGGTGCGCTTGTGATGATTGGCGCATTCATTGGTGCGGTACTCATAATTACAGGTATTTATTCTTTTCATTAATTCTTACGGCTTTGTTTGTATCAAAAGAACTGCGAAAGAAGAATGTAGCAGAATATCTGCTATATATGTGGCAGGTGGAGGACCTGCTTCGTGCCAACGATTTGTCGGTTGATAAAGTGAAGGCAGCGCTTGTTGCTCCTTATAATCTGCCTGCCGATGGTGAGCGGGAACTGCTCGCATGGTATGAGAATCTCATCGAAATGATGCGCCAGGAGGGTGTTAAGGAGAGTGGGCATTTGCAAATAAACAAGAATGTGATAATAAACCTCACCGACCTTCATCTGCGTTTGCTCAAGTCGCCAAAGGTGCCGTTCTACTCGGCTGCCTATTACAAGGCGCTCCCCTTCATTGTAGAGTTCCGTAACAAGAGCAACGGCCGCGACAAGGGCGAGATAGAGAATTGCTTTGATGCGCTATACATGATGTGGCTCATGAAGGTGCAAAAACGCGACATCAATGCCGAAACGGCCAATGCCACAGCCGAGATAGGAAAATTTATATCAATGCTTGCGCTCTACTTCAAGGAAGATGAGGAGGGCAGGCTCAATTTGGAGAGTGAAGATTAAGGAAATAACACAATAAAACAGATTGTTCATCATGAACGTAAACGAAGAGATTGGTAGAAGAAGAACATTTGCGATTATTTCGCACCCTGATGCCGGAAAAACCACCCTCACCGAGAAACTTTTGCTTTTTGGTGGTCAGATACAGGTAGCCGGTGCCGTAAAATCAAACAAGATAAAAAAGACAGCAACATCCGATTGGATGGAGATTGAGAAACAGCGTGGAATCTCCGTAACAACATCGGTGATGGAGTTCGATTACGAGGGATATAAAATAAATATTCTTGACACTCCCGGCCACCAGGATTTTGCCGAGGATACCTTCCGCACGCTCACCGCAGTGGATAGTGTGATAATTGTGGTGGATAGTGCAAAGGGTGTTGAGACACAGACACGCAAGCTCATGGCCGTGTGCCGCATGCGTAACACCCCTGTTATTGTATATGTAAACAAGATGGACCGCGAGGGCCGCGACCCCTTTGAACTGCTCGACGAGCTTGAACAGGAGTTGCAGATTGCTGTGCGCCCACTAAGCTGGCCAATAGACCAAGGTGCGCGTTTCAAGGGTGTGTATAATATCTTTGAGCAGAAACTCGACCTCTTTACCCCCAACAAGCAACGTGTTACGGAAAAGGTTGAGATTGATATAAACAGCGACGAGCTCGATGCCAACATAGGTGAGCAACTTGCCGAGAAACTCCGCTCCGATTTGGAGCTGGTGGATGGTGTATATCCCGAATTCAATGTGGATGATTACCTGAACGGAAAGGTTGCTCCCGTCTTCTTTGGTTCGGCACTAAACAATTTCGGTGTCGAGGAGCTGCTCAACTGCTTTGTGAAGATTGCACCCAGCCCCCGCCCCGTGCAGGCTGTGGAGCGTGTGGTAAACCCCGAGGACCCCAAGTTCACAGGTTTCATCTTCAAGATAACAGCAAATATCGACCCCAACCACCGTTCGTGCGTCGCCTTTTGCAAAATATGTTCGGGTAAATTTGTGCGCAACACACCTTATCGCCACATACGTTTGGGCAAAGACCTTCGTTTCTCGTCGCCCACACAGTTCATGGCACAGCGCAAGAGCACCATTGAGGAGGCCTACCCGGGTGATATCATAGGCTTGCCCGATACCGGTAACTTCAAAATAGGCGACACACTCACCGAGGGCGAGAATCTCCATTTCAAAGGCCTGCCCAGCTTCTCGCCCGAGATGTTCAAGTACATAGAGAATGCCGACCCCATGAAGACCAAGCAGCTTGCAAAAGGTATCGACCAGCTGATGGGCGAAGGTGTTGCACAGCTTTTTGTTAATCAGCACAATGGTCGCAAGCTCATAGGCACGGTGGGGCAGTTGCAGTTCGAGGTTATTCAATATCGCTTGGAGAACGAGTACAATGCAAAATGTCGCTGGGAGCCTGTAAACCTCTACAAGGCCTGTTGGATTGAGAGCGACGATGCTGCCGAGCTCGAGAACTTCAAGAAACGCAAATATCAGTACATGGCAAAGGATATCGAGGGGCGCGATGTGTTCCTTGCCGACAGCAACTATGTGTTGCAGATGGCACAGAACGACTTCAAGAGTATCCGTTTCCATTTTACAAGTGAATTCTAATTGTCAAATGCTATGGGAACAATAGCCGATGAAGCAAAAAAAGCCGTCGAGGTAATGCGCAAGGGTGGTGTGATACTCTATCCCACGGATACCGTGTGGGGTATAGGCTGCGATGCCACAAATCCCGAGGCTGTGAAGCGTGTCTATGAGATTAAACGCCGCGCCGATAGCAAAGCTCTGCTGCTGCTTGTGGATAGTGCCGACCGTCTATCGCGCTATGTGGGCAATGTGCCTGCCGTTGCATGGGACTTGGTGGAACTCACCAATAAACCGCTTACAATAATATATGACGGTGCGCGCAACCTGGCCCCTAACCTCATAGCCGAGGATGGCAGCGTGGGTATTCGTGTAACGTCGGAACTCTTTTCAAAGGAACTGTGCTACCGCTTTCAAAAGGCTGTTGTTTCAACATCGGCAAATATAAGCGGCGAGCCCACTCCGGCCAATTTTAGCGAGATAAGCCCCGAGATAAAGGAGGCGGTGGATTATGTGGTAAATTACAAACAACTCGATATGGGGCGTCCCAAATCGTCGAGTATAATAAAGCTTGCAGCAGATGGTACTGTTGCCATAATAAGAGAATGAGTGTGCAGAATAAAAATACCAAGAGCATGCTCGACCGCTTTATAGAGTGGCGCGAGAAACATATCTCCCAGAGTCAGTTTATATTGATTCTGAGTTTTATTGTAGGTGTTTTATCAGCTCTTGCGGCTTATGCGTTGAAACATCTTATACACCTTATCCAACATCTGCTCACAGGTGGTTTCGATAAGGATACATTCAACTGGCTCTATCTTGTATATCCGGTAATTGGTATTTTTATCACAGGCTTGCTCATTCGCAAGGTGGTGCGCGACGATATAAGCCACGGAGTAACAAAGGTGCTTTATGCAATCTCGTGCCGTCAGGGCAAGATACGCAGGCACAACACATGGTCGTCGTTGCTTGCAAGTGCCATTACCATCGGTTTCGGTGGCTCTGTGGGTGCCGAGTCGCCCATTGTGATGACCGGCTCAGCCATAGGTTCAAACCTCGGCTCTTTCTTCAAGATGGAGAAGAAGGTGATGATGCTGCTCATTGGTTGCGGTGCTGCGGGTGCAGTGTCGGGTATCTTCAAAGCTCCCATCGCGGGCTTGGTGTTTACGCTCGAGGTGCTCATGCTCGACCTCACAATGTCGTCGCTCTTGCCGCTGCTCATTTCAAGTGTTACGGCGGCCACATTGTCGTATCTGCTCATGGGCACCGATGCAATGTTCGAGTTTCATTTGGAGGACCATTTCGACCTTGCGCGTGTACCTTATGTAATTATGTTGGGAATTGTGTGCGGCCTTGTGTCGCTCTATTTTACCAAGGTAACCACCAATATCGAGCGTTTCTTCAAGCGTTTTACCAACCCCTATGTGCGCCTTGCGATAGGTGGCAGCGTGCTCAGTGTGCTTATTTTCCTTTTCCCACCGCTTTATGGCGAGGGATACGAGATGATTCACCATCTTATAAACGGCTCATCGGCCGATGTTATACTGAATAACTCGTTGTTCTACGGCCATGCGAGGTTCCTCTTCCTCTACATGTTCCTCATTATATTATTCAAAGCGTTTGCCTCCACCGTAACAAATTGTGGCGGCGGTTGTGGAGGAATTTTTGCACCCAGTTTGTTCTTGGGATGTGTGTCGGGCTATCTGTTTGCCGGTTTGTGCAATCTCACAGGGTGGGGCGTTTATGTGTCCGATAGGAACTTCGCCCTCTTTGGCATGGCTGCGCTTATGTCGGGTGTGTTCCATGCTCCTCTCACCGGTGTGTTCCTTATTGCCGAGCTCACAGGTGGATATGCTCTGTTCCTCCCGCTTATGATAGTATCTGTGTTTTCCTATCTTACAGTTAAGATTGTAGATAAGAATAATATCTACGCGGTGCGCCTTGCGCAGCGTGGTGAGCTCATTACCCACCACAAAGACCAAGCTGTGCTCACCATCTTGAAGGTTGAGGATGTAATTGAAAAGAATTTCATGCGCCTTACCCCCGACATGGATTTGGGAGCGCTCACAGCCGTGGTGGCAAAAACCAAGCGTAACATATTCCCTGTGGTAGATGCAAGCGACCATCTTGTGGGCATCCTTTATCTTGATGACGTGCGCCATATAATGTTCCGTCAAGAGCTATATCATCGTTATGCCGTGGGCACGCTCATGCGCGAAGCTCCCGTGCGGTTGAGCATAGAGGAGCCCATGGAGGCCGTTATGCGCAAATTCGAGGAGACGAATGCATGGAACCTGCCGGTAGAGGGTGTCAGTGGCGAGTATATCGGTTTTATCTCAAAATCGGCAATCTTTACCGCATACAGAAAAACATTACTCGAATTTACATCGGATTAAAATAACAGGGGTGCAGAATCTTTGTGCCTCGGCATTAAAACAGATTATTTACATGAACAATAAATTAAGAATAGTATATCTTGGTACCCCCGATTTTGCTGTGGAGCCACTTAAAAGGTTGGTGGAGAAACAGCATGCATGTACCGATTGCGGTTACGAGGTAGTGGGCGTTGTAACAATGCCCGATAAAATGATAAGCAAGCGTGGCAATCAGCTGCTCATGAGCCCTGTAAAGCAGTATGCCGTGCAGGAGGGGTTGCCGATATTGCAGCCCGAGTCTCTTAAAAGTGAGGATTTTCTTGCTGCACTTGCCGCATGGCGTGCCGATTTGCAGATTGTGGTGGCATTCCGCATGTTGCCTGTGAGTGTGTGGAATATGCCTCGCCTTGGTACTTTTAATCTCCACGCATCGCTCCTGCCACAATATCGTGGTGCGGCACCCATCAATTGGGCTATAATCAATGGCGATAAGGAGACAGGTGTAACCACCTTCTTCCTTAAACACGAGATTGACACGGGCGATGTTATTTTCCGCGACAAGGTGGCGATAGAGGAGTGCGATACTGCCGGAACCTTGCACGACAAACTTATGTTGCAGGGAGGCGAAACGGTTTTGCGCACCGTGGAGGCCATTGTAAATGGTACGGCTACAGCGCAGCCACAGCAGCAGATGTTTGCACAGGAGAGCGATTTGCGCCCCGCACCCAAAATATTCCGCGATACTTGCCGCATAGATTGGGAAAAGGATTGCCAGGCCGTCTATGATTTTGTACGTGGCATGTCGCCCTATCCCGCAGCATGGTTCGAACTGTGCGATGCTGCCGGTGAGTCTCTTGCAATAAAGGTGTATGAGGTTGCCAAAGAACCTGCCAAGCACGATAAAAAAGCGGGCACACTGCTGACCGATGGAAAAAGCTATGCCAAAGTGGCTGTGAACGATGGTTTTATATCGTTATTGTCGGTGCAGATTCCGGGAAAAAAGCGTATGCCCGTGGGTGATTTGTTACGCGGGTTCTCGCTCCAAGGGTATAGTGTGAAAATGATATAAACAGAGATTATATAACGCAAATAGTCTCTTGTTATTGTTAAAATCCAAACATTTTTTTTCAAATGTTTGGATTTTATGCTTAAAATAGTTTTCTTTGCACCGATAATTCATTTATAAATAACCTAAAACCAATAGCCTATAGACCAATTTTACTCCAAACGACAAAATAGAAGATAATGGAGAATTTGACACAGATGACCGACGATAAGTTGGTGTCGCTGTATATTGGGGGCAATAATTCGGCTTTTGATGTTTTGCTGAATCGTCACAAAGACAGGTTATTTTATTACATATATTTTATTGTACGTAGCAAGGAGGTTGCCGAGGATATATTCCAAGAGACCTTTGTTAAAGCTATCATTAAATTGCAGGAGGGCCGTTACCAGCCCGACGGCAAGTTCGCTGCGTGGATAACCCGCATAGCACACAATCTTGTTATAGACCAATTTCGTCAGGAGCGCAACGAGAACCTTGTTTCAAACGACGAAACCGAGGTCGATTTGCTGAACAATGCAGCTCTTGCCGAGGGTACCATAGAGAACCGCATGGTCAATGAGCAGGTGCTGCGCGATGTGCGTGCGCTTGTGAACGAACTGCCCGACTGCCAGCGCGAGGTTGTCTATATGCGCTATTATCAGCAACTCTCATTCAAGGATATTTCCGATATTACCGGTGTGAGCATAAATACCGCGCTTGGTCGCATGCGCTATGCCATCCTTAACATGCGTCGCATAGCAGCGGAGAAGAATATATCGCTTGTACTCGAATAAATACTTAACTAATCATAAACTTTTTATGTCAGTTTCGGCCGTAACAAAAAAATGTTACGGCCGAAATACTATATAATGTTTTCTTGCGTTTTAATAATAGAATGTGAAAACTTATATAGCCTATGAATAGAAATTTTACTCCTAAATTACAGCATCCGATTATTGCAGAGGCTTTGAGGCGCGAACAGATGCCTTCGCCATCGCCCACCTCGCTGGAATTCATCAGAAATTTTGCCCGAAACTTCAGGGTGTGCAAGAGCGAGAATGGAATAGTACAGGATTTTGTGTTAAACTAAATTTTTACACAGATAGAAAGAGGTCGGCAACAACCTCTTTCTATTATATATGGCAGAGTAACCAAAAAACAATATATTATTATGAAAAACAAGTTTGATAATTTTTTATCATCACTGAAAGAGACTCTTTGGGCTTTCCCTCGTACAAAGCCTGTGGAATTGCTGTTAATAGTTGCTGCATACATTGCTGCAGAGAGTGGCCCTTATGACGGATTGCTCCTATATCCAATATTGCTTTTCACAGCAATCTCACTCAATAGCTTGAGTGGCATGAAACGTCTTTTTTATTATATATTTGCGGCTTCTGCACCCTTGATGTTCATCGATGGTTGTGCGGACTTTCTGGGCATAAAATTTTTGCCACTCTATATTTTGAGCATGGTGGGCCTGATATTGAGCCGTTGCAAATTCGAAGACAAGGATTGTGCATTGTCGTTTCTGAACTTTACACGAAGTCTCTTTAACGCAATGCTGTTTTCAACAGTGGCTTTCTGCTTGGTTAATATAATTCTGGCATCTGCCGATTATATTTTTGCTATGGATATATCCTCCGATGTCCATGCTACCATTGCTTATGTGGTATATATTGTTGCGGCTCCTGTTTTGTTTGTATCGGCATATGAAAAAAAGAACTCCGATGAGTTGCTTGGCAAAATAGGTGAAACGATTTTTTCAAAGCTCTCTGTGCCTGCTCTGCTCATATATACTCTTATTCTTTATATATACCTTGGACAGATTGCGATACAGTGGGAATTGCCCAAAGGCGGAATTGTGTATATGACACTCTCTTTTATGATATCGTCAATGGTATTGGGGTTGCTTAAAAAACTCTCTTCCACCACTTTGTACGAATGGTTCTTCCCACGTTTGGCGTTGGTGCAGATGCCAATTCTTGTAATGTTCTGGGTGGCAGCATGCTATCGTATCGGTGAGTATGGTTTCACAGAAGACCGTGTGATGCTTGTGGTTGTGGGTGCCGCCGTTACTTTATCGATATTTGCTTTGCTTCTGTGCGGTGAGAATAAGCGATATTTCACAGTATTGCTCATTTGGTTGGCGTTGATGACAACAGGTTTGTTGCTGCCGTCAAAATATATATCGGTGGCATCGCAAAAGAGCAGAATGGAGTCTATGGCGCGTAGCCTTGGCTTTGTGGATGAATCGGGTAATGTGGATTTAAGCCATTCGTCATTGCCTCATTTTACGGCCGAGCAGTATGATACTTTCAAAGAATTAAAGAGCGTTATTGCTTTTTTGAACGATAATGGCGAATCTTGTAATCTAACATTTGATATGCCCGAAAGTTTTATAGAGGATGTAAGTAAGAATTTCAGTGTTTATCCCGATTACGAGGGCTTGAAAATTCCCGAAGAGTTTTCTTATATCTATTTCCCAAATAAAACATCTGTTTACGGCGATGATACATACTCAGTGAGCACAAGAGACGGTAAGATATCATTTACCTGCGATGATGTGCATAAACAGCTTATGGAGCGTATAGGTGTTGCCGATAATGAGAATATAGTGAAACTGTTGCAAAGTGATAAGCATCTCTCCCAATTGGCATATTTTGAACACGAAGAATTCTTTTTAGTGATTCGGAGAATTGAATATACTGCATTAGGTAATGATGTTAAGGTAAAATCTATGCATTTTCAATGTCTGTTCTTGAAAGAAAAAAGGTGATGGCTTAGACGAAAAAAAACAAACGGGTTCCGCGCGCGGAACCC
>JAFTNW010000033.1 GCA_017451695.1 Bacteroidaceae bacterium
TAAAATAAAGGTCGCACGCACGCGTGCTTGCGACCTTTATTTTATATGATAATCGAACTTATTTGCTAAGCTTCATACCAAGCATCATGCCGGTGTAATTCTCCATCAAGGCCGACACCGTTGAAAGGGTTGATGTTGCGGTAGATGCCGAGCCGCCACCAAGAATAGAGGCAATTCCATTACCCGATGAACTCGACGATGCAACGGTAGATGTTACCTTCTTGATAAGTGCCAACAATTTATCGGCATCGAACACAAGGTTTACATTTGTAAGATTGTATGAAACGTGCGCAGTCATCGATAGACGGCCATAGAAATTAAGCAACACCGTCTTATCCTCCTTGTTCAGTGTATATGTACCATTGATGGTTCTTCCTTTCACTGTAAATTGACAAGAATCGTTGTCGAGGAAGGCAAATGTGCAAGCACCGGGAGCCACACCCACTTTTGCAAGATAACCATCGAGCTTCTCCTCAATGGTACCGGCAGCAACCTTGCCGCCTATGTTTGCAAGCGCCTGGTCGCTCTCCAATACGCAAGAAACACCCTCGTAGTTCCATGTACCGGTCAATGTAGCCTCTGATACCGGCATACTGCTACCAATGAGGCTGCTCAAAACATTCTTCACCGTATTTGTGGTGGTGGATGAGGTCTCTTTGTTATCGGTAGATGGAGATGTCAGTTTCCCAAGAGCATTGCCTATAAGGTTTGTCCACTGCGCCGATGCGCTCATGGTGAAAGCAACCACTGCAACCAAAAGAAATATACGTTTCATATTATTCAGCTGCGGCCTCCTCTGCCTGCTCCTCCTGGAAATCGTTTATACCATTTGCAACCAGGATATTATACCATGAATACATCTTTTTAATGTGAGTGAGATATACACGCTCGCGGTCGTAGTCGGGCATCACCGTCTCAAAATAGGCCACAAGTTCCTCGGGAGTGCTCATTTTAAGGTCGAAAGGAAGAACACCGTTCTCCTTCTCATAAATCTTCTGGAACACGGCACGGAGGGGAAGTTCCTCTGTATCGGTGTAGATTGCAATATCATCGAGCATCACCACCTTGTCGCTGTTATACACAGGCATACGCTTTTTTGTGGCATCAACAGCCTCCACTACAAACATATTACGACCGCTTGACAACAAACGGTAAAGACCGGGCTTACCCGAAACGGTTAAAATTCTCTCAAACATATTTCAAAACTTTATCTTAAATTATTCAATATATGCAATATTTCTTAAATACGGTTGCGAATTTACTACATCACCGCCGCAAAACAAAAAATATTATGTTAATCAATGTTTTTATTTGCCCCTACGCACGCAATTCCCCGATTATATCTACCAACTGCGGCAGTATGGGAGTATCGCCGTCGTTACGCAGGGAGTAGTCGGACAAAATGAGCAGTTCATCCACCGACATCTGGTTTTGCAGGCGGCTTACCACTTGCGAGCGTCTCATGCCACGGCTCTCCATAACACGCTTTATGGCAGTCTCCTCGTCGGCCCACACAAGCAGCACCTTGTCCACAACATCAATCATACCCGACTCATAGAGTATGGCACTCTCAACCGCCACCACATTGCTGCACGATGCCGCTGCCCATGCCACGAAATCCTCTTTCACCCTGGGATGAACAAGCGCGTTTACACGCTGCACGTTATCGCGGTCTATAAAAATACGCTCGGCAAGATATGTACGGTCAAGCGTGCCATCTGCATTGTAGCACTCCTCGCCAAACATACGCACAAGAGCACGCTTTATGGCAGCATCGTTCTGCATAAGCTGTTTTGCACGACTGTCGCAGTCGTAAACGGGAACACCCATGGTGGCCAGCATGCGGGAAACCACCGATTTGCCGCTGCCAATATTACCTGTTATTGCCAATCTCACCTTGTTCATTGCTGTTCTATTATATACTCCACCGCAGAGGGCACGATTTTTACCTCCTTCACCCACAATGGAGAACGTAACAATTTAAGTTCGGCACGGTTGCTGTCGGAGCCGTAAATATCAAGGTAACTTATTCCCACCTCAAAATCGTCGGCACTCACAAGATTGTAGTCATCGGATTTCACATCCAATTTCACCTGTACGCGCGAGGGGAATGTGCGCAGCCTGTATGTATCGGGGAAATCAATACCATGGACAGGAAGGTCGAAACTTTTCTGCGTATAGGGGTAAACAGGAATAATCACATTCACCTCGGCCGGGTTGCAGTTGATGTTGGATGCCACCGCAAGCGGCAGGGTTATGTTCAGCGTATCACGCAGTTCCTCCTTGACAAAATACTCTGTAGGGATAGATTTCAAGGTATCGGCAACCTGGGAGGGAGCAAACACCCACACCGAATCGGGGACTACACGTATATCGCCCAATGCATATTGGCGCGCAGGCAACAACTTGCCGTTAAAAGCCACAGGATACTTAACCGCACTCTCCTTGGTGTAATAGAGCAAAGTGTCGGGCTGTATCGACAATATGGTTGTAGAAGAACGCAGTTGCTTTTTAATACGTTTCTGCAATACCGATGCGGGCAATATCAAACGCCCTTTCCTATTCACAAGCTCGGAATAATTTACCGAAATGGGCAAAAAAGCCTCCAGCTTATAATTCATGAGCGTTGTTCCACGGTCGCTGATATGAACAATCAGTTCTTCGTCTTGCGGCGAAAAACTGACATCTTCGGGAACCTCTTTTACCGAAAGGTTGAATTTTATATCAGTCTCATAGTCCCTGTTAAGCGTGAGCATAAGCCACAGGCAACACGAGACCAATACAAAAAAGAGGAAAAGCAACATATCGCGCCCGGCAGGGGCGTTCATGCCTTTTAGCTTTAACAAATATCTTTTCACTTAATAACTCTTACTGCTGAGAAGCTGCGGGGTTAGCAAAAATAGTAGATTTATCGACCTTGATGCAGACATTGTGAGCCACCTCAAGAAGCACCACATTGTCGTTTATCTCCTTAATCTTGCCATAGATACCTCCGCTTGTAACAACCTCCTGCCCGGGCTGCAAACCTTTGCGGAAGTTGTCAATCTCCTTCTGACGCTTACGCTGGGGGCGAATCATCAGAAAGTAGAAAATAAGAATCATTGCAATAAGGAAAAACCACTGGTTTCCAAATATCATCTGCGCCCAATTACCCGACGCTGCCTGTTGTAATAAAATCATAATTATCTGTTTTTTTTAATGTTTATATTCTCTTGTTACTTGTTTATAATGCCTTCGGCACGCAGTTTCTTTGTAATAGAGTCGAGAAGACCATTCACAAACGAACCGCTCTTTGCAGTGCTGTAATATTTGGCAATCTCCACATACTCATTCAAAGATACGCTCAAAGGAATATCGCCGAATGTGAGAATCTCGGCAAGGGCCACCTGCATAATCACCACATCCATAAAGGCAAAGCGCGACATATCCCAATTCTTTGAGTTTTCACCCATCAGCTCTCGATACTCGTCGGCCTTTGACACCGCTGTGCGGAACAGTTTGCGGGCAAAATCCATATCGTTTATGTCCTTATATTCGGGCAACAGCTGCTGGTCGGCACCGGCACTCTCCTCAAAGCGTTTTATTGTTTTCAACACAAATGTATCAACAATAGACTTGTCGTCGTTCCAATAGAGGCTCTGCTCTTCGAGCAAGGCATCGAGTTCCTCGTTATCGAAGATGAAGGTCTTATACAACTTGCGCCAAAGCTCGCGGTCCTCTTCATACGAAGATGTTTCGCTTGCCATATACTCCTTATATATATCGCTCTCCTCTATCCTGTCGAGTAAACGACGAAGGAGGTCCGAATGTTCAACCCAATTCACTTTGCTCTTTTCGGCAAACTTGCATAGCGCGGTATTTACCTCGAGCTGGGCAATGAAACGGTTGTTTACAAATTTAAGGTTGGGGTTTATGTCGCTGTCGGTGGGACGCAATTTCATACTCTTGAACGAGATGCGATCGGCCGCATAATGTGTTATACCTGCCATGAGCAACAGCATGTAGTTATACAGGTCGTATGCCTTTGAGAGGCTGAAAAACACCTCATCTTCGGCAGCTTTCATGCTCTTGCCGCTGTTTTTGTAGTAGGCATACAGGATTTGAACTACTTTAAGACGAATGAGAACTCTGTTAATCATAAATATTATTATCTGATTGGCTGCAAAGGTCGCATTTTCTTGCGACACAAGCAAGCAAATAGGTCATTTATTTTACCATAACACCAATATTGACACTAACGTCAGCGGTTCCGTTTAAGGAAAAGCCGCTTGTTTACGGTACATGGCAATTCGTTTTCGTAATGCGAAACAAAAAGCACCGTTTTTCCCCTGCGATGGGTAAACGCCTCAATAACAGCGCGCGCCAATCGGCGATTATATGTATCAAGACCATGCAAAGGTTCATCGAGGATGAGGAGCGAGGGGTCTTTTACAAACGCACGGGCAAGAAGCACCAATCGCTGCTCGCCACTCGATATTTTAAGGAACGATTTATTGCGCAATTCAAGAATTCCGAAGGTCTCCAACCACCAATCACACGCAGCCAATTCGCTCTCGGGGGTATTCACATAGAGCCCTATGCTATCGTGCAGGCCCGACGCCACAATATCTATCACAGGGAGGTTGCGCAAATAGGAACGATGCATTTCGGGGCTCACATAGCCGATATTCTTCTTAATTTCCCAGATACTCTCCCCTGTACCTCGTTTACGGCCAAAGAGAGCAATATCACAGGCATAGGATTGCAGATTATCGGCGCACACAAGGCTTAAAAGCGTGGATTTGCCGGCACCGTTCTCGCCCGACAGCGCCCACACATCGCCCAGCTCCACCACCCAATCGAGTTCATTCAGTATAACCCTTTCGTCGTATTTGACACTTACCTTGTTAAGGCGCACCACCTCACCGCCATTTTCCACGGCAGGAGCAGCCGAAGGCAACATAAGTACCCTGTTCTGCGCATTTTTTATCGCCGACACGTTATACACGATATCAAGGCGGGCAAGATAATCGTCGCGCGACACCTTCTCACCTACACACATATTCTCTATCGGCAACACGCTGTTAACAAAGGGCGGTATATCGTCGAGCATGGACAAGAGCAAGATTATTTGCAGATTTCCACGCGAAGCAAGACGGGCAAGAACACTGCATAAGAGGTCTCTTGTGGAGGCATCGAGCCCTATAAAGGGATTATCTATTATCAACAGGCGGGGCGAAGCAAGCAAGGCCTGCGCAAGCTGGAATTTACGCAATTCACCGCTACTCAACAACACTATACGCTTATCCAGCAAGTGTTCAAGAGCAAACATCTGCATCACCTCGGCAAAAAGCGATTCATCCTCAACCTTGCCAAGCAGTTCCCTCACAGTGGGGATTGCTTCGTCCTGGTCGTGCGTGTTCCAACGCAACTGATAGCAATAATTCGCATCGGCCGAGCCGTATGTATCACGAAATGTGATATACCTCACGTTCTCATATACACGTTGCGAACGCGATGGGGAAAAATCATACTCCAAGCTACCCTCGCGCAAGGGATAACGCCCCATGAGCACATCCACAAAAAGGCTTTTCCCGGCACCGTTGGGGCCAACCACTGCAAGATGCTCCCCTTTTCTCAAAAACAACGAAACGGGGCTTGCAAACTGTGCAACAACATCGCGCGCCACCCCATTCATTAAATTTATTATATAATCTTCACTCATAATATCTAAAAAAACGGCTGCAAAATTACAAAAAAACATAAAATCATGAAACTATTTTACACACAAGAAGAAAAACAAAAAAAGGCACATAAAGGCGCGAAAAGCGCGAAAAAGAAAAAATCTGCATCGTAAAACACAAAAAAGCCACACAAAATATTGATTTTTTAATTTTTTTTAATCAAATTTGAAACCGCTAACTACATATAAAACAAGTTTATTACGATGGAAGACTACAAAAAAGGCAGTGCAAACGACAACGAGAAAGAGATTGTTCACTCTCAAGCCATCAAAGCGGGTAAAAGAATCTATTACATAGATGTAAAGAAGAACAGAAAGGACGAAATGTACCTCTCCATTACCGAAAGCAAGAAGATTGTAAACGGCGAGGGCGACAATACATCGGTATCCTTTGAAAAACACAAAATATTCCTTTATCGCGAGGATTTTGAGAAATTTGCAACCAGCCTTAACGAAGCAATAAATTTTGTAGTTGCCGAGCAAGGCGAGTATCAGCCGCGCCGTGCAGAAACAACTGCAAACGACAGCGAGCCCGAGAAGCTGAACATCGACATAGAGTTTTAAGCACGAATAACAGCCAAAATTCTTGTTTTTTATAAAAATAAAGCGTACCTTTGTGCCCGCTTTAGAGACATCGTGTGATGGCGAATTAAGCAAAATTATTAATCTTAATTTAGAGTAACACATTTTTAATTATGAAGACAATCAGCATCAGCGGTTCTGCAAGAACCGAGGTTGGTAAAAAAGCTACCAACGCACTTCGCAAGGAGGGCCTCGTACCCTGCTGCATCTATGGAGTACAGAAAGACAGCGAGGGCAACCCCGTTACAAAGACATTCAGCGTAACAGTAGAGGGCTTGCGCAAGCTCGTTTACACACCCGATATCCACGTTGTTGAGCTCACAATCGACGGTACAACAACAAAGGCAGTGTTGAAGGATATCCAGTTCCACCCCGTTAAGGACACCATCCTCCACGTAGATTTCTATGAGATCACCGAGGAGAAACCCATCGTTATGGCAGTTCCCGTTAAATTGCAGGGATTGGCCGAGGGTGTACGCGCCGGTGGTAAATTGGTACAGTTGCAGCGCTACCTCAAAGTAAAGGCAGTTTACACTGCTATCCCCGAGATTCTTACAGTAGATGTAACTCCCCTTGCACTTGGTAAATCAATCAAGGTTTGCGACCTCTCATTCGAGGGCTTGGAGTTGGTAACTGCAAAAGAGGCTCTTGTATGCGCCGTTAAGACAACTCGTGCATCACAGGCAGCAGCCGCAGCAGCAGCGAAGTAATATCAGCCTATTGAAATGAAATATCTCATTGTAGGCCTGGGCAACATCGGACAAGAGTACGAAGGCACCCGCCACAATATAGGATTCACAGTATTGGACACTTTTGCAAAAGTGTCCAATACTATTTTTTCGGACAAGCGTTACGGCTTTGTTGCCGAAACATCGGTGCGTGGTCGCAAGCTCGTCCTTCTAAAGCCATCGACATACATGAACCTAAGCGGCAATGCCGTGCGTTATTGGATGCAAGCCGAGAAGATTCCATTGGAGAATGTTCTGGTGATTGTGGATGACCTCGCCCTGCCTGTGGGCGCACTGCGCCTCAAAGGACAAGGAAGCGATGGTGGGCACAACGGCCTCAAACACATTGCCGCCACACTCGGCACTACCGCATACGCACGCTTGCGCGTGGGCATAGGCAGTAATTTCGGCAAAGGACATCAGGTGGATTTTGTATTGGGAGCATTTGACAGCGAAGAGCAAAAGATTATAGACGAGCAACTTGCAACCACAACAGAGATAATAAAAAGTTTCTGTTTTGCAGGGCTTGCACGCACCATGAATCAGTTCAACAAGAAAGGAGCCGGCAAGGAATGAGCGAACAGGCACGCATAGACAAATGGCTGTGGGCAGTGCGTATATACAAAACACGCAGCATCGCCGCCGAGGCCTGCAAGAAAGGGCACATCAGCATAGGAGAGCGCAGTGTAAAACCATCGCACACAGTGCGTGTGGGTGATGTGGTAAAAGTAAAAAAAGCACCCATCACATACTCCTTCCGCGTACTTAAAGCAGCCGAGAACCGCGTGGGCGCAAAGCTCGTACCCGAACTGATGGAAAACATAACTCCACAAGAGCAATACGAAATTCTTGAAATGAGCAAAATCAGCGGCTTCACCGACAGACAAAAAGGAACAGGCCGCCCCACAAAGAAGGAACGTCGCGAGATTGACCGCTTCTCGGAAGAGGCTTTTGATATAGACTTTGACGAATTTGACTTCGATACCCTATAATACAAAAATAACAGCCAACCGCGGTTGGCTGTTATTTTTGTATTATAACTTGGAGAGGAATCGCTCTATATCCACAATATAACGCACATGAGTGCCATCACCTATAACACCGGTAGCATCCTCGGCAACCACTTTGAATTGCAATCTGCGCCCCTCTACCGCTACAAGCTCAGCCGTAGCCGCGATAACAGCACCTATACCCGACGGCTTGCTATGCACCACGTTTATCTGCGAGCCCACAGTAGTGGAACCTTCGGGCAGATGAGAAGCAACAGCATTCATCGCCGCATTCTCCATGAGCGCAACCATTGAAGGGGTAGCAAAGACATCGAGCCCTCCCGAGCCCACAGCCGATGCACAATTACTCTTCTCCACCACTACTGAACTTGTATATTTCAACCCTACTTCAAGCATAATTAATCTATTTTAAGTCTTTTACCATTGCAGCTATATTGACAATAGTCATAACAGCCTTTTCCATCACCTGCACCGACACAAACTCATAACGGCTGTGGAAATTTATGCCACCCGCAAAAAGATTGGGACATGGCAAGCCCATAAACGACAGCTGGGCGCCGTCGGTTCCACCGCGAATGGGCCTTACCAGCGGTTTCACACCCGCCTTTTCCATGGCAATCTTTGCAAGGTCTATTATATACATCTTAGGCTCCACCTGCTCACGCATGTTGCGATACTGCTCCTTCAAATCGAGCGACAGAACACCGGCACCATACTTTGCCTTTATTCCATCGGCAACCTTTGAAATAAACGCCATGCGGCTCTCGAATGTCTCGCGGCAGTGGTCGCGTACGATATACGAAACCTCGGCCGAATCCACACCGCCATTTATACTCATCAAATGATAAAATCCCTGATAGCCATCGGTACACTCGGGCGATTCCGTTGCAGGAATGGAACGGACAATCTCCGTAGCTATGCGCAAAGCATTTAACATCTTACCCTTGGCATAACCGGGATGTACGTTACAGCCCTGTATTGAGAATGTTGCCGAGCCCGCATTGAAATTCTCAAATTCAAGCTCACCTTCGGCACCACCATCTACCGTGTATGCCCAATCACACCCAAAGAGAGGAACATTAAAGTTATGCGCACCGCGCCCAATCTCCTCATCGGGATTAAAAGCAATGCGTATCTTGCCATGCTCTATTTCGGGGTGTGCCTGCAAATATTCCACAGCCGATATAATCTCGGCCACGCCGGCCTTATCATCGGCGCCCAACAAGGTATGTCCATCGGTTACAACAATATCATGCCCTGCATAATCCTCAATTTCGGGAAAATCGGTGGCAGAAAGTATTATACCCTCCTTCTCGTCCAAAACCACATTGCCGCCTCTATAAGACTCTACCACGCGAGGCTTAACACCCTTTCCACTCATATCGGGGCTGGTATCGAGATGCGCAATAAAACCAATTGTAGGCAACTCCCTGCCACAATTCGAAGGCAATGTCGCATAGAGATAACCTTTATCATCAAGCTCAATTTCGGCAAGCCCCATAGCCTGCAATTCCTCTTTAAGATATTGCGCAAACACCATTTGACCGGGCGTGGTGGGAACCGTTGTTGCATCGTCGCACGACTCTGTGTCAAAAGTTACATACTTCAAAAAACGCTGTAACAGCCTATCCTTTACATCACTCATATATAAAATACATTATTCGTTTGTAAAAATAACTATTTAGAGCGTTAAGCACAAATTTTACAAGCAAATCTTTTCAAACAATTTGAGCCACAACAGCAAGGCAATATAAGAGCCTGTAATCTAAAAGCAGAATATAATTGAAAGCCACAACCACGGCATTCTATTTACAAATAACTTTAATAAAAACAATATATCTATTCATTTATCAACATATTATAAAAACACCGCCCTATTATATTTCTATAACAGAGCGGCTCTCATACAATCATTTATAGTGCCCATGCAAAGCAAGAACACTATGCGGTAAAGCCTTAAAGTCATTCGTATATTATCAAGTACAATATGTTATATATCATACATTTATCACACAACACCACGCTTTATTTGCATATTCAGATAATCCATTATTGCACCCTCTATAAGTTCATGCCCGGCATCGTTGGGATGAATTCCATCCTCGCAAATGTAGTCGGCATAATTTTTACGTTCCAAGAACACCGATGTTATATCAATCACCGGCACACGTTTCATTGCACCCAAACGGAATATTTCCATGTTATAACGCTCGTGCCAACGGTCTATCGTGAGCACCGTACCACCCAACCAGCGCAAAATATTATCACCATTAAGCCCTTTTGACACATGAGCAAAGAATCTGTTGGGTTCAAGCACAGGCAACGACAACAATACAGGGTTAGTACCCAAGGATTTAACAAAATCTATTAATGCCGAATAGCACTCTACGAATACATCAATTGGAGTATTTGAGGTATGCTCTTCGCATGGATTTTCAGCAATTTCGGCCCAATTGTAATCGCAATCGTTGCCTCCATATTCAAACAGGACATAATCGCTACGCTTCACCCTGTCGGCATAGCGCGAAACAAACTTCATGCCCTGCGACACCACTCCGCCGAAACGGGCAAAGTTCTCAACCTCTATACCCAAATTCCTGCGACAACGGGCCGCAAAACCCATATCACTGATTTTATATTTTACACCATCGGCAGGGCTGTTCTCCTTATCAACCACTATACCCTTCATCACCGAATCTCCAAAAGCACATACCGATTTCAAATCAATTTTCATAACTGTTTTTCGTTTAATCGGGTGCAAAAGTATATGCGCCCACCATTCAAACAAAAAGATAGGGAAAGGATGAAGGCTTTCGGGGCATTTAGAGCCAATGTGGGGTGAAAATCCGCCAATTGGGGCGAAAACGAACCTACGCACGGGTGCTATTTGACAAACCAGACGTAACGAAAGAAAAGCCCGCCTGCAACAAAACAAAAAAAAGCGGGCATCTTTTGCAAGATGCCCGCCTATGGGGTGGGTAAGCTACCTACATCGCGCCGCTACAACCAACTACCTTTGCTGCGGTCAAGCCCTGGAGGATTCGCTAGGAGCTGGCCGTATAGGACTTACCCATACAGAGTGCAAAGATACAACAAAATTCCGTTATCGCAAAATTTAGGGCAACAATTTCCACATAACATGTGGCTACCGCCTTGAAAACTCAACAAAACAGAGAGCAGACCCGTATAAAGCATAAATAAAAATTGAAGTTTTTAAGAATCACAAACATTTTATATCAAAAATTAAAAAAATATCGCAAGCGCGATAGAAAATAACAAATATTATTATTACTTTTGCACATCTTTATAAATAAGGAGATATTGCACAGGCGAGAATGTGCACCACCCTAAAAATGGTTTTTGCAAACAAGCGTTGCAAAAGCCTATATATTTTTTTATGTAAGAACACAAAAAAACATAAAACTTTTATTATTAACTTAATTCATTAATTTATGAAGAAAATTTTACTTTCAGTTCTTTGCTTGTTCAGCATCATTGCTGTTCGCGCAGATGAAGTAACAGTAACCTTTGCTGACTTGGGCTACGAAAATGCTCAGGAGGTTACAGAGCTCGCCATCAACGGCAGCCTCACAGCAACATTCGACAAGGGTGGCAACGCAAGCACCACTCCCAAGTACTACAACACCGGTAATGCATTCCGTTTGTATGGCCAGAATACCATGACAATCACTGCTGCCGATGGTACAACTATCAGCTCTATTGTAATGACTACAGGTACAGGTAGCTATGTAGTAAACGCAGAGAGCACAGTTTCATGCGGTGCACTCACCATCGATGGCGGAACAGCTACCATCAGCGACATCAACGCAGGTGAGTTTGTTTTCACACAGGGTGGAACAAAAGGTCATGTGCGCATTGTGTCTATGACCATCACCTACACAGCCGAGGAGACAGGCGCAACACTTTCTGCACCCGTTGCATCGGTTGAGCCCGGCACCATCTATAACACAACATCGGTTGAGCTTAGCAGCGAGAGCGAGGGCACTATCTACTACACAACAAACGGAACAGAGCCCACAGCAGAATCTGCAGTTTACAGCGAGGCTATTGCAGTGAGCGAGTTCGGCGCAACAACAGTTATCAAGGCGGTAGTTATCAATGGCGATGAGTACAGCGATGTTGCAACATTCTCTTATGCACTTAAGGTTGCCGATCCTGTATTCTCAATTGAAGGCGGTGTTTATGAGAAGGTTAGCGGTGCAAATGCGTTGAAGTTCTCAACAGAGACAACAGGTGCTACAATTCTTTACAACAACCGTGGTGGCGACCCCAGAACAGAAGGCTCAAAAACATGGGGCAGCCTTTCGGTTCTTTCAACCGCAGTAGTTCAGGCTGTTGCTTTTGTTACCAACGCCGAGGGCGATTCTATCTTCAGTAACGTGGTAAAAGAGTATTACACAATTTCTCCCGTTAAGCCCTTCAAGGTTGCCACAGAAATTGTAAGCGGCACAAAATACCTCATTAACTATGAGGGCGTAATTGCCGAGCCTCACTACACATCAACCAACTATGGTTATATGTTCACCGAGGACGCAACTGTAAACGGCGATTTCATTGAAACAAACGAGTACTACGGTTTCACAATCACAGAGACCGAGACTGCAGGTGAGTACACCATCATGGACGCAAACAACCGTTACTACTACATGAAAGGTACCTACAACAACTTCAATGCAACCGACGACATCACCGAGATTGGCGATGCAGCTATCTGGACAATCGTTATCGAGGACGACTGCACAGCAACCATCACCAACAAAGCAACAGGTAAGAACATTTCATACAGCACATCATACAATAACTTTGAGTCTATCGAGGGCGGCGCAAACCTTCCCATTCTCTACGCTATGCGCGAGTACCCCACTCTCACAATCACTCCCGAGAGCTGGACTACAGTTGAGAGCATCACCAAGGTTGTTGTAACTTGCGAGGATGGTATCGCACTCAACGAGAGCGAAGAGCTCTACGCTACATACCGCGACCCCGATTGGAACATGGGCCTCGACTTTGGCTATGGCAAGGTGAGCGATGATGGCAAGAGCGTAATTTACGAGCTTGAGACTCCCCTCACAGCCAACGGCGACTACTCAATCACATTCCCCGCAGGCTTGTTCACATTGGATCCCGAAGGCTTGGCTATTGCAAGCGAGAATGAGTCTCTTGGCCTCACTGTTGATAATCCCAACATTCTTGAGCTCACATACGCTAACCCAAATGGCGAGAGCACAGTTAAGAGCATAGAGTACCTCTACTTCGAGTTCAGCCAAGATATTGTTGACAACGTACAGAATGCTGTTATCACCGACGATAAGGGCAACGAGTATCCTTTGAGCGTTACTTATACTGACGGATGGGGCTCAGCAACTCCCTACAACGCTTTGTGCTTGAAGACTGCTGCACCTATCACAGAGCCCGGTACATACACATTCGTTTTGAAGAAAAATTATATCGCGTCTGTAAATAACGCAAACGTAACAATCAGCGAGGATATCACATACACATTCACCATCGTTGAGGGCTTGAAGGTAACAAGCGTTTCACCCGTAGAGGGCGCAACTGTTAGCGAAATCAGCGAGATTGTTATCGATTTCAACAACTACGTTTACCACGACTATCTCTCATCAATCTGGGTTATGGACGAGAACGGTAACGAGTATGAGTTCGTTAAGAGCGCTGAGCTTGAGTACAACACCTTGAGCATCAACTTCACTTGCGCAACTCCCATCACTGCTGCCGGCACATATACATTCTCACTCGAGGAGTATGCTGTTTACGGCTACGACAGCAGCTGGAACATGGAGACCATTCCCACTCAGAGCTTTACATTCGTATTCAACGGCAGCTCAATCGAGACAGGTATCGACGAGACTGTTGCCGATGGCGAGGGTGAGAAGGTAATCTTCGACCTCACAGGCCGCCGCGTTAAGGAGATTAACAAGGCCGGTATCTACATCATCAATGGTGTTAAAACAGTTGTTGAATAATATTATTCAATAAACTATACCCCAAGCAGGTGCAACTGTGGTTGCACCTGCTTTTTTATTATATTAATATAGGTACGCGCGTTTATATATTTTCATGGATTGGATATTTTTTACTATCTTCGCCCGCAAAAGCAAACAAACATACAAATGGAAGAGAAAAGCATAAAAAGCCTGAGCGAAAGAGCAATGTACTACGGCACAATATTCGGTGGTGTAATGATTGCCGCCAACATATTCTATCTGCTTGGTTTGAGTTCCTCAATCTTCTCCACCCTATTCCTGTTATTGATATTGTCATCGCCATTTATAGCCGGCAGGCTTGCCATAAATTATAGAAAAAGCGAACAGGACAACCAAATGACCTTTATACAAGCATGGCACTTCCTGATTATAATGTATCTATGTGCCGCCCTGCTCACAGCCATTGCTCAATTCATATATTTTACATTCATGGACAACGGCTATTTCATGAGCACCATATTGCAACAATTCGATACATTTGCAAGCATGGAAGATATAGATGCCGCGCTGCGCCGGGAACTCACTGCAACAGCCGACCTGCTACGCTCGATGGGCAACCGCGACATCATACTGCAAATTTTCTTTACAAATATCATCATTTCGCCCATCATTACATTTTTTATAGCTATATTCGTGCGTAGAAACGCTTAATAAGAGCAAGATAAATATTATAAAAAACAGAACAAACATAATATGGACATATCTGTAATAATACCGCTATACAACGAGGCCGAATCGTTACCCGAACTTGCTGCATGGATTGAACGCGTTATGACGGAGAACAAATTCTCCTACGAGATAATATTCATAAACGACGGCAGCACCGACGACTCTTGGAGCGTTATAGAACAGTTGCGTGAGAAGAACAGCGCCATTCATGGAATAAAATTCCGCCGCAACTACGGGAAATCACCCGCACTCTACTGCGGGTTCGAGCGCGCGAAAGGCGATGTTGTAATAACAATGGATGCCGACTTGCAAGACAGCCCCGACGAAATCCCCATCCTGTACCGAATGGTTACCGAGGAGGGATATGACCTTGTTTCGGGTTATAAACAGAAACGATACGACCCGCTGAGCAAAACACTCCCCACCAAGCTGTTCAATGCCACGGCACGCAAGGTATCGGGCATAAAAAACCTGCACGACTTTAACTGCGGGCTCAAAGCCTATCGCAACGAAGTGGTAAAGAGCATAGAGGTCTATGGCGACATGCACCGATACATCCCCTACCTTGCCAAGAACGCAGGCTACACCAGAATAGGCGAGCTCGTGGTACATCATCAGGCAAGGAAATATGGCAAAAGCAAGTTCGGAATAAGCCGTTTCTTCCATGGTTACCTCGACCTCATGTCCTTGTGGTTCCTCTCGAAATTCGGCTATCGCCCCATGCACATATTCGGTTTGTGGGGAACGGTAATGTTCTTCATAGGGTTCATTGCGGCATTCATTTTGGGTGCAAACAAGCTATATTCGCTTGCTTGCGACCACCCTGCCCGCCTTGTAACAGACTCGCCCTACTTCTACATTGCACTCACAATGATGATTTTGGGCACCCAGCTGTTCCTCACAGGCTTTATTGCCGAACTTGTGAGCCGCACATCGCAGGAGAGAAACAAATACAATGTAGCCAAAGAAATTTAACCACAATGATACACAACAGAAAAAACATAGCAATAACAATTGTGGCACTGCTGACAGTGGCCCTTGCAGCCATCACCGGGTGCGACAAGGGATATGATTGCGAGCTCGACAACACATCGTATGACAACATAGCGTTCTACACCATTGAGGATGGCAAAGAGGAGGCATATATATACCAATCGCCACTCACCGTTTCGCTCATGGTAAACGGCGAGGAGTCGGTAATGATAAATCATGTGATGAACACCGACAGGGTATCGCTCCCCATGAGCTACACGCAAGAGCGCGACACGGTAATCTTCCGTTACGACGACGGGCTGTGCGACTCGCTTTACATCGACCACACAAACACACCATACTACCAATCCATGGAGTGCGGAACACTTATGTTCCACAAATTGGAGGGGCTCAAAAGCACCAATGTATGGATTGAGGATGCCGCCATTGTGAATGACATTGTAAACTTTGAAGGACATGAAAATATCAAGATATATTTTTATAAGTAGCATGTTGCTACTGCTGGCAGCCACAGCTGTTGCACAGGAGAACAAGGCGGTAAACACAAGCAAGCCTTGGGAATTCAAAGGTGTGAGCGTTTCGGCCGACCTGTTTGGCACCATCGGACGCATAATGAACGACTTCACGAGCTACGAGGTTGCCGTTTCGGCAAACTTCGGCAACCGTTTCTTCCCCGTCGTGGAGGTGGGCCACGGCAGCACCGACACCACCGACGAAACCACACGCATATACTACAAATCGGGCGCACCCTATTTCCGTGTGGGACTCGACTACAATTTCCTTTACAAAAAGGGGGGCGAACTGAGCAACTATAAAATCATCGGCTTGGTACGATACGGACAGACTACCGCAAAATACGATGTTACCACCCCACCCATGACCGACCCCGTATGGGGCAACACCACATCACTCACACTCACCGATGTAGAAGCCGATTGCTCGTGGCTGGAATTTGGTGTGGGCGTACAGGTTAAAGTGTGGAAAAACCTGCATATGGGCTGGAGCCTCAGGTACAAATCGAGGCTCAAAGATGGCAAGGGCGACAGTTCACAGGCATGGTATATTCCCGGGTATGGCGAGAACAAAAGCGGCAGTTTCGGGGGTACTTACAACATAATTTACGATATACCATTGAACAGAAAATAATATGAAAACTTGGCAAATAATATTCCTCATATTCCTTATCGCAGGCAGCATATATGTGATAAACCGCAGCACCCCCTATAAGAGCAACAGCGGCAAGATATTCGGCACATACTACAACATAATATACCAGAGCGACAAGGAACTGCACGATGCAATCAAAGCCACCCTTGCGCAGGTAGATGGCTCCCTTTCCACCTTCAACAAGCAATCGGTCATAAGCGCAATAAACAACAACAAGGATATCACCCCCGACGAGATGTTCACCCGCGTATTTACTCTTGCACAGGATATATCGCAAAAGACCGACGGAGCATTCGATATCACCGTAGCACCACTTGTCAATGCGTGGGGCTTCGGATTCAAGAACGGGCTCCCCACAGACTCCGCCGCAATAGATTCACTGCGCCAATATGTGGGATACGCCACCGTGGCTCTGCAAAATGGCAAAATAGCCAAGCAACACCCGCAAACAATGCTCGATTGCAGCGCCATAGCCAAAGGATTCGGTTGCGACATGGTGGCACGCACGCTTGAAAAGGCAGGCGTTGCAAACTACATGGTGGAGATTGGCGGGGAAATTGTAGCCAAGGGGCAGAACGACAAAGGGAAAAGCTGGGCTGTGGGCATAAACAAACCCATAGACGACAGAACAGGAGAGAACAAGAGCCTGCAAGAGATTGTACGCATAAGCGGCAAGAGCATGGCCACATCGGGCAACTACCGCAATTTCCGCTACGAGGGCTCGCGCAAGGTTTCGCACACCATAAACCCCAAGAGCGGCTATCCTGTGAACCACAGCCTGTTATCGGCAACCGTAATAGCCGACGATTGCGCCACGGCCGATGCCCTTGCCACAGCCTTCATGGTAATGGGAGTGGACAAAGCAATGGAATTCTGCAACAGCGATGCATCCATCGACGCCTATTTCATATACAGCGACAACGAAGGCAACCTGCTGACAAGCGAAACAGACGGATTCAAGAATTACAGATAATAACGCAAACGAGCTTGCCCGATACGGCAAGCTCGTTTGCGTTATCTCCGATTAAGGTAGCACGCGCGAAAAAATCCTTATTTAATGCTGTCGATAAGGAACGACAGATTGGATGTAAACAATTTCACTGATATCGCAAGCAAAATTATTCCGAAGAACTTGCGAGTGAAATATACACCACCCTTGCCAAGAATACGGCTTATGCGCTTTGTTGCATTTAACATTATATAAACCACCAAAGCATTTACCAGCAGACCTGCGAGAATATTAATCGACGAATATTCGGCCTTCAACGATAGGAGCGTGGTAAACGAACCCGCACCTGCAAGCAATGGGAAAACCAACGGTACATACGTGGCATCGTTACCGGCCACGGAGGTATCCTTGAAAATCTCAATATCGAGCACCATTTCAAGTGCCATCAAAAAGATAACCAATGCACCCGCCACGGCAAACGAGTTTATATCCACGCCGAAAAGCCCCAAGAGAAAATCGCCCATAAAGAAGAATACGAGCATCAACCCAAAGGCATAAAGCGTAGCTTTCCATGCGTTTATGGTTTTTCCCCTGTCGCGCAGGCTCATAACCATAGGCATGATACCAATAGGGTCAATCACAGCAAACAACACTATGAACGCGCTTAGAAACTCAACCCAACTGAATGACAACAGCATAATTTTCCTTTATTTATCAAATTAACCTTTTCAAATTACACAAACCCCTCATGTGCTATGCACAACAAGGTTTAGCGCAAATTTATACATAAATATCTTTACAAAAAAAGAAAGCAGAAATTATTTATCTTTTTTAGAATATTTTTTTCTCAGCCGCATTATAAAATAATAACAAAAAATCGCGGTTATTTGCAATAAAAGTAGTACCTTTGCGCCCGAATTCTATCAACATAATGTCTAACTCATTAAAGAAAAACAAATTATGAGCACAGAAATTCTAACCGGTACTCCCGATTTCAACTGGGAGTCTTATGAAAAAGGAGAGAACATCTCAGGTCTCTCACACGAGCAGTTGGAGCAGGCCTACAATGGCACTCTCAACAAAGTATCAAGCAGCGAGGTAGTTAATGGTACAGTAATCGGCATCAACAAACGCGAGGTTATTGTTGACATCAACTACAAGCAGGACGCTATTATCCCCATCAGCGAGTTCCGCTACAACCCCGATTTGAAGGTGGGCGACCAGGTTGAGGTTTACATTGAGAACCTCGAGGACAAGAAAGGCCAGCTTAACCTTTCACACAAGAAAGCTCGCGCAAGCCGTTCTTGGGAGCTTGTAAACAAAGCTATGGAAGAGCAGGCTGTTGTTAAGGGTTACATCAAGTGCCGCACAAAGGGTGGTATGATTGTAGATGTATTCGGTATCGAGGCATTCTTGCCCGGTTCACAGATTGACGTTAAGCCCATCCGCGACTACGATGCATACGTTGGTCAGACCGAAGATTTCAAAATTGTTAAGATTAACCAGGAATTCAAGAACGTTGTTGTATCTCACAAAGCTCTTATCGAGGCTGAGCTCGAGGAGCAGAAGAAGAAGATCATCAGCACATTGGAGAAGGGCCAGGTACTCGAGGGTACTGTTAAGAACATCACATCTTACGGTGTATTCATCGACCTCGGTGGCGTTGACGGTCTTATCCACATCACAGACCTCTCTTGGGGCCGCGTGAACGAGCCTACCGACATTGTATCTCTCGACCAGAAGATCAATGTTGTTATCCTCGACTTCGACGACGAGAAAAAGCGTATCGCTCTCGGCTTGAAGCAGCTCACTCCCCATCCTTGGGACGCTATCGACCCCAACTTGAAGGTAGGCGATATCGTTAAGGGTAAAGTTGTTGTTATGGCCGACTACGGCGCATTCATTGAGATTGCTCCCGGTGTTGAGGGCTTGATCCACGTTTCAGAGATGTCTTGGAACCAGCACTTGCGTTCAGCTCAGGACTTTATGAAGGTGGGCGAGGAGATCGAGGCTGTTGTATTGACACTCGACCGCGACGAGCGCAAGATGTCTCTCGGTATCAAGCAGCTCAAAGAGGATCCCTGGACAAACATCGACGAGAAATATCCCGTTGGTTCAAAACACACTGCAAAAGTGCGTAACTTCACTAACTTCGGTATCTTCGTTGAGATTGAGGAGGGCGTAGATGGCCTTATCCACATCAGCGACCTCTCTTGGACCAAGAAGGTAAAACACCCCTCTGAGTTCACACAGATTGGTGAGACCATCGAGGTACAGGTACTTGAGATAGACAAAGAGAACCGTCGTTTGAGCCTTGGCCACAAGCAGCTTTCTGAGAATCCTTGGGATGTATTTGAGACAATGTTCACTGTTGGCTCAATCCACGAGGGTGTTATCACAGAGCTCATCGACAAGGGTGCAGTTGTTTCTCTCCCCGAGGGTGCAGAGGGCTTTGCTACTCCCAAACACCTTGTAAAAGAGGACGGCACACAGGCTCAGGCTAACGAGACACTCGAGTTCAAAGTAATTGAGTTCAACAAGGAGGCCAAGAGAATATTCCTCTCACACAGCCGTATCTTCGAGGATGCAGCAAAAGAGGAGGAGAAGGCAGAGAAGAAGGCTGCTGCAGCAGCTCGCAAGAGCAAGAAGGCTGCCGAGGAGGCTGCTCCCGCTATTCAGAACCAGGCCGCATCTACCACACTTGGTGACATCGATGCACTCGCTGCTTTGAAGAGCAAATTGGAGGGTAACGCCGAGTAATCTACGTTAATCCAAATAACTCCAAGAATCCGAAGCCACGGCTTCGGATTCTTTTTTTATACTCTTTACCGTATAAAATAAAAAAATAGCTATCTTCGCACAACAAGATAATGCAGCGATGGATATTTTCGAGGTACACGTTTTAGGGTGCGGTTCGGCACTGCCAACCACACGGCACAACGCCAGCTCGCAGGTTGTGAGAGTGGGCAATAAACTATATATGATAGACTGCGGCGAGGGCACACAACTGCAACTGCGTCGCTCACACATACATTTTGCATTCATAAACACCATATTCATATCGCATCTGCACGGCGACCACTGTTTCGGGCTCATAGGCATGATATCAAGTTTCGGGATGCTCGGGCGCACCGCCCCACTCCACATATATGCCGATGCCATGCTGCGCAAGCTCATGCAGCCACAGCTCGATTTCTTTTGCAAGGAGCTTAAATATCAAGTGATATTCCACGACATCGATGCCACAAAGCACGAACAGATATACGAAGACGGCCTCATAACCGTGCACACACTGCCCCAAAAACATCGCATCCCCTGTTGCGGCTTTCTCTTTAAGGAAAAGCCCAAGAAAAGGCATATAAGGCGCGATATGATTGATGCGTACGGCATACCCGAATACTACCGCAACGCCATAAAGAACGGAGAGGACTACACCACACCCGAAGGCGAAGTAATACCTAACGCACGGCTCACAACCGATGCCGACCCCTCGCGCAGCTACGCCTACTGCTCCGACACGCTCCCCTGCCCCGGAAATATCCCACACATTGCAGGTGCCGACCTACTCTACCACGAAGCCACCTTTGCCAACAGCGAGGCCACACGCGCCGTGGCCACATTCCACTCCACAGCCGAACAGGCAGCAACCATAGCCAAAGAGGCAAGGGTAAAAAAGCTCATAATAGGGCACTTCTCTTCGAGATACGAGGATGAGAACATACTGCTTGCCGAGGCCAAAGCCATATTCCCATGCTGCGAACTTGCCGCAGAAGGAAAAGAGGTGAAAATATAACAGCTCCATAACAAAAAAAACAGGGGGCCGAATTAAACCATCGGCCTCACCGGATGTCTAAATAGAGTGGACAGGAACAGCACTCGTCGATGATAGCTTTGCCATTCCAAACAACGCATTGATTCAGCACAACAAATGAGCGAAAAAAGCAGCACCATGAACGACAACGAAATAGTTGCCCTGCTTGCCGACAAGGCAACGCGGGAGGCTGCTTTTTCATCAATAATAAAACAATACAGCCAACCACTCTATTGGCACATACGGCGCATGGTGCTGTCGCACGACGATGCCAACGACCTGCTGCAAAACACATTCCTCAAAGCATGGAGCAACATCGATAAATTCCGCGGAGAATCACAAATATCCACATGGATCCACCGCATAGCGGTAAACGAAACACTCACATTCCTTGGCAAGAACAAAGGCGAGATAGTATCGATAGACACACCCGAAGGCGAGATTGCAAACAGGCTCGAAAGCGACACATATTTTTGCGGCGACCGAGCCGATGCACTCTTCAACGAAGCAATAAGCCGCCTGCCCGAAAAGCAACGCCTTGTATTCACAATGAAATATTTCCGGGAAATGAAGTACGAGGAGATATCGCAAATTCTTGACACCAGCGTGGGAGCATTGAAAGCATCATATCACCTTGCGGTAAAAAAAATAGAAAAATATTTAGAGGAACAAGATTAAACCTTTTGCAAGATAGCAAATCTAATAAACGAAAGGGTAAAATTATGAATATAGAGGATTTTAAGAAAAAAGAGCCGTTCACCATTCCCGAGAACTACTTTGAACAGTTTGCCGACAACATGATGAACATGTTGCCCAAGGAGCAGGTGAAAGAGCAGAAGAAGCACCGCACCATAGCCCTGCCCCGCATTGCCCGCTACATCAGCTATGCAGCAATGCTCATAATGATGTTTGCCATAGGATACACCCTATACAACACCAACAAAACAACACAGAACATAACGGCCGAGGAGCATTACGAAGGAGAGTATATTGATGAAATACTAAACAACTACCCCATTGATGACTACACCTTCTATTGCTACCTCACCGGTAACGACATAAACTAAGGTTATTCACAGGAACATGTCCCAAACGAATGTAAGGAATACAAAGATATTTTTATAGAGATTTCTCCTCCTTTCAGTCGTCAGAATGACAAAATAATGCAGTAACCGATAAACACCATAAATAAAAACAACGAATATGAAAAGAGCAATCATAACCCTGTCGCTTATAATGGTTACCATATTAGCGACCCATGCACAAGAGAAACAGGGCCAGCAAGGTGGCCGCCGCCGTTTCTCGCCCGAGCAGTTCCAAGCCAAGCAACGCAGCTACATAGTGGAGAAAGCCAAACTCACACAAGAGGAGGCCGATGCCTTCTTCCCACTCTTCTTCGAACTGCAAAAAGAGAAATTCCGCATAGAGCGCGAGGCACGCAGTAAAGTGATAAAAGAACGTGGCCAGCGACTCACCGACGAGCAGTGCAAGGAACTTTTGATGAACAACGCCGATGCCCGCATAAAGATAGCCGAGCTGGAAAAAGAATACATAACCAAATACTTGAAAGCAGTATCGGCAAAAAAACTGCTCGACATACAACGTGCCGAGCGCAGTTTCCAAAACCACATGTTAAAAAGCCTGTCGCGCGACAACGCACGCAAAGCACCCAAGAAAGAGCGCACAAGGCTGCATTTAGACGATTAACGGCACAAAGCCGCACAAATATAACCCACCATTGAGTGTAAACAACTCAATAACTTGTTTTTCATAGATTTTAATGGTCGCAAAGGCGAAGGGTAGCTGAATTAGTTCAGCACTCCTTCGCCTTTGCTTCGTTGGTGTGTGTTTGGGTAAATGTCAAATCCCCGAAAATGGCAATATATTACCATTGTCGTCATAAGAAGAGTGATAGAGAGTTACCGCTCCATTAATTTTATACAATGTATCGCCATACCCCTGCAAAATTAAATCATTAAAACCAACAGTCAGGCTTGCAGCCTGCTTATCTATTATAAGAAGACTTCCACCCACAGCTGTATAATCAGAATATGCGCTCACATAAAATTCATTTGCACCAAGTTTATCACCAATATTCAGTTCTGCAATATTGGTATGTGGGAGAATCAATGTTAGATCAGCATAATAAGCAAGATACATTTCCAGATATATTCCTCTTGAAGAGGGCGAAACAAAACCTTCAACCTCACATGCTTCTCCATTTACAATCAACGCACCGGCAGTGCTACCATTCTCATCATCACTACTACAAGATACCAAACTGAATGCAAAAACTGCAAACAAAAACATTGCTAAAAATTTACTAATTGTTTTCATAATTGCTTTTTATTAATAATAAATTCTTTTCAATATATGTTTTTTCAATATTATTTCACACTATATATCATTGAGATATACATATTGGGTAAATGCGCTAAAAATCAATTCTTCTACCCCCTAAAAAAGATTCGTTTCCTGTAGGATGAGATGCACTATCAACAGAAGCACTAACAGCATTTTGGTTTGCCCATTGACGAAGTTTTATAAACTCATCCTTTCTCATTTGCCCCATTGGAACAAGACGATTGATCGTTGTTTCAAAATCTCCCATCTGCAAATCAGCTTCGGAGCTCCCATTAATTTTTCTTGAAAATGCTTCAATTAGAGAATCACTAACCCAAGCCTCCAATTCTGCACCTGCAAGAACTACATCTTTACCGAATTTATCCTCTCCGCTTAACTTTGCCAATTTGTTTAAATCAAAATTATCCAGATTCCGCTTTAATTTACTGATATGAATCTCTAATATTTTCTTTCTCTCTTCAAAGGAAGGAAAGTCAACAAAGAAAATTTCATCAAAACGACCTTTTCTCAATAATTCTGGTGGAAGTCCATTAATATTATTTGCTGTTGCAAATACAAATACAGGGGAAGTTTTTTCTTGCATCCAAGTAAGCAGTGTTCCAAACACACGCGTCGAAGTTCCTCCATCGCCTCCATTTCCACCGGCACCAGAAAGCCCTTTCTCTATTTCATCAATCCATAATATGCTTGGTGATATCGCTTCTGCAGTTTTTAGAGCTAACCGCATATTGGATTCAGAAGATCCCACAATCCCTTGGAATATTTTCCCCATATCCAAACGCAATAGCGGCATATTCCATGCAGAAGCTACACACTTGGCAGTTAAAGATTTACCACAACCAGGCACACCCGTTAACAACAATCCTTTAGGAGCACGCACGCCAAACTTTTTGGCTTCGGGGCGAAAACAATGACTTCGCAATTCCAACCATTTTTTTAAAGTGTTTAATCCTCCTACTGAGCTCAAGTCTAAATTTGAATCTACAAATTCAAGGATTCCCGTTTTGCGCACTATTTGTTTCTTTTCTTCAAGTAAATCTTTTAAATCATTTTTATCTAAGCAATGGTCAGAAACTAAAGCTTTTGCCAGGCAGTTTTCTATTTCCAATGTTGTCAAGCCGATTGCTGCATCTACAAATTTTTCTAACAGGTTTTCGTCTACATCAACTTTTACATTAGATACATTTCGCCAAGAATCAACAAAACTACTAATAATTCTTTTTACCTCTGTTCTATTAGGTAAAGGAAAATCAACCAATGTAATTTCTTTTTGTAAATCATTATTTATTTCAAAATTTGGGGATATGATAACACAATTACTTCTATATCCTTTATTTCGAATATTAAAAGCAAAATCCTTCAACCGGCGACGATAAATTGGATTTGAGGAATTAGTAAGATAATTATGCGCATCACAAAAAACAAAAATGTTTTTACTATTTCCTTCCTGTGCTTTTGTTTCACAAAAATCTAAAGCAACTTTCAAATCAAAAGTCTTTTCACCGATAACATTACCATTATACATTACCCCTTGCGTGGAATTCCATAAATAGAGATTATGGTTTAATTCTTTTGAAATAATCATAAGTTCATTAAGAACTCTTTCTTCTTCGAATGATTCAATTACCAATATGGCATATCTTGCCTTAATATAATCTGCAATACTTTTTCTATATTCCATAATATTCATTCCTTAAAAATACCTGTTTTTGTAACTTTGTCATTGTCTATAAAATATTCTACCTGAATTTTTGGAAGAAAACTATTTAAATCTATTTTTCCTGTAATATTCAAAAACCTTTTCCCTAAATATGGATGTTTCAGGTTTTTATTGTACCTGCCAACAATGGCAAGGTCCACAAACTTCAACACTTTGCTTTTTAATTCGTCAGCTATAATTTCCTCTATTGTATATCCAGAGTATAGGATTTTAGTAAGATTTTTATCAATATTGTTTAGCAATTCAATTAAAGCTTGCGGATATAGTAAAGGCTCACCACCGGAAATAGTTATACCTTCAATTGCATTGTTTGAGTTTATCTGTTTGACCAAATCAATAACACACATTTCAGTTCTTGTTACGAATGAATGTGTTTGAGGATTAAAACATCCAACACAACGCAAAGGGCAACCTTGAACCCATATAACCATCCTATTTCCCGGTCCGTTTACTGTTGAACAACTAATGTTGTGAATTGGAATCATCATCTCAAAACGACAAACTTAAAACTTGTATGTTTTGGTCCTCTATCATCATATTATATTCTTGTTTCCATTCTGTGGATAGCTCTGCAGTTGGATGTGAAAGGATATTTTCAATATCTTCTGTCAACCTTGTGCAAAACTCACCTTTAATCCCAGAGACCTCTTCTGTTATAGAATTTTCGTTATATATAATAGATAAAGAGTATTCTAAAGTTGGACCAAAGTTTATCACAAACTTGTCCTCTTCGGCAACGACTTCGGAAGGCATATTAGCTTTATCAAGTTTTTTTACGACACCATCAACAGCAACCTCTACATAAGCACGTTTAAATCGTTTGGCAAGTTCTTTCACTTCGGGACTTTCGCTATCGAAATTACGATGCCGTTCAATAAAAAAATCATATTTATCCTCGGACACTTTACATAGGAAAATATTATATCCATTCAAGGAGCCTGTAATAGCTCTAAACTGTTTATTACCCAAATACCCCAAATTGCCCAACAACATTTTTGAAGCATTTGAATTAAACTCACAAACCATTTCGGTTGAGCATTTAATACCCAATTTATCAAAAGCCTTTACTATTGCACCCTCGTCAGAGTATGTAAAATCAAATTTCGTACAATGTGACATAATATTATAATTCAATTTTTCTACCACCGGTTATTTCATCACCGGTCTTTATCTGAGCAATAACACTCTCGCTAAGCTCTAAATTCACTTTCCTTGCATTATTTGCTGTTTGAGTATATGTATTCATCTCCTCTGTTTTAGCCGTATTATTCGTTATGGGAGTAACAGAAACTCTGCGTCTGGAATTATTTTTTACAAGATCATAACCTGAGACATAAGCATCAAGCACATTAAGGAATTGTTTGAAGAACAAACTAGGATTGGAAGTAAGTTTTTCCATCATATCCATTCTTATACAAACAGAAGAATTATCTATAAATTCTAAATATAACTTACTTTTACCTGCAGAATGTGCAGAACCAACCCACCCAATTTTTTTAAGTTCTTGTAATTGCCGTTTCAGTATCATCCACGAAGTTCCATTGTATGTGGCATAAAAAACTTTCCGGTTAGTTACCACAAAAAGATTATCTCCTTTCCTTTGTTTTTTTCTTGTATTATCAAAGTTCTGATAACTTGCACAAACTTTTTCATCAATATCTACACCAAGCATTTCTTCCATAGCTTGATTTGTCACATAATCTACATCTTCATGAATTTTCAGTGAATTTATGAAATAGTAAATAAGAACCAACGCACCAAGAGATTGGGCTAAGCCGCCCCATCTACCACAGATAAAAAGATATATAGAAAGTAGTCCCATTAAAACCACACTCCAAATAGACAATTTCATTTGTCCATCTCTTGTTATTCTTGACCATCTAAAACTTTTACCAGGCACATAATCGGAATCTCCTTTGATACAAAAATAAAGAAACAAAGTAGCAAAACTTAAAAAGAATAAACCACCCATTACAAGTTGAATACTTTCTGCTACATTTAACTCACTATAAAATGGCAAACATATTCCCGCAAGCCCCATCAGTAAAGAAATTAAGGCACATAAATACAATACTACAAGATTTATCTTTTCATTTGCATATGGATATATTTTTGCAAACGATACAACTTTTAATGTTTTCATAATTTATAAATTTATTTATTTTCAACCTTTTTAAGTTCTTCAACACTCCCTATTGTTAACTGGGTTACATCATCATTTACTACTATACATAAAATGTTATCATTAAAATGTTGATGTTTCACATAATCCTCAATCTTGTCAACAGAACCTCCTATTTGTATAAAAACTCCCCATTGAAAGTTACTGGTTAACTTGCCATCTTCCGATGCGCCTGTAAGCATAAGGTTTAAACTGCACATGTCCTTATTTAAACAAGATTTCTTCCAACCTTTTCTTTTAACTTCGCAAGCAATTCTATTATCACCATTGTCTACCTGTGAATGATGCAGAATCAAATCTGGATATTTCCATTCTGCTTTTTGCGATATATGCTTACAAGGTTCAGCATTTAAGCATAAATTATTAGGATTGCAGTCTTTTTCATTCAATAACATACTCCACTGATGATAAAACTCGCAGACATAAGTACGTTCAAGCTGGTATGATGTATCATTTGTTATATAATTCTTACTTACCCTTGCCAAAGCTGTTATCATCGACATCATATATACATCATTCGATACTTTTTCACAAAACTCTTCAAAACCATTAGCAATTTTCCCATTGCTAACATTTAGAACAACCATAGTGATTTCCCCCCCACACCGCCGGCTCTGCAGTGCACAAAACAATAATTAGAAATTGAAGGACATAAAAAAGAAAGTGTGAGCCTGATTAATTTTATCTCAAATGGTAGGCCTTCGACTGCCTGTACGAAAGATAAAAGAAAAACAGCTCACACCATTGGATATATATGCAGAACACATATAACGCACCAATGGGAGAACGTTATTTACTTTCATTCCAATCGTACTGTGAGTTGTCGAAGTTCACCATTTTTGGAATAAAGCTAAAACGCTTCCTCTAAAATGTCTGTTGCTATAGCAACGTTACAAAGATATGAAAACTTTTTATTAACATTCTCATTTGTGAGCTGTTTTTTTATCGGTTGCTAAGATAGCGGTTCTTCTTTTATTATATCGCCACCGTCATCGTCCATTTCTTCCATTCCGGAAAAATTACAAAAGAAAGTTCTTTCCTCTTCAACAAATATTAAGTATTTTTGAGGCAACCTTGAGACACACTATTTACAAAGCATGAAACTATCACCACACACAATAGAACTTTTAGAAGAAGCATGCGGGCACGAAATACGCATCCCGGCCGATTGCAACTTTCTCTCGCTCGATATTGAGAGCAAGACAAAAGTGCATATTGGCGCCACCACACTTAAACGCCTTGTGGGTTTTACCAACGACGAACGACAACCGCACACAACCACCCTCGATGCCATAGCACATTATTTGGGTTATAAAAGTTGGGAGGAGTATTCAAGAATTGCCGACAATGGCAATTCCACTTTCGACAAACATATCTATGAGTTACGCTCTGCAACCATTTCCCAGGGCTCATTGGTGGAGGTGCACTACATGCCCGACAGAAAAATCACTTTTGAAAAAATGGAACACAACAGATACAAAGTAATAGAAAGTATAAATAGCAAGATGCCACAAGGGGCAACCGGAGAAATAAAGAACTTTGTACTCCACCACCCTTTGTTCGTTGACAATGTGCAATCCAATGGCAATCATTTGGGGCAATATACAGCCGGCATTGTTTCGGGGTTGTCGGCCATAAAAATAATAGAAAAGAACTGAATATATGGAAGTTTCCAAATTCGACAACAAATCGTTTATCAACACGCCGGCAATGGAAGGTTGTGATATAATAGAGGAGTTACACACTGCGGGGAGTACCTGCAATACATATCGTGCAAAGATACACGGCAAACTGATATTTATAAAAAGGTTAAAGCCCGAGTTTGTCGATAGTTCACTATACAAGGAGGCTTTGCGCAAGGAATTTGAGGCAGGTTTCCGTTTGGAGCACCCCAATCTTGCACGTTATATTGCACTGAAAGACGATAGCTTACACATTGAATATGTCGATGGGGAGACACTCTCCGAAAGACTGAGAAACAACCCGCAATATTTTAAGAAGCAAGAGAACTGCAACAAATTCATAAGACAATTATTATCGGCAATTCAATACCTTCACGGCAACCAGGTTGTGCATTTGGACATAAAGCCCGACAACATTCTTCTTACCCGCATAAACAATGATGTAAAATTAGTGGATTTGGGATTTTGCCGCACCGATTGTTTTAGCGATACCACCGGCCACACCGAGCCGTTTGCTGCACCGGAACAGTTGAACGGCACAGGGATTGATGAGCGTAGCGACATTTACGCTGTGGGGCGCATTATTGAGCTATTACCCAACAGACATATATATAATAAGGTAATAGCGCGTTGCACGGCAAGAGAAAAAGAGTTACGATATAAAACGGTTGAAGATGTTATTGCAGCCCTGCCCAAGAGGAGAGGAAAATATTTTATAGCTGCTGCATTTATATTAGCCATACTAATCACAGCCTTGCTACTGCCGGGTATGCTCCACCAACAGAAGACGAAGAAACAGGTAGAATCCATGCCTTCGCATGAAAGAATTGCCACACAAGATGAATTTGAGCAGTTCAAAGAGAGGTTAAACACGCATTACAGGGCTGTTACAGAGTTTGTGAACGACAGCACCAATCTGCAAAAATACCCATCATATATTTCATATTGCACAAAGTATAAAGAGTTATTACGCGAGGCTGTAAAAAGCATGCATAAAGACGAATGGACCTATAACTGTTTTAAGTCGATATTGAACCCCTTTGCCAATTACCGGAAAGAGTTCCTTGAAAGGCTGGACAGCTTGCAAAGAGAGAATGCCGATATACTGCCATAATATCATAATGAGGAATCTCGTTTGAGATTCCTCATATTATAAGTTCGCTAAAACCACAATAGTTAAAATGCTATTCCTTCGCCTTTGCTTCGTTCCATAGCGCATCCATCTCGGCAAGAGTCATATCTGAGAGATTTTTATTCATGGCAATGGAGCTATCTTCCACGTAATTGAAACGACGGCGGAATTTATTGTTTGTGAGTTCAAGCGCGGTGTCGGGGTTTATGTCGTAGAGGCGGGCGGCATTCACAAGGCTGAAGACGAAATCGCCAAACTCCTTTTGCATATTCTCCTTGTCGCCCTTCTCCATTTCGGTTTGCAGCTCGGCAAGTTCCTCCTGTACCTTGGCCCACACATCCTCTTTCTTTTCCCAATCTAACCCCACGTTGGCAGCCTTTTCCTGCATGCGATAGGCCTTTATGAGCGATGGCATGGATGTGGGCACACCGCTCAATATTCGCTTGTTCCCATCTTTTTCAGTGCGTTTCAGTTGTTCCCAATTCTTGCACACCTCGCCTGCCGTTTCGGCCTTTGCGGTGCCAAACACATGGGGATGGCGGTAGATTAGTTTCTCGCACAGGCGGTCGCACACATCCTTCATATCGAATTGCTCACGTTCCTGTGCAATCTTTGCATAAAAAGCAACGTGCAACAACACATCGCCCAACTCCTTACATATATTTTGAGTATCGTCGGCCACAAGAGCATCGGACAATTCATACACCTCCTCAATGGTATTGGGGCGCAGGCTTTCGTTTGTCTGCTTTCTGTCCCACGGACATTTTTCGCGTAACTCGTCGAGAACATCCAAAAAGCGCTCAAATGAGGCCAATATTTCACTTCTACTATGCATAATTTGTATTTTTTTGTGCCGCAAAAGTAATTATTTTAATAATAAGAATTAACTTTGCAGTTAATTAATTTTTTAACAGAACAATTATAATCAAAAATACTATGAGCTTAGCAAGCACTTACATTCCCGCCGAGGTTGAAGAGAAATGGTATGCCTATTGGCTGAAGAACAACCTGTTTCACTCGGAACCCGATGAGAGAGAACCCTACACAATAGTAATTCCCCCACCCAATGTAACAGGTGTGTTGCACATGGGGCACATGCTCAACAACACCATTCAGGATATCTTGGTGCGCCGCGCACGCATGCTTGGCAAGAATGCCTGCTGGGTACCCGGCACCGACCACGCATCCATTGCAACAGAGGCCAAGGTGGTAAAGAAACTTGCCGAGCAAGGTATAAAGAAGAGCGACCTCACACGCGAGGAGTTCCTGAAACACGCATGGGAGTGGAAAGAGGAGCACGGCGGCATCATCTTGCAGCAGTTGCGCAAGCTGGGTGCATCGTGCGATTGGGACCGCACATCGTTCACAATGGACGAGATTCGCAGCAAGAGCGTTATAAAGGTATTTTGCGACCTCTACAACAAAGGGCTCATATACCGCGGCCTTCGCATGGTGAATTGGGACCCCAAAGCACAAACCGCGCTCAGCAACGAGGAGGTTATCTACAAAGAAGAGAAGAGCAAACTATACTACCTGAGATACTACGTGGATGAGCCCGCAGGCAGTACAGATGGCGAAGAGGCCGGTGCAGTAACACTTGCACCCACCGATGCCTTTGATGCAACGGTAAAACACCAGATTCTGCACCGCGATGCCAACGGTCGCCGTTACGCAGTGGTGGCAACCACCCGCCCCGAGACTATCATGGGCGACACCGCAATGTGCATAAACCCCAAGGACCCCAAGAACAGTTGGTTAAAGGGCAAGCAGGTAATTGTACCCCTTGTAGGCCGAGTTATCCCCGTGATTGAGGACCGTTACGTGGAGATTGAGTTTGGTACCGGTTGTTTGAAAGTAACCCCCGCACACGACACCAACGACTATATGCTGGGCAAGACACACAACCTCGAAACCATAGACATATTTAACGCCGACGGCACATTGAGCGAGGCTGCAGGCCTCTATGTGGGCATGGACCGCATGGATGTGCGCAAGCAGATTGTCATCGACTTGGAGAAGGCAGGCCTGCTGGAAAAGGTTGAGGATTATGACAACAAGGTGGGATATTCGGAGCGCAATACCGACACCGCCGTTGAGCCCCGCCTCTGCATGCAGTGGTTCCTCAATATGCAGCACTTTGCCGACATTGCTCTGCCGCCTGTAATGAACGACGAGCTTAAATTCTACCCCACAAAATACAAAACCACATACAACAATTGGCTATCTAACATACAAGATTGGTGCATCAGCCGCCAGCTGTGGTGGGGACACCGCATACCCGCATACTTCTTGCCCACAGCCGAGGATGAGGGAGAGAAATTCGTGGTAGCCGAGAGCTTGGAGCAGGCAGTGGAGCTTGCAAAGGCCGTTCCCGGTTACGAGAACATCACAGCCGAGGAGCTCCGTCACGACGAGGATGCTCTTGACACATGGTTCAGTTCGTGGCTGTGGCCCATCTCTCTGTTCAACGGCATTTTGGACCCGGGCAACAAGGAGATTAGCTACTACTACCCCACCAACGACCTTGTTACCGGCCCCGATATTATCTTCTTCTGGGTAGCCCGCATGATTATGGCCGGCTACGAGTATAAGGGAGATATGCCCTTCCGCAACGTATATTTCACAGGTATCGTGCGCGACAAGCTGGGGCGCAAGATGAGCAAGCAGCTCGGCAACTCGCCCAACCCGCTCGACCTCATTGAGAAATATGGTGCCGATGGTGTGCGCATGGGTATTATGCTTTCAGCCCCTGCCGGCAACGACATTCTCTTTGACGAGAGCCTCTGCGAGCAAGGCCGTAACTTCTGCAACAAGATATGGAACGCCTTCCGCCTTGTAAAGGGATGGAATGTGAGCAACGATATCGAGCAGCCCGAAAGTTCAAAACTTGCGATACGTTACTTTGACGAGACGCTGGCAAAGGCAGCCACCCTGCTCGACGACCAATTTGGCAAATACCGCATCAACGAGGCGTTGATGAACGTATATACACTGTTCTGGGACGAGTTCTCGGCATGGTATCTCGAGATGATTAAGCCTGCATACGGCTCACCCATCGACGCTGCCACATACGAGGCCACACTCCGTTTCTTCGACAATCTGTTGCGCCTGTTGCACCCCTTCATGCCCTTCATCACTGAGGAACTGTGGCAGTCTATCTACGAGCGCAAAGATGGCGAGAGCCTCATGACACAGAGCGTGAAAGAGCTATGCCGCCCCTGCGACGAGGAGTTCCTTGCAAGCATTGCTGCGCTTAAAGAGGTTGTAGGCAACGTGCGTGCAATACGCCAGCAGAAGAATCTGTCGCCCCGCGAGCCCCTTACACTGCAAATCATGGGCACATCGCCCGTTGCAGGCTTGGAGAGTGTTCTCACCAAGATGGGTAACCTCACTTCGATAGAGAGTGTGAGCACCCCCGACGACACTGCGCAATCGTTCCGCGTGGGCACCACAGAATTTGCCGTGCCCATGGGCTCACTCATAGACAAGGATGCCGAGATTGCCAAGATGCAAGAGGAACTCGCCTACCACGAAAAATTCCTCAAGAGCGTTGAAGCCAAGCTCAACAACCCCAACTTTGTGAGCAAAGCACCCGAGAAAATCATTGCAATAGAGCGCAAGAAACAGGCCGATGCCACAGAGAAGATTGCAATGCTTAAAGAGAGTATTCAGAAACTATCCAAATAACAGACAACATGGATAACAAGCAACAGAAAATTGTTCTATATGCAATAGCAGGTGTATTCCTCGTTGCAGTAATAACCTTGGGTATATTACTAGCGCAGAGCAAGCAGCAGAACAGTGAGATGAAAGAGCTCTTTGCCATTGAAAAAGAGGAACTTGAAAGCGAATATTCTACATTCGCTACACAGTACGACGAATTGAAGATACGCATCACAAACGACTCGTTGCAAAGAAAGCTCGACGAGGAGAAGTTGCGCACCCAGCAATTGCTCGAGGAGCTAAAGCAGACAAAGGCCGACGATGCAGCCGAGATTACCCGTTTGAAGAAAGAGCTGAAAACCGTGCGTGCCGTATTGCGCAGCTATGTATTGCAGATAGACTCTCTAAACGCAATCAACGAGAATCTGAAAAAAGAGAACAGAATTGTAAATGAGAAGTTCCGCAAAGCATCGAAACAGATTGACGAGCTATCGACCGAAAAAGAGGAACTTACCGAGATTGTAACCCTTGCCTCGCAGCTCGATGCCATGGGCATAAAAATGGTACCTACCCGAAAAAGCGGCAAGGCTACCAATAAGCTCAAAAAGGCGAAACAGCTCGAAATATCATTTACCATAACAAAGAACATAACAGCAACAACAGGCAACAAAACCATCTATGCCCGCATAGTACAGCCCAGCCAGGAGGTTCTCACAAAGGATATGAGCAACACATTCACATACGAGAATCGCGAAATAGGCTACTCTATAAGAAAATATGTAGAGTACACAGGCGAGGAATTGCCCGTTACAATGTATTGGGATATCGAGGAGTACCTGCAACCCGGCACATACCGCCTGTTCCTCTTTGCCGATGGCGTGATGATAGGCTCCAACAATTTTGATTTTGAATAACCACGAAAAGATGAAAAGAATACTTGTAACAGGCGGTGCCGGATTCATCGGTTCCCATCTATGCGAACGACTGCTCAAAGATGGCAACGATGTAATCTGCCTCGACAACTATTTTACCGGCAGCAAGGACAACATACGCCACCTCATAAGCAACGACCACTTTGAGCTTGTGAGGCACGACATCACCCAGCCCTACACTGCCGAGGTTGACGAGATTTACAACCTTGCCTGCCCCGCATCGCCCATACACTACCAGCACGACCCTGTAAAGACCATACAGACCTGTGTAATAGGTTCCATGAACATGCTGGGACTTGCCAAGCGCGTGGGCGCAAAAATATTGCAAGCATCCACAAGTGAGGTTTATGGCGACCCCAATATTCACCCGCAGGTGGAGAGCTATTGGGGAAATGTAAACCCCATAGGCATACGTTCGTGCTACGACGAGGGTAAACGCTGTGCCGAGACTCTTTTTATGGATTATCACAGACAAAATAACCTTCGTATCAAAATTATTCGTATCTTTAACACCTACGGCCCCCGCATGAGCATGAACGATGGGCGAGTTGTATCGAATTTCATTGTTCAGGCACTGCGTGGCGAGGATATTACAATATATGGCGACGGCAAGCAGACACGCAGTTTCCAATATGTCGATGACCTTGTGGAAGGCATGGTCCGCATGATGGATACACGCGACGAGTTTTTGGGCCCGGTGAACATAGGCAACCCCGGTGAGTTCACAATGCTTGAGCTTGCCGAGAAGGTTATAGAACTAACCAATTCGAGTTCCAAGATAATATTCAAGCCCCTGCCGCAGGACGACCCTCGCCAGCGCAAGCCGGATATTACCATTGCCAACAAGGAACTCGGTGGCTGGCAACCCAACATTAAGCTTGAAGAGGGCTTGAAAAAGACTATAAACTATTTTGAGAAACTAATTTAATACAATACACAAGATGAACATTCTGGAATTAAGCGAACAAGAGATAGTACGCCGCGAATCGTTGGCCGAACTGCGCAACATGGGCATCGAGCCCTACCCCGCAGCCGAGTATCCCACAAACGCATTCTCGGTAGATATATTAAACGAGTTCAAAGACGAGGAAGAGCCCCGCGAGGTATGCATTGCAGGCCGCATGATGAGCCGCCGTGTCATGGGCAAGGCATCGTTCATTGAATTGCAAGACTCAAAAGGTCGCATACAGGTATATATCACTCGCGACGACATATGCCCCGGTGAGAACAAAGACGGCTACAACACCCTCTTCAAACGCCTTTTGGATATTGGCGACTTTGTAGGTATCAAAGGATTCGTATTCCGCACACAGACAGGCGAGATTACCGTGCATGCAAAAGAGCTCACAATACTTTCAAAGAGCATACGCCCCCTTCCCATCGTAAAATACAAGGATGGTGTTGCATACGATAAGTTCGAGGACCCCGAACTGCGTTATCGCCAGCGTTATGTGGACCTTATAGTGAACGACGATGTAAAAGAGATATTCATCAAGCGCAACAAGATATATACATCTATGCGCGAGTATTTCAACACAAAGGGCTACATGGAGGTGGAGACACCCGTGTTGCAGTCAATCCCCGGTGGAGCTGCCGCACGCCCCTTCATCACACACCACAACGCATTGGACATTCCCCTCTATCTGCGCATAGCAAACGAATTGTACTTGAAACGCCTTATCGTAGGTGGCTTTGAGGGTGTTTATGAGTTCTCGAAGAACTTCCGCAACGAAGGTATGGACCGCACACACAACCCCGAGTTTACCTGCATGGAAATTTATGTAGCCTACAAGGACTACAATTGGATGATGACCTTCACCGAGAATATGCTGGAGAAGATTGCCATGGATGTAAACGGCACAACCGACGTTAAGGTGGGCGACAATGTAATCAGCTTCAAAGCCCCCTTCCGCCGTGTAACCATGCTCGACTCTATAAAGGAGTTCACCGGATACGACCTCAACGGCAAGAGCGAGGAGGAGATTTTCGCTATCTGCAAGGAACTCAAGATGGAGGTGGATGAAACCATGGGCAAGGGCAAGCTGATAGATGAGATTTTCGGCGAATTCTGCGAGGGCAACTACATACAGCCCACATTCATCACCGACTACCCCATCGAAATGTCGCCCCTTTGCAAACGCCACCGCAGCAACCCCGACCTCACCGAGCGTTTCGAGCTCATGGTAAACGGCAAGGAGCTGTGCAACGCATACAGCGAGCTCAACGACCCAATAGACCAGGCCGAGCGTTTCCAGGAGCAGTTGCGCTTGAGCGAAAAGGGCGACGACGAGGCTATGTTCATCGACAAAGACTTTGTACGCGCGCTTGAGTATGGCATGCCCCCCACATCGGGTATGGGTATCGGCATGGACCGCCTTGCAATGCTCATGACAGGCCAGACGACCATTCAAGAGGTTCTGTTCTTCCCACAGATGCGCCCCGAAAAGAAGGTGCCCAAAGACCCTGTGGCAGCCTTTGCAGCTATCGGCGTGCCCGAGGAGTGGGTGCCTGTGCTCCACAAAGCAGGCTACAACCTTGTGAACGACCTCAAAGACGGCAACCCGCAGAAAATACAGCAGGAGATTGGCGGAATAAACAAAAAGTTCAAACTAAACTACACTACCCCCTCCGTAAACGAGGTAGCAGAGTGGATAAGCAAGCTCGCTTAACTATGAGAATACACCTTCCATGCGGTGCGCGCACCGCATGGAAGGCTATATATTTATAATAAGGAACACTTAACGATTATAAATTATGGACCTTACCAATTCCACAGTAGCAATTATGGGAGGCGGCAGCTGGGCAACAGCCATTGCCAAAGTATTGCTGAGCAATGTAGAGAGCATAAACTGGTACATAAGACGCGACGACCGCATTGAGGATTTCAAGCGACTTGGGCACAACCCGGCATACCTTTCATCGGTTATGTTCGACACAAACAGAATAAATTTCTCATCGGACATAAACAAGATAGTAAAGGAGTCGGATATATTGGTATTCGTTACCCCGTCGCCCTACTTGAAGAACCATCTGAAGAAACTGAAAACAGACCTCACTGATAAGTTCATTGTAAATGCCATCAAAGGTATTGTCCCCGACGAGAACCTTATAATATCGGAATATTTCCACAAGGCATACAATGTACCTTATGAGAATATTGCAGCCATTGCAGGCCCCTGCCATGCCGAGGAGGTGGCACTCGAACGCCTCTCGTACCTCACCGTTGGCTGCTCAAGCATCGACCACGCAAAGCAGTTTGCACAGAAACTCGCCAACAGCTTCATAAAAACATCGGTGAGCGACGATGTGGTGGGTATTGAGTATGGCTCGGTATTGAAAAACATCTATGCCATAGCAGCGGGTATATGCAGCGGATTGAAGTATGGCGATAACTTCCAGGCCGTGCTCATGTCGAACGCGGTTATCGAGATGAATCGCTTTATAAACGTGATACACCCCATTGAGCGCACAATCATGGACTCTGTTTATCTGGGCGACCTGCTGGTTACCGGCTACTCAAACTTCAGCCGCAACCGCGTGTTTGGCACCATGATAGGCAAGGGCTACTCTGTAAAGAGCGCACAGATAGAGATGGAGATGATTGCCGAGGGTTACTACGGTGCAAAATGTATAAAGGAGATTAACGAGCACTATCGCGTGAACACTCCCATCATTGATGCCGTTTATAATATTCTGTACGAGGGAATTTCGCCCGTAATAGAGATTAAGCTGCTAACCGACGCTTTCAAATAAGAAATTAAAAGAAACCAAATAAATAACATACAATTATGGAGAACATTAAACTGAACATAGACAAAGTTTTGGGCTTTGTATCAAAAGAGCAGATTATGGCATTGGAGCCTCAGGTAAAGAGAGCCCAGCAAGCATTGGAGGAGGGCACACTCCCCGGTAATGACTTTTTGGGTTGGTTGCACTTGCCTTCGTCAATAACAAAAGAGTTCATCGACGAGATTAATGCAACAGCAGCCACACTGCGCGCCAACTGCGACGTTGTTGTTGTAGCCGGTATCGGCGGCAGCTACTTGGGAGCACGCGCCGTTATCGAGGCTTTGAGCAACAATTTTGCAGCCATGATGCCCGCCAACGGCAATCCCCGCGTTGTATTCGCAGGCCACAACATCAGCGAGGACTATTTGAGCGAGCTCACCGCATTCCTTGCCGACAAGAAATTCGGTGTCATCAACATCTCAAAATCGGGAACAACCACCGAGACAGCCCTTGCCTTCCGCCTCTTGAAGAAACAATGCGAGGACCAGCGTGGCAAAGAGACTGCAAGCAAGGTTATCGTGGCTATCACCGACGCGGTGAAGGGTGCGGCACGTATCACTGCCGACAAAGAGGGTTACAAGAGCTTTATCATCCCCGACAACGTGGGTGGCCGTTTTTCGGTACTCACACCCGTGGGTTTGCTCCCCATTGCAGTTGCCGGCTTTGACATCGAGGCACTTGTAAAGGGCGCACAGGATATGGAAAAGGGTTGCGCTCCCACTGTACCTTTTGAGGAGAATATCGCTGCAATGTATGCTGCCACACGCAATGCACTCTACGCAAGCGGCAAAAAGATTGAGATTCTTGTAAACTACCAGCCCAAGCTGCACTTCACATCGGAGTGGTGGAAACAGCTCTACGGCGAGAGCGAGGGCAAAGAGAACAAGGGAATCTTCCCCGCATCGGTAGATTTCACAACCGACCTTCACTCAATGGGACAATGGATTCAAGAGGGCGAACGCACTATCTTTGAGACAGTGCTCTCAATTGAAAAGCCCAACAGTTCACTCATAGTTCCCACCGACGAGGCCAACCTTGATGGTCTAAACTTCCTCGCAGGCAAACATGTAGATGAGGTAAACAAGATGGCCGAGCTTGGAACACAGCTTGCACACGTGGATGGTGGCGTGCCCAACATGCGCATATCAATCCCCGCACTCAATGAGTACTACATAGGCCAGCTTATCTATTTCTTCGAGATTGGTTGCGGTATAAGCGGCTACGTACTTGGAGTAAACCCCTTCAACCAACCCGGTGTGGAGGCATACAAGAAGAATATGTTTGCTCTGCTCGACAAGCCCGGTTACGAGGCCGAGAGCAAGGCTATCCGCGCAAGACTATAATGAATTACAGAGAGATTATAGACCGATACGTGCAACTGCAAGGCCACAAAGCCTTGCAGTTGCGTGCTGTATTGTTCGACATGGACGGAGTGCTGTTCGACTCCATGCCCTTTCACGCACGAGCATGGTCCAAGGTGATGACCGATGCTGGTTTCAAGTTCAGTGAGGAGGATGTATATATGAACGAGGGGCGCACAGGTGCCGACACCATAAACACCGCCAGCCTTGCACAATTTGGCAAGCCCGCCACACAAGAGCTCATAGATACTCTGTGCAAAGCAAAGTGCGAAATCTTCGACACCTACCCCACCACACCGCGCATGCGTGGAGCATTGGAACTTGTGAAAAAGGTAAAGGATAGCGGGCTCACCCCCATGATTGTAACAGGCTCGGGCACCCCCACACTGCTTGGCCGCATACAAGAGAATTTCTCCGCGCTGTTCAATGAGAATCACATTGTAACCAGCTTCAATGTGAAACGTGGAAAGCCCTACCCCGACCCCTATCTGCTGGCGCTCGAAAAAGGAGGCTTTGCACCCAATGAAGCAATAGTGATAGAGAATGCACCGCTTGGTGTAACGGCAGGCGTGGCAGCAGGGCTGCTTACCATAGCCGCCAACACAGGCCCGCTTAACCCCGATGTACTTTACAACGCAGGAGCCAATATGGTTTTTCCATCGGTCGAGGCAATAGCCGCCGATTGGGATAATCTGTTGGCAGCACTCAAAGGATAAGCACAAGCATGAAGCAGCTCGTAAAAAGAATCAACGATGCATTGGCACCCCACTACCCGCAAGGCGAGGTGAGTGCTTTTGCACGCATCATTGCAACCGAGCTGCTTGGTTTTTCGCAAAGCACATACTACCTGAAAGACGAGGTAACACTCACACCCACAGATGAGGAGAAACTCGCCGATGCACTTGCAAGGCTGCAAAAAGAGGAGCCCATTCAATACATTCTGGGCTACAGCGACTTTTGCGACCTGCGGTTCAAAGTAACACCCGCCGTGCTTATTCCCCGCCCCGAGACAAGCGAGCTTATTCAATGGATAAAAACAGAGTGTGGCACGGCAAAAAGGCTGCTCGACATTGGCACAGGCAGCGGTTGTATAGCAGTGAGCCTTGCCAAGCAGTTGCCACACACGCATGTAACAGCTTGGGACATATCGCCCACAGCATTGGAAATTGCACAAGAGAACAGCCGTGCCAATGGTTGCAACGTGCTATTTGAGCAACGCGACATACTCGCATATACCCCCACTGCCACCGACAGGTTCGACATAATTGTGAGCAACCCGCCATACATAAAAGAGAGCGAAAAAGAGGCAATGGAGAACAATGTGCTCTTGTGGGAGCCCCATTTGGCACTCTTTGTGCCAAACGACACGCCCCTACTCTTCTATCGCACCATAGCCCAAAAGGCACTCACCATGCTCCCCGCAGGCGGCAAGCTCTTTTTTGAGATTAACCGCGAGCATGGAGCAGAAACCGTTGCCATGCTGCAAGCAATGGGCTACCACGACATTACCTTGCGCAAAGATTTTGCCGAGAATGACAGAATGGTTAAGGCTGTGAAAAAGTAAAACACCCTATGAAACCCCTCTCCACTGCCGAAGCACTAAACAAAGCCGCAGCATACTGCACACTGTGCGAGCGATGCACGAGCGAAGTGAGCAAGAAACTCACCGCGTGGGGTGTGGCACCCTATGAGCAGCAAAAGATAATAGAAAGGCTGCAAGACGAGGGGTTTATCAACGAGCAGCGTTACTGCCGTGCCTTTGTAAACGACAAACTGCGTTTCAACCGCTGGGGAAGGATAAAAATAACAGCCGCGCTATACGAGAAACGGCTGCCCAAAGAGTATATAAGCTCAGCAATAGCCGAAATTGACGAGGAGCAATATACACAAACACTGCGGGAATTGATAGCCATAAAACAAAAGGAGCTTAAAGGCGACGATTACGAGAGCAAGCAGAAGCTAATACGCTTTGCGGCATCGCGTGGCTTTGAGCCCGCAAAAATTCTGCAAACAATTAAATGCGACAGCTATGAAGTGGATTTCTGATCTCATTGACCTTATTCTGCCGCGTTACTGCACGGTGTGCGGCGGAATTCTCTCCCCGGGCGAGCAGGATATATGCTTGAACTGCCTCTATCAACTGCCCCGCGTGGAGAGTACCCGCATGCAGGAGATTGAGAAACTCTTTTGGGGTATAATACCGGTGGAGCGCGCCGCATCGTATATCTACTACCGCAAAGGCTCGCCCTACAACAATCTGCTCCACAAAATCAAATACAAAAATCGCCCCGAGATTGCCACACGCCTTGCCATAGCAGCCGCCCACGAGTTGCAGGAGAGTGGATTTTTTGAAGGCATCGATGCCATAGTGCCGCTGCCGCTGTCCAAGAAAAAAGAGCGCAAACGTGGTTACAACCAATGCGACTATATTGCCGAGGGGTTGTCGCGCGTGAGCGGAATACCTGTGCGCAAGGGCTATGTGGAACGCACCAAAGCCAACGAAACACAAACACACAAAAGCAAGGAGGAGCGTTGGAGCAATGTAGAGGGCATATTCTCGGTTACCAAGCCATGGGTATTGGAGGGGCAGCACATTCTCTTGGTCGATGATGTTCTCACTACCGGTGCGACCATTGCATCGTGTGCCAAGAGCATTACTGCCCTGGCCGGCACACGTGTGAGCCTTTTTACCCTTGCATATTCATGCAACAGAATATAATTAAATAAGCTGACTAATTAATTAGTCAGCTTATTTAACATGCTATTTTATTATCACCATTGTGGCACCGAATCCATACTTCTGGAACGATGCATCCTGCGATATACAACGCGGATATTTGCGGCGTAACTCCTGTGCTATGGCATTGCGCAACACGCCCTCGCCCTTGCCATGGATGAATACAATGCGCTTGTTTTTCTCCTTTATATGCTCATCGAGTGTTTTGCGCACTACATCGAGCTGATAACGCAGGATATCGAAACTATTCATGCCGGCGGTGGTGTCAAGCAATTCGTTTATGTGCAAATCCACCTCCAAAATATCGCTGCCTTTGGTAATCTTTTGAGCCTGCTGCTTGGGTTGCGGTGCATCGCCCTTTTTCTTTTCAAGAATCACTTTCTGAATCTCCTCGGCCGATGCAAAAATCTCCTTTGTAGGCTTGTCGTCCACCACAAGGTCGTATATCAACGCCCCCTCGTCAAAGTATGGATTCTCGCGGAACAGATGCAGTTTATAGAATTTCACGGTGTCTATGCGGCGCTCTATGTTCATGGCAGCCTTCAATGCAAAAGGCTTTTTATCTTTGAAGGGAAGCAACTGCACGCATACATGCTCGATGTCGTTGAGTTCCTCGCGCCCAAACTCTTCTATAAACATCTTGGAATTGGATTCCAGCAGGCCCTGCGCACGCAACTGCCAACTGCGCCCTTGAGCCGAAAGATAGGTAAAATAGAGGGTGTAGTTACTGTCGTTTATCATATATGCCTCGAAACGCGAGCTCGACAAAGCCTTCTCTTCCATAGGCAGAAAGGCCAACGACACATTCAATCGCTCACCCTCGGGGCGTTCCATTGGGCGATACGACACTATAGGTTCACTCTCCTCGCTCTCCACAATGGGCCGTGTCGCAACGGGCTGCGCTGCACGCTTAGCCTCGTTTTCTTGCGCACGTTGTGCAGCAGTCTTTTTCTCGAAATTATATTCGTTGGTATCCACCGCCACACATTCGCGCACCGGCATGGGGATTTCAAAGCCATCCTCTCCCTCGACTAAAACAATATCTTTACCGCGGAAGCCCTTTACCACGCCACCGCCACGCTCATAGATGAAACGTACTTTATCGCCTATCTTCATTTCAGTTCTTTTTCGTTAGGTCGCAAAATTACAAAAAAAGGCAGAACAATCCTATTGAGCCATCACCCTTTTATCTTATTTATGCGTATCGCCACGCAATAACTGCTTGAGCGAAGCACCTTGCTGCACACTGACAGGCATGTTCAGCATGGTATCTACCCAATAATAATTATCCCCCACCTGCCTGCGATAACTATACGTTATCTGCATCACAGGGTGCAAAGTATCGTACTCTATAAGTTCTATATTATAGTGCGCGGGAATAAAATCATCTACACTCCAACGACGGTTCTCAATGCCATAGGGTAACACATAAACCGCCTTTTCAGGAGATGCGGGTTCATTCGAAACACTCTGCTTGCAGGCAACGGCAAACAGCAGTGTTAATATTATAAAAAGGATGCGGGCCATTCTCATATATTCATTACCATATAAGAACAACCGCGTGTGAAAAATTGTTTATTCCTCCTCTATCACATTTGCAAATTTTTCCCAGATACGGGCAAAACCATACTCGGCAACGGCACCACGCGGAACAACAAGCGTGGCAGCAGCATACACAGCCGCATCGGCAATGTCGCCCGAGCACATGGGAGCAGCCTCGCAACCCACATGCAGTTCTTTGAGCGAGGAGCAACTGCGAAAGGCCTGGTCGCCCACATTAACCACAGCGGGTGGAATGGTTATGCTTTCAAGCGAAGCGCAGTTATAAAACGCACCATATCCTATGCTGAGCACGCCATCGTGCAGTTGCACTGATTGCAACGACGAGCAACCGGCAAGCACCCCTTGGTCGAGCATGTTTACCCCCACCGGCAATGTAAAGGATTTGAGCGATGAGCAGCCCCAAAAGGCCCCTTTCTTTACAGAGGCCAAAGAGGATGGCAAGTCGATGGATTCCATAGCCGTGCAGTCGCGGAAAGCCCACCCCTCAACAGAGAGCAAGCCGCAAGGCAACTGTAACTCACGCAAAGATGAACAACCGCAGAAAGCATATTCGCCAATACTCTCAACCGAATCGCCCACCGACACCCTTTCGAGCGCAGTACAGCCATCGAACAGCGAGGGCTCTATGTTTATGAGCATATCGGGCAAGAAGGCATTGCGCAACGATTTACAGCCCGCAAACGCCCCACGGCCAATAACCAGCACACGAGGCGGGAATACGACCTCGACAAGCGAGACACACCCCTTGAAGGCGTTCATGCCCACAATGTGCAATGCCTCGCCAAAGGCCACAGACGCAAGAGCCATGCAACCCTCAAAAGCCGAGATGCCAATGCTCTCTACCAACCCTCCAAGCTCCACCGACAGCAACCCTGTGCAGCCGGCAAATGCCTCGTCAAGAATTTCGGTTACCTTATACTCCTTGCCGCTGCTTTTAACAGTGGCGGGTATCACCACCCTGCCCTCATATGGAATATCGTTCTTGGTAACAGTAGCCGTGCCTTCGGCATCGTTCAGCAAATAGGGAATATTGTCTATTTTTGTTATCATAATCAAGGTATTAACAATGAGCTGTCGCCGTAACTCAAAAAGCGGAAATCGTGTTCAAGGGCATAGTCGTATATCTTTTTCCAATCGCCATTTACAAAAGCCGAAACAAGCAGCAGCAGTGTGCTTTTGGGCTGATGGAAATTTGTTACAATGGCCTTTACTATACGGAATTTGTAGCCGGGGGCTATCATTATCTGCGTGTGGGAATGCAACGCTGCAAGGTTGTGTGCCCGCAGGTAATCGACGAGCGCCTGCAATGCATCCACGGTGCCGGCATTGTGTTCGCACTCGTATGGAGTCCATTGGCTCACATTCAGAGCATCGGGAGCGATTGAGGGATTCTGCAAAACCTTTTCACCAATGAAATATAGGCTTTCGAGCGTGCGCACCGATGTTGTGCCCACTGCCACGGCATTGCCACCAGCGGCAATAAGTTTTTCAAGCAGTTCCACACGCACCTCGATGTACTCCTCGTGCATCTCGTGCTCGGCAATAAGCTCGCTCTTCACAGGCTTAAAGGTGCCTGCACCCACGTGCAGAGTAACCTCCTCGCAACATACTCCCGCATTGCGCAGTGCCCCGAGCACCTCGGGAGTAAAATGCAAGCCGGCAGTGGGAGCCGCCACCGAGCCTTTTACCTTTGAATAAACTGTTTGATAGCAGTTTTTATCGTTCTCCTCGGTGCGACGATTCAGGTAAGGAGGGATGGGCAACTCACCCGCAGCCTCCAACAACTCGGCAAAAGAGAAACCACCGTCCCAGCTGAAACGCACATTATTCACAGCTCCTGCTGTTATGCGCTCTACCGACAGTGTAACATCGCAGCCACCTATATTTATCACCTGCGACAACACCCCGCTTTTCCAGCGGTTGCTGTTGCCCACAAGGCACTGCCACACACACTCGCGTGTCTGCTGAAAAATCTGCTGATAATCGGCAGGGCTCTCGGGCTCCAAACAAAAGACCTCGACCTGCGCACCTGTCTCTTTGCGGAAACGCAAGCGTGCCTGAATGACTCTTGTGTTATTGAATATCATCAGGCTGCCGTGGGGTATATGTTGCGGCAGCGATGAGAATATATCCTCGCTCACCACTCCACCTTTATATAAAAGGAGTTTCGATGTGTCGCGCTGCGCAAGCGGATACTTTGCTATTCTCTCATCGGGCAATGGATAATCGTATTCGGCTATTGCAATATCTTGTACTTTCTTCATGGTTCTGTTTTGTGAGTGCGAAGATACAATTTTTATGGCACAAAAAATTATGGAGCCGCAATTAATTGCGGCTCCATAATATAATTAACTTCCTAATTACTGAGCAAGTTTGTTGTCAGAACCAAGCACGTTCACAATCTTGTGAATGTACTGTTTCTTCATATTCTCGCGAGCGGGGCCCAAGTACTTGCGGGGGTCGAACTCTGCGGGGTTGGTTGCAAACACCTCGCGAATAGCAGCTGTCATAGCGAGACGGCTGTCGCTGTCGATGTTGATTTTGCAAACTGCGAGTGAAGCAGCCTTGCGGAGCTCCTCCTCGGGAATACCGATAGCATCCTTCAATGCACCACCATACTTGTTGATTGTCTCAACCTCCTCCTGGGGAACAGAAGAAGAACCGTGGAGAACGATGGGGAAACCGGGAAGTTCCTTCATGCAGCCTTCGAGAACGTCGAATGCCAAGGGAGGAGGAACAAGGATACCCTTCTCGTTGCGTGTGCACTGCTCGGGTTTGAACTTGTTGGCACCGTGTGAAGTACCGATTGAGATAGCCAAGCTGTCGCAACCTGTCTTTGTAACGAAATCAACAACCTCCTCGGGGCGTGTATATGTGTGGTGCTCGGCAACAACGTCGTCCTCTACACCGGCAAGGATACCAAGCTCGCCCTCTACAGTTACATCGTACTGGTGAGCGTACTCAACAACCTTCTTTGTAAGAGCTACGTTCTCCTCATAGGGGAGGTGTGAACCGTCGATCATTACAGAAGAGAAGCCCATGTCGATACAAGATTTGCACAACTCGAATGAGTTACCGTGGTCGAGGTGAAGAACGATTTCGGGGTTAGCGCAACCGAGCTCTTTTGCATACTCAACAGCACCCTCTGCCATGTAACGGAGAAGAGTCTGGTTAGCATACTTGCGAGCACCGCTCGATACCTGAAGAATAACGGGAGATTTTGTCTCTACTGCAGCCATTACAATAGCCTGCAACTGCTCCATGTTGTTGAAGTTGAATGCAGGGATTGCATAACCGCCTTTCATTGCTCTTGCAAACATATCGCGTGTGTTTACAAGGCCAAGTTCTTTGTAATTTACCATAATTATTATACTTTTATAAGTAATAGAAAATAATTCATTCCAATACCCTTTGCGGGATTTTCTGCAAATTTAGTAAATTCTTTCGTTATAAATAACAGTTTGTTCAAAATTCTATGAAAAATTTACGCAGTGAGCAAAATATATAATAATTCGATTGCAAAGAGCGAATATTTTAGAAGAAAATCCATGCGAATTCAGAGGAATAAAGTTATATTTGCGAAAAGAAAATGTAATTGCAGACGTTGTTGCGTGCGACTATTGCAGACAAACGCATCCATGACAATGTCATTCTGAACGTAGTGAAGAATCCAAATACACATTTATCGAGTTCATCCCCTATGATTATCAGAATGACAATATGATGCAGTATCATATATTATCGCAAAACAAAAAAAACAAAAGCACCATGTATATAATAGGTATTGCAGGAGGCACAGGTTCGGGAAAAACCACCGTGGTAAAGGAGATTGTAAATTCGTTGCCCGAGGCATCGGTTGTAGTTATTCCGCAGGATTCTTATTACAAGGACAGCAGCCATGTTCCCATGGAAGAGAGGCAGTTCATAAATTTTGACCACCCCGACGCATTCGATTGGGACCTGCTGGTGGAGCAGATTGCCATGTTGCGCGAGGGCAAGGCCATAGAACAGCCCACATATTCATATATCACCTGCACCCGCCAGCCCGAGGTAATCCACATTGAGCCCAAGGAGATAATAATAATAGAGGGTATCATGGCTCTTGTAAACCCCGAACTGCGCGACCTTATGGACCTTAAAGTGTATGTTGATGCCGATGCCGACGACCGCCTGATACGCCTCATAAGGCGCGATGTCATCGAGCGCGGGCGCACACCCGAAACCGTAATCTCGCGTTACGAGCGCATAGTAAAGGAGATGCATTGGGAGTTCATAGAGCCCACGAAAAAATATGCCGATATCATAATTCCGCAGGGAGGGCACAACACCAAGGCCATAAAAACCTTGCAAATGTCCATAGGTTACTTTTTAAGAAAATAACCACATGCAGTTCAAATTTATCTATCCGCTTGCACTGTTGGCAGCCTTTGTTATTACAATAACAGAGGGTGATGCCATTTTTCGCGGAAAGATAACCGGAGTGTACCCTGTACCACCCACACCCAAAATAACATACGTATCGCCACATGTAACCATATCGCCCTACGACAACCATTTCCGTGCTGCGGCCGACACGTTGCAGTGGGATTGGAAACTTGTTGCGGCCATAGCCTTTACCGAGTCGCGTTTCGACAGCACTGCCACATCAGAGGCTGGTGCCTGCGGAGTAATGCAGGTTATGCCGGCAACATTGCGTGGTATGGGCGTGCCCGACTCGCTGCACATGGACACCCGCACAAACATTATGGCGGCAGCCGAACTGCTTGATTACCTGGACCATCTGTACCGTCGCATAAGAAACTTTGAAGAGCGCACCAACTTCATCCTTGCATCGTACAATGCCGGTGCAGGGCACATAGGCGATGCCATGAACCTTGCCGAAAAATATGGCCGCCCACGATATGTGTGGAACGAGAACGTGGATAGTTTCCTCATTCGCAAGGGATTGCCCGAGTACTACACCGACAGTGTGTGTAAGAACGGCTCTTTCAGCGATTGGAAACAGACACTCTCTTTTGTAAAAAAGGTAAAGCGCAATTGGAGGCGGTTCGAAAGGATGCAAACCCGATACAGCGACTCCATTGCCACACTTATGGCAAAAGACAGCACCATAAGAATAAAAGAATAACAGCATGCAAGAGGGGGCAACAAGCATATTGCGGGAGCAGATTACATTCACTGAATACAAGGAGGGGCAGATAACGGGGCGTAACAAGAACGATGCCACGGTTACCATAGCCCTGCCTGCCACAGGCTCATACAGCGAACTTCCACAACTGCTCACAAAAGGGTGCAAACTGAACATCCTCTCATCCACCACCGACGAGCAGGGCATCATGCACCCGCGCGATATAATCCTTGAGCCCGATTACCTGATAGATATATCATCCCTCGCCCGCTGCGTGCAGCCCTATGGAGCACCGGCATTGGGGTATGTAATAAATATGTTCGAGAAAAACAGCGACAGCGCTGCCCGCCTGCTTGGAGAGGCTGCCAACATGTTCCTCGACGACTGCGTGAACGAAAGTGCCGACAAGCCTGCCACCTACGCAGAATCCATGAAAAAATTCTTCCGCGAATACCCCTTGCAACTATCGGCCTGCAACGAGATTGACAATAACTTTTTTGCCCTTTCGCGCCAGCAGTTCAATAACATACAGATAAAAATAGGAGCATCGGGCATATTGGATATAGAGAACCTGCAACGCAACGATAAAGCCCACCTTGAGCCTTCGTTCTTTTGCGAGCCACTCGGGTTGCAGGGGCGCATAGACCTTTTGCAGAGTAATTGCAGCCACCTTGTTGAACTTAAATCGGGCAAGGCCGACGAGTTCCGCGGTGGAGCAAAGGCCGAGCACAGAATACAGATGTCGCTCTACAAAGAGATGCTCTGCTATTCGTTGCAAATTCCACGCGAGACCATACGCCCATACCTTTTCTATTCGCGTTACCCACGTTTCTACCGCGAGGAGAGCAGCCCCGCAGAGATAAGCCGCGTGCTTATGCTACGCAACAAGATAGTGGCCCTGCTCATGGAGATGGGCAAGGAGGGATTGCGCACCACCCTGCTCAACACAACAGCCGACGACCTTAACGAGCATGGCGACAACGGCAGGTTGTGGTGCAACTATCTGCGCCCACGCATTGAAGAGATTCTCTCCCCCATGCGTAATGCCGACAAGCAGTTGCAAGACTATTTCTTTGGCAACATAGCCTTTGTTGCGCGCGAAATGCAGCTAGCCAAGGTGGGCAACGGCGATTATGAACGCGGCCGCAGTTTTGCCGATATATGGAACGCTCCGTTGGAAACAAAAATAGAGAACGGCAACATTCTCACAGACCTTAAAATAAAGGAGTTTGACAACGAAGAGGGAATAACCGAAATCACACTCGGGATACCGCAATACAGAGAAGACTTTTTTCCCAATTTCCGTGCCGGCGACACCGTATTCATCTACCGCCGCGACTGCGAACACCACACCGCCGTAAACAGGCAGGTAACGCGCGGCACACTCAAAAGCATCACCCCCACTGAAATTGTATTGCATCTGCGCCACAAGCAACGCAACCACAGGCTATACCCGCGCGACAGCCGCTACGCCATGGAGCACGACCATCTCGACAGCACCTTCCGTGCCGCCTTTCGCGACCTCTTCAGCCTGCTCACCGCCCCCGAGGAGCGCATAAACATGTTGCTTGCACGCACCACTCCGCGCATAGACACCGCACGCACGCTCAATGGGCGCTACACCAACGAATACATAGACCGTATTGTGTTGCAAGCCAAGCAGGCCGAGGAGCTGTTCATGCTTGTAGGGCCACCGGGAACGGGGAAAACCTCACAAGCACTCAAAAGCATGGTACAGGAGTTCCACGACCACGACGGCAACAACATACTGCTGGCATCGTACACCAACCGAGCAGTGGATGAGATATGCGAGGCTTTGGAGAGCCTGCCGCAAAAGCCATCGTACATACGCATAGGCAGCGAACAGAGCTGTACCGAAGAGCACCGCCCGCATCTGCTGAAAAACATGATAGCACATTGCAGCAACCGCGAACAGATAAAAACCACCATGCAGCAGTGCCGCATAGTGGTGGGCACCGTGGCATCGCTCACAGGCCGCAAAGAGCTCTTTGCACTCAAACGGTTCGATGTGGCAATAATAGACGAGGCCACACAAATATTGGAGTCGCAACTCGCCGGCCTGCTCGCCGCCACCACCCCGCATGGCGAAACAGCCATAAAAAAGTTCATACTCATAGGCGACCCTAACCAATTGCCCGCGGTGGTGGCACAAAACCCCGCCACCACAAAAGTAAAGAGCAAATTGCTTAACGCAATAGGAATAACAGACTACGGCACATCGCTCTTCGAGAGGCTATACAACCATTATCACAAACACCCCGTAGAGGGCATCACAGCAACCCTTTACAGGCAGGGACGTATGCACCCCTCCATAAACAGATATGCCAACAAATTCTTCTATGGAGGCATATTGGAACCTATCCCGCTATCACACCAACAGGAGGAGTTGGAGTACCCGATATATGAGAACAGCGACAGCCGACAGAGCCTCATCGCCACAAAACGCGCAGCTTTCATCGACACCGCCGATGAAACAGAAAACAGCAACCCCAAAATAAACCGCCGCGAAGCCCGCGAGATAGCCCTGTTTGTAGAGGCATATTATCGGGTGCGCACAGCAAACGGGCACGCATGCAACCCATCGCGTGAGGTGGGCGTGATAGTACCCTTCCGCAGCCAGATAGCAATGGTAACAAAAGAGATTGCCAAGCTGAATATCCCCGACAGCAGCGAGATTGTAATAGACACCGTGGAGCGTTTCCAAGGCTCGCAGCGCGAGGTCATACTCTTTGGTACCACCATAAACAATTCCTCGCAAATAGATATTCTTTCGGCCCCAATCGTTACCACAAACGGCACAGCCATAGACCGCAAACTGAACGTGGCCATCACCCGCGCCCGCAAACAGATGTTCATATTCGGCAACAAGGAGGTGCTTTTGCTGTCGCCGCTTTACAAAGCACTTATTGAGGAGATATAGGCTGATGAATTATTTCACCTTAACTGTGGGAATATCGCTCCACAGGGTTGTGTAGTGTGGCGATTGCTTTTCGCTGGAGCTTTTTATTTTACCGCTGCCCTGCACGGCCATTTTCACCGTTCCGCGACCGAATGCACTGTTTATGACATCCACGGCAGTGCTTATGCGCCCCTCTTTTTCGTTGGCTGCTCTATCCTCAAAAAGCGAGTGCATTACATTCTCCACCGGCATTATGCGCGTGGCTACCACGCCCGCCTTTTTGTAGCTGTAACCGCCTGTGGCAAGCGTGCGTGCCGCATCCACGGCTGCCGCCACTATTGCACGTTGTTCGTTGGTGGGCTGCTCAAAGTGAATGAGTTTGTTTCCATACATTTGCGGGGCGGTATCTTTGAAGCGGTTGGTATATGCAAACACCAGAATTTCGCAAGCCACGGAGCGTTGCTGTCTCAGTTTTTCGGCAACTGAAGAGGCGAAATTGGCCACCTGCTCGCACAGCACATCGGCCTCGGCTATCTCTTGCGAGAAACTGCGCGACACACAAATGGATTGCTTTGCCTCAAATGCGGCTTCAAAATCAATACAAGGTTCACCGCGCAGTTCGCGCCATGTTCGCACGCCGGTAATGCCGAACATTGCCTGCACCTTTTGCTGTGCAAGGGTGGTAAAATCGTAGGCGGTGCGCACGCCGCAAGCATGCAGCTTGGGAGCAGAGCGACGACCTATCCCCCACACATCTTCAACAGGGAATTTCTTCAACACCTTTTCAATATCCTCGGGGCGGTGCATATAGCAGCCACCTTGCAGTTTGGGATATTGTTTGCATAGTTTGGAGGCTATCTTGGCAAGGGTTTTTGTGGGGGCTATACCCACCGATACGGGGATGGATGTGAGTTGCCGGCAACGCTTTGAGATACTCTTTGCGTAGGCATCAAAATCCACATTCAGCATGCCGCGAAGGTCGAGAAAAGCTTCGTCTATCGAATAGACCTCTATCGAGGGAGCAAACTCCTCGAGCACCCAGCGCACGCGCTGCGACATATCGCCATACAGCGCCATATTACCCGAGAACACCGCCACATTGTGCGCCTCTACCAAATGGCGTATCTTGAAGAAAGGAGCCCCCATTGTTATGCCCAATGCCTTGGCCTCGTTACTGCGCGCCACGGCACAGCCGTCGTTGCTCGAAAGAACAATAACGGGGCGGTCTTGCAGGTCGGGGCGGAATACACGCTCGCAAGAGGCAAAGAAATTATTGCAATCGGCAAGGGCAAACATTTTTACATCTTCTTTATCACATAGGTTACCACTCCCCATATAAGGAAGTCGTTATCGGGAGTAACCTCAATGGGTTTATAGGCAGTGTTCTGCTCATTGGCAGGCATAAGGCGCACCTTGTTGCCAAGCATCTCAACACGTTTTACGGTATATTCCCCGTCGATGTAACAAACCGCCTTGCAGTTGTTATATGGCTCCACCGCTCTATCCACAATGATTATATCCCCTTCATCGAGGGCGGCATCCACCATGGATACACCGCTCACACGAAAGAAGAAGGTAGATGCCTTATGGCGCACAAGCAATTTCACCAGGTCGAGCCTCTCGCGCATATCCTCGGCGGGAGAGGGGAAACCGGCTTTCACATGCCCAAGCATATCTCCCACAGCCGGCACATCATCATCTATCTTGTATGGTTCAAACTTATCCATATATATAATAAGGAGCTTTTATAAAGAATGTTTTCCTGTAAAAAGGGGTGTTCAAGAATAAAAACCGCCCACCCCATAAGAACCGCCTAATTAAAGGTCTGATTACTTACGCTGATGAGCGGCCTATATTCAAGATTTATCGCAAAGATAACCCTTTTCCTGTAAATAAAAAAACAGTTTAATCTAATTTAAAAAATATTCAAGAGTTGCGTGACTATTTATGACAAATACCTAAATTTAAACAACGCCGCACCTTTTTAACATTATTTAACAAACGGGGGGGTAATTACATAGGTTATTATTACATTTACCACGCACAACATTGTGAGTGGTTGCTTTTTTATGGCAAGCAACATCTTTTTTGGCAAAAAATGGCAAGGAGGACATATTTTAATAACAAAATAGTTTAATCTATGAAACACATTTACTTAAAAACAATTTTCGCTGCACTGCTATTGCTGTGCTGCAGCGTGGCAAGTGCCCACGACTTTGAAGTCGATGGTATCTTTTACAACATTATTTCTTCAAGTGAGTTAACTGTGGCTGTAACTTGCAAAGGGGATTATCATGGCTCATACAGCAATGAATATAGCGGTAGTGTGGTAATACCCGATAAAGTTACTTATAATGGAACCTCTTACAGCGTAACAAGCATTGGAAATGAAGCGTTCCGTGATTGCACCGGCCTCACAAGCGTTACAATCTCAAATAGCGTAACAACTATTGGAGGCTATGCGTTCTCTGGTTGCACCGGCCTCACTAGCATTGAAATCCCTAATAGCGTAACAAGCATAGGCAACAGTGCGTTTCATAGTTGTAGACGCCTTACCAACACAACAATCCCCAATAGCGTCACCAGTATTGGAAGTCTTGCATTCTATCGCTGCAGCAGCTTTACCAACGTTACAATCCCCAATAGCGTAACAAGCATAGGTTCTTCTGCGTTCGGTTATTGCACCGGCCTCACCAACGTTACAATCCCTAACAGCATAGCAAGCATTAGAGATGAAGCGTTCCGTGGTTGCACCGGCCTCACAAGCGTAACCATTGGCAATAGCGTAACAAGCATAGGAGATCAAGCGTTCAGAGATTGCAGCGGCCTCACAAGCGTAACTATCCCTAATAATGTAAAAAGCATTGGTGATTATGCATTCTTTAATTGCAGCGGCCTCACAAGCGTTACAATCCCTAACAGCGTAGCAAGCATTGGAGATCAAGCGTTCCGTGGTTGCACCGGCCTCACAAGCGTAACCATTGGCAATAGCGTAACAAGCATAGGTATTTATGCGTTCGGTTATTGCACCGGCCTCACAAGTATTGAAATACCAAACAGCGTAACAAGCATAGGAGGCAGTGCGTTCTATAATTGCACCGGCCTCACAAGTGTAACAATTCCCAACAGCGTTACCAGCATAGGTTCTTCTGCGTTCAATAATTGCAGCGGCCTCACCGCGGTGCACATTAACGACCTTGCCGCGTGGTGCAGAATATATTTCAGTGATGATTTTTCCAACCCCTTATTTTATGCCCATAACCTATATTTAAATGGAGAAAAAGTAACCGACCTTGTTATTCCCAATAGCGTAACAAGCATAAGAGATCAA
>JAFTNW010000034.1 GCA_017451695.1 Bacteroidaceae bacterium
AATTATATTAAATTTATTATTCTTTATATTCTTGAAAATTTACGTAATATTCCATATTAAGGAATATTTTACAAAGATAGCATTTTATTTCAATACACAGCCTATGTTGCATAACAAAAAACATCGCAAGGAGAATTCACCCCCTTGCGATGCCCATTAACACCAAATGAAAAATAAAACATTATGATTATCCCATCTTTCCGGTGAGATAAGCCTTTGTACGTTCATCCTTTGCCGCGGCAAACATCTGCGCAGTATCGCCATACTCCACAAGCTCGCCAAGATACATAAACATAGAGCGCTGCGATATGCGCATGGCCTGACCCATATTATGCGTAACAATGAGCATTGTAACATCGTTCTTTAATTGCAACAACAACTCCTCTATGTGATTGGTGGCTATGGGGTCGAGAGCCGAAGTGGGCTCGTCGAGCAAGAGCACATCGGGCTTCAAAGCCAATGCGCGGGCAATGCACAGGCGCTGCTGTTGCCCGCCCGACAGAAAGGTACCCTTTTTGTTAAGAACATCCTTAACCTCGTCCCACAGCGCCACACTGCGCAACGCCTGTTCCACAATCTCCTCTTTTTCACTCCGTGGCAACCTTATTCCGTTGAGCGAAAAGCCGGCAAGCACATTTTCGTATATGCTCATAGTGGGGAATGGCGTGGGGCGCTGAAAAACCATGCCTACCCTGCGCCGCACCTCAATAGGCTCCATTGCAAGTATATTTTGTCCGTTCAGCAGAATTTCACCATCTACTTTTATATTCGGGTATAGCGAATGCATGAGATTTACCGCGCGCAATAGAGTACTTTTACCACAGCCCGACGGGCCCATTATCGCGGTGATGCTGTTACGCTCCACGGCTGCCGACACATTCTTCACAGCCATTGTGTTGCGTGTATAAGATACGCACACATCTTTGAATTCGATTATAGGTTTTTCTGTTTCCATTTATTTCCATTTTTTTGCCAAATATTTGGCGGTGATATTAAGACACAATACAAACATGAGCAAAAAGAGCGATGCTCCCCAAATGAGCTCTTGCAGATTGGGGTCGTTGAAAAACTCCCATATAAGCAGTGGCACGGCTGCAATAGGTTTGTCAATATCCCAGCGCACCATTGAGCAGCCAAGCGCTGTAAATATGAGCGGAGCAGTCTCCCCCACCACTCGCGACACAGCCAGCAACACACCGGTGAATATGCCGCCAAAGGCTGCCGGCAACTGTACTTTCAGCATCACACGCGCATTATTGCCGCCAAGCGCAAGGCCGGCTTCTTTGAGCGACGAGGGCAATATCTTCATTGTCTCCTCGGTAGAGCGTATAATGAGTGGCAACATCATTATAAACAAAGCCACGCTACCCGCAATGGCCGAATAGCCCCTCATTGGAACCACCACCCACACATATGTTATCATACCGATGATAACCGACGGGGTTCCCTGCAACAAGTCGCTCAGATAACTCACAATAACAGCAAAGCGTGTTTTACCATTCTCGGCCAAATATACGCCACATAGAATACCCACGGGAACGGCAACCACGGCAGCCATGCCAAGCATAATCAATGACCCCACGATACCATTGGCAATACCGCCCGGGATAGCTTCGCCTGCCCGCATAGCCATCATAGCCTTTAATGCCGTGGGGGTGGGGTCTGTAATAAAATCCCAACTGAATTGAGTGCAGCCACGCACAAAAACCTCGCCAAGAATGGCAAGCAGGGGTACTGCGGTGAGTGCCGAGAATATGCAAACCCAAATAAAGCACATTCTATCACTCAACAACCGACTTTTCTTTTTTATTCCATTCAGTAACATAGTGAATTACATTATTCTTGCACGTTTAATCAAAAATTTACCAATAACATTTATTATTGCTGTTATTAGAAAAAGCAATAATCCGATAGCTATGAGTGCCGAAAAACGCAGACCGTCGGCCTCGCCGAATTGATTCGCTATGATGCTTGCCATTGTGTTACCTGTTGCTGTGAGCGATTGCGGCAACTGGTTGGTGTTTCCAATGAGCATTGTAACAGTCATGGTCTCGCCCAAGGCACGTCCTATTGCCAAAATGTATGAAGAAAAGATTCCCGAGCCTGCAACAGGAAAAACAATATCCCTTATAACCTCGGCACGCGTTGCTCCAAGGCTGTATGCACTCTCTTTTATTTCGTTTGGTACCATCTTTATAAACTCGGCACTGAGCGATGCTGCATAAGGAACAATCATTATAGCCAGCACCAACGCTGCTGTGAGAATTCCGGAGCCTTGCGGCGATATATCAAGCGCCACGATAAGCGGGCGAAGCGTGTAGAAACCCCACAAACCATAAATGATAGAGGGAATACCGGCAAGAAGGTCTATAACGACACCAAGTAGTTCCGCTATTTTTCTTCCCTTGAAATATTCGCCTATAAAAAGCGACACCGGCAACGAAAACGGTATGCAAAACAGCAAGGCAAGCAACGTGGTGAGCAGTGTGCCTGCAATGAATGGCAAGGCACCGTAGCGTTCATTGTCAATAGTATAATCCCAATCGCTCGATGTGAGAAATTCAAAGAAACCAAACCGATTGAAAGCATCGGAAGCATCTATTGTGAGGGAGTATATCACTCCCCCACAAATGAGCGGTATAACCAACGCCGCAACAAAGAGAATTGCTTTGAAAATCTTATCGTTCATCGTCATCAGTTTTGTCAACTGCCACGCCATTGTAAGTAACGGCATCAAGGTTCTTTAAGCTCAACTCTATAGCCCTCTTGGGCAGGGGTGCATAATTAACCTGTGATGTAAGCTCCTGCGCTTGGGCGCTGAGGATGTATCTCAACAACTCCACAGTGCCTTGTGCCTGCTCTTCCGAGCGATTGGCGTAGTTCTGCTCCTTATAGATAATTATCCAAGTGAATGTGCTTATGGGATAGGCACCCGCCGCGTTTGAATTGGTAATCGATGTGCGTGTGTCGGCAGGAATCTCGCCCGATGCGGCGGCAGATATACTTTCGGCTGTGGGCTTTACAAGCTCGCCACAGGCATTTTGCATGGTGGCATAAGGTATTCCTTGTGCAAAAGCATATTCCGAGCCTACATAACCGATTGAATTCACAGTCTGTGCGATAATACCGGCTACACCCGGATTTCCTTTTGCCGCCTGCCCCACAGGGAAATTTACCGATTTACCTGCTCCGTACTTGCTTTTCCAATTCTCACTCACTTTTGCAAGGTAATCGGTAAACACAAATGTGGTGCCACTGCCGTCGGAACGGAACACGGGAATAATGTCGGTTTCGGGCAAATTCACTGCCGGGTTCAAAGCGGCAATGCGTTCATCGTTCCACTTTTTTATATTACCCGCAAAAATATCTGCTACCACTTCGCCCGAAAGGTTCAAATTATCAATGCCGGGCAGGTTATAGGCAAGCACCACAGCGCCCATACAGGTGGGTATGTGCACCACCGCGGGCATTTCACTCATCTCCTTGTCGGTTAAGAAAGCATCGCTTCCGGCAAAATCAACTATTCTATCCTTGAGGTTACGAATTCCACCGCCACTGCCTATACCACCGTATGCCACTTCGTCATCGTTTATCTGTGCAAAATTCTCAAACACCACATTGTAGAAAGGCAATGGGAATGTTGCACCTGCACCTGCGAGCTCCACTCTGTCGCGACCTTCTGTTTTTGGTTTGTTACCGCAAGCTATTGCAAGCACTGCAAGAGTGATATATGCTGCTAACTTTATTATCCGTTTCATAATAATTAATTTTTATGTGTAAAACAATTTCTTAAAGACCAAAATAACAACTTACATATCCCATATATCGGTTTTTGGCTCCATCGGCAGCAGGGAGAGCCACACGGAAATTAGGAGCGAGCTTTACGTACTTACCAAGTTTTATCTGCGCACCGGCAATAACAGCCTTTTCGTCATTTGCAACATCCCAATCGTCTTTTGAGGAGAGCTCATCGTAACGGGCATATAAATCTACGGTTTTATTGAGTTTTACAGAAGAATAGACCGAGAAGCCATACATGTCGGCATTCTCTTTATTGCCGCTATTTTGCATAACATTATATTCGGCCGCCACCGAAAAGCGTTTGTTGCGATAGCCAATGAACGATGCAAAATTGTAAATATCCTTCTTTTCTTCCACTCCTTCATTAACGCCACCATAAAGACGAATGCTCAATCCTTTGAACGGTGTAATAGTGGTGCCAAGAGCATAAAGAAGACCATCGCGGTTCTGAATCTTTTTATAACCCTCGCCATTTACCACAATCGCATCGGCCGTAATCCAATCGGCAAATTTGTAGGCCGCCGATACACCAAGGTCGGCACTGCTACCGAACTTATACTCATCCTGGAAAGATTTCATTACATAACGATAGCCCCAGAATTTCTCTTGCATATTGAATTGTGTGGTGGAGATAAGGCCGCCATTAAGTGTGAGGTTGCCTGTGCGATAGGTAATCAAAGCATTCTTGATATAAGCAATACGTTGGTAATCGGTAACATTGGAGGATTTTCCAATATCCATGACACCTTTGATGGAGAGCGATTTCCCAATGGAGTATTCGTAACCAAGATAGCTACGCTCCAATTCAAATCCCCTATCGTTACGTTCGGAACCGAACCCCGAGTGGAAATTGCCAAAAACTTGAACAATGGCTTTACCTTTGGGTTCATCGGTCGTTTGTGCTGCGACCGACAAGCAAGTGCAGGCAACGAGGCATGCAACTAAAAAAAGTTTTCTTTTCATAATAATAAAATTAAAATATATTCTGCCATCGTAAGCAACCGTCCCCCGGGCGGAGCAGCTGCTTTCCTGGCATTATCTCTTTTTCAGCAGTTTCAAAATTCCGTATGAGAAACCATGCGTGCAGCCTTTTAAGGCCCTTCCTCATCTGTTTCACACTGCAAAAGTCCTGATATATTATTTCAATTTTATTACAAAAAAGTTATGATTCTGTTAAGAATTTATTAACAAAAGATTTCAAAAAAAACAAGGATGGCACTACCCCACACCAAGGTCGGTGTTTTCGGCAAGCACCTCAATGCGCTCGTCTTCTTTTATTTGCGGATATACCTCGCTCATAAACCATGCGGCAAGTGCATCGTTGCGCTTAACAGCGGTGGTATTGTTGCAAAAAAGATTTACACTGAAATATTCAAAATATTGCTTTGCCGTGGCAATGTCGGCAAGAATACGGTTGCGACTGTCATCGGCAGTGCAGCAGAGGAGGCACACACCTTTGAAATATTTTGCCACATCGGCAGCAGTAACCGTGGTAGGCACGCCTTTATTCCATAGCTTGCGCTGCGCAGGGGAAAAACTCTCGATTCCACAGCGAAACTTCACCTTGGCGGGGGCAAATTGAGCAGCAAAATCGGCCAGGCGATGGCGGTACATGTAATGTGCCTCGAACCATAATGTGTGAATCTTTTTTTCGCGCACAACCTTTTTAATGAGTTCAATGGTTGCGGTATCAAGTTCAGGTGCCGAGCCCGAATTTATCACATCGAGCACGCCATAAACACCCGTTACCAGCTGCAACACTGCACGGTTTGTTTCAAAAAGGTTGTCGCTTGTATCGCTGTGATAATCGCAAAAAGCACATTTGCCCCAACGACACCCCCTGCCCTGCAACAGTACAAATTCACGAGGCATTTTTGTATGTATCACCGAATATCTATCCATTGTGGCGCACTTTTAATATACTGCGTTTAAGCATCACAATAACAGCATACGCCATTGGGGTACCAAAAAGCACCTCAATACCCAGCTTCATGCAATATTGGAAGGCTATCATCAACAACAAATCGCGCGTGCTCAAAATGCCAAGGAATGCTATGAGAACAAATGGCAAGGTGTCGAGCAGATAGCCCACAATGGAACTGCCTATTGTGCGCATCCATAGAAAGCGGCCGCGGGTAAACTTTTTTATTCGCTCCATGAACCACGCGTTGGAGAGCTCGCCAAGCAAAAAACCGGCAAGGGAGCCTATGACTATGCGCGGTACATATGTAAAAATGGTATTATACGATGTGGCGGTGGCATCGAGATAGTCAAGTGAGGGCAGCCACACTCCCACCTGTGTGCACACCACCATAATTATATTACACACAAAAGTGGTCCATATAACCTTGCGGGCCGCGCGGTAACCCCAAATTTCGGTGAGCACATCGCCCAGCATATATGCAAAGGGGAATGTTATTGTTCCCGCATCGAAATAAAAAAGACCAAAGAATCCTATTATTTTCACCGCCATTATGTTCGACACCAAATAGAGCGTAACAAACAGCGCAGTAACGACCATAAGCGGCATATCGCCGCCTGTTCGGTTTTTGAAAGGGTTTTCCGATACCTTATTCATAATGTTTTTGATTTACGGCGCGAAATTAGTGCCAAGAAGGCAAATTTACAAATAATCTTCAAGCATTTTAACCCAATCGCAAGCAGCAAGGATAAAAAGTCGCACCGAGGGAGCAAGGAATTTTATGAAAATACAAATTGAACAGAAATACTTGTAATTTAACACAAATTAACATCAGGGAGGGGATAATTTTTCAATCGATTAAGTTACATTTGCCACGAAAAACAAAAATTAACAAAAAACATTAAACTATGAAAAAGTTATTTTATACGACCTCAGCACTATTATTGGGATTTGTAGCTATAATGCTAAGTTCATGTAGCGAAGACGAAAGTTATAATACTGGTGAAGAGACTTTTCTCGCTAAAATTCTTAAAAAGAATCTGATAAAATTTGACAGCGGCATTGGAGAATGGGAAACTGCTGTAATTTATGACGAAGAAGGCTACTTTTTATATAAAGAAGAAAAAATTGACGAAACAAAAACCGTTGATTATTACCAGATAGAGTCTCCCGACGGCGATTATGATTGCGCCATCTTTGCAGACCAAGAGACATCGATTCCCCAGATGTTGATAATGGGCAATGAGAGGTACAACTTCATAAGAAAAGGTAGCGACAAACTTTATATATCTCGCTCTACCGAGGATGGGTGTGAATTAATCGACAGCCTGCAATACTCGATAAACGATGAAAGTATTTCAAGCCGTGGCGGTTTCACATTCACAACCATTCAATACATAAACCGCGACGACAAGGTTAAAAAGGTGGTGAAGGCATTGGACGCTATACTTTCTGCCGGCGACAATTACACCAGCTATCAAATAAAAAAACTTAAAGAGGCACTCGACAATATTTCAATCTTTTACTATTATGAGAATGTAGAGGAAATAATCGAGGAACTGGATTTGTGTCGAGAGATATATGGCGAGACCGGCAATGAAGTTATTTGGTGCTTCACTAAATATGCCATAGAAAAAAAAATAATCAAATACGACCCTTGCAAGTATGGCATTTCACTGGAAGCAGATCATTCGCCCCGAAACATAACGATGAACAGTGCCAATGTAGGAGGTCAAGTTTCATGTCCATCAGACAAATTCTACACACTAGGAAGATGGGGTATAATATATTCGCGTAACAAAAATCTTTCTATGGATAATTACGAAGGAATTGTTTACGCCACCAAAGGAAATTTTGAAGATGTCTCTTGGTCAGGATCAGACAATTTTAGAGTAACCTTAAACGACCTGGAACCAAACACCACATACTACTATAAAACATTCTATATATTCAACAGCAGCGACCACGGAGATTTATTTGTGGGTAGTAATAGCGACCTAAAATATAACAGCTATGTTTCGGACTACTGGCACTTCACCACTAAAAAAGATGAAACAGAGGAGGAAGACACTCCAATTTCGCTCATCAAACTTGGTTGGAGTGGCAGCACAACAAACGGACCGGCCGTTCATGTATTAGAAACATTTACAGGGTATAACGAATTCAAGAATCATCACTACTCTTTTACTTTCAAAAACGGAATCTGTACCGATGCAAAATACAACATAGAGTTTGCAAATTTGAGATTTGCAAATGAATTTGCATCGGCAATCAGAAGCGGAGAATGGGCTCTAGATGATGAAGAGGACGACTATAAAGATTATGATTATGAAGATGAAGATGAAGATGAAGATGAGTATAATATAGCTGTGCCGCTGACCGTTTACACATCCGGTAATACCGTCTATATTCCACTTGATAATTTCATTGGCAAAACCGGGGCGAGCATAAAAGAAGGCTTGACCAGCACCGATATTCCACAAGATTTTATTTATGGCAATTATGATGCAACAAAAGGTGAATATATTTGCAACAACGCATTAGGCATTATATCAAATGGCAATGATATAGAATTTAAAGTAAACGTGACATTCACCGATGATAGAAAAGTAAAATCAACAAGATCAATAATAATAGCACCAAGTACTGCTTTAACCGAGCTGTTATATGAAGCATTTTATAGTATTGCCAATATGTTATATCAAAAATTTGGCATTGCACCGGAGATCTCTCATATAGGAAACACTTTAATCTTGGAAATAGCCCAAACTGACAATGCAAATCTCGTAAGCGAGGAGGAATACTTGAAAATTCTTAAAGCTACAGACAAAATGTTGGCACTGCCTTTTATATCAATGTTTGTTACAATGGATGAATAATAGCTGCTGACATTTATACTTTCTTATCTCACGCCATATGCAAAATTTGTTTTTCATACGGCGTGAGATTTTTTTTATGAACTTTGTGCCAAAAATAGAACAAAAACATCCATAATAAGATGTATAAAAAAACTGATATTCTCGATTGCAAGGCTATGCACATATAATATTCCTCTATGCAATCTACTGATATATTAGGCAATTATATAGAAAATCACACTGATTACCAAGATTGTCATTCTGAACGGAGTGAAGATTCTCTGATTGAGTTTTTTTCCTCCTTTCAGTCGTCAAAAATGACAAAGTAGTGTGGTTTGTATATAACCCATATTAATTAAACTCACCACCATGCACAAGAAGTCATCTTACACAACCACAAACAGCAGCAACCCACTGTTACGCACAAGCCAAGCGCCCCTTGGCGTTCCCGAATTTCATCTGTATTCGGTAGAGTAATACAAAGAGGCGTTTAAGGTAGGTATTGCCGAGAAACGAGCCGAAATTGAAAAGATTGTAGAGAACAGAGAGGCCCCCACCTTTGCCAACACGATTGATGCGTTGGAGATTAGCGGCCGATTGCTCGAAAAAGTATTGCTCATATTCTCAACCCTCAACGA
>JAFTNW010000007.1 GCA_017451695.1 Bacteroidaceae bacterium
AACCCCCACGCAGTATCGGGCGCCCTCCTTTCAAGCGGTGCCATCCACGTAATCTGCTATCACAACAGCCAGCTCGCCTTCACCGGTGAGGATGGCGATGTAGTAGCCATTACCATAAAAGCCGCCGATGATTTGGAGCCCGGCAACTACACCATCGACCTTAGAAACATTGAGCTTGTGAACCCCGCCGACCCCACCAACGGTATTCTTATCTCGGACAACAACACCGTTGTAACCGATATTGAGAACATCGAGGCCGAGGAAGAGGGCACAACCGTGATTTACGACCTCAGTGGCCGCAAGGTTGCCGAGCCTGCCAAGGGAGGTATTTATATTATCAATGGTAAAAAGGTTGTTGTTGAATAATAACCGCAAATTGTATAAAAGAACAGATGCAACCTCAATCTGACTCCAAAGAGGTTTGACGGATTAATAATAGGTCTATTGTAAAGAGTTCGGTACTGCACCGGGCTCTTTCCTTTTTGTATAGGTTTAATTACGTCGTTGTCGTTATAGCCTGAATAGTCGTTTTTCTTGCACATAAAAACACCCCAAATGTTTTTTGTCTAACTTTTGGGGTGCAGTTTACTTCCGAACTTAGGGGGGATTTTATTATGAAGCTGCCTCTGATTCTTAATTTAAGCGTCTTTCAGCTTTTTGTATCGTCTGTTATTCTCCCTTATAAGCTCCTTTTCGTGCCTGCTTATGTAGATACTGCATGCTGCAAAGGTTGCGAACGAGAGAATGAATAACACGCTGGGCACCATCTTGAATAAAAGTTCTTCGGCACTTCCAATCATCAGCACAAGGCTTAAGAATTGAATCGTCATTAATGTGGTTGTTTTCATATTATTTATAGTTTTTCTGTTTCAAATGACCAATATATAAGTTTGCAGTTTTCGCTGTCGCTCTTTTTTGTTTTCAGTGTGGCTGTGCTTATTACTCTCTTTTTGCGGTGCAACACCACATATCCGATGACATCCTCGTCGCTTTCCTGTTCAATCTCGTTTATCTCCATTCTGTATCGGTTGAGTTTAAGCGCTCTTTCACGTTCATGCAGAAAATCCTCGACATGCTGCTTGTGCCTCTGTTTTTTGCAGATGTTATAACTTTCCGTGAGGTTGCTGCTCCATTCTTTCCTTCTTATAAATAAGTAATAGAGAAATTCTCTCCATTCCAATAGCTTTTCTACAATGTAATCGCAGAAATGCCTTGTTTTTGAAATAATTCTACTTTTCATTTTGAAATATGCCATAATTTTTCTTTGTCCTTTCTTATAAAAGTATTATGTTTGCCAAGCAATTGCGAATAGCCTGTTTTTGCAAAATTTGCATACTTTGTACTAATCTTTCATTTTGGTGTAGCCGTTTATGGCTGCAAATATAAGATTAATTTTATTAAAAAGGTTGTGAAATTAACTATTTTGGCTAAAAATGGCTATTTTGTAATTTGTCTAAATAAAAGCTTCGGCTGCTACTGTGTATAAAATTATATTTTGATATTATGGAACGTACAATGAAGGAGAGGGTTTTGAGTGTGTTTAAGGCCAAAAAAATTAATGTGAACAGAGCTAGTAAATTGCTTGGGATTCCTCAACGTACTCTCAATCGCCAGGTTAATGAAGATGGAAAGGTGGGCATGGAATTGGTCTATTCTCTTCTCAGCACATTCCCCGACGTGTCGCCATCGTGGTTGGTGCTTGGTCAGGGCGAAATGTTTCAGGATGTAGATGCAATAGAGGCATTCAACGATGCTTCTCCCTATTATAGCGATTTGCCTGTTACGGCAGGGCTCAAAGATACCTTTGATCCATTGCGTGAAAAACCTACCGGGTATATCTCAATGCCCAATTGGGCTGCGCAGTTCTATTTCCCTGTGTCGGGCACATCGATGGAGCCCGAGATACATTCGGGCGATATTGTCGGCGTGAACAGGGTTGAGTCCTTGCGCGAGGTGGACCCTGATAAAATATACATGATTGTTACAAATGAATCGCGTATGATTAAACGCTGCCATACCGATGAAAACGATGACAGCATAATGTGGTGTGTCTCTCCCAACTATCCGGCTTTCAAGATAAAGAAAAACGATATTTGTGCAATGTTCCATGTGGTGAACAGGATAGAACGGTTATAGTGCAATGAGGTGAATTTGAAATTGGTGAGCTCTCAAAAGGGGCTCACCAATTTTATGTAATCTTATTATGTATGCAAGATATTAGGAATTTTCAAAAATAAATGTATCTTTGTAAAATGTACAAAAAACAATGCGATTACATGTGCAACATATACGTTTTCCTCGTTGTTATAAACAGGTGTTGCAGTAATATATATAATGTGAGATTAAATGGATAATTTACAAAATATCGGTCGCATAGCACAGGTGGTGGGTGCTGTCATAGATGTTACGTTTAGTTCGCGAGGCGATGACGGAAAGGTCGTCTTGCCCGCAATACACGAGGCGCTTGTTGTGCATTGCCGCGACGGGCGCGAACTTGTTCTCGAAGTTCAGCAGCATATAGGCGACGAAACGGTGCGCACAGTGGCCATGGATCGCACAGCAGGCCTTTCGCGTAATATGGAAGTTGTGGCAACAGGTGCCCCCATAACAATGCCTGTGGGCAACCAGATTAAAGGGCGCATGATGAATGTGGTGGGAGCCTCCATCGATGGTATGCGCGAGCTCGACCGCTCGGGAGCATACCCTATACATCGCGACGCTCCCAAGTTTGAAGAACTTTCCACCGTGCAAGAGGTCCTTTATACAGGAATCAAGGTGATTGACCTTCTTGAACCATATTGCAAAGGCGGCAAGATTGGTTTGTTCGGTGGTGCGGGTGTGGGAAAAACCGTGCTCATCATGGAACTCATAAACAATATAGCCAAGGGACACGATGGCTATTCTGTATTTGCCGGAGTGGGCGAGCGCACCCGCGAGGGTAACGACTTGCTGCGCGAAATGATAGAATCCAATGTGGTGCGATATGGCGAGGAGTTCAAGAAAGGGCTTGAAAACGGAGAGTGGGATATATCCAAGATTGATTATGACGAGGTGGCAAAATCGCAGGCTACGTTGGTGTATGGCCAAATGAACGAGCCACCCGGCGCACGTGCATCGGTGGCCCTATCGGGGCTCACTATTGCCGAATCCTTCCGTGATGCCGGTGCAGCCGAGGGAAAGCGAAACGATATCCTCTTTTTCATAGATAACATATTCCGTTTTACGCAGGCCGGTTCCGAGGTGTCGGCACTGCTTGGGCGTATGCCCGGCTCGGTGGGCTATCAACCCACGTTGGCAAGCGAAATGGGAGCCATGCAGGAACGTATAGCATCCACAATACACGGCTCCATCACATCGGTTCAGGCCGTATATGTACCGGCCGATGACCTCACCGACCCTGCCCCCGCAACCACGTTTACCCACCTTGATGCAACAACGGTGCTCAGCCGCAAGATAGCCGAGCTTGGTATATATCCGGCGGTGGACCCTCTTGATTCTACTTCACGTATTCTGGATGTAAATATTGTGGGCAAGGAACATTACGAAACTGCACAGCGTGTGAAGCAGATTTTGCAACGAAACAAGGAGTTGCAGGATATAATCTCGATATTGGGTATGGAGGAACTCTCCGACGAGGACCGTACAACTGTGAACCGCGCAAGGCGCGTGCAGCGCTTCCTCTCGCAACCATTCACCGTTGCCGAACAGTTTACAGGTGTAAAAGGTGTGATGGTCTCTATCGAGGATACCATAAGAGGATTCAATATGATTCTCGATGGTGAGGTGGATTACCTGCCCGAGCAGGCATTTCTCAATGTGGGAACCATTGATGAGGCCATTGAAAAGGGTAAAAAAATGTTGGAACAGATAAAATAAACAATAATGGCCGGCGACAACCTTAAACTGAATATATTGTCGCCCGAAAAATTACTCTTTTCGGGCAAAGTGGCGCGTGTGTCGTTTCCCGGCGGCAAGGCTCCTTTTGTTGTGCTCTGCAATCATGCTCCCTTGATATCGACCCTGCAAAATGGATTTATCAGATGGAGCGGTTCCCAGGATGGCGAGCTTGCGATCAGCGGCGGTTTTGTCGAGGTCAAGAATAATGAGGTAACTGCCTGTGTAGAGGTGTAAAAAGTGTGGGCAATGAATAAATTTATAAAGACATCATTGGTTATCACTGCTGTAATAGCTTTAATAGCTGTTGTGGCCGAGGCCTTTATTATAATGCTTTTCCCCCAATATACTTTTAAGGGGCACCTGTTTGTGCCGCTGTATTTCTTGCTTTTTTATGTGGTAACATCATTCTTTGTGCATCGTCCCATGAATGCCGGTGAGTTTACAAGATTCCTCATAGGTTTCAAGGCTGTGAAAATGTTTGTGTCGATGCTGTTTATAACCACGCTGGCCTTCTTTATGCGCCAGCATGTAGTTGCCATAGTTTTTAACTTTATAGTGTATTATCTTTTGCTGCTTGTGCCCGAGTGCATGTATAGCATATACGCAAAAAAGCATATAAAAAAGAGTAAACGATGAGGCTGTTGCATTACATATTAATATTCCTTCTGTCGGTGGCGCCCATGCGCTTGTCGGCAGCAGGTGGCAGTGCTTCATTCGATGCAACAAAAACCATTTTCGACCACCTGAAAGACTCTTATGAGTGGCACATAACAACAATAGGTGGCAAGCACGTAACAATTCCGCTGCCGGTTATCCTGTATAGTGAGCGCGAGGGATGGGCAATATTCTCTTCCGAGGTGTTTCATCACACCGATTCGCACAGGGGATTCAGCATAGCGCAGGAGGGTGCAGCCGAGGGCAAAATAGTGGAACAGGATGATAATGGCCAATGGGTGCGTCCGTTACTCGATATCTCCATAACAAAAAATGTACTTGCAATATTCCTGAATGCGCTGTTGCTAGTGGTGCTGGTGCTCTTTACAGCTCGATGGTATAAACGCCACGGCTGCCACGATGGGGCACCGCGCGGTTTCGTAGGGGCAATGGAGATGCTCATAACAATGATTGTGGACGATGTAATAAAACCAAACGTGGGCAAGCAGGCTACGCGCTTTACCCCATACCTGCTCACCGTGTTTTTCTTTATATTGTTAAGCAACCTCATGGGGCTTTTGCCAATATTCCCCGGTGGAGCCAATGTTACGGGAAACATAGCAGTAACCCTTGGGCTTGCATTGTGCACATTCCTGGCTGTGAATGTTTTTGGCAACAAGGAGTATTGGCGCGAGATTCTGTGGCCCGATGTCCCGCTATGGCTCAAGCTGCCGGTTCCGCTTATGCCCTTCATAGAACTCGTGGGTATAATTGTAAAGCCGTTTGCGCTCACAGTGCGCCTTTTTGCAAATATTTTTGCAGGGCACACCGCGCTGTTGGTCTTTGTGTGCCTCGTATTTATAACGGCTGCGGTAAACAAGTATCTTGGTAGTGCAATGACAATAGTGTCGGTTATGTTCTCCGTATTCATGAACATACTTGAGCTGTTGGTAGCATTCATCCAGGCATTTGTGTTTACCATGTTGTCGGCGGTGTTCATAGGGCTTGCACACCCTGTGCATCATGGCGAGAAAGATAGTGAATAGAATATTAACTTTATAAATAATAGAAATTATGTTTATGTCAATTCTTTTACAAGCGGCTCTTGGTGTGAGCCTTTCAAAGTCGGTTGCAGCAATTGCAGCAAGTGTGGTTGTTATTGGTGCTGCACTTGGAATAAGCCGTATTGCTTCTACTGCATTGGAATCTATTGCCCGTCAGCCCGAGGCGGCAGGCGATATCCGCTCGAGTATGATTTTGGCCGCTGCCCTCATAGAGGGTGTTGCAATGTTTGCAATCCTTGTGTCGATTCTCGTTATATTATTATAATAAAGTATAGCCGCTCATGTCTATTCTGTTACCCGATTTCGGCCTTCTCTTCTGGATGCTTGTTGCATTCGGAATAGTCTTTTTTATTCTTGCCAAGTATGGCTTTCCTGCAATAACCTCAATGATAGATGAACGCAAGCGTTTCATTGATGAGTCATTGAAGAGTGCCAGGGAGGCCAACGAAAGAATTGCCAATATTAAGGCCGAGGGCGAGGCTATCTTAAATGCGGCACGCGAGGAGCAGGCAAAAATACTGCGCGAGGCTGCTGCAACGCGCGAGCAGCTCATAAAAGAGGCACGCGAAAAAGCCGAGGACGAGGGTAATAAGATGCTGCAAGAGGCGAAACGCCTGATAGAACAGGAAAAAGAGGAGGCCTTGTGTGAAATTCGCAACAGCGTGGCAGAGCTATCACTGTCGATAGCCGAGAAAATTTTGCGCAAGGAGTTGTCGAGCGACGAGGCGCAGCAGTCCTATGCCAATAAAATGGTTGATGAGGCTGTTGCACAAAAAGCAGATAAGAAATGAACACGGGAGTAGTATCCATAAGATATGCAAAGGCTCTTTATGAATATGCCAAAGAGCAAAATGCGCAGCATGCAGTGTATGAAAATATGCTGCAACTGAAGAGTGCATTGCGCAAGGTAAAAGAGCTTCCCGTTGTTTTGAAGAGCCCCTCTCTCTCAGATGCCGAAAAGCGAGCCCTTATCTGTTCGGCCGTAACTCCATCGCCTGTTTTTGAGCAGTTTGCAGCACTTGTGGTTAAGAATGAGCGTGCCGATATGCTGCTGTATATTGCATACGCATATATAGAGCAATACAGGAAGGAAAACAATCTTGTGGCAGTAAAGATAACCACTGCAGTGCCTATGCCCGAATCGTTCATGCACGATATTGCGAAGGTGATGGAGGCCGATGGCAATGTGCATGTGGAACTTAAAAACATTACCGACGAAACCATTATAGGTGGTTTTATGTGCGAGGCGAACTCTGTTCGCTACGATGCAAGCGTAAGAAAACAGCTTGACGAGATTAGGAAGAAATTGGTGAAATCAAATAAGAAGATAGTATAATGAATATTAAACCGAGCGAGGTAACGGCAGTGTTGCTTGAACAGCTTGAAGGCATCAACAGCAGTGCAAAATACGATGAGGTGGGTACGGTGTTGCAGGTGAGCGATGGTGTTGTACGCATCTATGGCTTGAATAATGCCGAAGCCGAGGAGTTGCTTGAATTTGATAATGGTATAAAAGCCATAGTCATGAACCTCGAAGAGGATAATGTGGGTGCCATTCTGCTGGGGCCCACGGATAAAATCAAAGAGGGAATGACCGTTAAGCGCACGGGGCGCATTGCTTCGCTCAATGTTGGCGATGCGATGCTTGGTCGTGTGATAACCCCTCTTGGCGAGCCTCTCGATGGAAAAGGCGATATAGCGGGCGATTTGTATGAGATGCCTCTCGACCGCAAGGCACCCGGTGTCATCTTCCGCCAGCCGGTAACCGAGCCGTTGCAGACCGGTCTTAAATCCATCGACTCCATGATTCCCATAGGTCGCGGGCAGCGCGAGCTCATAATCGGCGACCGCCAGACGGGCAAAACAGCCATAGCCATAGATACCATAATAAACCAACGTGCCAATTACCAGGCCGGCAAACCGGTATATTGCATATATGTGGCAATAGGGCAAAAGGGCTCTACCGTGGCATCGATAGTTAATACCCTACGCGAGCATGGGGCATTGGATTATACCATTGTGGTGGTTGCCACAGCAGCCGACACTGCCGCCATGCAGTATTATGCCCCTATGGCGGGTGCTGCCATAGGAGAGTATTTCCGCGATACGGGCAGGCATGCTCTTGTAGTTTACGACGACCTCTCAAAGCAGGCTGTTGCATATCGCGAGGTATCGCTCATCCTGCGTCGTCCTTCGGGGCGCGAGGCATACCCCGGCGATGTCTTCTATTTACATTCGCGCCTGTTGGAGCGTGCTGCCAAAATAATAAATCAGCAGGAGGTGGCAGAGCAGATGAACGACCTCCCGTCTTCGCTCAATGGCAAGGTCAAGGGTGGCGGCTCTCTCACTGCATTGCCAATAATTGAGACACAGGCGGGCGATGTATCGGCATATATCCCCACAAACGTAATATCCATCACCGATGGACAGATATATCTTGAGAGCGACCTCTTCAATAAAGGATTCCGCCCGGCTGTCAATGTGGGAATATCGGTGTCGCGTGTAGGCGGAAATGCGCAGATAAAACCAATGAAAAAGGTTGCCGGTACATTAAAGATAGACCAGGCGCAGTTCCGCGAGTTGGAGGCTTTTGCAAAGTTCGGCAGCGACATGGACCCTGTAACAAAAATGGTTATAGAGCGCGGAAGGCGCACCAACCAGCTGTTGATACAACCACAATACAGCCCCATGCCTGTGGGCGAGCAGATTGCTGTTCTCTATTGTGCCGTACATAACATGCTTGCCAATGTACCAATAGACCGGGTGCCTGAATTTGAGAGGCTATTCCTTGACATAATGCGCACCCGCCATAAAACCACGGTTATAGATGTGTTGTCATCGGGTGTGATAAACGACGATGTAACAGCAATCATAGAGCAGGTAGCAAACGAAATTGTGGGAACCTTTAATTAGCAATTACAATGAATCTCAAAGAGGTAAAGCAGAGAATACAATCGGTTAAAACCACGCAGAAGATTACCTCGGCTATGAAGCTGGTTTCTGCTGCCAAACTTCGTCGCGCCCAAAACGCGATAGAGGGGATGCGCCCCTATAAGCAAAAACTCGATGAAATACTCTCTTCCTATTTGAGAAACAGCGACGATGTATCCCTCCCATTTACCGCAGAACGCGAGGTGAAGCGCGCAGCCATAATCATGGTATCCTCCTCCACAAGCCTTTGCGGCAGTTTCAATGCAAATATCATACGTCTGTCAAAGGAGGTAATCGATGACTATAGTGCAGCAGGCGTGCGGGTGGAACTATTCCCGGTGGGAAAAAAGATACATGAGGCTGTAAAAAAGATGGGGTTACCATGTAACGATATGCTTATGGAGCAGGCAAACGCCATATCATACCGGGCAGTGGATGCTGCGGCAACGGAATTTATGGGTCGCTTTCAAGCGGGGGAGTACGACAGAATAGAACTCCTCTACACCCGATTTTTCTCGGCCGCCAAGCAACAACCTGTAAAAGAACTCTTTTTACCTGTCGATGTAGGCAGCATACAACATGCAGGTGAGGCTCATTCCAATGAATATATAGTGGAGCCGGGTAGGAAAGAATTACTCGAGCAGCTGTTGCCACGAGTAATCAAACTGCGTCTCTTCACCGCTTTGCTCGATTCGGCAGCGGCAGAACATGCCGCTCGCATGATGGCAATGCAAATTGCCACTGATAATGCCGACGAACTTATAGGCGAGCTTGTCCTTGAATATAATAAGGGCCGCCAGCAGGCCATAACAAACGAGCTGCTCGATATTGTATCGGGTAGTGTAAATAAATAGAATAATGAAGAAACTACTTATTATTATTGCCTTTGCAACCTTTTTTGTTGCTTGCGGAAACAGGAATAACTTGCATGTTACAGGTAGCGTGCAAGGCGGTCTTGCCAATGGCGACACTCTTCATCTTTTGCACATACGCCCCGATGGCTCTGTGCAAAACATAACAAATGCAGTTGTAAAGAACGGTGCCTTTGAACTTGAAGGCGAGGTTGAGCTTCCCTCAATATGCAATATCGTTACATACAACAATCGCGGCAGGGTAAAGAGCAACATCGACATTATAGCCGAGGGGGCGCCAATCTCGGTAGTGGTGCACGAAAATCATGCACGCGTGTCGGGCTCGCCTCTTAATGACGAACTGCAAGCCTATAACGACTCAGTAACATTGATGAAGCAACTATACAAAAGATATTACGATAAGAAGACACAAAACCCCAATCTTTCCGACAAGGCAGTGGAGGAGGTCGATATGGTGATGATGGTTACCTCAACCTATCGTAACAAGGTTGTTGCCCGTGCCATAGAACGCAATATTGATAATGTGGTGGGGTTGCATATAATAAAAACAAATTTCAATACCTTGGAACCGGCCGAGGCTGTTGCTTATATAGAATCCCTGCCGCAGGAGTATAAGAACGATTATCAGATAAAGTATATGCAAAAATATTATGCGGCGTTAAATAAGTATGCAGTGGGTAATATGTATGCCGATTTTGTGTCGCTCGACAGCGATGACAACGAACACTATCTGTCGGGCAGTGTGGGGCGCGGTGTGCCTGTTGTCGTCAGTGTGTGGGCGTCGCAAAATGAGAAATCAATCACCGAACAGGTGGCATTGAAAAAGTTCTCGCAAGAGAGTGGCGACAAGCTGTCGTTTGTAGGTGTCTCTGTTGATACCGACAAAAAACAGTGGCTCAATGCCATAAATAGAGCAATGCCCGCAGGCCTTCAACTATCCGACCTTAAAGGGTGGAATACACCAATGCTCTCCATCTATGGAATAGATAAATATCCATATTATATTTTAATAGACAAGAATGGTGTAATATCATACCGCGGGCGCAAACTTGCCGAGCTCCTGGATGCCGCCAATGAACTTATAAAGTAGTCCGTTTCATTGCAAAAACAAAAAAGGTGCCGCGCTGATTCGCGCGGCACCTTTTTTGTTTCCTCTCACTCACCGTCTATCCCTTTCAGTGTCTGTTGCAGCAAGGCGCCAAGTCCGTCATCGCCCTGTTCTTTCTCCTTGTTGAGTTTTACCAGAAAATCGGCAGTGGTTTTCAGTGCCTGATTAATGGTTCCGGGGTCCTCGCAGTCGGCAGTCAGTCTCTCTAATCGTTGAATAAGGCGGTGAAAAAGTGAGAGGGTTTCGTTGTGCACATCGTCGATGGTTACACAACTGTTTTTCCTGCTTTTTACCATAACTGAAATCTTTGTCCGCGAAGATAATATGCTTTCCAAGAAATAGGTTGCTAAAATACTAAAATGCTGAAAATTAATTGTTTTTGGCATTATTGCAACCTCATGCCTCTGTTTTGATATTTCTTTTGCAGCAAAAAAAGTTATGAGTGCATTTACAATTTTATCAGGATTGAATGGGGCGTTGGGCCTCTATTCAGGCGTAAAAGGGCTGTTCGATTCCTCCGATGCCCGTAAGAAACAAAAGAAATTGCTTGAACGTGCATCGGCAATAGAGGATAGCTGGTACCGAAGAAACTACTTCAGCGATTATCTCAACAACTCCTCTGCCCGTGCAGCAATCAAACGCGTGGAACAGACTTTGCGTCGTCAAAACCAGCAAAACAGAGCATACGCTGCAATCAACGGTGCTACGCCCGAACATGCAATAGCCCGCAACAAGCAAGGAATGAATGTGATGGAGAATATGATGACAAACATTGCCGCACAAGGCGATGCGCATAAGCGTAATGTCGATGCTGCGCACCTTCGTAATCGTCAGTCGATGATAAGCGGGCAGATATCGGACCTCTCGCTCGATGAGCGAATGTCGGCCGAAAGCGCTTCCAACGCATTCAATCTGCTCGAAGATGCTCTTATGGGTATAAATTGGGGTAGAGAAGACGATGACAATTCTAAAAAATAGAGGCTTGTACCATGAATAGTAACGAAGAAACAAATCTGCTTAAACAGCGATGGCATGCCGCGTTGGATAGTTACAAGGAGGATTATCGCCGTGCAGCCCACAGACGCAATGTTGCTGCAATAACCGATTTTACAAAGAATCTCTTTTCGCTTGTGGCACAAAACAAGGGTATGCGTTACAATGTGGCAGGCAAACCTCATTCCGGCAGTGCAAACAAAGCCTATGAAGAGGCGCAGAAACGATACCGAAGCGCTCTTGTCGATTATGAAGGCAAAATTGCAGCCCTTAAACTTAAAGAGATGGCCGGTGCGCAAGCCGGCAATAATATGCCGGCCGTTGCAACCACTTCCCGGCCGCAATTCATTACGCCGCATGATATCACCTTCCGCAAGCCTTTCCCTTCGTTTGGGTTGCAAAGCTCAAAGCCAAGGAGTTCTACGCTCGATGCAGCAAGTAAAAAATATTCAAATTGGTATTCACACAAAAAACAGAAATAGTTATGCTAAACACCACAGATGAAAAAGGAATCTTCGGATACGAAAATTCCAAACACAAAAAAATGAAAGATGCCCTTTACGGCTTTGATGGTTTTGGAGAGAAGGTAACAAAACCGCTTTCCGATGAGGTACGTTCCGCAATGATAGAGGATGCAAAAGCTGCAACTGCTCAATTGGAGAAAGAGCGGGCAATCTTGTCAACTCCCATTGATGAAAAGGCAATGAGCGAACAGTATCGGAAGTCGGCTCGCGACTTTTTGGTGCCGTCGCCCAACGACGAACAGCGCCGTCGCCGTCTTTTTGCCACTGCCGACCATGTTGTGCAGGATGCCACAGATTCTCTTTTCAAGGAGAATGTAAAAGGGGTGTTCACTGCCGAACGCAGCAGGGCCGAAGAGAATGCGCGCAAAGAGTATGGCAAATATTCCACCGTTGCCGGTGCCGATCCCATGTCGGCATTGGGTGCCTTGCGCCGTGCTTCCGACCCACAGGCTGTCATAGAGAAAACAATGCAAAGCATAGACAACGACAGGCTCAACGAGATAGCGAATAAGTATGCCGCTTATGCAGGCTACTCCCCCGAGGCATACCGCAAGCAAGTGCTTGAACCCAAATTAAGAGAAAGGCTCTACAAGGAGTATATAAATGAGGCCACCCCCGATAGCAGTGCCGAGTACATTGCACGTTCATCCTACAACAATTCGCTCACGGGTAAGATGATGGATTTGAGCCTTAATGCACACTCCGGGACAAACTCACAAAGTCTGATAGAGCGTGAGGGACTTGCAGCCTACGATGCCAACCGCTTGGAAAATCTTGCAGCCGGTATTGGCTCGTTGGCGGTGGATATGCCCATATTTTCCGGCATTGGCAGTCTCTCGTCGGCAGCCGCAAGAGGCACTGCAAATATTGCAAAGGGCGTTGCCTCGTCATTAATGAAAAAATATGCTGCAAAAGGGCTTGAAATACCTGTTGCGGAGCGTATGGTGGAACAGGCCTTCAAGAGCAAAATGGCTAACATGATGGCCGGCAGTGCCCTCACTCAAGGCCTCACCCTTGGTACATACGATGCCGGGCATAGTATAGCCGACGACCTATTAATGAACGATGGCATAAACATAGAAAAGGCTGTTAAGGAGTATGGCCACGGCTTTGCAACAGGTGCAGCCGTGGGTATTGTAGGTACACCGTTGAGAACTATATCCCGTGGCCTCACAGGCGGTAAGAAGTTTCTTTCGTCAGCCGCGACACTGGGTGCCGAGTCGGCTGTCTTTACTGCAAGCAACCAACTCGAAAAACTCTCGGCAGGAGTGGACGTGGAGCCCATCGACCTCTTTTACGACTATGCCGAGAGTATGGCCACGCTCGGTGCCATGAAGCTTGCCCATTGGCGTCCCAAAGGTGGTTATGCCAAGCTCAATGCCAAAGGCAAATTAAGAGAGGAACTCGATTTTACCATGGCCGAAAAGGAGGAGATGACAAGTGCCGGCGTGGAGCCTGCCCTCTTTGTGAAAGAGCTCGAATCGTCGCTCAATGCAGGCTCAAAAGGAGCCGTGGCAAGCGCACGCGAGGTTATGAGCAAATATCTGCAAATGATGACAAGTGCCAACCTCTCTGCATCAACCCGTTCAAAGTTGCTTTATCTTGTTGAGAATAAACTCACCTCAACCCCTCCCGTGCCTGTTAATTATTCCGTGGAAAAAACAGCCGACAGCGGTTTCAGAGTGCGTCTTCTCGATGAGGCAGGCCGTTCCATAAGCGTGTCAAGAACCCTTTCGGGCAATGAGGTACAAAGCGAATTGCTGCGCAACAAGGATGTGTTGCGTCGAAACAGAATCTCAAATTTCGAGAACGAAATCCTTAAAGAGTCCGATTCGGTAAACTTTTTTGAAAAGGCAGGCGAGTATGCAAGGGAGAAGGGTATAAGCACCGAGCAAGTTACCGATATTCTGTATAAAAAGGCCAACAACCAGCAACTGACACCCGGTGAGAGTGCAATGTTCAATGATATATCCAAGCGTGCAGGTGATGGAGATGCAAGGGTGGGGTATATGTTGCAGAACATCCGCCGTACACTCGAAGCAAAATACAACCTGGGCGACGGCTCCCTTCTCGATGCTATCGAGCGCAGCGGTAATGAGCTCACCCAAAATGAGAACATGGCTCTCGATGAGTACTTGAAAATGATGGAATCGGAGGTCGGTATAATAAGGGGTGGCAAGGGCAAAGAACGTCTTCTTGCCATCGACAAGGAGATGGCCGGCTCCTCATATGGCAATCTCTCCAATTTTCAAGCCAAGCTCGACGAACGCAGGGATTTCATGGAGACGGAATTTAACAAAGGAAACAGAAACGTGGGTGCAAAGGGCGACGACATGGAGTTCCCCATACAAATACCAAAGCAGTGGACAAGGCCCTACGCGTGGAGTTATTATGGTGTGAGGAATACACCCAAGGACTTTGTGCGCCTTAAATCCCGTGCACAGGAGCTTGCCGACCGTGTGGGCCTTAATGTGAATTTCATATACGATGAGCGTTCGATACCTCTTGACCTCGATAATGTAAAGGGGTATAACAACCAATTGAAATCGCTCGGCTGGGTCGATGGCAAGCGCAATGCCGTATATTTTAATCTTCCCAACATAAGCGACATACACGAATTGGAAAAAACATTCCTTCACGAGGTTGTGGCACATAGGGGTATTGGCAAACTCATGGGTAAATATCTCAATGAACTCTATAATGATATCTATACCCGCTCAAGCCCTGAACTGCGCAGTGAAATCAATCGCTTTGCAAAGAATACCGGGCTCGAAGGCTATTCCGCTGTGGGGGAGTTCATTGCCGAACTTGCCGAGAAAAACGAACTCACACCAAAAGAGAATTCGTTGCTCAACCGCATAAAAGGCTCATTGAAGAGTATGCTCGTGGGGAAGAAAATTGTATCGCCCGACAACGACCTTATAACCATAGACGACGTAAAAAAACTCCTCAGAACCCACCAAACAGCTATGTTCGAGGGCAAGCACCCCGATGAATATCGTGCCTCGGCGCTCGAAAAATTCCCCTCATTGAATAATCTGCCCGATTATTACGACCACAGAGCATATGATAAATATATCATAGAGAAGTACCCCGACAAGGCAAAGGCGCTTGCCGAGTCTCCCTCTCTATTGTGGAACGACAGGCGCAGAACACTGTATGAACCCGAATACAATCCCGCAGAGGAGGGCACGTTGTCGTATCGTCTCATCGGTAAGCACGGTGCAGAAAGATTGGCGAAAAGCAAATACAAGGATTATCTTGTCAATAGTACCCCCGATGAGGCCGAGAGGCTTGAGAAGGAGGGAGTGCCCTCAAAAGTGATATGGGAAAGAACAGGCTGGGAACGTGGAGCCGATGGCGAATGGCGTAGCGAGATAGGCGAGGAGCATATGAAACTGCGCGACCTCACAGGTATGGTGCTCGCCCAAAAACAGCCACAAGTTTTTGCAGCATATGACAACATAAAGTATCTTCCCGATAGTGAGTTGAAGGATGTACACAAGAGCCTCATTAGAAATCTGGAAAAAGCGTATGATAGAATCTTTGCCGATGTAACGATTGAGATGCACCATCTTCTCGACGACCCTCTGCTATATGCAGCATATCCCGATATTGCCAGGGTGGAAGTGAAAATAAGCGATAAGATTGACAAAGCATGTAAATACGATGCTGAAAAAAATATCATGTATGTAAATAACAAGGAGGTTATAAGACCGGAAAGTTTGAGCCGAAAATTAATCTCTGAAACACAAAGGATGATTCAGTCTCGCGAGAATTTTGCCCGCAGTATCGATTTGATTCGTGCCGATGCTGAGGGGGAACTTAAAGAGAGGTACGATGAGGCTATGCAAGCAGCAAGAGTGGTAGCAGAGTATAATAACGATATGACCCCGAAATTATATGAAGAACTGTCGAGAATGTTTAAAAGGGTATATGGTATCGGCCCGCTTGCTTTCATAAGGTACTATCCGAGTGTCAATGATTATATTTTGAAGGTCGTTAACGGTGAATACAAAGCCCAGAGTGGCGATGTAGAGGCACAAAATGCCGAGCTTAGATGGATTATGCCCGATATGCTGCGTCGCGAAACGCCACCATCGAAAAGTGAGGCTACCAAACGAGAGGACCAAATCCCGTTTGTCGATTTTGCCGAGGCTCAAAAAGTTCTTTCGGGGCCATTGGATTTTATTCGCAAGTCGTTCAGACTAAGGCCCATCCCGTCAAGAGGAGTATCGCCCGATAACAGCAGTGGCAACTATAATGCAAATGATGAACTGATGGAAATGCTTCATTGGGATCGAGAATTTACCGATAAGATTCTGAAAGAGAAAGAACCGAGCGATTATGTGAAAATGCAATTGCCAGAGTTGTTCCCCGATTTTGCAAAGTATAAAAATGCAGTGGAAAGGGCCGAAACACGCGATATAAGTGGTGATTTCTATTACGATGAATATGGCAATGTGGTTCCCGTGCATAAAGAAGAGTTGTTGCCCGATGTGGAAAAAGAGAGCAAACATAATGTCTATGCCGGCCGTGTAACAAGAGAAAACATCGACAAACTTATCAGAGCTGCTTTCAGCAAGAAAAGACGCGTTGTCGATACCCCTTCCGATGGCTTTGAAGATGTGCTGGAATACGACCGCAACGGCAATCCCCGTATGGGAGTGATGTTGAAGAAAAAAGATAAAAAGGCACAAAAGAGCGGGTATGAAAAAATAATTGACGAAATTGAAGCGGAGATAAAGGATTTGAATGGCTTTGAAGATGATGGAGCCGATACCTATCTCGACTACAATTTTGATGACGGTTTACCCAACTAAAACAGTGTAGCTATTATGAATAAGTTTCTTGATAGGCGTGTGAAGGCGCAAACCACCGCCCGCGATGGCGTGGAGATAAAAGAGCCTGCCGCAGCCGTGGATTTCCTTAATGAGTGCGCTGCCTGTTGGAACGCACTCGATGAGGCTCGTCGCAAATTGCGACGAAGCCTCATGTATAGCTACGGCGATCAATGGGGCGACTATGTGCGCGACCCCGATACCGGGCAGCAGATAACCGAGGGTGCCCTCATTAAAAAGAATGGCAAGGTGCCCTTGAAAAACAATATGATAGCTCCCATATTAAGCAATATCGATGGACAGATGAGGCAAAATCTGTTGCGCCCCGTATGTGTGGCACGCGACCAGCAAGAGAGCCGTGTAGGCGAGATGATGTCCATTGCCATAGAGTATGTGCACGATATAAACGAGATGGAAGAACTCGACTCCGACACCATGCGCCTGCTGCTTAACGGAGGCATGGCTGCGCAACGCGTGGAGTATGGTGTGAACCCAAGCAAGGGACAAAAAGATGTGTGGGCCTATGCAGTGAACCCATCGCGCCTCTTCTTTAACACCCACCTCGAGGATGTCCGCATGTGGGACCTCACCTGCATAGGCGAGCTTTTTGACCTGCCGCTCGAGCAGGTGCTGGCACATTTCGGCCATTCCCCACAGCAGAAAGAGCGCATAAAAGAGCTGTACGCAGGCACCTTGCCGGCGCATTTGGAGGTGGCGCGTGCCATGCAAGGCGATGAGGCTCATTCCCTCTCGTTCTACACCCCCTCACGCAGCGACCTGTGTCGCGTTATTTTGGGGTGGAAATTGGAGTCGCGCGATGCCTATTTGTGGAGCGACGATGCCAAAGGCACATGGGGCTATCTGCCATATACCAAAGAGGCGAAACAGAAATTGGATGCCGAGAACAAACGCCGCCTTGCCGAGGAAACAGCGGCGGGCACTCCGCAGGAGGATGTCCTGCTCATAGACTACTCCTTTGCAACAGAACGATATTGGTACTATCGCTACATGACACCCTATGGCGATATACTGCAAGAGGGACGCAGCCCATATTGGCATGGCGAGCACAACTACGTGCTCCACCTCTATCCTCTTGTGCAGGGCAAGTTAGGCAATTTCGTGGAGCAGTTCATAGACCAGCAGAGGGCTATCAACCGCACGGCCACACTCATAGATTTCATCCGTGGAACATCATCGAAAGGTGTACTTGTGGTTGATGACGATGCGTTCGAGAGCATGAGCCGCGAGGAAGTTATTGACGAATATGTGCGTTACAACGGCGTTCTCTTCGTAAAACTTAAACCCGGGCAAAGCATCGATGGAGTAGTGCGCCAATATAACAGCGGAGCAGCCGTAGCAGGCGACTTTGAACTGCTGAACTTGCAGTTGAGGCTCATAAACGAAATTTCGGGAGTGAACTCCGCAATGCAAGGGCAGGCACCAAGAGCCGGAACACCCGCAAGCCTCTATGCGCAACAGATACAAAACTCGTCGTTGAATCTCAAAGGGCTCTTCGACTCGTTCCGCAATTTCCGCCGCCGACGCGATATAAAGCTCATGAAAACAATACAGCAGTATTATACCGATGTGCGATACATAGACCTTGCAGGCAGTGAGTACAACGACGAATCCAAGTGGTACGACCCCGAAAAAGTGCAGAATGCCGAAATAGACCTCACAATATCGGAAGGATTCAACACGCCCGCATATCAAATGCTTGCCAACGACTTCCTTATGGAACTTTTCCGTTCACAAGCAATAGATGTGAGAACAATGCTCGAAAACAGCTCCTTCCCATTTGCCACAAAGATATTGGAGGCTATAAAACGCAATGAACAGCAAGCCATGGAAGGAGCACCCATGAGCGGTATTCCACCCGAGCTGCTTGCGCAACTGCAACAACAAGGTGGCGGTGAGGGTGCAATGCAGCCCACGCAACAAGGTACCGATGCCACAGCCATTGACCCCTCACAACCATTGCCCATGGCAGATGAGATGCCTGTAAACAATATTAATTAATATATGGCAAGTATCAAAGTAAAGTTTCGCCCCTCGACAAGAGCGAACAGAGAGGGCGCAATCTATTATCAAATTATTCAAAGCCGTGTAATCCGTCAGTTAAAGACGGATTACCGGCTCTTTTTACATGAGTGGAGCGAGCAGCGATGCTCCTTGATTATTGCAACCGGCAACCGGCGCAATTACCTTCAAACAGTTAAAGAACGCATAGATTGGGATATCAAACGGCTGCAATCAATAATCAATCAATGGGAGAGCAAGAGTGTGAAATATACTGCAGATGATATTATCTCAACATTCCATAATCAATCAAATGAGCAATCGCTGTTCAACTTTATGCAAAGTGTTATAACTCAATTGCAGCAGATGGGCAAACAACGTACAACGGAAACCTATCGCTGCACGCTCAAAAGTTTTATGCAGTTTAGAGAAGGACGTGATATACTCTTGGAAGATATTGACTCCGATTTAATGCTGATGTACGAGGCTTATTTACGAAGCAGAGGCCTGACGAAGAACAGCACATCGTTCTATATGCGCATCTTGCGTGCAGTCTATAATCGTGCAGTTGAAAAGGATTTGACCGCCAATCGTAACCCCTTCAAACACGTCTATACCGGTATAGATAAAACAATAAAACGAGCAATTCCATTAAAGGCAATCAAGCGGATTAAGAACCTTGATTTATCGTTGCAGCCATCGTTGGACTTTGCAAGGGATATGTTCCTCTTCTCATTTTACACCCGTGGAATGTCATTTATAGATATGGCATACCTCAAAAAGAAAGACCTATCAAATGGCACACTATCGTATCGCCGTCGCAAGACCGGGCAACAACTGTTTATCCGTTGGGAGAAATGCATGCAGGAGATTGTGCGGAAATATAATGACACGCAATCGCAGTATCTGTTGCCCATAATAAAGCCTATGAATGGCGAAGAACGCACGCAGTATCAGAATGCAATGTACTTGATTAATCGTAAACTCAAAACCATTGGAAATTTAATAGGCATTCAATTGCCATTGACAATGTATGTGGCAAGGCATTCGTGGGCAAGTGAAGCAAAGAATAGGAATGTACCAATATCTGTAATCAGTGAGGGTATGGGGCACGACTCGGAAATGACTACACAAATCTATTTGGCATCACTTGATACCGCAGTGGTTGATAAGGCTAATAGTATGATTCTGAATTTACTATCGGATGTTTAGCAAATTAAAAATCTCTTGATAAGAGACAAATTGCATATTGCAAACATAGTAAAAATATTGTAATCAAATGCTAATTTATCAAAAAAAATATAGCGTTTGAAAACATAATCTCATGTTGTTTCGCAAATGCATGGATTACGAATAAGCATCTAACTGATATGCAATACATAAATTAAGATTATTTGTCTCTTATCAAGAGATGGGTTCTTGGTTAGCAGCTATGAATAAGTTCTTCCTTAAAGATGACTACATTAAAAATATATACAGAAGATTTACAAATCGCTAATGCTTTGATAAACAGAGATGAAATGGTTACACGGAAATTTTTCTACCAACAGTGCTACCCTCTGTTTAAATCTATATATGATAATTATCATACAGATTGTAATTCCTGTATAGAATTTATCAATGAAATTTATGTTGTGGTGTTGGCTCCAAGTAAACATACAGGTAAATGCCAAATGGATAATTTTAGAGGAGAAAGCACATTGACTTCTTGGCTAAAATCCGCCTGTCTCTTCTATTGTTACAACAAATATCAGCGCAAATCAAAATTACCTATTGTAGGACAATTGCCTAATCCAAATGATGAAAAATATGATAATGCTGATAGATATATTGACTTGGGAGGCTCTTCTGAATTAGATAATGGCAATATAAATCGGGAGGACATTAATGCCATACTAGGGTTAATGCCAAATAAACGCTATAGAGAGCTTATACGATTGCGTTATCTGGATATGAAATCGAATGATGAAGTTGCCTCTATTATGGGGGTAGATATGGATAACTATTATAACCTACATAAGCGTGCAAAATCGCAATACGAACGTATATGCAGAAAGGAGGAGTGTTATGGATAAAATTTTTGTGCCACCAGTCAGCGTCGAGCAATTTGCTGCATATCTAGATAAGAATCTTTCAGCTCCAGAGATGCGAGAGATAGATATGATGATAACTTCAAGCCCCCTTATGGGGGAACTCGCTGAAATCTCTGATATCATAGAGGAAGATTATCAATTTAACTATCAAAATGCATCTTCATTTGATGAAGAAACGATATTACTTGAAGATTTTAGTTTACCTGATTTAAATGAAAAATCAAATCTAGATATGATAGAAGAAGACTTCTTTGATAGTCTTTATCATAGAGGAGAAACGGTAAACGATAGTAATTTAAATTTCAATGAATATATGGATATGGAACATTCACGTCAATATGGTGCTTCACACTTTGGAGAAACAGAACAAAACATATATGATCCGATATTTATTCGCCAACCAGATGATCACTCTTGTGCATTACGAAGTCAACAGATTATTTTACGTGATTTTGGAATTGATATACCATTTCAGGATCTTGAGAAACTTGCACTTGAGTATGGTGTTTATTCTGAAAACGGAACTAATATGTATGATGTCGGGAAGGTGCTTGAACTTGCAGGTGTAGGCATGCATCAAGTTGAAGGAAGTAATATGCTTGATCTAACTAGTGAATTGTCTAAAGGACATCGAGTTATTGTCGGTGTGGATGCGGATGAACTATGGTATAGTGACAAACTTACTGATAAGTTAAAGAATTGGTTTAATGATACATTTAAAGAACAAGGTGGAAATCATGCTCTTATAGTTGCCGGTGTAGATGTTAACCCCCAAAATCCAGATGATATCAAGGTTATTTTAACAGATCCTGGCTCTGGTGCGTTGAGGGTTGAATATCCGATGAATCAATTTATGGATGCTTGGAAAGATACTAATTGTTTTATGGTTGCAACAGATAATCCTGCTCCTTATCAATATGACCCTGCTACGGGAATGGAGGTCCCATCTAACTTTTTAATAGAACAGCATTTTAATCAATTTGTTGCAGAAAATAGCTATCAACTATCTCCAGATATGATTAATATACCTACAGATTATCAACCCGCATATAATAATCACTTGAATTTTGTTGGCGATAATACATATGAAGAATTTCAAAATCAATATGAAGATTACAGAGAGAACCAAAGATTATTTGCGTCTTCCGCTGCTGATGAAAATGCAGATACAGAGAATAATGAAATACCTACATATAGTGTAGCAGAGAATAGCTATGATAACATGTGTGGAAATGAACAAGATGATTATTCTGAGGATGTAAGCGATGAAGTTGAAGATGATTTTGAGGACATCGAGGAAAATGATGATATATACAATACCGATGAGTATATTGAAGATAATGAAAATGAAATTGACGAAGATGATGAGGTAATAGAAGATTAATTCAAACAATAAGTTTCACATAGAGTGAATCGGTTGTTAAGTATTCACATATAATGTTATGTAATTATGTCAATGGGGTTTATCATAGGCGGTATGCTGGGTAGGGTCGTCGGTCCTATAGCTCAAGACTGGTTTGAAAACGAGACTGAACTTGGAAAGCGTATCTCCGAAAAGAAAATAGAGAAACAACGCAGACTAAGCGAAGAGGAACATGCAAGAAAATTGTCCTTAGCTCACATATCTCACGAGGATAAGTTAAAAGAAATGCAGTATCAATTTGAACTCAATCTCCAAAAGGCTGAGCATCAGATGAAATTGCAACATTCTCAATGGGAAAAAGAAACCTTTTGGAAACATTGTTTCCCTCTACGTAATCCTTATGAGGTTAACGGTGCAATCCATGATTCAGCTACCAGACTAACAATTTCCTTGCCAAACAAGCAACAAATAGTACCATTGAGGGTAATAACAGCTTTGAAGGATAGTGCAAATGAAATATCATCAACCATAAATGCTAACATCTCGTTATTTCTGACAAATCATTATTCTGCTAATGGAGAACACGCTATTATATCAGATATTGGAGCTTGGAAAGAAGATACTCCTGTAAATGATGCTTCCATTAATTATCTCTATACAGGATTAAAAGGGCAGCCTACACTTGTTGTTGTACCAACATTTACAGATTCTGGAAGTATTGTCAAGTTAAAAATGTGGTCGTGGGGATTGGGCGAAGAATTGCAATATCCAATAGGATTTAATTTCGGTTGGTTTGATATTGATGCTATAAAGCGGCAAGCTCAAATCGATGAACTTAAAAATTTTTATTCAGTTCTTGAAAAAGCTGGTATTGATTACCCCAATGAAGCTTTGAAAAAGAATTATGCAATTGCTCAAATGATTGATAAGAAAGGAGTGGAACTTAATCAAACAGAAATAAATTATTTATACTCCGTATTAGTAGGGCAAATTAGGGAAGAAGAAATCATAAAACGCGCAAATAAAAGAACAAATGAAATGGTGTCTTCAATCTTATCATGTACCACTGCAATGTATGGAGACGCATATCATTTAAGCAATTATGGCATAAAACCTTTATTGCCTAATTTACTGCCTCAGATGTATATCCCAATAGAGTTTATGCCTGTTATACGTGATTACTATATTGCCCTTATCAATTCAAGCCTTTTAGAGGGTGTTTTAACTCTAGAACAATCAATTGACTTAAGTCTTGATTTGGCAGAATCAATTAAGAAAAGCACTAATAATTGTCATATTATTACCTCTGTATGTGACAATGTTAGACTATTAAATAGTAATACAACAGGTAATACTCACAAAGAAACTATTGTAAGATTACGAAAGCTTGCTAACTCGGAAAATGATACAAGATTGATAGAAAAATAATTAATAATAAGAATATTATGGCAAATATTAATGACAATTTCCTAAACAGACTAATCTCCTTATTAAATAGCGAGGTTAGGACTAAAACAAAAGAAACAAGAGAAGCGGAAGAATTTTGTGATGCTCTAAAATGGAAATTAACTCGCTGTTTTGAGGAAACTCTAAAAATTGATGCTTTATCAGATGACTTTGAACTTGCACCATTTATATCGGAGCATATAAATGCACCAATAGAAAGGATGAAATTGCAGATAGAGAAACCTTGGCTTAAGTCAAAGTTAACAATAGGTCTATTAGGACACTTTAATGTAGGAAAGACGACTGCATTAAATTTGATTTTGTCCGAAAATTTGCCGACAAATGAAGATGAAAATACGGCTTTAGCAGCTTATCTAATCAATGGTAATCAGGGTGAGATGTCTATTGTGACCAAATCAGGACAGACATTAGCCTTGAAAGAGGAAGATAGCAAAGTGTTGGATTATGCAGATGGATTAAAAAAATTCCCTTTTGCAAGAATTTTTGACTATATTGTAAAAGAAAATGGGAGCGATTTACTAAATTATTTAACCTTCATAGACACTCCCGGGTTAGGCAAAAATTTAGAGCACTCTGAACCAACGATTTCTGCATTAAAGGTTTGTGATGCAATAATTTGGTTTATTAAAACCCCTAATAGTATTTCAAAAAAAGATATAGAATTTTTAAAAGAAAATATTGGTGGACGTTCTTTATATATCGTATTATCATTTATTGATGATACGGCAGATCCGGAGAAAGCGACCTCTGTGATAAAAGAACGATTAAATGATGCAGATATAAAAGTTAACGAATATTTTACTTTAGGATATTCCAATGAAATACAAACTCAATTTAGCAGCGAAATTATTTCTTGTCTAAAATCAGCGGCAGATAATCATGATGCATATAATCCATATGCCCATATCTATAGTGTAATAAACTTCCTTGAAAACCTTCTCACAGAATATAAGAAAAATGTAACAGAAGAATATAATAAACTTGATAAAAGTACAGACAACTTGCTTGATGCTTACAGAACTTCCAGGCAAACTTTTGTGACGGAATTCAACACTTGTTGTCGTATTATGTCTAATGTTGTTGATACATTCAACGACCGTTGCGCAGGAGCTACATTTTGTGGAGGTGCATCAAATGCTATATGTAATCTTTTAAATTCTTATCAAAGTTCTTTTAGAAGAATGTCTGAAGCAGATGATGCAATAGATTACAATAAGCTTGTTGAATTTGGACGAGAAACATCACAAATGAACTTTTTTAACCTTCGAGGAAAACAGGCTTCTGAAATATTAGAGGATTTACAATCAATTAAAAATATTTTTGATTAGTTATGTTAGATATTGGTAAAATAAATAAAACCATTTCGTTGGTTATAGAATCACTTAAAAAAAGTGGACGCATTGATGATAATTTTGTAAATAGATTTTACTCTTCATTTGAACAGCCTACACTTCAAATTGGAATTGTTGGTAAAATGAAAGCAGGAAAGTCAACACTTGCCAATGCTTTATTTTTTGACGACGATATACTACCTTCTGGCTCTGAACCTACAACTGTAACTTTAACAAAAATACAATTTGGTGACAGAAATATATCAACGATAGAATTTTTGTCTGAACAAGATATTGAAGTCGTTAAAAACAATGCTGCATATATCGGTGATGATAAACATTTGTTAACACTCAAAAATAACGCACAAGAACTTATCGATGCATTGCCCATAGATTATATGGAATATGTAGGTCAATCAAAAAAAAATATACCCAACGATGAATTATCAGCTTATGTAGCCGCTGATGGTGAATATTGTAGTTTGGTAAAGTCTGTGTCAATAGAAATAAATAATCTAAACCTTAAAGGTATAACTATTATTGACACTCCAGGATTTAACGACCCTATAGTATCAAGAGGCGAAACTACAAGACAGTTCTTGACAGAATGTCACGCCATATTATTTGTTCATGATTGTGATGGATATGATGATACAGATGCAGAACTTTTAACTAATCAAATTGAATATGCCGGTGTTTCTTGTCTTGTGGATATTTTCAACAAAATGGATATGCGAAGAAGACTAACACTTTCTGAATGGGATGATAAAGTCTGCGATTTTGTTGAAGATCGAGAGAATTACATTGCTGAAAGCACACATCCCAATGTATATTCTCTTATTGAAAAGTCTATTGCAGTGCCCGTAAGCGCATTTATGGCGCTATGTGGAATGAGACCTAATGAAACCAGAACAGATTTTATTAGAAAGAAAATCTCCGAGTTTGAGGAAAGATATGTAGAGTTAACAGCTGATGACAACAAATCTATAGAAGAGGCACTTGTTAAATATAGTAATATTGATAGGGTAAAAGTCATATTGAATAGGCTATCTGAAGAAGGTAAGCAGTATCTTATAGATAAACCTATCAACACGCTTAAAGGTAAACTTCGGGCAATAATAGAGCAAATACAATCTGATATAGAAATTGTGAAATCAAACTTTAATTTGCTTTCGCAAGACAGAAAAACGGCTCTTTCTGACATTGAAAATCTAAAAGATTTTATGAAATCTATAAAGGTTTCTATTTCAACATCCCCATTAGAAGTAAATTTGTTAGATAAAATTGCTGAAACTCGGAAACATATTCAGACACAAAGAGAAACAGAAGCAAATAGTTTAACTAAGGAAGTCTTACCTGAGCCCGGTTTCTTTGACAGTGGTGTAACAAAAGCTAACATTGCTGCCTATAATACATTCCTATCACGTTTTCAATCTATATTAAGAGGCGATTTAGAATCTCTTTCTAGAAATTTGGAAAGTGCTACTAATGAATATATACGTAAAACGATACTTTCACTGGTTAATCCTAAGGTAAGTGAGCAACGTCGCGAGAATTTTGAGGCAAATGCAAAAAATAAAGCAAAATCAAAAATTCAAAATATAAATATCGTTATAGACGCATTCTCATTATCCTCTCTTCCTGATGGTAACGCAGAGCAATGGTCTGTTCTAAAGTCAAATTTCCTTAAAAAGTACGACGATAAATCTATAAATTCTCTTCTCTTGAGTTTTAAGGAGGTAAGTTCTGATATAGGAACACCGACATTTATCACAAATATTCTCCTTGAAATGGAAGAGGAGATGACATCCCTTTTAAGCAAAACACCGGTAGAGATAGAGATGAAAATCAAGGAAGCTGAAGAGCAAATGGAAAGATTGAATAACGAGTTAATATATGCTCAAGAACAACTAAATAAATTAGAAAACTTTCAATAATATGACATCAATAAATGTACTTTTAGTAGCAGTGCTTGGCTTCACTGTTGGCTGGAAATTAAAGGATTGTTTGTGTAAAAAGAACAGTGTTATACATCAATCGCAGTCAACGAGTGGAATGCATTCTGATGATACAGAATTCTCGTCAAAGGAATCAAATGATATGACATCAAGGTTTTCTTTATATAGCCTTGAATTAGTGTTTAATCAATATAATATACCTATTACATCCGATTATAGTTTTTCAAGACTATTGGATGCTATTGAGAAAAATTCTTATGTTAAACTATTGACCCATATCGATTGTGAAATTTTATCTCAGAAATCTCTATATGAGTTTCTTGAGAATGAAAATTTCAACATAGCTAATTTTAAGATTCTTAATTCTACAAAGGAGCCATATATAACAGAAGAAGGGTTAATTAAAATCTTTGAGAAAGAGAGCCTGGATTATTCTCTACTTAAAACTCCTCAAGAAAAAGTTGAATTTTTATTATCATTAGCTCAAGGTAAAGGCACCAAAAGGTTTCAAAAATCATTTGGTAATGACTTATCCAATTTTATTGATAAATATAATTTAGGAGAAGATACAGAAGTAATATTTAATAGTATCAAATCTACAGTCCATAGCCGACTTGAATTTCTGTCCTAGGTATAATCAATTAAAACAAAGAGTACTATGAAAGCGTGTACTAATGAGAAATGTGGAGCATATGGAAAGGCTGTGCTTCCTGACAATGCAAAATTTTGCCCAATGTGTGGGCATTCTATGGCTAAATATGGCTATCACTATGTATTAGACTTTTTGAAAAAAGCAAATATATCATATACAGAAAAAGAGGATCGTTATAATTTTAATATCACAGATGATACTTTTAGCTTTGGCTTTGAATTGATTAAAAGAGAAAGTGATATTGTTCTTTTAGCAATTTCTGCGGGTATGGAATGTGAAGATGGAAGTCTTTCGGAAGAGAGACTTTGGGAAGTTTGTAATGAAGTAAACATTGAATGTCCGTTTGCAAAATTAAGATACATATCTAACGAAGCTGTATTGGTAAGTAGTTGCACTTTTTATATGGATGCTAACACCCCACTGGAACTGTTAGGAGAAATGATTAAGGATACACATGAAGCAATGTCTCTATTTGTAAGAAAGATGTCTTAAGTATTATAATACTACATGAATCTCAATTAAAATTAAAACAGAATATGAACAATATAATACAATGGATTGACTTTAAAGCCCTGGAACGGGACGATGTTGATGAAAATTTTGGTTTATTATCTTTTATATTTTGGGGAACGCGTGATCTTGAAAAGAGAAAGTGGTGGGGTATTATACCTATCCTAAATTTGATTTATTTACCTGGATTCTTAATTTCGTTTATAACATTCCCATTAAGATGTTTTATTAACGCAAGTCAATTAAGAAAGCTAAGGAAAAATGCATATGATATTGAAGACACATATTCAGATTTTCGTTTAATTCGTAATGCAAGTGGTGATATTGGATTATGTGAATGGGGAAAGTCTTTTGAATTTAGCAGAAAGGTATTATTGCCATCTCAATATGCTAAAATTGACAGATGGGGCTTAGATAGATTTATTGTAACCGATAAAAATAATAAAATGGGATTATTTAGTTCAGAAACATGTAAGTGGATATTTCCATGTTCTTGCGACAATATCGTCATTGAATCAACTGACATTATTAATGTTACAATCAATAATAAATCACAACGATATAATAGCAAGGGTGATAGAATTATAAGATAAACTGGTTTCTATGATAGATAATAGTTCCATCATAGTGATAAACTGCAAACTAATTCAAAATTGATAATATGGATAATAAACAACGACAAATTGGAGGAATCCAAGCCCAACTTCAATCAGAAAATAGAGTGTTTGATATTACTATCATAGCGCTTGAGCGTTTGGAACAATTATTAAACGCGGAGCGTAATGCGCAATCACTTAAACAAACTGCAATAGGTAGTGAACGAGATATGCATCCTGAGGGTCGCGATCGCGAGAGTTATTTTTTGGAGCCTGCACTTCAGTGTAATAATTTGTATATGGCAGCTCGATATGATGACCCCGAGGTTATTGATATTGCCGCAGAGTCATTTTTGAAAGATCTATTGGAATGGTATGCAGGAAGAGAGTTGCTAGATTATTATGATGAGGTAGATGCTTGTGTCATACCTATAATTGCAGCCATTACCAGATCTTCGGATGCATTGGCATCTCTTGGTTGTGGGAGCGTTTTTGATGTGTTTCAAAAATATGTTATGACCACACCGATTGACAAAAAATCTAGCGATGATGGATATGAGCAAACAAGAGAAGGTGTAACAGCCTGGATAATTGGTCAGCACTATGCTGGTAAGCCAATGGATCTTCCCGACGGATTCATATTACCTCACAAACGAGGAGATGTGGTAGATGGTTATAAGCGTATAATAACTGCAATGACCATTATGTTTGATAATATAGCTCCTGTTAAGGTTTTTTATCAAATTATAAAAAGACATCTTCCAGAGGTGTCGCAGCAGTATCCAGATATCAATGAGGCTGAAATTGAAAAATTATATTTACGAAAATCTCAAGGTTTCCCAATAGAATCTAAGAACTCTAATATTTCTGAAATTAATGCAGATATTTATCCGCTATTGGATAAAGCAGTAAAAGATGTCTTGGCCAAAAATAATATGGATTTCTCTGAGATTAATATAGCAATTAATATAACAATTAAAAAATAACGGATTAAACAATAATTAGAATTATGAGTACTGTCAATTCTTTCGTAAAAGATAATGTAGAATATTATCAATTGTATATAGCTTGTCCCATTTGTTTGAGAGAGGGACGTCCATCCGTCCCTGCTTATTGGCATCATTCATTAGATGGTTACGATATGTACATTGGAGATAATGGATATTACTATTGTAAAGAGTGCGGTTACACAGCACCAATTATAGAATGGGCTTATATATGTGCTGACTGCAAAAAAAATGGACATGAAAAAGCCGTGAAACTTGACGACTTAAAGCATGTGGGCGAGGCGCTTGCAATATCGGGTATGGTCAATTCAACAGGAGCCGGTTTGAAATGGCTGGCTCGTGTTACTAATGCCTTAATACAACAATGTGAAGAATAATGCAGCTGATGATGGAAGATGTTTCTATTACAAAAGATAATGTAGAGTATTACCTGTTATATGCAGCCTGCCCTTGTTTGAGAGAGGGACGTCCATTCATTCCTGCTTATTGGCATCATAATAATTGTGGAGGTAAAATGTATATCGGTGATAATGCTTTTGTTTACTGTGAAAATTGCGGAGAAACAATACCTCTGGTAAATTGTAGATTCTTGTGTCCCGAATGTCAACCTTTTTCTAAAGGTCACTTCATTGAACGCACTGACATAAAATATATTGGTACAGCTCTGGCTATGTTAGGAATGTTTTGTGATTGCGATCTTGTGTGGTTGAACCGTATAACCAAAGCTATCATTCAGCAATGTGAGGATGAATAATGTAATAATATAATAACATGAAATTTACAATATTAAAATATAAGGCATACGACAACCACTACGATCTATCTCCGCACGGAATGACCGCTTGGGTGTTAGAAGACGATTGGAATAAATTCCTTAAGGATTATCCTATGTATAGAAATGAAATGGCAGAGTTCTTTGTCAGAATAGAGTCATGCAATCCGCAGGAATTAAGTAAGTGCGTACTATTTTCAAAAGTAGGAAAACTGCCCAGAGGAGCGAGATATACAGCCGAAGGTGCTGGGTATATATGGCTCCCTAAAGAAGTAATGCCACAAAAGGATAGTACAACGAACAAGCGCTCGGGGGTTGAGGTTTCCGTAGTTGATATCTTGGATTTCCCAGCAGCATCGTCTATTACAATACAAGTGACTGAAGATGAGGTTGAGACCTGGTCGGAAAAAGATTTTGAAGTGGCAGAAAAAGATCTGCGAACGCAAATCAATCTATGCTGTATGCAGCAAAAACTTTTCTTCAGTAGATCTGTCAAAGATGCCGTGGTTGGAAAATTTATAGAGGTTGTGCCGAAGCCAATTACAGATGACACCCCATTTAGAATTACTTCAGATACTAAAATTGAAATTAAAGGTAAGCCTCTAAATCCGCAGCAGGTTATTGATTTCTCTAAAATTGGAGGTCAAAAAAAGGTTGTTGAAGAATTGCGTCAACTGATACAGTTGCCAATGAACTATCCTGAATATTTTTCTAAATTTGGTATCAAACCGCCCAAGGGAGTATTGTTGTATGGCCCTCCTGGTAATGGAAAAACTATGATTGCTCGAGCGGTTGCTCAATCTTTTGGTGCAGCATTCATTGAAATCGATTTATCAGATGCATTGCAGAAGTATAAAGGAGTCGGTGAGTACAATCTCGGAAAAAAGTTCGAAGAGGCAGAACGAAAAAGAAATGCAGTCATTTTTATTGATGAGATAGATTCAATTGCATCTATTAGAGCCGTAGATAGCGAACAACATGAGATATCGTTAGTAGGTAAACTTCTCTCTCTAATGGATGGTATTAAATCTAGTCATAGAGTCTTTGTTATAGGTGCAACTAATAGGCTTTCTGCTATAGATCCAGCACTTAGACGACCAGGGCGATTTGATAAGGATATTGAGGTGCCTCAGCCAGATTGTGAGTCAAGGTTTGATATTTTGTGTAAGTATGTTAAGTGGCAAGATAAGACCATCTTTGAGGAAGATGTGGATGATGTTTATCTAAAAGAACTATCAGCAAAAATTGATGGATTTTCAGGTGCTGATATTTCGGTTTTATATGCAGAAACAGCGATGTCTGCAATAAGACGTAATTTACAGATGGATAATTCAGGAAAAGCATTTATGACCAAGGACGCTGAAAATATATTAATATCTAAAGATGATTTTGAAGCAGCTAGATTAGTGATAAAAAGCACCGAACAAAGAACTTTGGAGGCAAATAAATAAAAGTGAGTACAAGAAAATTTAACTTATATATGCCTTGCCCCAAATGCGTGAATGAATATACACGCATTCATTTAGAACAATGGACACATGGTGGAAATTGTAATGGTCGCTTACTTATAGACAGTAATGCGATTGTTCATTGTGAAAAATGTGGGAAGACCGCACCGCTTTCTAAGATGAGGATTACTTGCGATAGCCATAAGCACATAAATGCGAGTGCTTCCCGAACGGAATTTGCTTCAGCCGTATCAATAGGCTGTATTGGGGTTATCGATAATAAAATTCATTGGTTCAAGAGTATTTTGGACCATATTTAGTTAATGTTATTATGAAAAATTATTCAACATACGAACTCCCTGATGGAGGGCTATATTTTGGAGAGTTAGATGCCAATGGTCTCCCTCATTCAGAAAGAGCTACATGTACCTGGCCGAATGGTACATCGTATATAGGTTCATGGGTGAAAGGAAAAATGTCTGGTGTTGGAACCTTTATGAGTCTGGATTGGTAAAATACAGGGGCTATTGGTGGAATGGAGAGTTGTTACATGTTTTTGGAACAGAAGAGCCACCTAAACCAGAAGCCAACCTTCCCAAAAATAAAAATAAGATTGCAGCATTGTTGGTTGGATGTAATTATGAAAATTCTGAATCTCCACTATCTTGCTGTATTAATGAGGTTACAGAAATAGGTAGCAAACTTTCTCAAATTGGCGTTGATGTCACAGTATTAAAGAATGCAACAAAAGAAGAAATAGAAAGAGGCTTAACAGCCCTGGCTCAGAAAGATACCAACTATGAACATGCTTTGTTCTATTTCTCAGGACACGGCGCTATTTATGGGGGGTATCACTTGTTGCAAGATATAAATTTTGTTCCAATGGCGTTGGAGATAGGGGTGTTGTCTGCATTATCGGAGGCTAAATTTAAGAATTTGATTATTGTGCATGATGCATGTAATGTAATTGTACCAATTACACAAGAGGATATAGACAAAATTCATGATCGTGATAAAATGCTTACGGGCAATCATTGGCATGCTAGGAATATATTATATGCATTTTCATCTCTCAATGGTAATCCGTCATTTGCTACGACGAATAGTCATTTGGGAATGTTTGCTTTGGCTTTCATTGAGAATATTCAAAAAAGAGACCTTCCTATACTTGAAATGTTTGATAATATTACACAATTTGTAATTGAATATTCTAAAAGAAATCATGATGGGCGTATCATTGAAACTCCTAATATAAGTAAAACAATGTTTGATGACGATTTGTGTTTCTATTGTCCCGAAGTGTAATTTTATGCAGTAAGAAATTATGGGAGTAATGTATTTTCCCGATGAAGTGCCCAAAGATTCTAATAAAGCTAATTCTTCGTGCCTAATCAAGGGGTGTTTGAGTATGTTATTCGGCATGATGATGTTATTAATATATGTAGTCTATTGTGTATTTTTGTGGGAGCCACCGAAACAGGAACAAAATAAAACGATAGAGCAATTAAAAAAAGAAATAGAACCTTTTGATGAGAAGAATACAAGGTGTGAGATATCTAAAGTATGGCTTGGAGATGACTGGGGACTAAGTAAAAATCTATATGGCGATACAGTAAAAGGGTTTTATATTCATGTTAATTTAGAGATTGAAAATCATATTGGCAAGGTTTTTAAGGTGTTGGCATTTTTGTATGATAATAATAGTGGAAAATATATAAGGGGAAAGTCTGATAAATACCAGGCAGACGATGGTAGCATGTTTGTACAGGTAAATGTGGAGGCTGTTTATGAAGTCTCAAAATGGAGAAATTTAACTTTATTCGTTCCATATGATGAGTTGGATTGTCAAAGCAATGCTAATATTACATGTGTAGTGATTGTGCGTGATATGGATAATAGAGATTTTGAACGGAATGAAAGTCTGAAATTTCGTTTAGCCCCTTAAGCAAATAATTGGGTATTGATTGAGCTTATTGGGTATATACTCATCGCGAAGATACTGTTAATCTATGTAACCTATTTTTATGCCAATTATAAAGTCTATCGTCTGTGTTGCAAAGCTGCAATAGCTTGGTTTGATGTAAATAACGTGAGTTTGATATAATTTTATAACAAAGAAGTTGCCCGTCATTGATAAATTCCACATCAATGGCGGGTTTATTTTCAAAGAGGCAATATGCAGCAATGGCACTACCAACGCTTTTGAGATAAAGTTGTTGAACGAGCGATGACGTGAATGTCCGATCTGCGCAATATTCTTATGTTTATCATTGACCGTTTCTATAAGTGCGCGTTTTCTCAGACAAATCTTGTCGGCTGCAATTTTATGGAAATAGAAAATAGTATTATTTATGGACATAAAGGCTAACATTTCGTCCGAATTACTAACTCTTTTTTCTTATAGAGCTGTAATTCGGGCGAAAAGTTTTTTAATAGTCCTAATAAGGTAGAGTGATAGATTTCGTGGCAGTTTCACTCTATACTATAAAACGAACAATAAAATTTAAGCGATATGTTGATTACAATTTCACTTTTGATTCTTGCTTACCTAATCATGGGTAAGGATATTTCAGGTCTTCTTGAGAAAGTTAAGAACATTGATTGGCGTGGTAAAATTAACGCATTGATGGATAAGTTGCGCCCTTGGGCATTAAAAGCCGGTCGTGTGGCCACCCGTCCACTGTTGCAATTCTATTATGTAATGGACGATGACAATACATCAACTCTTGACCGTGTACTTATCTATGCAGCAATTTTCTACACTATTCTGCCTATGGATTTGATTCCAAGTGTTATTTATAAGTTCTTGGGGGTATTGGACGATGGCGTTGCAATGCTCTATGTCTATAAGAAAATCAAAGATAAGATTACACCTGAAATCAATGCAAAGGTTGAGGACACGCTAAACGAGTGGTTCGGTGTTGAGTATGAGTTAATAGAATAGTATTTCTATATACGAATCTTGTTGTTTGAAAAACTTTGGCGAAATTTAGCTTCGCTCGTTGACTTTGCAGTTTGCCAACTATCATGGCTGTTATTTGTATATTTTACATGATAATTCATATATTTGCAATATGGTATGTCTAATGGTAATGAAAATTAGGTAATAATTTAGTACGAGTATATGAAAATGTTTAGATTTGTTTTATTTGTATTTCTTTGTGTTATTCCTTTATGTGCTTCTGCCAGAAAATATTATGATGCTGCAGCTTTTGATTTGGTAGGGCATGTGCGTTATATGTTGACAAGTACGGGAAGAATTTCTTTCAAGGAGGATGGTAGTTTGGATAAAGCAAATTCCACAGCTTTGAGCGAATACAAAAAGTATGCAATCTCTCGCTCAAAAGATGGCTATCCCGTAAAAATTGTTACTGATTTTGAAACTATATTGCTTGAATATGATGATACACATAAATTGACGAAAAAAACTGTGCGTGGAACAAGTAATTACACAATTACTTATTATCGTGAATATTCCAAAATACTTAATTGGCAGAAAGAGACTTTCATGATGCTTGATGGGAGTAGAAAAAGTGATGTCAAAAAGTATTCTGTCTCTATTGATTCTCGTAACAATTGGATATCACGAAACGAGTTAGAAGCCCCTGAAACTGAAAAGGAAGAACGTTTTATGGCTTATTGGACAAGTCGTAAATACGAACGAGGTGAATCTGAAATAGATATCTTCTCTACATTATCGGCACCTTTGGAAATAGAAGGGTTTGATAAAATGCAACTGAAAGATATAAAGTGGGAATTAAAGGCACGTAAACTTAAATATAAAAGTTATCTTTCTCATTATACTATTACAAACTATGGTAAAACGTATTATGGATACAATGTTACACCAGAATTCCATTGTTTAAAAAAGAAATCTACTCCTAGTGATTTTTCAATAATAGTAAATCTACCTATGCGGATAGGTGAACATTATGAAGATATTGTTGCATTTATGATAAATGAGGCTACTGAACGTGGATACGAAGTGAAATTTGATAGAGTTCCTTATTTTATGTATAATGGATATTGTTGTAGGTTGTTTAGACATTATAATTATAGTGTGCGTCTGGAAATTAGTTTTAGAAAGTATTAGGTGTTATGTGGGGCATCTTTCATTGCTAAAAGAAACTGAGAGATTAACGATGTACTGCAGAACATATGGATAAAACTGCATTGTTAATATTGTGTGGCATTGATGCAATTAAAGTTTATTCCTGCATGATAATGTTTGATGTACTTTCTCTAAATGATATATTTGGCAAGGTTCTCTGCTTATTCTATAATGAAGAACATTATAAAATTACACTTATGGTAATGCAACAAGAATAAAAATGGGTAACACTGTGTAAAATATTCAAGCAAGCTTGATATTTTCCGCTCGTTTGTTACTATCTTTGCAATGGCGTTGCGCATGGTGGTGCAATGCAGTTGTTGTGTTTTTAATTTTAATTCAATATTTTATGAAAAGATTTTTTCTTTTATCGTTGGTGGCAATGATGTTCGTTGCAACACTCATCACATCGTGCAGCATGCAGAGTATGACATTTAAGAACTTAGAGAAGAAGGGTTATATCATTGGACAGCTCACCCCTGCGCAGCAGGTTGAGATGGCTCCTTTGATGAAGGCTTTCCCTGCTTTTAATCTCAATGCCGAGGGTTATTTGGCATCGGAATATTCCATCTCTTATCTCTATGTTGCTACAAATGAAACTTGGTTGGATTATGGAACTGCGCTCACAAATGCCGGTTTCTCAAAGATTGGTACCGGTTATGTGAAGATTGACAGAACTGCCGGTATCACATACAATGTTACAGGAAAATCGGCCGGTGAGGGTTATATGATATTGACATTTACCAGCACTGTTTTGCAGTAATTTGTAAACACAAGGTATAGCCGAGTAATTTATGTGCGAGCTTCATCAGTTGCGATGAGGCTCGCTTTTTGTTTATTCTGTTCACGGATGTGCGGGTACAATGCATCTCTTACAATTCGTGGCGAATATTCTTTGCGCTCGCTGCAAATAAAGCAAGCTTTTATTCGCTCGCTTTCGACATATTTGCCCCCAACGGTGGCGAATATTCTTTGCGCTCGCTGCAAATAAAGCAGGCTTTTATTCGCTCGCTTTCGACATATTTTACTAACTTCGCGTGAGAATAAGGGGTGGGGCATATGCCTCCTTCCCCCGCTAAAATTTAACTGAAAATGACTCCACAAGAACGAATATTGGAACTGCGCCGTCAGTTGCACGAACATAACCACAATTATTATGTGCTATCGTCGCCCACGATAAGCGACTTTGAGTTTGATGCTTTGTTGCGCGAATTGCAGGGGTTGGAAGATGCTCACCCCGAGATGTACGACCCTTCGTCGCCCACCCAACGTGTGGGCAGCGATATTTCAAAAGGGTTCAAGCAGGTGGCGCACCGATATCCCATGCTCTCTCTTGGCAACACCTATTCAAAGAGCGAGGTTGCCGATTTCTATGAGCGTGTGAAGCGTTCGCTGAACGAGGATTTTGAGATATGTTGCGAGCTTAAATTCGACGGCTCTTCAATATCACTCACCTACAAGGATGGCAAGTTGGTGCAGGCTGTAACACGTGGCGATGGTGTGCAGGGCGACGATGTTACTGCCAATGTAAAAACCATCCGTTCCGTGCCTCTGGTGCTGAAAGGTGCCGGGTGGCCTGCCGAGTTTGAGATACGCGGTGAGATTTTAATGCCGTGGAAGGTGTTTGAAGATTTGAATGTAGCACGCGAGCAGGCGGGCGAGGCTCTCTTTGCCAATCCGCGCAATGCGGCATCGGGTACGCTTAAACTCATGGACCCATCCGAGGTGGGCAGGCGCAAGCTCGATGCATACCTATATTATATGCTTGGCGAGGAACTCCCGGCCGAGGGGCATTACGAGAATCTTATGGCGGCCCGTGAATGGGGTTTCAAAATATCCGATACCACCCGCAAATGCCACACGCTTGAAGAGGTCTTTGCCTTTATCGACCATTTCGACACCGCACGCAAGGAGCTGCCCGTTGCCACCGATGGTATAGTGCTGAAGGTTAATTCACTGCGCCAGCAAAAGAATCTGGGTTACACGGCAAAATCGCCCCGCTGGGCAATAGCATACAAGTTCCAAGCCGAGCGCGCCCTCACACGCTTGAACGAGGTTACCTATCAGGTGGGGCGCACGGGTGTGGTTACTCCTGTTGCCAATCTCGATGCCGTTCAGCTTTCGGGTACGGTGGTAAAACGTGCCTCGCTGCACAACGCCGATATAATAGAGAAGTTCGACCTTCACATAGGCGATATGGTCTATGTGGAGAAGGGTGGTGAGATTATTCCCAAGATAACAGGAGTGGATACCGATGCACGCCTGCTATTAGGCGAGAAAGTGCGCTTTATAACCAAATGTCCCGTATGTGGTACGCCGCTTGTGCGCAACGAGGGCGAGGCCGCCCATTACTGCCCCAACGAGCAGGGGTGCGCACCGCAGATACGTGCACGCATAGAGCATTTTGTTTCGCGCGAGGCCATGAATATAGAAACTATCGGCCCCGAGACCGTGGAGCTGCTCTACAATTACGGCGTAATAAAGGATATAACCGACCTTTACGGCTTGCAAGAAGAGGATTTCCTCATGTTGCCACGTTTGGGTAAAAGAAGTATAGATAATCTTTTGGCGGCCGTCAAGCAGTCGTGCGAGGTGCCTTTTGAACGCGTGTTGTTTGCTTTGGGAATACGCTATGTCGGTGCCACTGTGGCAAAGCGCCTTGCCCGCGCCTTTGGAAACATTGATGCCCTGATGAATGCCTCGCTTGCAGCCCTTATGGCGGTGGATGAGATAGGCGAGCGCATAGCCGCAAGCGTTGTCGGTTTCTTTGCAAGCGAGCATAATAGGGCTATGGTGGAGAAACTGCGTGCCGCCGGGCTTAAATTCGAGATCGAGGAGGCTGTTATGCAGAGCCGTACCGATATACTTGCAGGCATGAGCATTGTTATAAGCGGCGTGTTTGCACACCATTCGCGCGACGAGTATAAAGAGATGATAGAGCAGAACGGCGGTAAAAATGTGGGTAGTGTGAGCAAGTCCACCTCGTTTATTCTTGCGGGCGATAACATGGGCCCGGCAAAGCTCGAAAAGGCTCAAAAACTGAATGTGAGGCTTGTGAGCGAGGATGAATTCCTGCAAATGCTTGCCGCCCCTGCAAATTAACGATTGTCGGTTAATGTATATTGCCGATAAAGAAACCGTGCTTGCAATTTTTATTTTTGTCGCAATTTGTTCGGCCTTTTAATAAAATTATATCTTTTCTTTGATAATTGTTGTTAAAAGATTCTGTATTTGGCGATATTTGATGTAATTTTGCAAAGAAAAATATTTATAATAGTTTATGATGCCAAAAAGATTTACCGGAGCGGGTGTTGCAATAATTACACCCTTTACGCAAACGGGCGAGGTTGATTACCCTGCTCTTGATGCCCTGGTGCAGATGCACCTTGATTGCGGAACCGATTTTCTCTGCGTTCATGGAACAACCGGAGAAACCCCCACGCTAACCATCGAGGAGAAACGTGAAACACGAAAGCGCATCATAAAACAGGTGAATGGTCGCATTCCCATCATGCTTGGCGTTGGCGGAAACAACACCATGGCCGTGGTAAACGAACTGAAAACAGAGGATCTCACAGGCATAGATGCAATACTCTCCATTGTTCCTTATTATAATAAGCCCACACAAGAGGGTATGTATTGCCACTTCAAGGCAATAGCTGAGGCCACCGAGCTGCCGATATATCTATATAATGTTCCCGGGCGCACAGGGGTGAACATGCTCCCCGAAACAACAGTGCGTTTGGCGCGCGAGTGCAAGAATATCGTAGGGTTGAAGGCTGCGTCGGGCAATCTGCAACAGATATCCCGCCTCATTGATATAAAGCCTGCCGATTTCGATGTCCTCTCGGGCGACGATGCTCTCACCGTAGATATAATGAAAATGGGTGGAGTAGGTGTTATTTCTGTCTTCTCCAACGCATTCCCCTCGCAGTTGGTGGAGCTGGTGCGTGCAATGGAGAAAGGCGATGTGGAAAAGGCTCGTCTTTTGAACGACAAGTACACCGAAATTTTCCGTCTGCTTTTTGTCGATGGCAATCCTGCCGGTGCAAAAATTGCGCTTAACATCATGGGCAAATGCGAAAATGTGCTTCGCTTGCCACTTGTGCCGGTAAGTTCTTCCGTCGCAGCCGAGATGGCGCAAGCGATAAAGGCATTGCAATAACCATCCATAATGGAACGGCTTAAACGCTTGCTTGACGAAAAGGTCGCTCAATATAACCGAAAGGATTTTATTAAAGACGACCCGGTGCAGTTCCCCCATCAATTTTGCGATAAACGCGATATTGAGATTGCTGCCCTGCTTGCATCGGTAATAGCATGGGGTAATCGCAAGATGATAATCAATTCGGGGCAGAAGATGCTTTTCAATATAATGGAGGGCAAGCCATACGATTTTATCATGCACGGCAAGCACAGGGAGCTATGCGGGAGCGACAACATACACCGCACTTTTTTTGTGCGAGATTTTGTCTATCTGTGCAACGGCTTGCAAAGCATATACAAAAAACATGGCTCCATGGAACCGCTTTTTGCAGGTTGCGATGTGTGGGAGGGAATCTCCTCATTGCGCAATGAACTTGCAGCAGCAAACGGTGGCGCATCTACCAAGCATATATCCAATCCCATAGCGGGGAAAGGAAAGCCTGCATCGGCATGCAAGCGACTGCACATGATGTTGCGCTGGCTCTCTCGATGCGATGGTATTGTGGATTTGGGAATATGGCACGATGTGGCACCCGCAAAATTAATGATACCCCTTGATGTGCATGTGGCACGCACAGGGCGTGCCCTGGGGCTAATAAATCGCACACAGAACGATAGAAAAACAGTGGAAGAACTCACGGCGCAGTTGCGTGCCTTCTCTCCCGAGGACCCCGTGCGTTACGATTTTGCACTCTTTGGAGTGGGCGTTGCAGGCGACGAGTTCTTCAAACTATTATAAAACTAAGAATAAAAACAGTATGCCCTCGGGCATTAAACAATAAAGAATATTATGGCAAAGATAAATAAAGAAGATGCTTTGAACTACCACGAGGGTAAGCGCCCCGGAAAGATAGAGGTAGTTCCCACAAAACCCTATTTCACACAGGCCGACCTATGCCTTGCCTATTCCCCCGGTGTGGCAGAGCCCTGCTTGGAGATACAGAAAGACCCCCAGAATGCATACAGATATACCGATAAAGGTAACCTTGTTGCAGTTATATCCAATGGTACAGCCGTGCTTGGCCTTGGCAATATCGGAGCACTGAGCGGCAAGCCTGTTATGGAGGGTAAGGGCCTTTTGTTCAAGATTTATGCAGGTATAGATGTATTTGATATAGAGGTGGACGAGACCGACCCCGAAAAGTTTATAGAGGCTGTAAAGGCAATAGCTCCCACATTCGGTGGTATAAACTTGGAGGATATCAAAGCTCCCGAGTGTTTTGAGATAGAGCGCCGTCTTAAAGAGGAACTCGATATCCCTGTGATGCACGACGACCAGCATGGTACAGCAATCATCTCGGCAGCCGGTTTGCTCAATGCATTGGAGGTAAACGGCAAGAATATATCGGAGGTAAAGGTTGTGGTAAATGGCGCAGGTGCAGCTGCAATTTCATGCACCAAGCTCTATATTGCACTTGGAGTGAAGAAAGAGAATGTGGTGATGCTCGACAGCCGTGGCGTTATCAACACCACCCGCACCAACCTCACCCCCGAGAAATTGGAGTTCGTTACATCGCGCACCGATATTAACACCCTTGAAGAGGCTATAAAGGATGCCGATGTGTTCCTTGGTCTTTCAAAAGGCAACGTGCTCACAAAAGATATGGTGCGTTCAATGGCAAAAGACCCCATAGTATTTGCACTTGCCAATCCTACCCCCGAGATTACATACGAGGATGCCATGGACAGTCGCCCCGATGTGCTTATGAGCACCGGCCGTTCCGACTATCCTAACCAGATAAACAATGTAATAGGTTTCCCCTATATCTTCCGTGGTGCGCTCGACACCGCAGCCGTAGCCATTAACGAGGAGATGAAGCTGGCGGCAGTACGTGCCATTGCCGACTTGGCAAAACAGCCTGTTCCCGAGATTGTGAATAAGGTATATCATGTAAACCATCTCACCTTCGGCCGCGACTATTTCATCCCCAAACCCGTTGACCCACGCCTGCTTGTAGAGGTTTCTACCGCTGTGGCAAAGGCTGCCATTGAGAGCGGTGTGGCACGCAAAACCATCACCGATTGGGAGGCCTACAAAGAGCATCTGCTTGAATTTATGGGCCGCGAGTCGAAGCTCACCCAGCAGATATATGAAATGGCACGTACCGATGTCCAGCGCATAGTATTTGCCGAGGGTGCCCATGCCTCTATGATGAAGGCTGCAGTAAAAGCAAAGGAGGAGGGTATTTGCCAGCCTATTCTTCTTGGAAACGACGAGATTATTGCCAAAATAGCAAAGGAACTTGGTTTGAGCCTCGAAGGAATAGAGGTTGTAAACCTGCGCCACCCCAATGAGGCGCCACGTCGCGAGCGTTATGCAAAAATCCTTGCCGACAAACGCCAGCGCAAGGGCTACACATTTGAGGAGGCCAACGATAAGATGTTCGAGCGTAACTACTTTGGTATGATGATGGTGGAGACGGGCGAAGCCGATGCCTTTGTAACAGGCCTCTACACAAAATACTCAAATACCATAAAGGTTGCCAAGGAGGTAATCGGTGTCCAGCCTGGTTTCAACCATTTTGCCACAATGCACATCCTCAACTCCAAGAAGGGAACATACTTTGTGGCCGACACACTTATAAACCGTGCCCCCACAGCAGAAACACTTGTAGATATAGCCCGCTTGGCCGAGAAATCGGTGCGTTTCTTCAACCACGAGCCCAAAATTGCAATGGTTTCTTACTCAAACTTTGGTACCGATGAGGGTGGCAGTGCCGAGAACGTGCAGAAGGCAGTAGAGTATATACATCGCGAATATCCCGAGTGGAAGCTCGATGGTGAGATGCAGGTGAACGTGGCCATGAACCGCGAATTGCGCGATAACAAGTATCCGTTCAACAAACTCAAAGGTGAGGAGGTTAATACCCTTGTCTTCCCCAACCTTAACTCGGCCAACTCTTCGTACAAGATGTTGCAGGCGTTAAGCCCCGATACGGAAATCATAGGACCCATCCAGATGGGATTGAACAAGCCTATCCACTTTATTGACTTTGAGAGCTCTGTTCAAGAGATTCTTAATGTTACAGCTGTGGCTGCTATCGATGCAATGGTAAACAAGAGAAAGTAACACCTATTAAATAATGAGCAACGGAGCCCGCAAATAGCGGGCTCCGTTGCTGTGCTATTCCACCATGGGAAGGCTCTTTTTCCATCGCTCGGCATACGAGTCGAGAATACCCCTTACGCAACGCCCTATGGTGGCGTAATCCTCCTCCTTCAAATTGGCAAGCGACACCCTTATGCTCCATTCCGGTCCATCGAACCCTCCGCCGTTGAGCACCACCAACGAGGTCTCCGTCGCAAGGCGATACACCACATCGAGCGGGCTGTAATTAAGGCGCAGAAAACTTGCGAAATCCTCTCCGTAGAATTTCCTTGCCCACACGAGCAAATCTATCTCCGAGTAGTACCCGGCTCGCAGAGGGTCGGGCGGCAGGGTAAATCCCATGCTCTTCCACAATGTTTGCAGGCGCTTTTCAATAATACGATGCATGTTCTCGCGCAATTTATCGCCCTCGCGCTTGTCTATTATTGAGTATAGAGCAAACAGCGTCATCTGCATCTGCTGTGGCAGCGACAAACCGGCTGTGTGGTTCAATGCCACCTGGCGGCTGTCGGCCACCATGCGGTCGATAAAGCGCATATCTTCAACATCGCGTCTTATTGAGCCGTATCGCTCTTGCAGTTCGCTTTTTCGCTTGCGCGGGAGCCGTTTGAGCAGGCTGTCGAATATGTTATCGCGGTGCAGGGCAATTACCGCGGCACGCCATCCTGTTGCTCCAAAATATTTGGAGAAGGAATATACACAAATGGTGTTGTGGGGTAGGGCGGCATAGAGCGATTGGAACCCCGGAATATATGTGGCATAGACATCGTCGGTTACAATCATCAGGTTGGGATTCCACCTCTCCACAATGTCCACCAATTGCGCCACGGTGTCGTTGCTTATGGCATAGCTTGGCGGGTTGCTGGGGTTTACAATGAACAGTGCTTTGTAGTCGGGTGAGCGCAGTTTGTTTATCTCCCTCTCGTCATATTGCCATGTGTGCAACCCATCCTTGCTCATTTTGTTTGCAGGGATATTGGTTACGTTGTACCTGTAACGCCGCATCTGCGGAATCTCTATGTAGGGTGTGAATACCGGTGTCATAAGTGCCACTTTATCTCCCTTTTGCAGCAGATAGTTTTGTTGCAGGCTGTCGAATATATAACACATTGCGGCAGTGCCACCCTCGGTGGCAAACAGGTCTGTTTCGCCCTGCGGCGGTCGTCCGGCACACAGCTCCTGTGCCAGATAGTCGCGCACTGCAATTTCGCAGAATTTCAATATTCTGTCGGGCACGGGGTATTGGTCGCCTATTACGCTCTCCACCCACTCGTGTATAAGTTCGTCGGCGTTAGCGCCATGCTCCTCTACCATATAGTTGTAGCACTTTTGCAGGAAAAGGGCTCGCTCCTCCTTTTGTTTTTCTTTCAAGAACTCATTAAATCTGCCCGCAATACCCTCTTTTTGTGGCAGTGCGGCAATCCCATCGGCAAATGTCCCGCTGCGATAACACTCGGCTATTGCATATTCACCAAGCAGGAAAAACGCGTCGCGTGGCAGAGTAACCACCCAATTGGGGTTGCCGCGGCCTGCATTCAGCAGTGTGCGCATCATCTTGCGTATGCTCTCGTCGGCAAGCTCTATAAGGCGGTTTTTAAGTTCAAATGGGCTTATCTTCTCCATCTCCTTTTCAAAATCGGGAGTATAGCTTTTCTGTGTCAGTAATTTCTCCATAACAATATATTTTAATGATTCTATTGACATAATAAAACAATGAATACTCCCCACAGGATAAGCAGTGTATTGCCCACGGCATACGTTACGGTGTAGCCAAGTGCGGGTGTGTCGCTGCCGATGGTCTCTTGCAGTGCTCCCAACGCTGCTGTTGTGGTGCGTGCTCCGGCACAGCAACCGAGTGCTATGGCGGGGTGGAACTTAAACCAATGCACGGCAATATAGAGCCCGAACAACAGAGGAATGCTCGATGCGAAAATTCCGGCGATAAATAGCGACAAGCCCACCTCTTTGAATCCTTCTATGAATCCCGGCCCGGCAGTGATTCCCACTACGGCAATGAATATATTCAGCCCAAGGTTGTTGAATACCCACAATGCTCCATCGGGTATTGCACCGATTGTGGGGTGGTGCGACCTCCACCAGCCAAAAATCAAACCGGCAATCAGTGCGCCACCGCTGCTGCTCAGGCTTATAGGTACTCCGCTTATGTGCAGTGTGAGGCTGCCAATGATTGTTCCAAGCAGAATACCGAAACTCATAAATACCACATCGGTACTATCTCCGCTTGGTGCGGGGTAACCAATCTCTTTTGCAGCCGGCTCAACCTCGTATTTCTTGCCTACAATCTCCAAAACATCGCCGGTGTTCAGTTTTGTTCCATTGAGAATGGGCATTTTCACTCCCATGCGAAGAATCTTCTGTATGCTTACACCATGCATGAATGGCTGTGCACGCAGTTCGCCCACACTCTTGCCGTTGAAACTGCAATCATATTTTCTTCGCCTGCCGGCAACCCTTGTTCTTATTACCATTACAGGGAATTCCAGGATGGCATCGTCGTCCACCTCGCTGCCAATCCATTTTTCCTCTCCAATGGCATATTCACGGCGGCCGGTCAGTACCACCTCATCGCCAATATGCAATGTGTCGTTCGGGTTTATACTGTCGATTATTCTTCCATCCTTTCTTATGCGCTCAACAAATAGGCGTTTACCTTGCTGTTCAAAGAATCGTTCCAATTCTTCTACATTGCGGCCATCCACGAACCACTCATTTTCAACCCTGTATGCACGGAATACCACGGGGCGCTTTGCCTCCACAAAGCCCGGTTTGTCGCTGTCGTTGCTGCCAAGGTTCTTTTCCAGCTCCCTGCAAGCGGCTCTCACCTTGTCGAATCCACCCAACAGACGAGGCCCCAGTCGGGCAATAATCCACGCCGAACCGGCTGTGCCGAATATGTAGGTAACAGCATAGGCCACAGGGATTATGTTAATCATTTTCTCCTGCGTGGCCCCATCGTAGCCCATCCCTTTTATGGTGTCATCGGCCACACCTATAACGGCGCTTATGGTTTGAGAACCGGCAAGCAATCCGGCCGCTTCTCCCGGGCCGTATCCCATGATAAGAGATATTATCCATGTGGATAAAAGAATGAACAGGCACATTGTTACGGCAAAATACACCTGTGGCAGCCCCTCTTTTTTCAGTCCGCTGAAAAATTGCGGCCCCACCTTGTAGCCAATGGCGAACAGGAACATGAGAAAGGCAACCGATTTAAGTGTAGTGCCCACCGGTATATGCAGCTGCCCCACAAATACACCGACAAGCAGTACGCTTGTTACTATACCAAGGCTGAATCCCTTGATATGTATTCTTGCAATGAGAAACCCCAAGCCGATAGTGAAATATATGGCAATTTCGGGGTGTGAACGCATAAGGTCTATTATCCAATCCATAAATATATTTTTTTACGAATGGATAACATAAATAGGGCATTAAAAGTTTTCGTATTCTCAATACCCTGTAATAAGTATCAGTGTGCGGAGTGTCAGATAATCAAGTCGCGCAGCATGTTCAGCTCGTCGCTTGTGAGGCCGTGAGCGCACAATGCTATGCGGTCGTTGTTGAATGTTTTTAAGAATGTTTCGTCGTTGCCACATTTCTCTCTTGCCATGCTGTATAGTTCTGTTGCGTGCATGTTGTTATGCGAAACCCACTCCACATGTGCCGCATTCATGTAGTCTATAAATGTGGCCTTCTTAAGTTTTAGAATTTTTTTGTAATAGTTGCGGGCCTGTTCCTCTTTGCGTGCAAGGAATGAGCACCATGCTATGGCGCGCAGGGCATTGATGTTGTCGGGGCTTAGATATTCCACTTTGAAGAAACGGGCAAACGCCTCGTCATAGCGTTTCATCGCTGCAAGGCACTCTCCTGTCTGTCGCAATAGCGGCAGGGAGTCGGGGTTCACCTCCTCGGCCAGGAAATAGTAATTCAGAGCCTCGTCAAGTTTGTTGAGCAGACGGTTACATTGTGCAATGTGTTGTAAAGTCCATGGGTTGTCGGCCTTAATTATATCGGCACGTTTGTACTGCTCAATGGCCTCGTGGTATCTCTCCTCTTTTTGCAGGCAATATCCCATCTCCTGATAGAATAGGGCATTGGCCTCCACCTCGCCCTTGTGCATGCAATCATAAATCTCGCCGGCATCTATGGCTTCGCTGTAATAGCATTTTTTTGTGAGGTGGTTGAATATGTGCAGCAGTGCATCGGGCGAGCTTACCAGCTGTGTCAGATATTCGCTCTCCAACAGATTGAGTGATGAGGCAAACGGGTCGTCAAACTCCTTTCGGAAATCGGACAGTTTGAAGAAACGATACAGGTCCTGTATATACATGTTGCTGTATGCATATGCCTCTTCGTCGGTCAATGGCTTGGGGGTAATTCCAAGGTTGCTACTCTCCTCTTCGTACTCGGCCATTTCGGTGGTGAGCATATCCATCTGCTCCTTCGGTACACTCTGGAATGCCAAACAGAACGAGAATTTGTCGCTGTTGCAGAATATGGTAGAGGAGAAAATCTTTTTGAACAGGCTGTTCCTGCTCATAATATCCTTGGGTAAAGCTCTTGCTATTGCAGGAATTTCTGCGCTAAACGGGCGCAACCAATTCTTTATCTCTCTGAAGAATGGAAATCTTTTAAGTTGTGAGAATGTGCTCATGTATAGGTCGGCTCCTTCGCTTTGCCATGCGCTCATCTCCTCCAACTTCTTTTTAATGTTATTGTCTTCCAACCATTTTTCCCATTCGGGGTTTTTGTCCTCGTCGCTGTCGCTCTCGTCAATGATATCAATGCCCAGCTTGTCTTTGCCCAAGTTGGGATTCTGCAGCATGGCGGGTATAATCTCCTCGCGCATCTTGCGGTCTATCTTTATGGTTTCGCGACAGTAGAGCAGTTGAATCTGCACCTTCTCTATATAGCGTTTTGTCGCCTCGTTATCCCTCATGCTTTCAATGGCGGCAATGAGTTCGGGATAATATTTTATTTTATCGTAATTCCAATGCAGAATAATTATGGCCCCCACAATGGCTCTCACTGCCAGCAGAATCTCGTCGTTCGTGGTGGCCTTGATAAGTGTAACTGCTTTTATGGGCTCAAAGCATTTGAGCAGGCTCAATGTTACCGCGCTGATGATTATGGCACGGTCGTTTACGCTCAAAGCAATGTCGTTTATTATCTTTGTAATCAGTTCGGTATCGCTTTTGCGCCAATTCGTGCTGCACCATATCATGGCAAAGAGGGTGTCGAGCACTCTTTCGTGTTCTTCCTCTATATCGATGTTTTTTGTAACATCGCCATCATGCATGAGCGATGCAAGTTCCCGTTTTTCGGTGTTGTTGCACAGTGCAATGTATGTTTTTTCCAAGTCGTCGAGGTTTATATATCGGCGGCGATGGTTGCAGTATAGTGTGTTGCCGCCCTCGGTGTGGCGTGCCACTGCAATAAGGTCGTTAAGCAGCATACATTCGCCCATCAGTTTCATGTATATATCTTTTCTGGTGGGGTCGGGTGTGCCTTTTCCAAGATATTCAAGCAGATAGTTGTACGATGTTTGCATTTGGTTGAAACGTGTACGCAAAGACCAATCTTGCAAAGTTTCGATATCCTCGCCAAGCATTGCAATAGCCTCTTTAAGTCGGCCGGCAATTATATAATCGGCAACTTTTTTGTTTATCTCTGTTATACGTTCCTTTTCCATCTTGCTTTATTTGGTCTATAAACATAAACAGCGCGGAAAACCACGCTGTTTATGTTTTTTATTTATATGTATCTCTTATTATTCGCCTTTGATAGCTGCAACACCGGGGAGCACCTTGCCCTCAATAGCCTCGAGAAGAGCACCACCACCTGTTGAGATATAAGAAACCTTGTCGGCCATGTTGAACTTGTTTACACAAGCAACAGAGTCGCCACCACCAACGAGTGAGAAAGCACCGTTTGCAGTAGCTTTGGCAATAGCCTCGGCAATGGCGAGTGAACCACCGATGAAGTTGTCGAACTCAAATACACCTGCGGGGCCGTTCCACAAGATTGTCTTTGCATTCTCAATGGCAGCTGCAAAATCCTTGCGAGCATCGGGGCCTGCATCAAGGCCTTCCCAGCCATCGGGGATGTTCTTAACATCAACAACCTGAGTGTTGGCGTCGTTAGAGAAATCGTCGGCAGCTACGCAGTCGGTAGCAAGAACAAGGTTTACACCCTTTGCCTTTGCCTGCTCTATGATGTCGAGAGCAAGCTGCAACTTGTCGTCCTCAACGATAGAGTTACCAACCTTGCCACCCTGAGCCTTGGCAAATGTATATGTCATACCACCGCAGAGGATAAGGTTATCAACCTTGTCCATGAGGTTCTCTATGATACCAATCTTGGTAGAAACCTTTGAACCACCCATGATGGCAGTGAAGGGGCGTTTGATATCTTTGAGGATGTTGTCAACAGCCTGAACCTCTTTCTCCATCAAGTAGCCGAGCATCTTGTTGTCAGCATCGAAATAGTCGGCAATTACAGCTGTAGATGCGTGGCGACGGTGAGCTGTACCAAAAGCGTCGTTGATGTAGCAATCGGCATAAGAAGCAAGAGTCTTTGAGAACTCTTTCTGAGACTCCTTCATAGCCTTCTTTGCATCGTTGTATGCGGGATCCTCCTTGTCGATACCAACGGGCTTGCCCTCCTCCTCGGGATAGAAACGGAGGTTTTCGAGCATAAGCACTTCACCGGGTTTCAATGCGGCTGCAGCCTCGGCTGCTTTAGCGCAATCGGGAGCAAACTGAACAGCAACGCCAAGTTTCTCTGATACTGCATCAACAATCTGGCTCAAAGAGAATTTTGCATTAACCTTGCCTTTGGGCTTGCCCATGTGCGACATGATGATGAGTGCACCACCATCGGCCAATACTTTCTTCAATGTGGGAAGAGCTCCGCGGATACGTGTATCATCGGTAATCTTGCCCTCTTCGTTCAAAGGTACGTTAAAGTCAACGCGAACGATTGCCTTTTTTCCGGCGAAATTAAATTTGTCAATTGTCATAGTTACTGAAAATTTAGTATGATTAGTAATATTATCTGTCTTTCACTTGTTTGGCATAAGGCCATACCTTGCAAAAATAGTGTTTTTTAATAAAAAACCACACTATTATTTTATAAATATTTTGAAACAACTCTAATTCGTGCAAAAAACCTTTGTGTAGCATGGCTATTTGTCGCCAGCGCTCTTCTTGTACTCCTTGCACACAGGGCGTAAGCCACACTCATCGCACAGCGGGGTACGCGCCTTGCATGTGTATCGTCCATGCAGTATGAGCCAATGGTGAGCCTTGGGAACAATGTCGGCCGGCAGGTATTTCATAAGTGTTTTTTCAACGCTGTAAGGGGTTGTGCAACGCTTGGGTACAAGTCCTATTCTGTGGCTCACACGGAACACATGGGTATCCACCGCCATCGCACTCTTGTTGAATACCACCGCCTGAATTACATTCGCTGTTTTCCTTCCCACGCCCGGCAAGGTGGTGAGCTCCTCCAGTGTGGCGGGCACTTCACCGCCAAAGTCGCTGCACAGCTTTTGTGCCATGCCCACAAGGTGTTTTGCCTTGTTGTTGGGGTACGATATGCTTTTTATGTAGTTGAAAACCTCGTCGGGGTGGGCTGCGGCAAGCTCCGCGGGGGTGTCGTAGCGTGCAAACAGGTCGGGCGTAACCATATTCACCCGTTTGTCTGTGCACTGTGCCGACAGTATAACGGCTATCAGCAGCTCAAACGGAGTGGTGTAGTTGAGCTCGGTTTCGGCTATTGGCATAGCCTCCTCAAAGTATTCAATTACCTTTTTATATAGTTCGGCGGTTTTCATCAGTCTAATAACAAATCATGGCTGCTTGCAATTGCAAACAGCCATAACGTGGTTGATTAAATAGTAAATTCTCTAATCTCACAGTTACCCATAAGCGTAACATCGCGGTGTGTAACACCCTCGAGCCCCGCTTGCATAATGCGGCAGAAGAAGCCGTGGCTGAATGCAAGCACTCTCTTGCCCGGGTACTCCCTGCGCACTTTCTCCAGGAAGGCCTGTGCTCTCTGTGCCATGGACTCCTCGGTTTCTACCGTTTCGTTAAGCACAGCCCCTTTAATGGGGGTGCCCGCAAGGTTGCCCAGGTCGCGCTCGCGCAGCAACGGCTCTTTTATAAATGTGCACTCAATACCGTTGAGGGCAATCTCGGCAGTGTCCAAGCAGCGTTTAAGGTCGCTGCACAGCACCACGTCGAATGTCATGCCGGCAAGGCGTGGGCGCAGGCTCATTGCCTCCTCCTTTCCCTTTTCCGATAGGTGTCCGGGTGTTTGCCCCTGAAACAATCCTTTTGAGTTCTCTATTGTTTCGCCATGGCGTACAAGATACAATGTTGTGCTCATAATGCTATTGCTATAAAAAAAGTCGGCAACCGTTTGCATTGGTGCCGACTCTCTGTTTGTTGATTTTAATTTGCGCTCTCAAAAAGTTTTAAGAATCGGACATCGTTCTCGCTGAACAGTCGCAAATCCTTAACCTGATATTTAAGGTTGGTGATACGCTCTATACCCATACCGAATGCGTAACCCGAATACTCCTTGCTGTCGATACCGCAGAGCTCAAGCACGTTGGGGTCCACCATACCACAGCCAAGAATCTCCACCCAGCCTGTTCCTTTGCAGAAGGGGCAGCCCTTGCCACCGCAGATGTTACAGCTTATGTCCATCTCGGCGCTGGGCTCTGTGAATGGGAAATATGAGGGACGAAGGCGTATCTTGGTATCCTTGCCGAACATCTCCTGTGCAAAGAGCAGGAGCACCTGTTTAAGGTCGGTGAACGATACGTTCTTGTCAATATACAATCCCTCCAATTGGTGGAAGAAACAGTGTGCGCGGTAGCTGATGGCCTCATTGCGATATACACGGCCCGGAGCTATGATGCGGATAGGGGGCTTGCTTGTCTCCATCACACGGCTCTGTACGCTGCTGGTGTGTGTGCGCAGGATGATGTCGGGGTGAGCTTCCACAAAAAATGTGTCCTGCATATCGCGTGCGGGGTGGTCCTCGGCAAAGTTCATGGACGAGAATACATGCCAATCGTCCTCAACTTCGGGGCCGTTGGCAATAGAGAATCCCAAGCGGGCAAAAATATCCACAATCTCGTTCTTTACAATTGTAAGCGGGTGGCGTGTACCTAATGTGGCAGGGTAGGCGGGGCGTGTGAGGTCTATGTCGCACATCTCCTCGTCGCTTGTCTCCAACTGCTCTTTAAGGTTGTTTATATGCTCCTGAATAGCTGTTTTCAGTTCATTCAGTTTCACACCAACCTCTCGCTTTTGCTCGGCAGGCACCTCGCGGAATTGTGCCATAAGGCCGTTGAGAATTCCTTTTTTGCTCAAATATTTAAGGCGCAGTGCCTCCAATTCATCGGCATTGGTGGCGGTTACTCCTTTAATCTCTTCAAGCAATGAATTTATTTGCTCTATCATAGTTTTACGTTTTTTTATTCTTGTTTTTGCGCTATAAAATTATTCCTTAGAAGAATTGCTTTACTTCGCTACAATAATTTTGCAAATGTAGTCAATTATGCCGAATTTATGAATAATCGCATCACATTTTATTTCCTTAAAACAGCTATTATTCCTCTTTTTTTATGTGTTGATGATAAAATTTAGAAAAGATTTTGCTTATTGAGGTTTTTTTTATCAAATTCGCAGTTTCGGAAACTGTTTTTTTTCAAAAAGGGAGGATATTATGGAATACAAGGAAATAGATAAAGGTGTTGAAGAGCTGTTGGCAACACTGTCTCGTCGCCTGTCGAGCGAGGATATTGACCGAATAAGAACAGCCTACGAACTTGCACGCGAAGCTCATAAAGAGCAACGCCGCAAATCGGGCGAGCCATATATTATACACCCCATTGCGGTTGCACGCATTGTGGCCGAGGAACTACGCCTGGGTGCCAACCCCATAATAGCGGCCTTTCTGCACGATGTGGTTGAGGACACCCCTTACACCATAGAGGATATTGAGGAGCGTTTCGGTGCCGATGTTGCCTTCCTTGTAAATGTAATTACCAAGAAAAAGAAACAGCACTACGACTCGTCCAAGCAGATAGACAACTACAAGCAGATGCTCGACTCCATCCACTATGATATCCGCGCCCTGCTCATAAAACTATCCGACCGCTTGCATAATATGCGCACCCTCGACAGCATGCGCCCCGACAAGCAGATGAAGATTGCCGGAGAAACAGATTATTTCTATGCTCCCCTTGCTCACCGCTTGGGCTTGTACCACATCAAGCGCGAGCTTGAAAACCTCTCTTTCCGTTACCGTTGTCCTCGCGAATATGACCTTATAGAGGGGCTGCTTGCCGAGGAACAGGCGCATAAGGAAGAGGCCCTTGCCCCCTTCGTGCAAAAGATAGAGGAGATGCTGCAAAACAGCGGCATATACATGGGACGCACCGAACTCGTATGCCGCGGTCCTTATAACACATGGAAAAAAATGCACGCATCGGGTTGCGACTTCAAACATGTGGAGGGGAAATTCTATGTGCGTATAATATATCCCAATACCCACGACTATTCCGAGAAGGATATGAGCCTGAGAATCTACTCCATGCTCACCGATGCCTTCAAAGAGAAGCCCGCATCGGTAGCCAATTTCATAGATTCTCCCAAGGAGAACGGCTACCAGAGTTTCCATGTGAAGCTGCTCACGGCCAACGGCACTTGGGAAGAGGTGCATATATCATCGGAACGCATGGTGCGCAAGTCGCAGTTCGGTTGTGTGGCCGAGAGTTCTGAAAGCAACATCACCAATTGGTTGGAAAAATTCAAACTCGTATTACAGGATATTGCCTTCCATGGCAAGGAGGTAGAGTACATGGAGGGTGTAACCTCATCGTTCTATAACGACGATATAATGGTCTTTACCCCCAAAGGCAACTGTATTATTTTGCCCACGGGAGCCACGGCTTTGGATTTTGCGTTCGAGATACACAGCGAGCTTGGCGCGCATGCTCAATATGCCCGCGTAAACGGCACTCTTTGTTCCATAAAAACGGTGCTCAAACGTGGCGATTGTGTGGAGATAGGGCAAAGCATGGATGTTGTTCCCAAGCGCGATTGGTTGCAACATGTATCCACCTACAAAGCAAAATCGCGCCTCAACAGCATACTGAGCAAGCAACGTAAACTTCCATACGAGCGTTGCGAGAATTGCCACCCCCTGCCCGGCGACGAGGTGATAGGTTTCAAGAAAGAGGATGGCAGCATCATAGTGCACCGCCGCGACTGCAAATCGGCAATCAGGCTGGCATCGCAGCATGGCGACGATATCATCCCCGTGAATTTTGAAGAGGATAGCGATTTTCTCTATCCTGTTAAAATCAATATCAAGGCTGTCGATCGCTATCATCTGCTTATAGATATAGTGGAGTGTATAACCAATAAACTCAAACTATCCCTCTCGCACATAGCAACCGAGTGTACCGACGAGATTGTAACCTGCTCGGCCACCTTCTTTGTTCACTCCTCGGCCGAATTGCAGGAGGTAATCTCCAATATCTCAGAAATAGAAGGCGTCGATGAGGTGAGCCAGCGAATAGAGTAGTGGCTATACTCAACATAATAGCTCTGTTTCCGGGTGATTGCCTGCCAATCGCCCCATTTGTCAAATTTTATTTTTTTTGCGTAAAAAATACGCAAAATATTTGGAGGTTGTATATTATCTATCTATCTTTGCGTTAAAATTACGCAAAGATGAAAAATCAAGTAAGTAAAATAGTGATTATGGGAGGTAGTTTCAATCCTCCCACATTGGCACATTGCATGCTGATGAGGTGTGCCATAGATGCTTTGCAAGCAGAGGCCGGGTACTTTGTTCCCGTGAGCGATGCTTATCTGAAACGCAAGATGCGCCACTCGCATCCGCCTGTTGTGTTATCTACTGAACTGCGTATTAAAATGTTGCAGGCTATGTGCCAGAGCGATATGAAGGTGTGCGAAAAAGAGATAGGAACGGTGGAGCCAAGGACCTTGAAAACGCTGAAATCATTCAAGGAGGAGTTCCCCGAGCATGAACTCTATTTTGTAATGGGGGATGATAAGTTGGAACTGCTCTCTCACCTTGCTGAAAAAGATGCCTTTTTCGATACCTCAAAAGCTGTTCTCTATTCAAGGAATTCAAGTGGAATAGAAGAGGCGTTGAGAAATCACAAAGTGCTCTCCGCGCATGCAACGAATATAATTGTGTTACCGCAACCCGAGGGTAGTGCCGGAATAAGTTCTTCCCTTGTAAGGGCACGCATGCTTTCGGGAGAGTCGTGCAAGGGTTTGCTTGTTCCCTCTGTTTGGGAAATGTTCAAGGAACTTAAACCGGCTGATTTCCCTGATGTAATCAATTCCTTTAATGGTGAGTATGAATTCTTGAATAACCGATATATCTGTTCGTTTGTGTGGCAAGGCATAGAATACAATAGTGTGGAGTCGGCCTTTCATGCCTCCAAATGCACCGATGAAAAAGAGAGAAGGGCTTTAAGTCTGTTGTCGCCACATAAAGCCGCAATCAAAGGGGCGAGAATTACTCCCTGTTGCGATTGGGAAGAACGCAAATTGGAAATCATGATGTCCATACTTAATGAAAAGTTCAGCTGCAATCCGGTGCTGATGCAAAGGTTGATTGACACGGGAAACACTATTCTAATCAATGGAAATAATAATCATGAAACCTATTGGGGAGTTGATACGTACAGCTGGAACGGAGAGAATAACTTAGGTAAAATATTAATGACAATCAGAGATAAGGAGAAATTGAAATGAGATATAATATTGAGAAAATCAGAGATATTGTCCGCAAAAATCGGGCTATTGAAATTATATATTTTTGGGGACAAACACCCAATCATGAGGGAATAACAAAATCGTGCCTCAGCCAATGGTATGATGTCTGGTTTCAGGTAGATGGCATACAATATCACACTACCGAGCAATACATGATGGCAAGCAAAGCCCGCCTGTTTGCCGATGAGGAGACACTCCGCGAGATAATGGATGCCGAATCTCCTCGCGAGTACAAGAGCCTGGGGCGAAAGGTAAAAGGTTTTGATGCAAGTGTTTGGAACGAAAAGAAACTTGATGTTGTTGTCGAGGGCAATAAAGCAAAGTTCGGGCAGAATCCTCAACTGAAAGAGTTTTTGCTTGCTACCGGTGATGCCATTCTTGTAGAGGCAAGCCCCTATGATAAAATCTGGGGAATAGGCATGGACGAAGCAACTGCATCCACTGCAAGTGTCGAGGATTGGAAAGGCGAAAATCTGCTTGGCTGTGCCTTGATGGAGGTTCGCGATTGGTTTAGAAACAACTGAATATATAACTATGGAAGATAAGATAGGAGTATATACATACCGCTACCCGCATCCGGCAGTTACAGCCGATTGTGTTATATTCGGTTTTGATGGGGTAACCATTAAGATATTGCTCATTCAACGTGGCATTGAGCCATATAAAGGTAAGTGGGCGTTTCCCGGTGGTTTTATGAATATGGACGAAACTGCTGAGGAGTGTGCAAAGAGAGAGTTGGAGGAGGAGACCGGTTTGAAGGATGCTGCCGTTGAGCAGTTATATACCTTTTCCGATGTGAACAGAGACCCACGCGAACGAGTGATTACCATTGCTCACTATGCTCTTGTGAGGTTGTCCGATGTTAAGGGGGGCGATGATGCCGCCTCGGCTCGTTGGTTTGCAATGGACGAGGTTCCGAGCCTTGCTTTCGACCACGACCGCATAATGCGAATGGCTGTAAACCGCCTTAAAGAGCGCATCTGCTTTGAGCCTATCGGTTTTGAACTCTTGCCCGAGGTCTTTACCATGACCGAATTGCAGAACCTGTATGAGGCAATTTTGGAGGTTAAGTTCGACCGTCGCAACTTCTACAATAAGATGCTTAAACTCGGTATTTTATCGGAAGCAGAGCCGCGCCCTGCCAATGCAGCCCGCAGAACACCGAGCAAATATCGTTTCAATGCCGATAAATATGCCGAACTGAAACAAAAGGGATTTAGATTGGAATTTTAAGCAAGAAAGAATATGTATTACAATAAAATATTAGGTGGGATAGTCGGTGATATAATCGGTTCCACTCGTGAATGGAAAAATGTAAAAACAGAGGATTTTGAGCTGCTGCCCGCAGGTAGTAGCTTTACAGATGATACAGTGATGACCTTGGCTGTTGCCGAATGGTTGATGACCGACCCTACACATAGCGAGCGTGCGCTTGTGGAGTGCATGCAGCGTTTAGGCCGCAAGTACCCCAATGCAGGCTATGGCGGTATGTTCCACCGTTGGCTCAACACGGAGAATCCCGCGCCATATAACAGTTATGGAAACGGTTCGGCTATGCGTGTGAGCCCGGTGGGCTTATATGCCAACTCTATGGAGGAGGCTTTGGAGCTTGCCCGCATCACAGCATCTGTGAGTCACAATCACCCCGAAGGTATCAAAGGTGCGCAGGCAATAGCTGCCGCCATCTATCTGAAACGAACAGAGTGGTTCGATGTAGAAGGTAAAATCAAGCGCTTTGTAGAGGATCATTTTGGCTATAATCTCGATGTCGATTTAAGAGAACTTCGCAAAGACTATTCCTTTGATGTAACTTGTCAAGGTAGTGTTCCTATTGCAATTATGGCATTCTTGCAAGAGCCGTATAGTGCAGAAAAGGCTATTCGTTTGGCTGTGTCGATGGGTGGCGATTCCGATACTATCGGCTGTATGACCGCTTCAATTGCCACAGTTGAAAGGCCATTTGTATTGATTGGCACCAATAATTATGAGGACAAATGCAGAGAACTGCTCCCTCCCGATTTGCTGGATATCAATGACCGTTTCCTGGCATTTATCAATCGTCCGCTTAATCAGTCATACGAAGTCTCTGTTGCCGGTGGTGCTGTATATGCCGGTGAGTACCCGGGCGATAAGGATGAACAAGTAGCACGGCGCAAGATTGCACGGATGTATCACTTCGGCATCCGCCACTTCATCGACCTTACCGAGGAGGGCGAACTGTGTCCGTACAGCCACTTGCTGCCTGCCGACACCACATACACCCGCTTCCCAATCAGGGATTGTGGCGCTCCGTCGAGTGTTGAGTCTGTTCAACGCCTGTTGTTGCGTATCGAGGAGTTAAAAAGGATGGAGGGATATGTATATCTGCATTGCTGGGGTGGTGTGGGCCGCACCGGAACCATAGTAGCGTGTTATCAGTCGCAAGATGCCGAGGAACCCAATTTGTGCCATACTTTGGAGGTTCTCCGCAGTCGCTTTTCCAAGATGCCTAAATCTGCTCATAGGGAAACCCCTGAAACAAAGGAGCAGATAGAGTTTATAGAGCAATTTATAAATGCCGCTAAATTATACAAGGAGGAAAAAGCCAAGCGGGTTGTCGATTCCATTCGTGGCTGTTTGATGGCCGGTGCCGCAGGCGATGCCCTTGGCTACGAGGTGGAGTTTATGAGCCGCAGAGCAATACTCTCGCGCTTTGGCGAGCAGGGAATAATCAAATTTGCACTCCACAAAGGCAAGGCATTGATAAGTGACGATACGCAGATGACTCTCTTCACTGCCAATGGTCTGCTCATGGGGCTCACACGCGGATATATGCGTGGTATCGGTGGCCGCCCCGAAGAGTATGTCGATGTAGCATATCTCGATTGGTATTACACGCAGACCGGCAGGAAACGCGAAATTCTAATTGACGATTGGCACCCAACCTGGCTGCGCGATTTGCCCGAAATGGCGCAATTGCGTGCTCCCGGTAACACATGTTTAAGTGCTTGTGAGAGCCTGCTGCGAAGAGAAAAGGTAATGAACAATAGCAAAGGCTGTGGTGGTATTATGCGCGTAGCTCCCATGGCGCTGCTTAATGCCGGATATGTTGCAAGAAACGCGAACTGTTACTCCATAGAAGAACTTGCCGAGGCCGGTGGTACTATTGCCGAGTGTACCCATAAGCATCCGCTTGGTTTTTTGCCTGCATCGCTGCTCACTGTGTTGCTGAATAAAGTCGTGCCGATGACCGCCAAGCAAGTGCAGGAAGAGATTGACCAAATAGTTGCCGAAACTTTGGGTATTCTCGATGTAATCTATAAAGGTAAGTATGCCGAGGATAAGGAGTATCTGAAAGCATTGACTGAAAAGGCCATGCAATTGGCTCACTCCGATATTTCAGATGCCGATGCAATCTGCCGTCTTGGTGAAGGCTGGACGGGTGAGGAGGCTTGGGCTATTGCGCTATACTCGGCAGTGCGCCATATCGACAGCGTTGAGGATGCCATCATAGCATCGGTCAATCACGATGGCGATAGCGACTCCACAGGCTCTGTGTGCGGCAATATCATGGGTGCAATATATGGCTACGAGTATATCAAAGAATGTAATATCTTCTGCCCCGAGGGTAATCTGTTGGAAGAGACTCTTGAGCTTTCCGAAATTATCCTTGCTCTTGCCGACGACCTTTCGACAGGCTGCACCATCAGCGAGTATGATCCCCTTGATACTCCCGAAAAGCAACAGTGGTATGAGCGCTATTGCGAGATGAAGCCGGCAGGCATTGGCAAAAACGGTACGTTGTAATTGATAGATTGTAGGAATAAATTCACTCTATAATTTATAACAAAGAATATACCAAGTGCTTGGCTTTGTAAGTGGGCGCATCATTTTTGAAAGTATCCGATTAATTTGCAGAATGTATGAGAAGCAAGAACTTATTTAATGTGTTATTAAAATTGTTTGGAATAGATAAACATAATGATAAAGACTCCTTGCATGATAATAAATTTCCCCACTCTGTAAGCACCGGTAAGCATCAGGATTTGGTGAAGAATCTGGAATTGCTTGTAGATGAAGGTAACTATGCTGCGTGTTACGATTTGGGGCAACTATATTATCTTGGTGGCGACGGGGTGGAAAAGGATATACGCAAGGCTATATTATATTTCATTAAAGCTGCCGATAATGGAATACCCGAGGCAGCGTATCAATTAGGGAAAATTTATGAAACGGGTGTTGAGGGCGTTCTTGCAGCCGAGCAAAGACTTTCGTTTGAATGGTACGCACAGGCTGCGGAAGCCTGCATCCCTGAGGCCGAAAATAATCTTGGTTCTTGTTATTTCTTTGGGCGCGGTGTAGATGTGGACTATGATAAGGCTTTTTGCTTGTATAGTTCAGCAGCAAAAAAAGGTAACATCGAGGCTGAAATGAATGTTGGTATCTGTTATGCAGCAGGCAGAGGCGTTGAACAGGATTATACCCTTGCTTATAGATGGTGGAAGAAAGCTGCGGAAAACGGGCATGTTAAAGCTATGGTAAATCTTGCGACATGCTATGAAATGGGTGTTGGCATTGCCCAAAATAAACTTGAAGCATATCGTTGGTATAAGAATGCCGCAGAGCTTGGTGATGTTTTTGCTGCAAATAAACTAATTCATCAGTAGTATATTATCTGATTAGAGACAAAAACAGCTGCAACTGATTGCAGCTGTTTTTGTTTGTATAAAAGAAATCAAGATTGTTTTCAGTGGTTTTTCTATTTACCCAAGATAGCCATGGTTTACTTGTTCCAAATTTCCCACGACGCCAACGCTTGCAAGTACCACATTTCGTAGCCGCTCTTTGTGGTGGCACCTTGTGCCGCTCCCTTTTGCAGGAACAGAGTGTTTTCGGGGTTATATACAATGTCGTAGAGCAGATGGCTCTCGTTCAGTTGCTCGTATGGGATAGCGGGGCATTGGTCTATACCGTGTCCCACCATGCCAAGCGGTGTGCAGTTTATTATGAGCGTGTGGGTGCGCATAATTTCGTCGGTCAGCTGCTCGTATGCAATAGCTTTTTCGCTTGCTTTGCGCGAAACGAAAATGTATTCAATTCCCATCTGTGTGAGCGAGTAGGCAACAGCCTTTGATACGCCGCCCGTGCCTAATATAAGCGCCTTTGTGTGTTTGCCCTTGGTTAGCGGTTCCAATGAGCGTGTGAAACCTATAACATCGCTGTTGTGCCCAAACAGATGCGGGGTGCCGTCGGCATCGTACTCCACCTTCACCACATTCACAGCCTGTATGCCTTCGGCTGCGGGGCTCAATCCTTCAAGAAAACGCATTACCTGCAATTTGTAGGGTATGGTTACGTTGAACCCCTGCAATTGCGGGTGTTGTTTTAATACCTCGCGCAAATCCTCTATACACTCAATCTCAAAGGGGATGTATCGGGCATTTATCCCCTCGTTGGCAAATTTTTTGTTGAAAAAGGCGGGCGAGGCCGATTGCCCGAGGGGGTAGCCAATTATTCCGTACTCTTTTTTCTCCATAATTTCGTTCTTTAACAACGAGAGCGGCATATGCCGCTCTTGTTATATTGTTAAATATTCTATTACTTGAATCAGCACTCCAGGTAATCCTTTATATTCTGCTCGATGCGCTCCTCAATGTGGTCTGTGTCGCCCTTAACAAAAGGCTTGCCTACAATGTGTTCGTATAGCTCTATGTAACGCTCCGATACGCTGTTTACATACTCGTCGCTCATCTCGGGTACCTGCTCGCCCTCGCGGCCCATAAAGCCGTTCTCAATGAGCCATTGGCGCACGAACTCCTTTGACAACTGTTTCTGTGGCTCGCCCTTCTCGAATTTCTCCTCGTAGCCGTCGGCATAGAAGTAGCGCGAAGAGTCGGGGGTGTGAATCTCGTCTATCAAGTAGATTTTGCCGTCGCGTTTGCCAAACTCATACTTTGTATCAACAAGGATGAGGCCCTTCTCGGCTGCCATTTGGCTGCCACGCTCAAAGAGTGCGTATGTGTATTTCTCCAGCTGCTCATAATCCTCCTTGCTCACAATACCCTGCGCAATAATCTCCTCTTTTGAGATGTTCTCGTCGTGTCCCTCATCGGCCTTTGTTGTGGGAGTGATAATGGGGGTGGGGAACTTCTCGTTCTCGCGCATGCCGTCGGGCAGGGTTACACCGCATAGAGAGCGACTGCCGTTCTTGTACTCTCTCCATGCACTGCCGGTGAGGTATCCGCGTATAATCATCTCCACACGGAATCCTTCGCACTTTATTCCCACGGTTACCATGGGGTCGGGTGTTGCAAGTTTCCAGTTGGGCACAATGTCGGCGGTTGCGTCAAGGAAAGTGGCTGCAATTTGGTTCAGCACCTGTCCTTTGAAGGGAATACCTTTGGGCAGCACTACGTCGAACGCCGAAATGCGGTCTGTTGCCACCATTACCAATTTTTCGTCATTGATGTCGTAAACATCGCGTACTTTTCCGTGATACACACTCTTTTGTTTCTTAAAGTGAAACTCGGTGTTAGTTAATGCTTTTGCCATAATCGTATGTTATTTTATTCTCTATTCTTTCAAATAATATTAGCTCTTCGCCAGCATTCGCTTCTCGCAACCCTGAATTGCGCCCCTGCCCGAGGGGGCAGTGCGAAGCCACAGCACTGCTTGCGACGGCTGGTACTTTAGTACCACAAAGGAGTCCTCAAAGAGGCTCTGTCACGAAGTGACTGAGGGGAGG
>JAFTNW010000035.1 GCA_017451695.1 Bacteroidaceae bacterium
AGAACAGCTCATGGGCCACCGAGGATTTTATAAATAGAGAAAGTTGCGAGTAAGCGAGTGCAGAGAAAAAGTTTACTTTTACTATGCCGAGCAAGAGCAACTTGGGCGAAGCCAACAGAGTACAGAGTACAGGGATGTCTCACATGCGCTTGGCATAACAAATATACGATTATCTATTATCCACAAAGCACAGACCCCCTCCCCTGCGTGACTCCCCCTGACTCAGGGGGAGAGTTTTTAGTTTGCACCTGTTATCTGTACTCTGTTATCTGTTATCTTTGCTCTATTTAACAGATGCCTCACATACGCCGGCGGTCTCTCAATCTTATTAATGTTTCGTAAAACAAAGAACTCTGGCTATAATCCAAAACTTATGGCACTTATTCCGCTATAAACAAAACTGCAAATTCCCAATAGAACGATTCCTATGAGGCAGATTGCAAGGCTCGCGCGTGTGATGATGCTGCACTTGAAACGGGGCACGGCATTTTCGCTATCATCTATATACATAGCTTTTACCACAAGAAGGTAGTAATAGAGCGATATAACCGTGTTTATGAGTGCAATGAACACAAGCACCATGAATCCTGCGCTGAACGCACTCATAAATACAAAAAACTTGCTGAAGAAACCTGCAAACGGCGGAATGCCTGCAAGCGAGAAAAGGGCAAGCGTCATTATGAGTGTAAGGCGGGGGTTGGTGGAGTAGAATCCGTTCAACGTGTCGCGGCGCACCTCGTTCTTTATGTGGTGCTCCACCGCGCCGATTACACCAAACACTGCAAGGTTGGCAAGTATATATACAAGTACATAATAGACCATTGCGCTCATGCCTTGCGCCGTGCCACCGATAACAGCAAGCATAATGTAACCGGCTTGGGATATGCTGCTGTATGCCATGAATCGTTTAAGGTTCTTCTGTTTTATGGCAAACAGGTTGGCTATGGTGATGCTTGCCACCGTGGTTATGTATATGATTGTTTGCCATTGCTTAATCATGGGGGCAAATACCGTGGTGAGTACTATGAACAGGGTGAACACGGCTGCTCCCTTGGATATTACCGATAGGTAGGCGGTAACGGCGGTGGGGGCTCCCTCGTAGCTGTCGGGGGTCCACATGTGGAATGGTACAAGCGAAATCTTGAATCCCATGCCGGCAAAGAACATTACAAGACCAAATATCTGCATGGGCGATGCAGTGAGCCCGCTGCATACCTCGGTGTAGTAGAGTGAGCCGCAGGTGCCATAGAGGAAGGATATTCCGTAGAGCATAATGGCCGATGCAAACATCGATGTGAGTATATATTTTATTCCGGCCTCGGCAGAGTGGTGGCGGTACTTGTCGAACGCCACAAGGCATGCCATGGGGAGCGATGCCAATTCAATACCCACAAAGAGCAGTAGGAAATGGCGTGCGCTTATCATGAAATACATTCCAACCAATGTACTCAACAGCAGGGTGTAGAATTCTCCTTGTTTATAGTAGGTGTTGCTGGTGCGCAGCCAGCGGTGTGCCTGCATTATAGCTATTGCGCTGCCGGCGGCAAGCATGGCTTTTACGAACACTATCATTGCGTTGCTGTGGTACATCCCCTCGAACAGGGTGAAGTCGCTTGTGTCGCGGAAGCATACTATCGTGTGTATGAACATGGCGATGCACACCAATGGATGAAAATATCGGCGTGAACGGTCGGTGGATATAAGGTCGTAGAGGAATATTATGAGGAAGAAACCTAAAAGGCTCGCCTCGGGGCGCATGAGAAAGAATTGTATGTAATTCATATTGTTGTGATGCTTCGGTTGCTTTTATGGTTGAATGTTGGATATGATGGTGGCCACACCGCCATCGATGAGGTTGCTCACCCACATGGGGGCTATACCGAGTGCTGCCACGCATATTACAAGACAGATGACGGTGAAACGCTCGTCCCACGTGGCATCGCTCAGTCGTTTGTGCTCTTCGTTGGTGGGCTCGCCGTAGAGGATGCGCCCCACAACACGCAGAATATATACAGCTGTAATTACTATGCTTGTGCAGGCAATGATGGTTACCGTGCGGTGAAAGAGGTCGTTGGCTTCAAAAGCACCTACGAAGATTGTCATCTCGGCCACAAAACCGCTGAATCCGGGGAGCCCAAGGTTGGCAAGGCCGGCTATCACATAGCCCACGGCAAGGAAGGGCATTATCTTCATGAGGCCGCGCATTTGGCGTATGTCGCGTGTGTGGGTGCGCCCGTATATCATGCCTATTATGGCAAAGAAAAGCGCTGTCATAAGGCCGTGCGAGAGCATCTGCAATATGGCTCCGGTGCAGGCGGTACGGGTGGTCATGAGCAGGGCAAACAGTACCAATCCGCAGTGCGATACCGATGAATAGGCATTGATGTATTTAAGGTCGGTTTGGCTTATTGCGCTCAATGCGCCATAGACTACGCTCACCGTGGTGAGTATGATGAATATCCATGCAAGGTCGTGGGCCGCCTGTGGCAGCAAATACATGGCTATGCGGAAACAGCCATAGCCTCCGAGCTTCATAAGCACACCGGCGTGCAGCATGGATACCGCAGTGGGGGCACAGGCGTGTCCGTCGGGGCTCCAAGTGTGGAAGGGAAAGAGCGCGCCCAGAATACCGAATCCTATGAATGTGAGGGGAAAGAAAATGTACTGCACCTCGCGGGCTATGTTGCCCATGGCTGCTATCTCATTAATATCCATGGTGGTTGCTCCGCTGCCAAAGTATATGCCCAAGATTCCCATAAGCAGGAATGCCGAGCCACCCATGAGCATAAGGGTGAGCTTCATTGCCGAATACTCCTTGCGCCCGCTGCCCCATACTCCAATGAGCAGATACATGGGAATGAGGGCTGTTTCGTAGAACATGAACATGGCGAAGAGGTCGGTGGATATGAAGAATCCATACACGCCTGTTGCAAGCAGGGTGTACCATAGGAAGAATTCCTTGGTAAGGGGTTTCAGCCGCCACGATGCAAATGTGCCGGTGAATACTATTATAGACGACAGCAACAGCATAGCCACCGAAATACCATCCACGCCAATGGAGTAACTGATGTTCAGCGGCGTATACCAGCTCCATGAGTCGCAGTAGAGCATAGCAGCTGTGTTGCCGGCACTGCGCTGTGCCAGAAAATCTATTGTGAGGTATGCCGAAAGGGCAAGCAACAGGGAAGAACCTGTTACCATCACTGCGCGTGTCTGTCGCAGATTACGGCTTGCCCACAAGGCAAGCAGCATGGCCAACGGGATAATTACAAACAGGTTAAGTATATTCATAGTGCTTTTTTATGCAAAGTATATTAGTACCAATATAATTATGATTGCTCCACCAAGGAACCACACGCTGTACGACTGCACGTTGCCGCTCTGCACGGGGCGTATGAAGGTGGCAAGTTTTTGTGTGCCGCTTGCCAGCTTGTCGAGCGAGCCATCTATTATCTTTTTGTCGAACCAGGCTATGGGCCTGCTTATGCAGTTGAAGATAATTTTCTTTGTTACAAAAATCCACACATCGTCTATGTAGAATCTGTTATATGCAGCCGACATGAGCCCGCGCATGTTTCTGTTTATACCGCGTGTGAGGCGGCTGTAACCATTCTTATACATTATGGTGGCAATGAATATCGATACAAGCGCAAAAACTATGCTTGTGGTTGCCACAGCCTTGTTTATGTGTATGCTGTATTCGGTGCCGTTGCTGCTTATAAAGTGCCCGAAGGGTATGAAACCCGCTACGCAACTGATTGCAGCGAGTATTATAAGCGGCACGGTCATGGTTGCAGGTGCTTCGTGGGGCTTGTGCGGGGCTTTGCTGCACTTGCCTGCGTTATATAGTGCCTGCTGCTCCTCGTAATAGCTCTTGCCCCAGAATATTAGATAGTATAGACGGAACATGTAGAACGCTGTGAGTGCTGCCACAATGCTCATAAACAATCCCATGGGCTTTGAAAAGTGGTAGCAGGCAACAAGAATCTCGTCTTTGCTGAAGAAACCGCTGAACGGTGGGATACCGGCTATTGCAAGGCAGGCAATGAGGAATGTTATGTGCGTGATGGGCATATAACGGCGCAAGCCGCCCATGTGTATCTTTTCGTTGCTGTGTACTGCGTGTATGATGGCTCCTGCACCAAGGAACAACAATCCCTTGAACATGGCGTGTGTGAACAGATGGAACATCGATGCCATGTAGCCAAGGCCGCCTGTGTGCGGGTCGGCCGATGTGCATACACCCAATGCCACCATCATAAATGCTATCTGCGATATTGTGGAGAAGGCAAGCACGCGTTTTATATCGGTCTGTACGCAAGCCACCACGGCTGCATAGAGTGCGGTGAAGGCGCCCACGTAGGCCACAATGTGCAGCACATCGGGGGCGTAGGTGATGAATAGAGGGAACATACGTGCCACAAGATATACACCGGCAACAACCATCGTGGCTGCATGTATGAGTGCCGAAACGGGTGTGGGGCCCTCCATGGCGTCGGGCAACCATATATGCAGGGGAAACATCGCGCTCTTTCCCGCACCGCCCACAAACATCAGCCCTAATGCAAGGGGGAGCAGGGTGGCGGCTCCCGCGAGGGCTGCCTCGGTGGGAGTGAATGCGAATGTACCTGTATAATAGCCGTAAATGAGTATTCCTATGAGGAAAAATAGGTCGGCAAAGCGGGTTACAATAAATGCTTTTTTAGATGCTGCAATGGCCGCGGGCTTGGTATAGTAGAATCCTATGAGCAGATACGACGATACACCCACAAGTTCCCAGAATATATACATCTGGAAAATATTGGTTGCAACAACCAATCCCAGCATAGAGAATGTGAAGAGCGAGAGAAATGCATAGTAGCGCTGGAATCCCTTTTCGCCCTTCATGTAGCCCAGCGAGTATATATGCACCATGAGGCTCACCGTACTTATAACTATGAGCATCATTACCGAAATGGGGTCGAGCAGTATGCCCATGTCTATGCTCAATGAGCCGAGTGGCAGCCAGCTTATGTTGTATGGTACAAGGGTGGCAAATGTTCCGTCGGCTCCACGGCCTGCACCAAAGTAGAGTGCGGCGGTGGTGTATGAGAGAAGGGCTACTGCCGCAAGCGAGGCTGTGCCTGCCGCGCCGGCCACCTTGTGTGGCATCTGTTTCCCTGCAAGTGCAAGCACCAGAAAGCTAAGCAGGGGTAGTGCGAGTATGAGTATTGTAAATTCCATAATCATCAGTGTTTAAGGTCTCTCAATCTCTTAATGTGAATGGAGTGTATGTTGCGGTATACATTAATTATTATGGCTATGGCAACAGCGGTTTCGGCCGCAGCAATACCAATGCCGAATATGGCAAAAATATATCCTTCCAATAGTTGCGGGTGGCAGTAGGCGTTGAATACTGCAAAATTAATATCCACCGCATTGAGCATAAGCTCGGTGCTTATGAGCAACGACACAAGGTTACGGCGTGTGAAGAATCCGAATACTCCTATAAAAAAGAGTACCGCCGATAGTATGAGAAAATATTGTGCTGGTATTATCATAGGGCATCTATTTTTTACGGGCAATGAGTATTGCTCCCACGGTGCAGGCAAGCAACAGTATGCTCATCACCTCAAAGGGGAGGATGTAGTTGTATCTGTTTGTTCCCATTATTGCAAGCCCTAACGACTTCATGGGCACATCGGCACTCATAAAGTGGTAGGCATCGAATGGTGTTATGTGTATCAGATAGATTGTAGTAACCATTCCCACCATGGCTGTCAGCAGGCCGGCAAGGTAACGCAGTTTGGAGGTGTGGGTGATGTCTATGCTTCCCTTGCCTATGAGCAGAATGGCAAAGATAAACAGCACCACAATACCACCTGCATACACGGTAATCTGCACAGCTCCCAAGAACGTGTAGTGCAGCATGAAGTAGAGCCCCGCCGTGCCAAACAGCACGAACAGCAATAGTGTGGCCGCACGCATGATTTTGCTCGATATAACAGCAAACAGTGCCGCTATAATCATGAAGAGTGCAAGCCCCGAAAAGATAAATAGATTGGTATGAAACTCCATATTATATTATCTGCTTTTTATTATTTTATTTATTCAGTTTAAGTATCAGATTACTGCGGTCAAACACTGCATTCTCGAACTTGTTGTTGAACTTTATAGCCTCCTTGGGGCAGGCATTGACGCATAGCTGGCAGAATGTGCAGCTGCCAAGGTCGTAGTGGTACTCGGCAAGCACCTTGCGGCTTTTTCCCGTCTCGCTGTCGGTTACAGTGGTGGTGGTTATGCTTATGGTGCCGTTGGGGCATGCCGATTGGCACAAGCCGCAGGCTATGCAGCGGTTATTACCCTCCTCGTCGGTGGGCATGTATAGCTGCGCACGGTGTCTTTCCGATATTTGCAGCGTGCTGCGGTTCTCGGGGTACTGCTCGGTTACCTTGGGAGTGAAAAACTCCTTCATGGTAACTTTGAGGCCGGTGAGCAGTGAGTGTATAGCCTGGAACACCGTGCCTACATATGTTTTTTTTCTGTTTCTCTTCATATCGTTCGGTAACAATTTACGCATTTCAGAATGTCCAGCCCATTACCACACATATAGTCATGATGAGCAGGTTTACAAGCCCTATGGGTACAAGGTATTGCCATTCGAGCACAAGTACCTGGTCTATACGCAAGCGCGGGAAGGTCCATCGTATCCACATGAGCAGCCATATAACAAAGAATGTCTTGCCAAGCATCCACACAATGCCGGGTATATAACCCATGGCTGTGTTGAAGGCATCGAATCCCGGAATGTATAGGGGTGCCCAGCCGCCAAGGAACAGGGTAGAGGCTATGCCGGCAACAATAAACACGTTCATAAATTCTGCCACGTAGAAGAAGCCGAAGTGCATGCCCGAATACTCGGTGTGATAGCCTGCGGTGAGCTCCGATTCGGCTTCGGGGAGGTCAAATGGGGCACGGTTGGTCTCGGCATTACCGGCTATGAGGTATATTACAAATGCTATACAAGCGGGTATATGTCCCTTGAATATGAACCATCCGTCTAATTGGCTCTCCACTATGGCGCTTATCTGCATGGTGCCGCTGAGCACTACCATGGTGAGCATGCATAGACCCACCGACAGTTCATAGCTTATCATCTGTCCGCCGCTGCGCATGGCTCCAATCATTGAGAATTTGTTGTTGCTGCTCCAGCCTGCAAGCAGTATGCCAAGCACACCGAACGACGAGGCTGCCATCAGGAAAAATACTCCTATGTTAAAGTCGAGCGCGTGCAGCCCTCGTGCAAAGGGGAGGCAACTGAATGTGAGCACGGAACTCATTATTACTATGTAGGGCGCAAGCGAGTATAGAACGTGGTCGCTGCGCTTAATGCTTATAATCTCCTTTATGAGCATCTTGAACACATCGGCAAACACTTGCAGCAATCCCCAATAGCCCACGCGCATGGGGCCCAAGCGGCATTGGAAGGCTGCGCACACCTTGCGCTCCATGAATATCATAACTATTGCAAAAAGAACATAGGCGAGTATGAGGCATATTGCCGCAAGAATACTTTCGGCAAGAACAACACCCTGCTCGGGCAGATAGCGGCACAGCAGGCTGTTTATGGCGGTTGTTATTGTTGTGAAATCCATATTTTCTCTCTTTCTCTGCTTTATCGGTCAATATCGGGTATCACATAGTCGAGTGTGGCACCAATGGTTATGAGGTCGGCTATTTTGCAACCTTTCAGAATCTTGTGCATACAGGCCACAAGGGGCAGGCCCATGGGGCGGAATTTTACGCGGTAGGGGCTCTTGTCGCCATGGCTCTCTATGAACACGCCAAACTCGCCGCGCGAGCCCTCGACAGCTGCACTGAAACGGCCCTCGGGCAGTTTTATTATGGGCTTTGTCTTTTGCTTGAAATCACCGGCGGGTATATTGTCTATCAGTTGTCTTATTATGTGTACCGATTGTTTTATCTCGTCCAGGCGCATTAGTACGCGGTCGTAGCTGTCGCCGTTTGTGTATAGCACCTCTTTGAAATCCACCTGGCCATATAGAGCGTAAGGGTGGCGTTTGCGTACATCGCACGCCCAGCCTGCTGCACGGCCTGTGCAGCCTGTTGCACCGTATGATATAGCCTCCTCGCGCGTGAGTACTCCCACGCCTTTCATGCGGTTCTTGGTTATTATGCTGTTTACAAAAAGGTCCTCAAATTCCTTTATCTTGTGGAGCTGGTAGGTGCAGTAATCCTTTACCTTGGCCTCCCAGCCTGTTGTTATGTCGGCCTGTACGCCACCTATTATATTATAGTTCTGTATGAGACGACCACCTGTAACCTCTTCAAAAATATCGAGAACTTTTTCACGGTCGCGGAACCCATATATAAATGCAGTGAGCGCTCCCAGGTCCATGGCTGCGCACGATAGCATGAGCAGGTGCGAGTCTATGCGTTGCAGCTCGTCCATTATGGTGCGTATGTATTGTACGCGCGGAGCTATTTCCAACCCCAATGCATTCTCAATGCACATGCAGAGTGCGTGGCGGTTTTGGTGGGCGCTCAGGTAGTCGAGGCGGTCGGTAAAGGCAAGTAGCTGCGGGTATGTTTTGCTCTCGCACAATTTCTCTATTCCACGATGTATGTAACCGCAGTGGATGTCAATCTTGCGTATCTCCTCGCCCGCAAGCGCAAGCCTGAAACGGAGTACACCATGTGTTGCGGGGTGCTGCGGGCCTATGTTTATCACATACTCATCGACATGCATGAAGTTTTCGCGCTTTGCTATGGCTGCGAACTCCTTGTCCTCTTCTATCTCATAGGAGCGCTGCACATCCTCGGGTGGCTCGTTGGTGAGGCGTATAGGGTTTATGGCTTCGCTTGCATCGTAGTCCTTGCGTAGCGGGTAACCCTCCCAATCGTTGCGCAGAAAAAGACGGCGCATATCGGGGTGTCCTATAAAACGTATTCCGTAGAAATCATATACCTCGCGTTCATACAGTTCGGCTATACTCCACATATCGCACACGGTGTATATTGCAGGTTTGTTGCGGTCGGTGGTGCGCACGGCAAGGTGCATGGTGGCGTGGGTGGTGCTGTTTTCAAGTATATAAATAACGCCCAGCCCCTCGTCGCCCCAATCCATGCCTATGAGGTCGCGTAGAAAATCCATACCGCTGTCGCGATGTGTGCGCAGAACTTTGCGTGCCTCTTCCTTCTCTATAAATATAAGCTCCATTATTTGTCGGTTTTTTCACACCCTTCAACAGGGGCGTTGGTTACTATTATGGGCTCGCGGCGTACCTCGCGCGGGTTTTGATGCCTGTTCTTGTCGCCGAAGAATTTCTCTATTTTCACTTTGCGTTGCAACTGCATCATGCCATACATGATAGCCTCGGGGCGGGGTGGGCAGCCGGGGATATATACATCCACGGGAAGAATCTTGTCCACACCGTTTACCACATGGTAAGAACCCTTGAATGGGCCGCCGCTTATGGCACAGCCTCCCACAGCCACCACATATTTGGGCTCGGCCATCTGGTCGTATAGGCGTTTGAGCACGGGCGCCATCTTGTGGGTGATTGTGCCGGCTACCATTATAAGGTCGGCCTGGCGGGGAGAGTTTCGTGTAACTTCGAATCCGAAACGGGCAAAATCGTAACGTGCAGCACCCACCGACATGAACTCTATGCCACAGCAGCTGGTGGCAAATGTGAGCGACCACAGTGAATTGCTGCGTCCCCAATTAATAAGGTCGTCGAGCGCACCCACAACTACGTTGGTGCGCTCTTTGTTGAGTTCCTTGATAAGTGCTTCGAGTGTTTCGTTGTCTTTGAACTCCTCGTAGGGGATTGATTTTATTATCGGCTTTTTCATTTCCATTCAAGAGCTTTTTTGCGCCAAGCATATGCCAAGCCCAGGATTAATATGAACATAAAAAAGAGCACACCCACAAGGGCCTTTATACCTAACTCCTGCACCACGGTGGCCCATGGAAAAAGGAATATTGCCTCAATGTCGAACATGAGGAAGAGAATGGCAAACAGGTAGTAACCTGCCTTGAAGTGCACCCATGTTTCTCCCTGTGTGGGTATTCCGCACTCATACGATTCGCTCTTTTGCTTGTTGTAGCTGCGTGGAGATATCCATCTTGCTATGAGCATGCCTGCGGCAACAAGCAGAACCGATGCGATAATCATTGTAAAAAGAAGAACAAAATTCATATATTCTTTTTGTTATAAAATTTCTTATTTTTGCTATTGCGTTGATTGATAAAGAATTCCTCTTAAACAGCCTTTGGGGCAGGGCAAATGTAATAAAAATATCTTTTGGGGTGGTTGCTTTTTTCCATGTAAAATTTTAGATTTTTGACATCTTTATCCTATGGTGGCGTTAAACACCATCATGAGGGCAAATCCTCCCGCAAATCCTATGGTGCCGATATTGCTATGCTCCCCATTCTGCGACGATGGTATAAGCTCCTCAATCACCACATAAAGCATGGCTCCTGCGGCAAAGGCAAGCAGCGGCGGCATGGTTCCGGCAGTTTCGTCTAAAAATATGATGGTGGCAATGGCAGCAAGCGGCTCCACAAGCCCCGACAGGGTGCCCAGCAGGAACGCCTTTGTGCGGCTTTTCCCCTCGTTGCGCATGGGTATTGAAATTATGGCTCCCTCGGGTATGTTCTGCACCGCCATACCTATTGCAAGGGCTATGGCGCCTGCAGTTGTGAGCATGCTGTCGTTGCCTATGCCTGCAAGCACCACTCCCACAGCCATTCCTTCGGGGATATTGTGCAGTGCCACGGCAAGCATCATTTTGGTGGAGCGGGGCAGGGCGGAGCGCACTCCTTCGGGTTGGCTGTTATCGACATGCTGGTGGGGAATAAATGTGTCGAGTGCCAGCAGAAAGCCCATTCCCACAAGGAAACCGATAATTACAGGCCATGCCTGCGCAATACTGTCGTTACCACTCTGTTCCAATGCAGGTTGCAACAGCGACCAGAAGGCTGCCGCAACCATTATCCCCGATGCAAAACCCAGCATGGCTTTGTTGGCAAAATCTGAAATGCGGTCGCGTACAAGGAACACCATTGCTGCGCCAATGGTGGTGCCTAAAAGAGGTAGTATGAGTCCTATTAAAAATTCCATAATTCTTGTTGTTTCGTATATTATTGCAAAAATACTCTTTTTTTACAATGGATACATTTGTGTGGTCTTTTTTTTATTGTTAATGTTGTTTAAGAAACCGCCGGCAGGCAAGGTTTGTTTGCTTGCTGTAAAATCCTCGGTGCTGTTTGTTGGCTGCTCCATGTGCCCCCTTGTGCTGCCCGATATTTGAAATTATAGTTGCCGGTCGCAAGCACAAATATGGACAAAAGAATTTTCCAAAAATTCCTAATAAATACGATAATTCTTTTTTCTGCTAAAATAGGCTGTAAAAGATTTCTGTAAATTGGTTTTTTTGTGGTATCTTCGCACAAGTTTACAAATGCAAAATATTATAAACAGTATATAATCTCTTATGATTTACTTTTTCAGTACCCCCGGCCACACGGTTGTTGCAACCGAGGCCAATGTAGCCTTGCAGGCGCACGACATTGAAAAACTTTGTTGGTTATACGGCGAGGCTTCGCTCATTGAGGGCGACGCCGTAGAGGGCTGTTTTGTGGGCCCCCGTCGCGAAATGATTACTCCGTGGAGTACAAATGCTGTTGAGATTACCCAAAACATGGGACTCACCGGCATTCTTCGTATAGAGGAGTATTTTGCCGTGAAGGACGAGAATGCCGATTACGACCCCATGCTCCAGCGTATGTATAAAGGGTTGGATCAAAACATCTTCAAGGTGGATATTGAGCCCCGTCCCATAGAGTTTATAGAAGATCTCGACAGCTACAACGAGCAGGAGGGCCTTGCACTCTCAAAGGAGGAGATTGATTATCTGCACCGCGTGGAGGGCGAGCTTGGCCGCAAACTCACTGATAGCGAGGTTTTTGGCTTTGCACAGATAAACTCGGAGCACTGCCGCCACAAAATTTTCGGTGGTACATTCATCATAGATGGCGAGGAGATGCCCTCGTCGCTCTTTGCAATGATTAAGCGCACCACCAACGAGAACCCCAACAGCATAATCTCGGCATATAAGGATAATGTGGCATTTGCCGCAGGCCCCGTGGTGGAGCAGTTTGCACCGGCAGACCACTCAATACCCGACTATTTTGTGATAAAGGATATAGAGACGGTTATCTCCTTGAAGGCCGAAACACATAACTTCCCCACAACCGTGGAGCCTTTCAACGGAGCCTCCACAGGAACAGGCGGCGAGATTCGCGACCGTATGGGTGGCGGTAAAGGCTCATGGCCCATTGCCGGAACAGCTGTCTATATGACATCTTATCCCCGCACATACGATGACCGCAAGTGGGAGGATATTCTCCCCGTGCGCAAGTGGCTCTACCAGACACCCGAGCAGATTCTTATAAAGGCTTCAAACGGTGCATCAGACTTCGGAAACAAATTCGGCCAGCCGCTTATCTGCGGCTCGGTGCTCACCTTCGAGCACAAAGAGAACAACGAGGTCTATGGCTACGACAAGGTTATAATGCTTGCCGGCGGTGTGGGCTACGGTACCCGCCGCGACTGCCTCAAAGGCGCTCCCGAAAAGGGCAACAAGGTTATTGTGATGGGTGGCGACAACTACCGCATCGGCCTTGGTGGCGGTTCTGTGTCGTCGGTTGATACAGGCCGTTACTCATCGGGCATTGAACTCAATGCCGTGCAGCGTGCCAATGCCGAAATGCAGAAACGCGCCTACAATGTGGTGCGTGCGCTGTGCGAGGACGAGACCAACCCTGTGGTATCTATCCACGACCACGGCTCGGCAGGCCATGTGAACTGCTTGTCGGAACTTGTTGAGGAGTGTGGCGGTCTCATTGATATGTCGGCTCTGCCCGTGGGCGATAAGACACTGTCAGCAAAAGAGATTATTGCCAACGAGTCGCAGGAGCGCATGGGATTGCTCATTAAAGAGGATGCCATTGAGTATGTGAAGCGTGTAGCCGACCGCGAGCGTGCCCCCATGTATGTGGTGGGCGAAACAACAGGCGATGCCCGCTTTGCTTTTGAGCAGGCCGATGGCAAACGTCCCTTCGACCTCTCGGTGAGCCAAATGTTCGGCTCGTCGCCCAAAACTTATATGGTGGATAAAACCGTGGAACGCCACTACAAGGATGTTACATACGATGCAAACAACATAGAGGATTACCTCACCGATGTACTCCGCTTGGAGGCTGTTGCCTGCAAAGATTGGCTCACAAACAAGGTCGATCGTTCGGTAACAGGCAAAATTGCCCGCCAGCAGTGTCAGGGCGAGATTCAGTTGCCGTTGAGCGACTGTGGTGTGGTTACTCTCGACTATCGTGGTCGCAAGGGTATAGCAACCTCAATAGGCCACGCACCGCAGGCTGCTCTTGCCGACTCGGCAAAGGGCTCTGTGCTCGCAGTTTCCGAGGCTCTCACAAACATTGTGCTTGCGCCCCTTACAAACGGCATTAAGAGTATCTCTTTGAGTGCCAACTGGATGTGGCCTTGTCGCTCGCAAGAGGGCGAGGATGCACGCCTCTATCGTGGCGTTGAGGCTCTGTCGGGCTTCTGCTGCGACCTCAAAGTGAACGTGCCCACAGGAAAGGACTCTTTGTCCATGACACAAAAGTACCCCGATGGCACAAAGGTTATCAGCCCGGGTACCGTTATTGTGAGTGCCGGTGGCGAGGTGTCCGACGTGCGCAAGGTGGTGTCGCCTGTGATGGTGAACGAGCCCAAGAGTGCATTCTATCACATAGATTTCAGCTTCGACCAATTGCGCTTGGGCGGCTCGGCCTTTGCACAGACAAGGGGCTGTGTGGGCGACGATGTTCCCACGGTGCAGAACCCCGAATATTTTGCCGAGGCATTCGATGCCGTGCAGAAATTGGTAAACGAGGGGCTCATTCTCGCAGGCCACGATGTGTCGGCCGGCGGTCTCATCACCACACTGCTCGAGATGTGCTTCGCCAACACCACAGGCGGTATGGAAATAGACCTCAACTCCATTGCCGAGAAAGATATCGTTAAACTGCTCTTTGCCGAGAACCCGGCTCTTGTTATTCAGGTGGCCGACAAGGATAAATGTCGCGTACAGCAGTTGCTCGATGAGGCCGGTATCTGCTTTGTGAAGATAGGTGTGCCCACCGCCAAACGCCATATTGCAGTGGCAAAGGATAAGCGCACCCGCCTATTCGATATCGACCACTACCGCGATGTGTGGTACGACAGCTCGTACCTCATGGACCGCAAGCAGAGCTTCAATGGCTGTGCCGATGAGCGTTTGAAAAACTACAAGAACCAGCCCCTGCGCTACCGCCTGCCCGCGCACTTTGATGGAAAGCTCGCAGGCTACGGAATGTCGGCCGACCGCCGCGAGAAATCGGGCGTGCGTGCAGCAATCATACGCGAGAAGGGTACAAACGGTGAGCGCGAGATGGCATACGCTATGTATCTTGCCGGGTTCGATGTAAAGGATGTTACAATGACCGACCTTATCAGCGGCCGCGAGACTCTCGACGAGGTTAATTTCATTGTGTTCTGTGGCGGATTCTCCAACTCCGACGTGCTTGGCTCGGCAAAAGGCTGGGCGGGTGGTTTCCTCTATAACCCCGCAGCCAAGGCTGCTCTCGACCGCTTCTATGCCCGCGAGGATACCCTCTCACTTGGTATCTGCAACGGTTGCCAGCTGATGATGGAGCTTAACCTCATCAATCCCCAGCACGAGCAACGCGGATACATGCGCCACAATAATTCGCACAAGTTCGAGTCGTCGTTTGTGGGCGTGAACGTGCCCGAGAACAACAGCGTGCTCTTTGGCTCGCTTGGCGGCAGCCGTCTTGGTGTGTGGGTGGCTCACGGCGAGGGTAAATTCGACCTTCCTTATGCCGAGGAGAAGTATAACATTGTGGCACGCTATGCTTATGGCGAGTACCCGGGTAACCCCAACGGCTCGTCGTACAATGTGGCTGCTCTTGCAAGTGCCGATGGCCGTCATGTGGCTATGATGCCTCACCCCGAGCGTGCCATCTTCCCGTGGCAGTGTGCAACATATCCTGCTGCCCATGTTGCCGACGATGTTACTCCGTGGATTGAGATTTTCCGCAACGCATATAATTGGGTTGCCGAAAAAACAAAATAATTATAAAATAAACGATTCCTGTTTTCAGAGGCTGTTGGGCTTTTGCCGGCAGCCTCTGTAATTTGTAAATTATGGGTATAAGGCTGTTAAAATTGTTTACCACATTCTTCAAGCTGGGGCTTTTTACCATTGGTGGCGGGTATGTGATGATTCCGCTTATAGAACGCGAGGTGGTGGATAAATATCGCTGGATAGAGAAACGCGATTTTGTGGATTTACTTGCCATTGCGCAATCCTCTCCGGGGGTGCTCGCGGTGAATATGTCCATATTCATAGGCTATAAGTTGCGCGGTGTGCGCGGCTCGGTGGCGGCAGCCGTGGGCAATGTGTTGCCCTCGGTGGTTATTATTCTGTTGATAGCATTGTTCTTTAATCGCTTTCGCGAATACGAGGTGGTGAATAACGTGTTTATGGGAATACGCCCTGCGGTGGTTGCGCTCATAGCATCGCCCGTGTTCTCTGTGGCAAAGAGTGCCAAGATTGGTTGGACAAACGTGTGGATTCCGGTGCTGTCGGCATTGCTCATTGTGGCATTTGGCGTTTCTCCTATTTATATAATTCTTATTGCCGGTGTGGGTGGCTACCTGTGGGGGCGTATGAAAGGGGGTGAGGCATGAGTATTCTGTTTGAACTATTCTATACATTCCTCAAAGTGGGGCTCTTCTCCTTCGGTGGCGGCTATGGTATGCTATCGGTTATTCAGGGCGAGGTTGTTACACGCCATGCGTGGCTCACAAGTGCCGAATTTACCGATATTGTGGCTATAAGCCAGATGACACCCGGCCCCATAGGAATAAACTCGGCTACATACGTGGGTTACACTGCTGCTATGAATGCCACGGGCTCTCCTGCTGTGGCTGTGGCCGGTTCCCTGCTTGCATCGTTAGCTGTTATGCTGCCCTCGTTTGTCATCATGCTCACAATAAGCCGTTACTTTATGAAATACAGCAAAAGCAATTCTGTCGAGGCTGTGTTCAGGGCATTGCGCCCCGCAGTGGTGGGTCTCATAGCATCGGCAGCTCTGCTGCTTATGACTGTGGAGAATTTTGGCTCGCCCACAGAATCCACCATGCAGTTTGTGGTTAGTGTACTGCTTTTTATTGGTGCTTTTGTGGCTACTTATCGTTTCAAAGTAAGCCCCATAGTTATTGTCATTGTTTGCGGTGCCATAGGCGGGCTGTTCTATGGCTTGGCCGGTGGTTGCTGGTGGTTTGCTGGTGGTAACTAAGGGTTATTAAGGGCAATTAAAGGCTATTAAGGGGGTTAAGGGCTATTAAGGGCTATTAAGGGTGATTAAGGGTTATTAAAGGCTATTAAGGCATTAGTTCTCCTTAGTGGCCCTTAGTTTCCCTTAATCCTCTTTTCTCCTTAGTGGTCCTTAGTTTCCCTTAATTCTCCTTTTTCCTTAGTAGCCTTTAGTTTCCCTTAATTCTCTTTTTCTCTTTAGTAGCCCTTAGTGGCCCTTAGTTTTCTTTAATTCTCCTTTCAATCTTTCTCTTTGCTTCCTTTTGAGCGTTGTTGCAGCCTTGTGCGGCATAGTTTTTCTCGGAAACCGCCTTCGTTTATAAATCGTTCTCCTGCCGATTGCAGATATTTGTAAAGTAAATAATCTTCTTGGTATATAAGTATAATGGCTATGTTTGCTATTGTGCAGGCATCGCGCGTTGTTACAATGTTCATCCAATAATCGGAGTCGTTATGTGCGCGGCCCAATTGTTGCGCACATTTTGCCTGTTCCGAATCTTCTTTCCAGCGTGTGTGCCCACGCGTGCGCAAATAATCCTCATAGTCCACAAGTAGTTCTTGCAAACTGCTTTTAGCCACATTAAAAAGTTTTAATTCAGTTTCTGCCGATGTTGCACCGGCTGCATAGCCCTCAACAATGTTTTGTTTGCCACTGCGGGCGGCTTGTACCATCTGGTCGATAGTACGGTCCCCTTTACCAAGAAATTGCTTGGTAAAAAAGTATGTTATATCGTATATTGCTTCGGCTTTGCGGTAGCATAGCAAATTTTTGTAGTTTCCTCTGTTGGGTATAAGGTTGGGCATGGCGGGTAATGGTTAGTTGGTGGTTTGCTGGTGGTTAGTTGGTGGTTAGCTGGTGGTAACTAAGGGCTATTAAGGCATTAGTTCTCCTTAGTGGCCCTTAGTTTTCCTTAATTCTCCTTTTTCCTTAGTGCCCCTTAGTTTTCTTTAATTATCCTTTTCTCATTAGTAACTTTCAGTTTCTCTTTTAGGAACTGCCCTGTGTAGGAACTTTCGCAGGCGGCAACCTCCTCGGGGGTGCCGGTGGCAATAAGTGTACCGCCATTTTCGCCTCCCTCGGGGCCCAGGTCTATTATGTGGTCGGCACATTTTATGATGTCCATGTTGTGCTCTATTATCACAAGTGAATGGCCGCGGGCTATGAGGCGTTCAAAGGAGTTAAGAAGTTTTTTTATGTCGTGGAAATGGAGGCCTGTGGTGGGCTCGTCAAAAATGAACAGGGTGGGCTTGTCGGTCTGGCGGCTCAGGTAGTAGGCGAGCTTCACGCGCTGGTTTTCTCCACCCGATAGGGTGGATGATGATTGCCCTAATTTTATGTATGCGAGGCCCACATCTTGCAGTGGTTGCAGATTTTCGGCTATGCGCTTTTCTCCATGTTCTTGGAAAAAGTTAATGGCATCGCCCACGGTCATTTCGAGTATGTCGTATATATTCTTGTCGTGGAATTTTACCTCCAATACCTCTTTTTTGAATCGTTTGCCGTGGCATGCCTCGCACTGCAATTGCAGGTCGGCCATGAATTGCATGGATACGGTAATGGTGCCTTCGCCTTTGCACTCCTCGCATCGCCCGCCTTCGGCGTTGAAGGAGAAGTATCCCGCACCGAATCCTAATTGCTTGGCAAGTGGCTGCTGGGCAAATAGATGGCGTATATCGTCATATACTTTAAGGTATGTTGCGGCATTGGAGCGCGAGGATTTCCCTATGGGGTTTTGGTCCACGAATTCCACACCGCTAATCTGCGATAGCGAGCCTTCTACGGCTTCGCATTGGCCGGGTGCATCGGTTACCTCGCCAAAGTGTCGCTTGAGCGAGCGATAGAGAATGTCGCGCACCAGCGTCGATTTGCCCGAGCCGCTAACACCGCTCACCACGGTGAGCACGTTAAGCGGTATCTTTACATCAATGCCTTTGAGGTTGTTCTCTCTGGCTCCTTTTATAAGTATGCTGTTGTTCCACTTGCGGCGGTGGGCAGGGGTGTCTATGGTCTCCTCGCCCAGCAGATATTTTACCGTGTAGCTGTTGCTGCCGGGGGCAAGGTCGGTCATATTACCCTTGTAAACAATGTTGCCGCCGTATGAGCCCGCTTTTGGGCCCACATCTATTATGTAGTCGGCTGCGCGTATTATCTCTTCGTCGTGCTCCACCACTACAACGGTATTGCCGAGGTCGCGCAGGCGATAGAGCACTTTTATAAGCCTCTCGGTGTCGCGGCTGTGCAGGCCTATGCTGGGCTCGTCGAGTATGTATAGCGAGCCCACGAGGGCACTGCCGAGCGAGGTTACAAGGTTTATGCGCTGGCTCTCTCCGCCCGATAGGGTGTTGCTCAAACGGTTTAGTGTGAGGTAGCTGAGCCCCACATCGCACAGGCACTCTATGCGGCTCTTTATCTCGGTGAGTATGCGGCTTGCAATGGCATTCTCCTGCTCGGTGAGTTGCAGATTGTCGAAGAATGTTTTCAAGCGGTCTATGGGCATTTCAATAAGTTCGGTGATGCTTGCACCGCCCACTTTCACATAGGTAGCCTCTTTTTTCAGGCGTGTGCCGTGGCAGGTGGGGCAGATGGGTTTGCCGCGGTAGCGTGCCAGCATCACGCGGTACTGTATCTTGTATTGGTTGGCCTGCACCATCTTGAAGAAATTATCTATGCAAATGCTCTCTTGATACTCCTCAATCCACGGGCCGCTGTGCCACAAGTAGTCTTTTTGTTCCTGTGTGAGGTTGTAGTATGGCTCAAAAATGGGGAAGTCGTCTTTTGTGGCATGCTTGCAGAACTCCTTTCTCCACTCGCCCATCTTCTCGCCACGCCAGCAGAACACCGCACCGTCGTATATGCTCAGTGTTTTGTTTGGGATTACAAGGTCTTCGTCTATGCCCACTATGCGCCCGAACCCCTCGCAGTCGGGGCAGGCCCCTATGGGCGAATTGAAAGAGAACAGCTGCTCGCTTGGCTCCTCGAATTCAATGCCGTCGGCCTCAAAGCGGGTGCTGAATGTGTGTTGCTCCTCCTCACCCACGAATTGCATGATGCATGTGCCGTTGCCCTCGTAAAAGGCAGTCTCGGCCGAGTCGAGCAGGCGGGATATTGTCTCCTGTGAACTCGACACCGATAGGCGGTCTATGAGTAGTGCGGGTTTCTCCCCTTTCTTTGGGGTGTAATCCTCTATGCGCACAACCTCGCCGTTAAGATATATGCGTGTGAAGCCCTGCTGCAGATATATCGATAGCTGCTCCTGCATGTCGCGCCCCTTGCGCTTGGCTATGGGTGCAAGCAGCATGAAACGGGTGCCCTCGGGGTGGCTGTTCATGCAGGCTACAAGGTCCTCGGGGTTGTCCTTCTTCACCTGCTTGCCACTGATGGGGGAGAATGTCTTTCCTATGCGGGCATATAGCAGTTTCAGATATTCGTAAATCTCGGTGCTTGTGCCCACGGTGGAGCGCGGGTTGCGGTTGTTTACCTTCTGCTCAATGGCTATTGCAGGGGGGATTCCTTTGATGAAATCGCACTCGGGCTTGTTCATCTGCCCCAGAAACTGTCGGGCGTATGAGCTGAGCGACTCCACGTAGCGTCGCTGTCCCTCGGCATAGAGGGTGTCAAAGGCAAGCGAGGATTTTCCCGAGCCCGAAAGACCGGTGATTACAACCAATCGCCCGCGCGGTATATCTATATCTACATTTTTAAGGTTGTTCACGCGTGCTCCGCGTATTGTAATCTGTTTCTGCTCCATTGCACTCTCTTTGATAATATCTTGCGAAAATACATAAAAAACGGAAAGGTTGTATCCCTTTAACAAAAAATAGTGGAAGCGTTGTCAAAGTTGAGAGCGAAAGCGAACAACTTCGACAGCATGAGCAGCATCTTGTCACGCGTAGTGCAGCTACAGGTTGCACCGCGTGGGTTGCGAAAAGCGAATGCTGTCAAAGTGGAAAGGCGAAAGCGAACAACTTAGACAATACGAGCAGTGGAAGGTCGCACGTAGCACTCCCTCCCCTCAGTCACTTCGTGACAGCTCCCCTCGGGCAGGGGCGCAATTCAGGGTTGCGAGAAGCGAATGCTGTCAAAGTGGAAAGGCGAAAGCGAACAACTTCGACAATACGAGCAGTGAAAGATCGCACGTAAAACAGATG
>JAFTNW010000036.1 GCA_017451695.1 Bacteroidaceae bacterium
AATAAAAGTTTTATGCTATTATTCATATTTTCTTTTTTATAATTCGTGTTATTGACTCTAAGTAGTTTATATGTAATAGCTTCCCGGTTGATATAAGTGTTGCATAGAAAACGCAACTCATTATTACGAGATTAATTATTGGAATCTCACTATGATATATGTGGTAATTAAATTGTAACGCAATGAAACCGCAAATTGCACTATGTGATAGCACTGCAATTATCACTTTTAGTATATCAAAATTAATTAGTTTGAATTTTGTTTTATTGTATATACATATGAATGCGTAAATGGAACAAAAGAAATAAAATAATGAGTGAGCAAGTACTATTATGAATGCGTCTAACTCTAGTTGGGTTATAACAAATCCGGCAACCCATATATATATAGCTCCCCATATATGCATAGTCATATATTTATTGGATAACCCGGTTGCCATTAGAACTGAAAAGTATGGTAGAACGTGCGTAAATTCGCGTATAATGTAACTTTTCATATATATGGACGATGATGAATATTGTGAACCATAAAGAAATACCATAATGTCTTCTGTGGATACAAAGCAAAGGACAAGTAATGGGAATATAAGAATAATGGATTTATTTACTGCATTTTGATAAGTTTTGAAAGCTGTTTGCAATTCTCCTGTTGCATCTGCTTTTGAAAGTAGCGGCAGTAACACATTCTTTACCGATGAGGTTATCATTATTGCAAACGGAATATTAAGGCAACCGTTAGAGTAATCGGCAAACGCAACGGTTCCGTAGTATCTGCTGATAAAGAATTGGTCGGCCAATGATATTGCAAAACCGCCAATAAATGCCCCTATCAATGGTGTAGAATACGAAAATATGCTCTTATACATATTGGGAATTTCCATTTTCTTGATGGAAACGTATGGGCGATTTTTCATATACATTGCCACAATAAATATAGCGAATGATGCTGCTCCCCATCCTATTATGGCATATTCGTATTTGGCTCCAAGAAGAACCACCGGTAAAACAATGCCCACTAGCATTATAGCCTTGGAAAAAATATGGTATTTCGCAAGTTTCTTTGTCTCTCTAATAGCTGTATATATTCCCTCTACTCCCATAGTTGGTAAGGTGAATAAAGGAAAAGGAGAAAAAAGTTTTAATCCAATTGAAAGTTCCGGATTCTTTAAGATATCTGCAATTAAAGATGAACCGGCAAATAGTATTATTGATAGGATTGTGCCAATAATTAGGAATATCCGGTTAAGTGATGAGATTAATTTCTTTTGTTGACCAACCTCCAATCTGGGTATAAAATAGGAAAAAACGCTTGGCAAACCGGCTGTAAACAGAGATTGCAATGTAACATATATATATAGTATCTGTTTATATGTTCCGTACTCGGTTTTATCTAAAATGCGTGAAAGTATTGCGGCACTGATGAACGATATGGCAAATGTGCAGAATTGTCCTATGCCAAGCCATAGTGCTTGTTGAAAATTGCTGCTTTTTTTACTTGTTGTATTATTCATATATATTCTTTTTCCTTTTTGTTCCCGCAAGCCCATCCAAGTGCTTGCGGGTGGGGCTTTGCCCCTGTGTGTGGGTCCTTTCTACTTTTCTCCCACGTTTTTGTTTTTATTGGGCAGGCACACGGGGCTGCCACCTGCGTTGTTATTTAATTATCCACTCTTCTATGTTGGCTCATTTTGCTTTTAGCCACCCGCGTGGCATAAACTTCGTCTATGCTTCACGCGACCAATGGCTGCAAAACTCGCCGATAACAAAATTTTGTTTTATCATTGTTCAATTATCCATTCTTCGATATTGCGTGTCTCTTTGGAGACGTTTGCACCTATTTTAATTATTTGCCTTCCGTCTGTTGCAAATGGCAAGGCGTAATCTTTGTTCTCAATCTGCTCCATAGCCTCTTGTGCCGTGGCGTTGAACTTGAGTTCAATGATATATATGTAATCGTTTGTACCGATTAAAATATCTATTCTTCCGTTGGATGTGCGATACTCTGCCTGCACATAAAGCCCCATGAGCTTTGTAATGATGTATATCACATTTTGGTAGTGATTCTCAAGCTCCTTTATAAGCTCGTAGGGAGTACCTGCCATGAGGCTTTGCAGATTGCGCATGAACTCATCGGCTTTGCCTTTTCTGACGCTTGTCACAAATTTGCTGACAATAGTGGCTGTTTGTGATGCCTGCACTTTGGTGTAAAAGGGCAGTAGGAAGTTCACAAAACCGTTTTTTACCTCCTCGTTGGGGTAGTTGAGTGTGTATAAGCGGAACTCTTCGTCGAAATCCTTTATAGTGAGGTAACCGCTTTGGTATAATACGGGTATGGGGTCTATTGTATCTACGTGTATGCTGCTCAATTGCTCCTCGCTTGCCTCGTAGTCTGATAGCTCCTCAATGTTGAAATTGGCTTTTTTAATAAGCTCCACAAGGTATGTGGGTGTTCCTGTGCTGAACCAATAGCTGCCGTAGCGTTTTTCGTTCAATGTCCAAAGGATGCTGAACGGATTATACAACCCCTGTGTGTCGTGTGTAAAGTGGTAACCGTCGTATGTGCGTTGCAGCCTGCGGTAGGCCTCCTCCTTTGTTTGGTTGTTGGCATCGGCCAACGCCTGAATCTCATCGTCGAACACGGTGTGCAACTCCTCGTCTGTTATTCCACATATGTTGTGGAAACGTGGGCTCATTGATATATCGTTAAGGTTGTTCAGGTCGCTGAATACGCTTACTTTTGCGAATTTTGTTACACCTGTGAGGAGTGCGAATTTCAGGTCGGCATCGGCACTTTTAAGTACTCCGTAGAATGCTTTTAGTGTGTTGCGGAACTCCTCTTGCAGCGGTTCGTTGCCAATGGCTTGCAGTATGGGTTTGTCGTACTCGTCTATGAGTACCACGGTGTTGTGCCCTGTCTTTTCTTTTGCCGCACGAATAACGGCGCGGAAACGCCCTTCGATACTTGTATCTACCGCATTGTAACCGTATAGTTCCTCGTAATAATGTAATTGGGCGTTAATTATATCATAGAGGTCCTCTTTTTTGTCAAATTTCTTTGCATTCAGGTCGAGGTGCAGCACGGGGTATTTGTTCCACTCTTTCTCGAGCTGTTCGATGGCCAACCCTGCGAACAGATGTTTTTTGCCTGTGAAATAGGCTTCGAGTGTGGATAGCAGGAGGCTTTTTCCAAAGCGTCTCGGACGGCTAAGGAAATATATGCTTCCCTCTTTTACCAATTTGTAAATGAGTGCTGTTTTGTCCACATATACGTAACCCTCGTTACGCAGGTTCTCAAAATTCTGTCGGCCTATAGGGTATATCATAACTATGCTTGTTGTTGTAATATTTTTTCCTTTTTGTTCCCGCAAGCTCATCCAAGTGCTTGCGGGTGGGGCTTTGCCCCTGTGAGTGGGTTCTTTCTACTTTTCTCCCACGTTTTTGTTTTTATTGGGCAGGCACATGTGCCTGCCACTTGCGTTTGCGCGTTTATCTCTTGTAGATTCCGCAGAAGTCAAGGATTACCTTGTTTTCGTCCCAAGGCAGTGTCTTGAATTCGTTGTGGGCGGTGAGCATCACCACAATATCGGCTCTGTCGTATGCCTCTTTGTAGTTGGTAAGCTTGAACTGCTTGTGCTCGCTCACGTTGGGCTCTACAATGAGTATGTCGGCATTGTTGCATATAAGCATTACCTTGCCTACGATGTTCTTTGAGGGGCTCTCGCGCAGGTCGTCGATGTTGGGCTTGAAGGCAAGGCCCATCATTGCCACAATAGGTTTGCGACCATGTTTGAGTTCGAATTCCAGCATGGTGCTCTTTACCTTCTCGGCACACCAATCGCTTTTGTAGTTGTTAATCTCGCGTGCAGTTGCGATAATCTTGCTCTCCTCGGGGTAGTCGGCTGTGATGAAGTAGGGATCTACCGCAATGCAGTGGCCACCTACACCGCAACCGGGTTGCAGGATGTTTACACGGGGATGTTTGTTGGCAAGCTCGATGAGCTCCCATACATTGATGCCTGCTTTGTCGCAGATGAGCGAGAGCTCGTTGGCGAATGCTATTTGCACGTCGCGGCTGCTGTTCTCGGTGAGTTTGCACATTTCGGCTGTGCGGCTGTTGGTTTTGTGGAGCTTGCCCTGTACGAACTGTGAGTAGAACTCGATGGCTTTGTCGGTGCTCTCGGGGGTGAGGCCGCCAAGCACGCGGTCGTTGTGAACAAGTTCGTAGATTACATTACCAGGGAGCACACGCTCGGGGCAGTAGGCAATGTATATTTTGTCTTTCAGCTCGGGGCGCTCGGTGAAGATGATTTCGGCCATCATCTCGGTGGTGCCGATGGGTGATGTACTCTCGATGACATAGAGGTCGCCCTCTTTGAGCAAGGGGAGAACGGCGCGTGTTGCTGCCTCAACATACGAGGTGTCGGGCTCGTGGTCGCCCTTGAAGGGTGTGGGTACCACCATAAAGTAGGCATCGCTCTCTTGTGGTGTGGTGTAGGCTTTGAATTTGCCTGCTGCAAGAACCTCCTGCAACATCTCCTCCATGCCGGGCTCGATGATGTGGAGCTTACCCTGATTTGTTACTTCTACTACCTTGGCGTTGATATCTACTCCTACTACATCAACACCGTGTTTTGCTGCAATAATTGCTGTGGGGAGGCCTATGTAGCCAAGTCCCATGAAACATGCTTTCATTGTTAATATAAATTTAAGTGATTTGTATATACTTATTTTAGTTTTTCTACTATTCTGCCACAAGCAAGGCCGTCGCCATAGGGGTTCACGGCGTGGCTCATCTTCTCATATGCAGCGGCATCGTCGAGCAGTGTGGATACCTCGTTTACAATCATATTGTAATCGGTTCCCACGAGTTTCACGGTGCCGGCGTGCAGTGCCTCGGGGCGTTCGGTGGTGTCGCGCATCACAAGCACGGGCTTGCCCAAGCCGGGTGCCTCCTCTTGTATGCCGCCACTGTCGGTGAGCACGATTGTGCTTTTTTCCATGAGATATACGAATGAGAGGTATTCGAGCGGCTCAATGAAGAACATATTGCCAAGGTTGCTCAAATCCTCGCCAAACACCTCGTGTATTGGTTTGCGCACATTGGGGTTGAGGTGCATGGGATAGACGAAATCTGCATCGGGGTATTTTTGAGTGAGGTCGCGTATGGCAGTGCACATATGTATGAATCCATCGCCGAAGTTCTCGCGGCGGTGGCCGGTGATGAGTATAAGTTTTTTACCATCGGCAAGGCGGTTTACATCGTAACCGGCCTGCAACAACAACTCTTTAAGTTCGTCGTTGAGTTTGCTATCCTCTTTTATTTTATTTACAACCCAATAGAGGGCGTCGATAACGGTGTTGCCGGTTACGGTGATGCTCTCTTCGGTAACAGCCTCGCGCAAGAGGTTTTCGCGGCTCAATGGGGTGGGGGCGAAATTGTATGTTGCTATGCGGCCTGTTATCTGGCGGTTCATCTCCTCGGGCCATGGGCTGTATATGTTGTGTGTGCGCAGGCCTGCCTCAACGTGCCCTACGGGTATCTGTTGGTAGAAGGCTGCAAGGGCGGCGGCTGTGCTGGTGGTGGTGTCGCCATGAACAAGAACCACAGAGGGCTGTACCTCTTTGAGTACATCGCGCATGCCCACAAGTACGCGGGCTGTTACATCGTAGAGGTCTTGCCCCTGTTTCATGATGTTTAGGTCATAGTCGGGGGTGATGTCAAAGAGTGCAAGTACTTGGTCGAGCATTTGGCGGTGTTGGCCGGTTACACATACCACGGTCTTGAACTCGTCGGGGTGTTTCTGGAATTCTTTTACCAGAGGCGCCATTTTAATGGCTTCGGGGCGTGTGCCGAATACAAGCATTACTGTTTTCATGTCAATATAATTTATTTATGTTTTAGTTTGTTCCTGATGTTATTATTTTGTGGTATTTCTCTTTATTATATATAAGGTGTATGTTGCTGTGTTTTCATTAATCCCTGCCAAAGATGTCGCGGGTATAGACGCGCTCTTTCACATCGGCAAGGGTGCTGTCGTATCGGTTGGCTATGATGGCATGTGCCTGTTGCTTGAATAGTTGCAGGTTGTTTACCACACGGCTGCCAAAGAAGGTGCTGCCATCGGGCAGGGTGGGTTCGTATATTATTACATTTGCGCCTTTGGCTTTTATGCGTTTCATGATGCCTTGAATGGAGGAGTGGCGGAAATTGTCGCTGCCGGTTTTCATAGTGAGGCGGTAAACGCCTATGGTGCAGCTCTTTTCGTAGCCGGCCTTAAAGGTTCCTTTGCTGTAATAGTCGTAGTAACCGGCCATGGACAGCACGCGGTCGGCAATGAAGTCTTTGCGGGTGGCGTTGCTATCTACTATGGCTTGTATGAGGTTCTGCGGTACATCCTGATAATTGGCAAGAAGTTGCTTGGTGTCCTTGGGAAGGCAATACCCGCCATATCCGAATGAGGGGTTGTTGTATTGTGTTCCTATGCGGGGGTCGAGCCCTACGCCGTTTATTATTTGCGCTGTGTTGAGCCCGCGAATCTCGGCATAGGTGTCGAGTTCGTTGAAGAAACTTACACGCAGGGCAAGATAGGTGTTGGCAAAGAGTTTTACAGCCTCGGCCTCGGTGAGGCCCATGAAAAGTGTGTCGATGTCGGGCTTGAGGGCTCCTTGCTGTAACAACCCGGCAAAGGTGTGGGCTGCTTGCTTCATGTTTTCATCCTCTTGCGGGTATCCCACGATTATGCGGCTGGGGTAGAGGTTGTCGTATAGGGCTTTGCTCTCGCGCAGGAACTCGGGGGAAAAGAGGATGTTTCTCAAATTATATCTTTTGCGCATATTTTCGGTGTAGCCCACGGGTATTGTGCTCTTTATGACAATTGTGGCTGAGGGGTTTACCTTAATGACCTGTTCAATGACCGCCTCTACGGCTGTGGTGTCGAAAAAATTGAGGTTGCTGTCGTAATTGGTGGGGGCGGCAACTACAACGAAGTCGGCATTGCGATAGGCCGATGCGGCATCGGTGGTGGCAGCGAGGCGCAGCTCCTTCTTGAGCATATACTCCTCTATGTAGTCGTCCTTTATAGGTGAGATATGGTTGTTTATCATATCTACCTTTTCGGGGACGATATCTACAATGGTTACGTTGTTGTGTTGTGCAAGCAATGTGCCCATGCTGAGCCCTACATAGCCTGCCCCGGCAATAGCGATATTCATTTTTCTAAATTCTTTCTTGCGGCCAAATGTTGTTCTTGCATCAATCGTTTCTCTTTATTAAGAAGTTTGATTGCTTGAAACGGAATTTGTCAGTTCAATTTTATTATGAGTGTTTTTTAATATAAACAAATTTTACGCTTTCTTGTTTATTCTTGCCCATATCCGTAATGGTAGCTCCTGTGGTAGCCGTATCGGTAACTGTACTTGTAGCCATAGCGTCCGCCACCGGTCTCCACACCGTTGAGTATTATTGATATGTTCTTGAGTTTGTTCTCGTTGTATATGGTTTCGATGTCGGGCAACATTGCACGTTCCATGATGCCGGCACGTACAAGGAAGAATGTGCGGTCGGCAAGTTTTTCAATGATATGCGTGTCGGCTACCATCTCCACGGGTGGGCAGTCTATGAGCACATAGCGATATTCTGCTTTGAGCTTTTCGATGAGGGCTGTGAAACGTGGCGATTCCAGTAACTCGGTGGGGTTGGGTGGGATTGTTCCTACAGGCAGTATGTGCAGATTGCAGTATTGGCTGTCGGCAATTATTACATCCTCTATTTTCTCGGTTTCGCCTGCAAGGTAGTTGCTGAGCCCTTTGATGGGCGACGATACGTATTGCGATAGTGATGCGTGGCGCATATCACCGTCTATAACTATTACTTTCTCTCCTTTGATGGCAAGGCTTACTGCGGTGTTTATCATGCAGAAGGTTTTGCCGCTACCGGGGTTGAATGAGGTTGTGATTATGGTGCAGTGCTCTTTGTCGCGTGTCATAAACTCGATGTTAGTGCGCAAAACGCGGAAGGCTTCGTTTATGATATTGCGGTTGCCGTCTTGTACCACTACCGAAATTTTATTGTTTTTCTTTTTCTTGTCATTGAGAGGCAGTTGGGGAATTTCGCCTATGATTGGTGCAGATAATCCGCTAAGGTCTTTGCGACCACGTACTCGTGTGTTGGCCAGCTCGCGTATGATGATTATTGCCGCCGGAGCAAGAAGGCCTATGGCGATGGCGAGGAGTATTGTGCGGTTTTTAACCGGTGCGGTGGGGGTGGTGCTGCCTGTGGGCGAGGTTATGATGCGCGTCTTGTAGGCAGTGAAGGCTTGGGAGAGCTGGTTCTCTTCGCGTTTCTGCAATAGAAACAGGTATAGTTTCTCTTTTACGCTCTGTTCGCGCTCGGCTGAGGCAAGGTATTTTGTCTGCTCGGGGTTCTTGGATATCTCTTCAATGGTCTTGCGGGTATCTTTTTCGAGTGTGGCAATGCTTGTCTCCACTTTTTTGATGGATATTTTGGCTGCTGCAATAATGGACTCGCGCTTGGCCGCAAGCTGCATGTCCATTGTTTTTACCTCGGGGTTGTTCTCGCCACTTTTTTGTATTGCGGCATTGCGCTCAATAAGTGCCTGGTTGTATTCCACTATCTGGTCGTTCAGAATGGTGTTGCTTAATGTGGTGCCGAACGGAAGCGGGTCGTGCGGGGTGTTGCTCGCTTGCAGCTTGGCAAGAATCTCCTTCATGCTTGCAAGCTCATTGTTCAGTCTTTGCAGTTCGTTTATATTGGCGCGGTTCTTAGATATGTGCATGGAGGTTGTTGTGGCCACATCGGGCAGGCGGTTGCGGCTTTTGTATGACGATATGTTGCTGTCAACCTCGTCGAGTTCGTCGCTTATGTATGCCAAGCGGTCGTTTATGAATTGCAGCGTGCCATCTGCTGCGCGGTTTTTGTCCTTTACCCAGTTTTCGCTATAAACCTCGACTAAGGTGTTTAGAATATCGTCGGCACGGTCTATCGAGTGGTCGTTTATGGATATGGTTATAATGTCGCTCTCGTCGTCGGGCAGTCTGAAATACAACTTGCCTGTAACACTGCCGATGGCGGCTTGTGTGCTCGACTGGTTTACGTTGATTGTAATGTTCTCTGTGATGGCGTATAAGGGGTTGCTGCGTATGATTAATTTCCCGATAGGGCTCTCGGCAAGTGCAATTCCGTCTGTCAGTTCGCCGGTTACAGGCTCGCAATCGATGTTGTTGCCTTCGGTGCGGAAATTGCTCAGTGTATATCTGTTCTCGGGTGTTATTTCAATGCTTAATGATGCCGAACTCTCTTCGTCAAGGTCGTAAAACTCTATTGTTGCAGGGAGTGATTCGCCGTAAAGAGTCTCGGGGTGCCATGTCCCTTTTTTGTTGTAGCTGGTTCTGAGGTTCAATTTCTTTACCACCTCGTTTATGGTTCCCGGTGCTTTGAATGTATATATCTCGTTATATGCGTTAGTGGAGGTGCGCAGCCCGAGGTTTGCCATATTTGCCATCTGCTCATCTATGGATGGTGCTTTATCCTTGGATTTTATGAGAACCTCGCAGTAGCGGGTGTATGTGGGTTGGGTGATGGCTATTTTGTAAATGGCAATTCCTAATGCTATCGTCAATGTGATTACGAACCAATACCAGCGCGATAGGCATGAGTATAGAATCTCTTCTATGTTGAAATTGTTTTCTGCTTGAAATTGAGTGGTTGTTCTTTTGCTCTCTTTCATATCCTCTTGTTCGTTTTTTTTGTACTCTTTTGCAGGCTTTGGTGTAGCTGTTGTGGCTGTGATTGCTTGCTCGTGGGCATACCTTGGGGACTTTGAAGGCGCTATAAAATGTTGTCCTTCAATTAGTTATGCAAACTTGAAACCTTGTTTCATGCTGTGCTTTGAATTATGGTTGCCATGGCGTAACCCGTTTGCAAGGGTGTCCCGGCAGTGAGATGATTGTAGTAATCGTTGATTTGCCCTACATCCAATCAAATGCGAAGATACTAAATTTTATTTAATTGTTTCAAATTATTTTTATTTTTTTATTTTTTGTGCGCGCGTGCGTCGTTGTTCGCTGGCGGGGCAATGCAATCGATCGCTTTTTTGTTGTAATGTGTATTGTAAATAAAATTTACCAAGAAAAAACTCCCTGCCGAAAATTTGCTTGACTTTTGTATGTGTGTAAAGATTGGTTTGTGATGACAATGGTTGTTGTATATATAATTAGGTGTAGCCTGTTATAGTGGTGTGAATGAGCCTGTTTACTTGCTTCTGAAATAGTTTTTTATGATAAAATGCCTTTTTTTTCAAAAAATGATGTAAAAAAAGTGTCAATTATGTTGCAGTATAATGTTTTTTTATATCTTTGTGCATCATTAACCTTAATAACAGAATATTATGAAAGAGCTTATTGAAAAAATTCAGGAGACTTACGCTGCTTTTGCAGCTGATGCAAATGCACAGGTAGAGAAAGGTAATAAGGCTGCCGGTACACGTGCTCGCAAGGCTTCTTTGGCAATTGAGAAAATGATGAAGGAGTTCCGTAAGGCTTCTTTGGACGCTGCTAAGAACTAATTGCAGTTTCTCAACGTATTACGCTATAAATAAGGTCGCATTCTGTGTGGCCTTATTTGTTTTTAAGCACCACCCCTCTCCGGTCGGGGTGGTGTTCTTTTTTTTTGTTTTAATGGTGATTGCGTGAAATTGCATGTAAAATAAATTTACCATAGATGCTTTTCGGGTGGTGGGTGTTGCAGCCTGCAAATATGATTTTGCCAATAAAATGCAAAGAACGGTATAATATTGCAAGGTGGCGCTTGTGCTAAATTTGCATCATGAATGCGTGGTTCTATTATTGTATTTTTGTGTGAGTGAAGTGGGGATAATGTGAATTTCCGAGTTCGTCGCTTAAAACAAGTTATATTTGTATGTTAAAATTTTATTTTATGAAAAAAATATTATAAATTAGCAACGTTTTGCGTGCAGTGCAGCATGCATCCGTCTTTTTGATGGTTTGGAGAATGAAATTTTGTATAACCTAAAAATATTTTTATGAAGAAAAAAATTGTAACAGCTGTGATGGCCGCCCTGTTTGTGTCGGCTGTTTCCGTGGGGCAGAATCTCTCGGGCTTTGCATATGGCAATGTCGAGGCTCCTGCCGGCAATGAGTGGGAGAACCCCACGCAATTGTCTTTGAACAAAGAGCAACCCAAGGGGTGGTTCTTTACATTTGATAGCGAGGAGAGTGCTCGCAAGGTGTTGCCCGAGAATAGCGAGTATTATCAGTCGCTTGATGGTACTTGGAGCTTTAATTGGGTTGGTAATCCCGGTGAGCGCCCCGTGGATTTTTATAAGCTCGATTATGATGTTGCAGCTTGGGATAAAGTACAGGTTCCCATGAACTGGAACGTGTATGGCTTGCAACCGGACGGCAGCCAAAAGTATGGTACCCCAATCTATGTCAATCAGCCTGTAATATTCAAGCACAGTGTGGCTGTGGGCGATTGGAAGGGTGGTGTGATGCGCGAGCCCGCTCCACATCATACAACATATAAAAACCGCAACGAGGTGGGCTCTTATCGTCGCTCATTCGTGGTTCCCGAGGATTGGGCCGGTCGCGAGGTGTATATAAACTTCGATGGCGTAGATTCTTTCTTCTATCTGTGGATAAATGGCAAGTATGTAGGTTTCTCGAAGAACTCTCGTAACTTGGCTGCATTTAACATTACCGATTACTTGGTTGAGGGCGAGAATGTGGTTGCCGTTGAGGTTTATCGCAACAGCGATGCTTCGTTCTTGGAGTCGCAGGATATGTTCCGCCTCCCCGGTATCTTCCGCACTGTGTCGCTCACATCGACCAATCCTGTGGAGATTCGCGACTTCCGCGTTACAACCGATCTTGATGCAGAGTACAAGGATGCTGTTGCCAATATTGCAATAGACGTGCGTAACTTGGGCAAGAAAAAGGCAAAAGGCTATTCTGTAAAAGCACAGCTCTATAAAAATGAGCTTTACAGCGACGATAACTCAATAGTTGATGGTGCTGCTATAAGCGGTGCAGTGGAGGAGGTCTTGAGCGGTGATACAAAAACTGCCAAATTGGCTCTTCCTGTTGCCAACCCTGCAAAATGGAGTGCAGAACAGCCTAACCGTTATACACTACTCGTGCAGTTGCTCGATAAGAAAGGCCGCGTGGTTGAGACGGCTTCCACATACATCGGTTTCCGTGAGGTTGAAATTCGCGACACAAAGGCCGAGGATGATGAGTTTGGCTTGGCAGGCCGTTACTATTACCTCAACGGCAAGCCCATCAAAATGAAGGGCGTGAACCGCCACGAGAATAACTTGGAGCGTGGCCACGCTGTTACACGCGAGCAGATGTTCAACGAGGTGATGCTGATGTTGCGTGGTAACATCAACCATGTGCGCAATGCTCACTATCCCGATGCTCCCTATTGGTACTACTTGTGCGATAAGTATGGTATCTATCTTGAGGACGAGGCTAACATCGAGAGCCACCAATATTATTATGGTGAAGCCTCTTTGTCGCACGTTCCCGAGTTCCGCGATGCACACGTGGCGCGCGTGATGGAGATGGCACATGCCACAATGAACCGTCCTTCGGTTGTTATATGGTCGCTTGGTAACGAGGCCGGCCCCGGTGTGAACTTTGTTGAGGCCTACAATGCGTTGAAGGCATTTGATACATCGCGTCCCGTGCAGTATGAGCGTAACAACAATATTGTGGATATGGGTTCAAACCAATATCCCTCTATCGGTTGGACACAGTATGCCGTTACCGGTAAGGCTCCCATCAAATATCCTTTCCACATTTCAGAGTATGCTCACTCAATGGGTAATGCCGTTGGTAACCTCAAGGATTATTGGGATGCAATGGAGAGCACAAACTTCTTTATGGGTGGTGCCATCTGGGATTGGGCCGACCAGGCATTCTGGAACGTTGATGCAAAGACCGGTGACAGATATATGGGCTATGGTGGCGACTTTGGTGACCGTCCCAACGACCACACCTTCTGTATGAATGGTATTGTGTTCCCCGACCACTCGCCGAAACCTCAATATTGGGAGGTTAAGAAAGTATATCAGAATGTTGGTATATCAATGAACGAGAAGGGTGAAATCGAACTCTTTAACAAACGCTATTTCGAGAGCCTCAGCGACATGGATATCCGCGTATCTTTGTGGGAGGATGGTAAAGAGATTGATGCACGCTTTGTTCCCGACCAGGCTGTTGCTCCCCGCACTAAGAAGGCCTTTAAGGTTGATTTTGGCAAGGAGTTGAAAGCCGATAAGGAGTATTTTGTAAAAGTGCAGTTGATGCTTAAAAAGGATATGCCTTGGGCAAAGAAAGGCTATGTGCAGATGGACGAGCAGCTTCCATTGAAGGGTGCTGTCAAGAATATCTTTATTGCCGATGCTGCCAAGGGTGACAAGATTATCGGTGGCATGGAGAAGGCTGTTGTTGATGGCAAAGAGGTTACACTCAGAACTTTGAGCAACGATGCATTCAAGATTGTATTTGATGACAGCAAGGGTGTCCTTTACAATGTGGTATATAATGGCACCGAGGTGTTTGCAGCCGGTAGCTCAATGAAACTTGGCACATACCGCGCTCCCGTGGACAATGACAACTGGGCATGGAACAATTGGTACACCAATGGTCTTTACAATTTGCAGGATAGCGTTATGTCTTTTGTTTCGCAGATAAACAAAGATGGCAGTGTGGTATTGCAATATACAGTGCGCTCACAGGCTCCTCACTCGGGCCGTCGTGTGAAACTCGATGACAATAACTTCAAAATCACCGATGATGCACGCGAGCTTGGTGAGAATGACTTCCACTTTATCTCTAACCGCATCTACACCATCTACCCCGATGGCTCTATTGAGCTTAACAGCGCCATTACAGGTAGCAAGAATATTGATTTGGCACGCATCGGCTATCAGTTGCAGTTGCCCTCTGAGTTGAAGAATTATTCATACTATGGTCGTGGCCCCTGGAATAACTACAATGACCGTTGCACTGCTGCCTTTGTTCAGCAATACAACAGCACTGTGGCCGAGCAGTTTGTAAACTTCCCCAAACCTCAGGAGATGGGTAACCGCGAGGGAATCCGTTGGGCTGCGCTCACAAACGATGCCGGTAATGGCGTGATGTTTGTATCTACCGAGGGTCTTTCGGCATCGGCTCAGCCTTGGAACGATGTTGAACTCACCGAGGCAGCGCACGCTTATCAGTTGCCCAAATCATCGGGTACATGGTTGTGTCTTGACAAGAAGGTGAACGGTCTTGGTGGTAACAGCTGTGGTCAGGGTGGTCCGTTGGAGCCCGACCGTGTGAAAGCCGGTGAGAATTCAGTTGGTTTTATCATGCGTCCCGTTGTGGCTGGTGATGATGTAAACGAGAAGGCAAAAGTTCTGGCATCGGGTGCTGTACCTGTGATGCTCAAGCGCGACCTTCGCGGTGTTGTTACAATGAGCTGCAATAAAGAGGGTGCCGAGATTTACTATAAGATTGGCAAGCGTGGCAAGGCTGTCAAATACACGGAGCCTGTGAACATGAGCAAGGGTGGCGAGATTATTGTGTGGGAAAAAGCAACTCCTAATTTGAGTGAGCGATACAACTACACCGAGGTTACATCAATACCTGTTACAGTTGCATTTTGTTCAAGCCAGGAGACAGGCAGCGAGGCAAGCAAGATGCTCGATGGCGACCCCACTACAATATGGCATACAATGTACTCGGTAACCGTAGCTATCTATCCTCACTACATCGATTTCGATGCTAACGAGGAGGTTATGATTAAGGGCTTTAAGTACACTCCCCGTCAGGATGGTGGTAACAACGGTAATATAAAGGATTACTCGATACAGATAAGCAACGACCGTGAGACTTGGAGTGAGCCCATAGTGAAGGGTGCTTTTGAGAATAACTCCAAAGTGCAGACTGTGATTTTCGATAAGCCCGTAAAGGCACGCTATGTGCGTTTCAATGGTTTGAGTTCACAGAACGGCCAGGATTTCGGTTCGGGTGCGGAGTTTGAGCTTGTTAAGTAAAAATATTATAGGTGGTATGGGGTTGGTTCTCCATACCATCACAATTTAGAATAAATATTATTAATAATGCACCTGCCCTGAGTGGGTGCGCAAACAGGAATGTTATGAAGGGAATAGTTTTGGCCGGAGGCTCGGGAACGCGCTTGTATCCCATCACAAAAGGTGTGAGTAAACAGTTGTTGCCTATCTACGACAAACCAATGATTTACTATCCGATATCGGTTCTCATGCTTGCCGATATAAAGGAGATATTAATCATTTCAACTCCAAACGATTTGCCCTCGTTCAAGCGTCTGCTTGGCGACGGAAGTGATTATGGTGTGCGTTTTGAGTATGCCGAGCAACCATCACCCGATGGCCTTGCGCAGGCTTTTATAATAGGTGAAAAATTCATCGGTAACGACTCTGTATGCTTGGTGCTGGGCGATAATATCTTCCACGGCACAGGTTTCTCGGCAATGTTGAAGGAGGCTGTGCGTGCAGCTGAGGAGGATAGTAAGGCGACGGTCTTTGGTTATTGGGTCGATGACCCCGAACGCTATGGCGTTGCCGAGTTTGACAAAGAGGGCAACTGTTTGTCGATAGAAGAGAAACCCGCCGAGCCCAAATCGAACTATGCTGTCGTGGGCCTCTATTTCTATCCCAACAAGGTTGTAGATGTTGCAAAAAACATTAAGCCTTCGGCTCGCGGAGAGCTTGAGATTACAACCGTCAATCAGCAGTTCCTCTCTGATGGCGAATTAAAGGTACAGACCTTGCAGCGTGGTTTTGCATGGCTCGATACCGGTACGCACGATTCGCTTGCCGAGGCCTCTATCTTTGTGGAGGTTATTGAGAAACGTCAGGGATTGAAAATTGCCTGTCTCGAGGGTATTGCTTTCCGCAAGGGCTGGATTACAGCCGATCGCCTGCGCGAGGTGGCCATGCCTATGGCTAAAAATCAGTATGGTCAGTATTTGCTCAAAATCATTAAGGAGGTAGAGCGCTCGGGCGCAAATATTTGATAATATGGAGGTAATAAAAACAGATATCGAGGGCGTGGTAATAATTGAACCACGCATATTCAGCGACGAGAGGGGGTATTTCTATGAATCCTTCTCGCAGAGGGAGTTTGAAGAGAAAGTATGTAAAACGGTATTTGTGCAGGATAACCAGTCGAAATCGTCGTATGGCGTGTTGCGCGGCTTGCACTTTCAAAAGCCACCATATTGCCAGAGTAAATTGGTGCGTTGCATAAAAGGTGCCGTGCTTGATGTTGCGGTGGATATACGCAAGGGCTCTCCCACATTTGGTAAATATGTAGCAGTGGAACTCACAGAGGATAATCACCGACAGTTCTTTGTGCCGCGTGGTTTTGCGCATGGTTTTGCTGTGCTGAGCGACGAGGCTGTGTTCCAATATAAGTGCGACAATTTTTATAATAAGGAGAGCGAGGGCTCTGTTGCGTGGGATGATGAGACGTTGGCAATTGATTGGAAAATAGATATCAATAAGGTTATTTTGTCGGAAAAGGATAAACAGAGCAAGCCTGTGGCTTCTGCCGAGTATCTGTTTGACTATAATGTAGATTACTATGCAGAGTAAAAGAATTCTTATAACAGGTGCCAACGGGCAGCTTGGCAACGAAATGCGCCGTTTGGGCGAGGTGTCTCCCAATACATATATATATACCGATGTTGCAGAACTTGATATAACCAATGGCGATGCGGTAGCGGCTTTTGTAAAGGATAATGCAGTGGATATCATTGTAAATTGCGCTGCATATACAAATGTGGATAAGGCCGAGAGTGATGAGGCTGTTGCAGAACTAATCAATGCAACTGCGGTGGAGAACCTTGCCCGGGCTATGAAGATGGTCGATGGCACGCTCTTCCATGTATCAACCGATTATGTCTTTGGCAACGAGGGTAATACTCCACGCGCCGAGGATATGCCGCTGAATCCATTGGGTGTTTATGGCCGCACCAAACTGCATGGCGAGCAGGCTATTGCGGCTGTTGGTTGCAAGGCTATCATCATACGCACGGCTTGGTTGTATTCCGAATTTGGAAACAACTTCCTAAAAACCATGATGCGCCTCACTGCAGAGCGCGAGCAGCTGAATGTGGTATTTGACCAGGTGGGTACTCCCACTTATGCGGGCGACCTTGCTCTTGCCATATTCTCTATAATCGAGGGAGGGGTGTATGCCGGCAACGAAGGGGTTTACCATTTCTCTAACGAGGGTGTATGCTCGTGGTACGATTTTGCCACCGAGATTGCCGTGGCTGCCGGTAACACAAACTGCAAGGTGTTGCCTTGCCATAGCAGTGAGTTTCCATCGCCCGTAACGCGCCCGGCCTTCTCTGTGCTTGATAAAACAAAGATAAAGGAGACTTTCGGTATTGAGATTCCTCATTGGCGCGATTCAATGCTCTATTGTATAAAAAGATTAAAACAGAAATAAGATGAAACGTAGTATTATCGTTACCGGCGGTGCCGGATTTATAGGCTCGCACGTTGTGCGTCTTTTTGTGAACAAATATCCCGAGTATAATATCATTAACGTGGATAAACTCACCTACGCAGGCAATCTTGCCAACCTAAAAGATATTGAGGATAGACCAAATTACACCTTCTTCAGGGGTGATATCTGTGATTTCGATGCAATGTATAAACTTATGGTTGATAATAAGGTGGATGGCATTATTCACCTTGCAGCCGAGAGTCATGTGGACCGCTCAATCAAAGACCCCTTCACATTTGCCAGAACCAATGTGATGGGTACTCTCTCGCTGTTGCAGGCTGCAAAGCTCTATTGGGAGTCGTTGCCTGAGAAGTACGAGGGTAAACGCTTCTATCACATATCAACCGACGAGGTTTATGGTGCATTGGAACTTGACCGTCCCGAGGGCGTGGAGCCTCCTTTCACCACCACGGCATCATCGGGTGAGCATCATTTGGCTTACGGAACAGATTTCTTCTACGAGACAACAAAGTACAATCCTCACAGCCCCTATTCGGCATCAAAGGCAAGCAGCGACCACTTTGTACGTGCTTTCCACGATACATACGGCCTGCCCACAATTGTAACCAACTGCTCGAATAATTATGGCCCCTATCAGTTCCCCGAGAAGTTGATACCTCTTTTCATAAACAATATACGCCAGCGCAAGCCTCTGCCCGTGTATGGCAAGGGAGAGAATGTGCGCGATTGGCTCTATGTTGTTGACCATGCACGCGCGATAGATGTTATCTTCCACGAAGGCAAGATTGCCGACACATACAACATCGGTGGTTTCAATGAGTGGAAGAATATTGATATCATAAAGGTGATAATAAAGACCGTTGACAGATTGCTCGGTAACCCCGAGGGGTATTCACTCGACCTTATAACCTACGTTACCGATCGTGCAGGCCACGATATGCGCTATGCCATCGATTCCACAAAATTGCAAAAAGAGCTTGGCTGGGAGCCCAGCTTGCAGTTCGAGGAGGGCATTGAAAAGACCGTTCGCTGGTATCTCGACAACCAAGAGTGGATGGATAACATCACCAGCGGAGAGTATGAGAAGTATTACGACGATATGTATAAAAACAGATAACAGCACTCCATGATTGGATATAACATAGCAAGGGGGCGGCTTTAAAGCCGCCCCCTTGCTATGTTATAAATGAAATGTTTATAATATTCTTATAGAGTAACCAAGCCTGATGCTGATGGTTTGGTTGGCCGAACGGCCGAAATCATCAATCTTGGAGTTGTTGAATATATCGCTCAAACCATAGTAGTAGCGTCCTTCCACAAAGAAATTACCCGCTTTGGTTTTCAGTTCCAAGCCGGCTCCGCCCACAATACCGTAATCGAACGATTTGTCTATTTCCTTGCCATAGATAGGGCGTATGCTCTCGGGGCGTTGAGCAGGGTCGAGCCCGCCACCATACTCCTCTTTGTCGTTTATGAGAAAACCAACCTGCGGGCCGAGGTTTATGAAAAATTGCAATCCGCGTGGCTCTTTACCCCAAGAGAGGTGTGCCATGAAGGGTATCTCGATGTAGTTGAGCGTGCGGCTGTATGAGTAAGGGAGTTCGCTGTCGAATTCCTCTTCCCAACCGCGTTGCGAGAAATTTACCTCTAATTGTGCGGCGCATATCATGCTGAAGTATTTTTCACTTGTATATCGTATGTTTACACCGCCATTCAGGCCATTTAGCATTGTTTGGCGCACCTGTGGCTGTATATCCATTTGGCTCAGGTTCATACCACCTGCCACTCCCACCTCCAATATGCGGCGGGGCTGCTCTATTTGTGCAAATGCAACAGTTGCTGTTGCCAGTGATATAATTATTGCTGTAAGTATTCTCATTTGTCAAAATCTATTTTTTCTATGTTGTAATCGGGTGTGTAGTGAATGAAATATATCTTTTTGTTCACCATGCCTCCCCAATTGTTTACTCGTTCGAATTTGAAACCTGTCTGCACAGGGGTGAAGGATACGTTGTTTATCTTGTCGGGCATCTTATTGCCGAACTTGTTTGCTGCAAGCAGGAACAGGTAGCCGGTGTCGTAGCCCAGCATGCCATATCGCGGGTATATGTTTTGCAGATTGCGGTCGTACCAGCGTGTGTATTCGCTTTGGAATCTTGCGGCTTCGGGCAAGGAGTAGTGGCTGAAGAACGATGCATAGAAATATGTATCGGCCTCGTACAGTTGTGCACGCATATCATTGGCGTATATCTGCCATTCAGGGTAGCCGAACAGCTTGAATTCGGGGATGTTTATAGTGTCGTTCTTGAGCAGAATGAGCGAGGGGACAAGCGATGCCAATGTGCTTGCACTCGATGAGAGGGGGATAAATACGTTCTCTCTTTCGTTGCTCATTACCTCTTTCAATGCTGTTATATTGGGGCTGCCGGTGGTTAATTCCGCAATGTTGCGTGCAGCGCTCTTTATATTCTCCATGCTGATGGTTGCATGGGGAATTTTTTTGCGGTCGAGGCCTTCGGTGAGTGATGCGATAAAATCTTTTTTGTTGCTCTTGGTGCTATCCGATACAAATATCACGTTAGCACGTGGGAATTTCTTTGTAAAGTGATCTATCACCTCGGAGAAGAAGTATGATTGCAGTGTGTTTACAACATACACCATTGGGTTGCTGAATATTTCGTCCTCTTTAGATGTAAATGGTATCACCAATGGGATATTCTTTTCGTTTGCAAATTTTGCAAGTTCTTTGTTGTGTCCCGGGTATAGTGCTCCTATGATGAGGTTCATGTTGTCCAGCTTGCCACTTTGCAGCAAGGGGGTGAGGCTTTTGCTCTCGGGGCCCGAGTCGTATGTGTGTATCTCGTATGAATAGCCATATTTCTTCAGTTTCTCCACCGCCATAAGGAAACCTTGGTAATATTCCACCATGCGGGTTTGCTCGTTGGGTGCATAGCTGTCGAGCATAAAGGGGAGTATAACTGCTACGCGGGTGCCTCTCTTGTCGCTTGTGGCTGTTATGGAGTCTTTGCGTTTTTCTATTTTGTTGAATATCTCTCTGTTGGTAAGTTCTGCGATATTCTTCCTCGGTTCAATCTTTTTTGCGGGATATGGTATGTTAAGGATGGTTTTTCTTTTTAGTTTCTTTTTGCTTGCGGCCTCGGGGTTGGCAGCGCGTAGTTCGGCTTCGCTAATGCCGTATTTGCGTGCTATACCATAGAATGTTTCGCCTTTTTCCACTTTGTGTGTGGTGCGTATTGCTTGTTCTTGGGGTAGTTCATCGGGCTGCGCCTCCACCTGTTCCTGTTTATTCTCTTCTATGGCCGGTGTAGTTGTGCTCTGTTTGCTCTCAGGGATTAGAATAACTTCGCCGGCACGAAAATTAGACATGGTGAGCCCTGGATTGGCTTCGCATATTTCAAGCGGTGTTACTCCGTACATTTTACCAAGTCGATAGAGTGTTTCGCCTATCTGTATTGTGTGATAGCGGGTCTCTTTCTTGGCTTGGCTTGGCTGCAATTTGTTGATGTCGGGTGTTTGCGGTATGCGCAATTCTTGCCCAATGGATAGTTTAACATCGCATCCGGGGTTCAGTGCAACTATCTCCTGTATGTTTTTATGGTACATGCGGGATATTGAATAAAGGGTCTGCCCCTTATCGACGGTATGGATGAAATAGTTGCTGTTTTGAGCGTTGAGTGCCATTGTAAGCAACAACAACGCAAGTAAAAGAATATGCCTGTATCGTTTCATATTTTACAGTGTGTAGAATAGTCCAAATTCCTTGCGAAGATACTCAATTATTGCTTAAATTCTAAAAATATGCGATGCAAATATTTTAGCTTGCTTAAATTATATCATTAATTATAGTTAATTGCTGCCGATGGCGTATTTTTACCTCTCTTTTTTATGGATTTTTCGTGGGTAAAGATTAATTTTGTTGCTTAATGCGGCAATGCCGATTAATTATTAGAATAAAATGAGTATGATTGCACGTTTTTACATTTCTATTCTGTTGATGCTGTTTTGGGCAACGAACATGAATCTGCATGCGCAAGTGGTGGATGCTCCCTCGCCTGCGGCTGTGGTAACAACTGCCGATGGTGAGGTTACCGAGATGTCGTTTGGCGATGAATATTCGGGCGAAGCACCGCTAAAAGTGCAGTTCTTTGCCAATGCGGCCGAGCAGGAGGGATTTTCGCTTGTGTGTAGATGGGAGTTCACCCGCGAAGGTGAGGTATATCCCTTCCTCACTCGCTACGATGCCGATGTGGAGTACGAAATTCGCGAGAGCGGCACACTTATAGTGCAGCCCAAAATCATATATACAAGCATTGATAATCCCGATATTGTGTGGGAATTCGGTGCCGAGGATTTCGAGCCTTTTCGCATTGTGGTTGCAGAGTCCAAAATAGATGTTCCCAATGCTTTCTCGCCCAATGGCGATGGTATAAACGACTATTACAATGTGTATAATGTAAAGTCCATTGTTGAGTTCAATGCTGCAATATACAATCGTTGGGGGCAGCAGTTGTATTCGTGGGGTATAGACCAGATTAATTGCGAAGAGTGTGGCTGGGATGGCACATACAAGGGCAAGCCTGTTAAAGACGGTGTCTATTTTGTTGTCGTTACGGCACGCGGTGCCGATGGTGTTACTTACGAGATACGCCGCGATGTGAATGTGTTACGTGGATATACCGAGAATGTTTCCAACCCATAAAACAACAGCAGTGGAAGAGGATAGAGGAAAAATAGAGGTTTTTGGTGCAAGGGTGCATAATCTCAAGAATATCGATGTTGAGATTCCGCATAACTCGCTCACCGTGATTACCGGGCTTAGCGGCAGCGGTAAATCGTCGTTGGCATTTGATACCATTTTTGCCGAGGGGCAGAGGCGTTATCTGGAAACATTTTCAACCTACGCGCGCAATTTCCTTGGTGGTATGGAGCGCCCCGATGTGGATAAAATCACAGGCTTGAGTCCTGTAATATCCATTGAACAGAAAACCACGAACAAGAATCCGCGCTCCACGGTGGGTACCACAACCGAGATTTATGATTATCTGCGTCTGCTTTTCTCTCGTGCAGCCGATGCCTATTCCTATCTGTCGGGCGAGAAGATGGTGAAATATACCGAGGAGCAGATTCTGGAACTGCTGTTGCGCGACTACGACGGCAGGCGCATATATATGCTTGCACCGTTGGTTAAGGGGCGCAAAGGTCATTATAAAGAACTTTTTGAGCAGATGATGCGCAAGGGGTATCTTAATGTGCGCATAGATGGTGAAATGTGCGAGATGTCCCGCGGAATGATGCTCGAAAGGTATAAAACCCATGATATCGAGGTGGTGGTAGATAAATTGCAGGTGAATGCCGCAGATGAGGCACGCATAAAACAGAGCCTTGCCACCACAATGCAGCAGGGCGATGGTTTGGTGATGATAATGGAGATGCCGTCGGGCGAGGTGCGCCATTTGAGCAAGCATCTGATGTGTCCAGTTACCGGTCTTTCATACAAGGAACCCGACCCTCATAACTTTTCATTCAACTCGCCACAGGGCTTCTGTCCCAAATGCAAGGGACTTGGCATGGTGAGCCTTGTGGATGTGGATAAGGTGGTGCCCGACCGCACACTGTCGGTCTACGATGGCGCGCTTGCCCCGCTTGGTAAGTATCGCCGTTCGTCGATATTCCAGCAGATTGAGGCGGTGCTGCAACGCTACGATGCCACGCTGAAAACTCCGGTAGAGGAGTTGCCCGACGAGGCAATAGATGAGATACTCTACGGCTCGCCTGTTCCTTTGAAACTGAGCAGCTCGTCCGATATGTTTTACGACAGCATTGCCACATACGACGGCTTGGTTAAGTATATTCAAATGCAAAAAGAGTCGAGCACATCGGCAAAGGAGTTGCGCTGGGCCGAACAATTTTCGGTTATGCAGCCTTGCCCCGAGTGTGGTGGCGCAAGGCTCAACCGCGAGGCTTTGCATTACAAACTAAACGGCAAAAATATCCATGAACTAGCCTCAATGGATATATCGCAGCTGCATGATTGGCTTGCTCACTTGGATTCCCATTTGACCGATAAACAACGCGCCATTGCTACCGAGATTGTAAAGGAGATTCAGTCCCGCATAGGTTTTCTGCTCGATGTGGGTTTGGGTTATCTATCGCTCAATCGTTCATCGGCATCGTTGTCGGGTGGTGAGGGACAGAGAATAAGGCTTGCAACGCAGGTGGGCTCGCAGCTCGTAAATGTGTTTTATATACTCGACGAGCCAAGCATAGGCTTGCATTCGCGCGACAACGACCGTCTTATAAACTCTCTTAAATCATTGCGCGACAGTGGTAATACGGTTATTGTGGTGGAGCATGACCGTGATATTATGCTTGCGGCCGATTATGTGATAGACCTCGGCCCGCAGGCAGGGCGCAAGGGGGGCAATGTGGTGTTTTCGGGTACTCCTGCGCAGATGCTCCAAAGCGACACCATGACCGCACGCTTTCTGGAAGGAAAGGAGCGCATACAGGTGCCGGCAAAGAGGCGCGAGGGTAGTGGTAAAAGCATAAAAATTTATGGTGCGCGTGGCAATAACCTCAAAAACGTGGATGTAGAGTTTCCGCTTGGCAAGCTTATTTGCGTTACAGGTGTTTCGGGTGGCGGAAAATCGTCGCTTGTGAACGATACTCTGCAACCAATCTTGGCCAAACATTTTTATCGTGCCTTGCGTGAACCTTTGCCTTATGACAGAATAGAGGGCATAGAGAATATAGATAAGATTGTTGATGTAGATCAATCGCCTTTGGGGCGTACACCACGCTCCAACCCTGCTACCTATACGGGTGTGTTTGCCGATATACGCAATCTTTTTGTGGAGCTGCCCGAGGCCAAGATACGTGGCTACAAGGCGGGGCGTTTCTCCTTCAATGTGTCGGGCGGCCGATGCGAAGCATGTAGCGGTAACGGCTATAAAACCCTTGAAATGAACTTTCTGCCCGATGTGATGGTGCCCTGTGAGGTGTGCCATGGCAAGCGTTATAACCGCGAAACGCTTGAGGTGCGTTATAAAGGCAAATCCATTGCCGATGTGCTGGATATGACAATTAATATGGCGGTGGAATTTTTTGAGAATGTTCCTGTGATATTAAATAAAATAAAGGTGTTGCAGGATGTGGGGCTTGGATATATCAAGCTTGGGCAGCCATCGACAACACTTTCGGGTGGCGAGAGCCAGCGAGTGAAACTTGCTACCGAACTATCCAAACGCGATACAGGCAAAACTCTTTATCTGCTCGACGAGCCAACTACCGGCCTGCACTTTGAGGATATCCGTGTTCTTATGAATGTAATTAACCGTTTGGTGGATAAGGGCAACACGGTGATAATAATAGAACATAACCTTGATGTAATAAAAATGGCCGATTATATAATAGATATGGGCCCCGAAGGAGGTCGCGATGGCGGCAAGGTTATGGCCACGGGAACGCCCGAAGAGATTGTGGCCGCAGGTGTGGGGCACACTGCACCATATCTTGAGAAAGAGTTAAGGAGATGATATATGCTGAATATCAATGCATTGCGTGGAAGTATGGGTGAATAGTTATTGCTTTTAACAAATATTAACGGTTGAAAAATCCAGAATTTGGCATTTCCTCGCTCTAATAGATGAAAACCTTTTAGTATTATAACCGGTAATCGCTTTTCGCTAAAGGGTTATCACATGAGGTGAGCATGCAGTTTTAATACTGTATTGGTAGTAACGGAGTGTAAACTGTAAGGTACTTTCTACTTTTCTCCAATTTCTTTCAGTTTGCAATTGCAGCGGCAAAATTCGTTTCTTCTTCATGTGTAATATAACTTTGGTAACAAAGCGATTCCGGTTTTATATGCCACGAATGTATAAGAGTTTTTTTTGTTTTTTATAAACTTTTATAAGGTGTTGGCTGTTATAGTGAGTGAAAATGTATTATCTTAGCGAATTGAATTTGTATCAGTAAAGACAATGAGGCAATTAAAAATTACAAAAAGTATTACAAACCGCGAGAGCGCTTCTCTCGACAAGTACTTGCAGGAAATAGGTCGCGAAGACCTTATTACCGTAGAAGAAGAGGTTGAGTTGGCACAGAAAATCCGTAAGGGTGATCGTAGAGCGCTTGAAAAGCTGACAAGAGCTAACTTGCGTTTCGTTGTTTCAGTGGCTAAACAGTATCAGAATCAGGGATTAAGCCTCCCCGACCTTATCAACGAGGGTAATCTGGGACTTATCAAAGCTGCAGAGAAATTTGACGAGACACGTGGTTTCAAGTTCATCAGTTATGCTGTTTGGTGGATCAGACAATCAATTCTGCAAGCTCTGGCAGAGCAATCGAGAATTGTGCGCTTGCCGTTGAACCAGGTAGGTTCGTTGAACAAGATTAGCAAGGCTTTCTCTAAATTTGAGCAAGAAAATGAGCGTCGTCCATCGGCAGAGGAACTTGCCGAGCAGTTGGATCTTCCGGTTGACAAAGTGGTTGAATCGCTTAAAGTGTCGGGTAGGCACATATCTGTTGATGCACCATTTGTTGATGGCGAGGACAACAGCTTGCTCGATGTACTTGTAAATGACGATTCTCCCATGGCAGACAATCTCTTGGTCAGTGAATCTCTTTCGCGCGAAATCGACCGTGTGTTATCTACTCTTGCCGATAGAGAAAAGGAGATTATCCAGATGTTCTTCGGTATCGGTATGCAGGAGATGACCTTGGAAGAGATTGGCGATAGATTTGGTCTCACACGCGAGCGTGTACGCCAGATAAAAGAGAAGGCTATTCGTCGTTTGAAACAGAACCAGCGCAGCAAAACGCTGAAACCTTATTTGGGATAAATTCAAATTCTATACTTTGCGGGCCACACATCGTGTGGCCCGTTGATTTTTATATATGTGGCTCTTGTGTAGGTAAAAAACAGTCTTTCTTTGTTAAAAGTGGCAATATTTTTCTATAATGCTGATATTTTTCTTAATTTTGTAGCGAATGCAGTTTATATTGCATAGTAGTTCCCGTTTGTGTGCTACTTAATCAATGATGTATTAAAATAAAAAGTATGAAGAAAAATTATATATTTCTGCTCTTTGCTCTCTTTGGCGCGATTTTGTCGGTGTCGGCAAAAAAGGATAAAGATGTAGCCTACTTGTTTGGTGTGTCGTATGCCTATAACGATTCGATAGTCTATTTTACCGAGGTGCAACCTCTTGAGGGTGTCAAGCTGCAAAGCCATTCGCGCATATTGCCCGATCGCCAGCACTATGCCTATGAGTTAAAGGACTATATGAATTTTACCGAGGGAAAGCCAGGGCGCATATCGGTTATATATTTTGCAAAGAACCGAAAGAAACTCGAAAAGATTGAGGCCAAAGTAAAAAAGAAAATTCTGCATAAGGATAATCGCATGGTACGTTACCTGGGCGATAAATTCCGTTTTACTCTTCCCTGACATGAAATTTACTAAATTCGCAACTGTTGCATTGTTGCTTTTGTCGTTGTGTGCGATAGCATGCAGCGATGAGATTAATGTACCCGAGACGGAGGATACCCCCCTTATTGCCGATGGTGAGGAGGCTCGTCGCATGCTTTTCTTGTATATGGTGGCCGATAACGACCTTGCAATTTTTGCGCAACAGGATTTGCAGGAGGTGTTGCAGGCTGCCAATAAGATACCTAACGACTGCTACCTCCTTGTGTTTGTCGATGACAATAAAAATGCTCGTCTTTTGCGTTATTTCAATAATGGCGGGGATTGTGATTACAAAACGGTGCATAATTTTGGCCGTGAGTTTGCATCGTGCGATACCACCGATATGCGTGTGGTGTTTGATTGGGTGGAGCAGAACTATCCTACAAAACAGATGGATTTGGTGTTGTGGTCTCATGCAACAGGTTGGTTGCGCGACGATAAGGTGCGTTCTGCGCAACAATACTCCTTTGGTTACGATATTTCGCAAGGAGATAATAGCGATTACAGCCGAATGTATATAGAGGAACTTGCGGAATTCTTAAAGAAAACAGCTGTAAAACCCAATAGGCTCATGTTTGATGCCTGCTTTATGCAGTGTGCCGAGGTGGCTTATGCAATGCGTAACAGCGCAAATTGGATAATTGCATCACCGGCCGAAATTCCCGGTTCCGGTGCTCCTTATGAAGCTCTTGTACCTCTCTTTTTCGATGAAACAGCTTCCTTGCAAAATATAATCGATGCATACAAGGTTGCATATGATGGGACCAAAACGGGAGTGGTGCTTTCTGCTGTGCGTTGCAGTGCCATGCAACAACTTGCCGATGCCACTGCGGTGGCTGTGAAAAATGCCCTTTACGATGTGTCGGGCAGCGATTGCGGGGATGTTTTTTCTTATCTTCCCGGGGCCTCTTTTACTGCTTCAAACTCGTTCCCAAATTTCTTTGATATGAATTCTGTGATGCAGAAGTACCTCACGGTCAATGAATATTACGCTTGGAGGGCTGCATTGAATGATGCAGTGCCATACCGCAGTGCAAGTGCCAAATGGTATTCGTCTGTTTTGGATAAGGACCGCGATGCAAGTGATACGGGGGATTTTGTTCAGGTTGATGCTTCATGTAGTGGAATTTCGATGTATTTGCCCAATACCGATTCCCGATTCAATGAATTCAACAACTCGTTTGCTCAGCTCGAATGGTACTCGGCTGCAGCTTGGAACGAGGTGGAGTAGGGCTTTTGCTGTTTATACATAAAAAAGGAACCGCATGGTTCCTTTTTTTTATGTATGTTAGAATTGTATATGGAACTGTATCCTGAATCCGTTTTTGTCTATTCCCGGCAGGTCGGTGTAGGTGAGGCGGCGCACATAATCAACTCGCAACACTCTGAATATATTTTCAATACCCACGGCTACTTCCACGTATGGCTTGCCGGCAAGGTAGTGATATTCGTCGTTCTCGTATGGGAATTTGTATAGGTTGCCTGTGTCTGTCGGGTCGGGGCGGTTTTTCTCGCTCAGTCGGCCATACATGCCACGGCATGTAACCACCTCGCGCCAATTTAATTTTCTTATAAGTGGTAGTCGGTTGAATATCAATCCGTTCATGTAGTATGTCAAATCCCAGGAGAAATACTCGTCGTTAAAGAACTCCATAGCATTCATCAAGTCGTACGATTCCTTCTGTATTGTGTATGACAGGTTTGCGTTTGGCATGATGAGTAATGGAAAAGGTACCTCATTCCACACTTTGCCGGCTTTTATTATACAGTCGGTGTAGCCGAAAGCCGAAAACCAGAATCGTTTCTCGAAGCTGAATTCTGTGTGCTGGTAGTTGAAATCGCTACCCAGCAATCCTTTTATCCCGGCAGTGTGTGTGAGGGTGAACACGGGGTGTTCGGGCTGAACACGGTAGCGGTTCCACTTTGTTTGTGTGAATTTCTCTTTTGGTGCCCATCGCAGTTTCAGCTCTATCTCGCTCTGTGTAAGCTCCTTGACAAAGTCGCTCTCCACTTGTCCGTTTACGGTTCTTGTACGCTCAAAGGGCACAAGGTGCGAGGCTATGTCTTTGCGGTTGCGCAATGTTACATTGTACGAAAAATGGTTGTAGAATTCTCTTGTGTATGTGAATTCTGCTTTTTTCATATATCCTATTTTATCGTCTTTCTTGCGCTTTATGCTCAGGAATATGTTGTCTTTGTTGGTGTGCAGATAGTTTTGACCATATTGGTATATGTCGTTCTCGTAGCGCATCTTCACCGAGTGTATAGGGAACTCGTTGGGGTGCTCTTTCTTCTTCTTGAACGAGTATTCCACCTCGCCCATGTATTTCAGTTTCTTATCGTCTATTCCGTATGCGGCGTAGAATTGTCCGAATAGGTGGGGGTTAAGGTAGGCCGATGTCATGGCTCCTGTGCGCAAGCGGTATCCTTCCAATTCGTTGTGGCTGATTGTTGTGTTTACGGGGCCATAGAAGATTGGCGGCTCATGTTCGCGTATGGGTATCCAGCCGGTAAACAGGAATGTGAGTCCTTTTTCCATCCAATAATACACGGGGTTGTTACGCAGTTCGCGCATCATCTTGTCCACCGATTGCTCTTTTTCTGTTACCTCGGCAATGCGGTTTTCGGTCCAATACTCCTGCGCACGTCGGTTGGAAAGGTCGTCTTCCATTACTGCCCCGGGGAAATTCAATACCACCTGTGCCATGCTGTCCTTTTCAAAAGAGTAGTCGCGGTACTCTACCTGGCGGTGAGCATAGAAACCATTGACCGCGTCAATCACCTTGAACTCGGCTACAAGCGATTCGTTGTTTAATATGCGTGTGCCGTCGGGCAGGCGGTCGTAGTGCTGTTTTATGTTCATGTATTCGATGAAGTTCATGTTTATATCGTGCGGAACATTCATCTGTACGAGCTTGGTGAAGTATGTGGAGTCAGTTGTTACATATATATGGCCGGTAAATCCAAACGACTCGGCATTGAATGGCGCAAAGGCAAGGTCGTAGCACTTTTCTCCCTCAATGTCAATTGTATCCATTATATAATAACGGTAGAATGTGGGGCCCAATTTTGAAACAGGGCTCACGAATTTGTTACCGAAGAGTGATACATTGTCCTGGAAAATGTCAATGTCTTTGAATGTCTCCTCGTATATGGCCTCTAACGATTCTGCCGATACAAAATCGTCGATACCGTTGCGTTTGCGCGCTTTTACATATTGTCTTTTGCGCTTGGGGTCGTTGCTGTGGTAGTCGCTGCCAATCATCTCTCTTGCCGAAATGTATAGGATGGGCTTGCCCGAAACGAGCGAGGTGTCGATGTATTGGTCAAGGAATGCGAACTTCTTGCCAAAATGGCTCTCTTTGGCCGAACTGAAATTGTTAAGGGCTATGCTTAGCTTTTCGTGTCTGTTGCGGCTGTAGAATGGTTTGTTTTCGGGCGCATTGTCATCTCTGCGCTCAATAACCTTGCGCACCAATGCCACTGCAGGGTTATTCTTTTTACGATACTTTTCGCGTTTGGGTTTTATGGTTATCTCGGCAAGCTCGTAGTTCTCGGCCTCCATTTTTATATTCAGCGGGAATCGTGTCTTTGCGTTGAGTGGTATTTTCACATCCTTGTACCCAAGGTTGGATATAATGAGTGTGTCGCGCAACTCGGGTGTGTAGAACGAAAAATATCCGTTATTGTCGCTACTGCATCCGTTCGAGGTCTTTCTTATTCTGACTGCTGCGTATGGAATCTCCTCTTTTGTTGCTTTGTCGGTGATTTTCCCGTAAATTCTCTTTTTCCCGCTCTCTTGTGCTGTCGCTGTAAATGAAGCGAGCAGGGCTATTGTGAAAATGATGTAATATATGGTTTTTTTCATTTCATTGTTTTTATTCCGATGTTTCCCTCTATATAATATATAAGGTAAGGCGGTGTTTATCCGCTGCAAAATTACTTAAAAAATGGCAAAGCCATGTAATGTACCGCTGGTTTTTTGTGATTAAAGAGGATATTGGAACAAAAAAACAGCTAAAAAGTAAAAAAAATATGGATTTTCTATTGTAGTGTAAAATATTTTGTTTTAATTTGCTCTTCCATTCGCTTTGCAAATGGCGTTTTTGGGTTTTGCAATATGTTCTTGCAAATTTGTACCTAAAAAAGTGTATTTTGTAAGTGATTGAGAATTAAAAGAGTTGCAAATAAAGTGAAAAAATATTGAAAAAAACTTTCGAAAAAGTTTGCTGGTTCAAATATTTGCTTTACCTTTGCACTCGCTTTCGGGAAGCAACGCAGTAATCGCGTTCTCGATAGCACGATGATCCTTGAAAACATTCCATACAGACAAGCAGTACAACGTGCTAATTAAAATTTAATTAGTGTATAAGTAAGGAACAATAAAACGAACCGTCAAAATAATTTGATGTACTTTTAATTCCGGCCGGTATCAACT
>JAFTNW010000037.1 GCA_017451695.1 Bacteroidaceae bacterium
ATAACTCGTTCGTCGCTTGCTTGTCGTTAAAGCCTTGTCGTCGCAGTTTAGGGGGCTGCGTAATCGTTCGCTGCGCTCACTAAGCCTCGCCCTCTTTCCTAAACAGCGACGGTCTTTAACTGTCTCTCTTATGGTGCCGGTTGGTTTTTAGAATTACTTTTGCTTGTGAGAACTGCGCACCGTGGTACTTTTGTGTCATACTGAACGAATGTGAAGTATCTCAAATTATTCCCGAGATTCTTCCTCCCTATGGTCGTCAGAATGACAAAAACAAGCTTTTGTCTTTCTGCCTAAAACACCACCGCTTTGTCATGCGGAATCCTCACGCCCGGCAGCAGCCAAATACTTCGTGAGGGCATTTTGCAAAGATTGTGGAGGCCGATTTGTAGCGGTGGGGGAAAAGTGTTATCTTCGCGCTATATTTCCAAAAAACAGCTGCGAAAAATGAGACTTTTTACCACAATGTTGCTTGCCGTGCTGCTGCTGTCTTGCTCCACGGGCAAGCATTCCGTTAAAACAAAAGAGAATATTCCTCCCAAACGCGAATTTCGCGGTGCATGGATACAGGCTGTGAACGGGCAGTTCATGGGCATGAATGAGGCCGATATGAAAAGTTACCTCACCACGATGCTCGATAATCTGCAAAAGATAAACGTAAACGCCATAATATTTCAGGTGCGCGTGGAGGGCGATGCTCTCTATCCATCGCCTTACGAGCCGTGGAGCCGATACCTGCTGGGGCAGCAGGGTAAAAATCCGGGCTGGGACCCGCTGGCCTTTATGGTGGCCGAGGCGCACAAACGTAATATGGAGCTACACGCATGGATAAACCCCTATCGTGCGCGCACCAAGGGTACAAAGGTTGTTGCCGATAATCATCAAAGCAGGGTACAACCGTCAAATTTCATAGAATATGAGGGGCAGTTATACTTCAACCCCTCGTTGCAGGCCAACCGCGACCATATTTGCAAGGTTATAACCGATATTGTTACCCGCTACGATGTGGATGGCCTGCATATAGATGATTACTTCTACCCCTATCCCGTAAACGGCAAGCCTTTTAACGATGATAAGTGGTTCCGTGCAAGCGGCTACGAGAACAAGGCTCTGTGGCGTAGGAGCAATGTGAACTGCCTCATAGAGCAGATACACAAAACGGTGCGCTCCATAAAACCGTGGGTTAAGTTTGGCGTTTCGCCCTTTGGCATATACCGTAACGAGGGTAGTTGGGAGTGGGGCAGCCGCACCAAGGGCTTGCAAAGCTACGACGACCTTAATGCCGATGTGCTCTATTGGATTGACGAAGGGTGGGTGGATTATTGTATCCCACAAATTTATTGGGAGATAGGGCACAAGGCTGCCGATTATGAGGCGCTTGTGGAGTGGTGGGCAAAATATGCCGCAGCACGCCCGTTGTATATTGGCCAGGATGTGAACCGCACCGTTAAGGCGAAGGATACAAATAACCCTGCGCGCCACCAACTTGTGCAGAAGATGGATATGCAACGTGCATACACCTCAATCAAGGGCTCTTGTTTGTGGGATGCCGCATCTGTCGCCAACAACGTGGGTGGTTACCGCGATATCCTTGCGCAGAACTATCACCGCTATCCCGCACTGATGCCTGCAAGCCCGTTTATTGACGACGATGCTCCCAAAAAAGTGAAAGGGGTGCGCCTCATTGATGATGCAGGCGGGAAGGTGCTTGTGTGGCTCCCCCGCGAGTGCGATGATGCCATGAATGCACCTGCAAAATATGTTGTCTATCGCTTTGCGAAAGGGGAAAAGAAATCGCTCTCTTCGGTTGCCAATATTGTGGCGATAACGGATAAAACATATTATAAGATTCCCGCAACAGAAAAGGGCAAGATTACCTATGTGGTAACCGTGCTCGACCGTGTGCAGAACGAATCCAAAGGTGTTAAGTGCAAAGTAAAATTGTAAAATCCCATGCAAGAAGAGATATTTGAACTCACAACTGCGTGCGAAGAGTATGTGGAGCCCATAAATCGTTTGCTTGCACAGCTCTCATCTTCGCCCGTTGTTTTTACTCGAAAAGAGTTGCAGGCTATTGTCGATGCCCCTACCACGCATCTGTTTCTTTTGCGGGTGGATGGTGCCATTGTGGGGATGATTACCTTGGGCTGCTATCTTGCTCCCACAGGGTGCAAATATTGGATTGAGGATGTGGTGGTGGATGCGGCAATGCGTGGCAGAGCTTATGGCCGCCGCCTTGTGGAATTTGTTGTGGATTTTGCATCAGAAAAAGGCGATGGCGTGCTCATGCTCACCTCCAAGCCGGCCCGTGTGGCGGCAAATGCGCTTTACCGCACAGTGGGCTTCCAACCAAAAGAGACAAATGTGTATCGCATGACTTTGTCGCGCGAGGATGAATGATGCACAGTATGGTGTTGTAAATATTTCATTATGTAATTGTTTATGTCCTTTTTATAAACTATATTTGCAATATGAAATATTGTGCAGGTGCACTTTGTTTTATCTCTTTTCTTGAACAAGTGAAGGAGGTTGTTATTAACAATTACACATACCGAGTATTCTATGGAACGGGTAAGATTTATAAATTTCCCCAAAATATTGGACGAAAGGGGGAATCTCTCGGTTGTTGAGAATGGTGCGGCGTTGCCATTTGAGATAGCCGGTTGCGCTTGGCTGTATGACCTGCGCGACGGGGAAAAATGGCAAAACAAACACTTGGGAGGCAAGGATGAACTTATAATAGCTCTCTCGGGTGGCTTTGAAATAACGGTAAATGATGGAACCGACAGCAAAAGTTTTTATCTTAACCGTCCGTACCGTGCCCTGTATGTACCCAAAGGGTTGCAGTGGCAGATGGGTAATTTTACCACAAATTCAGTTGTCTTTGTCTTATCGGCCGAAACGAGTGTGAATGGCGGTGAGACTGCTGCCGACGGCTCGTTTGGCAATAAGCTGGTGCCGTTGAACGAGGCTCCCTGTTTGCAGGGGCATATAACGGTTGTTGAGAATGGCAAGGGTTCCCCGTTTGATGTAAAAAGGGTATATTATCTTTATGATGTCCCCGCCGGTGAGAGCCGCGGTGCTCATGCACACAAGGCGTTGAAGCAGCTTGTGATAGCTGTGAGCGGGAGTTTTAATATCACCCTTGACGATGGAAAGGAAAAGCATCTCTATACGTTGAACCGCCCGGGTGAGGCTTTGGAGGTGGGGCCCGGAATGTGGCGCACTCTCGATGGTTTCTCTTCGGGTGCAATATGCCTGGTGCTGGCATCGGAGGTTTACACTGCCGAGGATTACATACGCGATTATGACGAATTTTTAGAGTATAAAAAACAAAAACAGATATAAACTATGGAACAGAAGGTTTTGGAGATTATAAACAATATTCGTGCAACAAAGGATTTGGCTCCTGTGGCTTCACTTGGCAACGAGGACCGCTTGCGCGATGACCTTGGCCTGACCTCATTTGACTTGGCCGAACTCACTGTTAATATCGAGGCCGAATTTGATATAGATATTTTTGAGGACGGCTTGGTAAATACAGTTGGTGAAATATACGAGAAATTGCAGAAATAATGGCTGTTTTTCTTTATAATGGCAACAGGGAGTATTCCTATGAAATGTTGGTTGATAATATTAACCTTCATAGGGAGTATTATCCTTTGTATAAAACCGACGACCTGTTTGCCTATTTCGAGAATCTTGTAAAGGCTATTGCTGCAAACAGGCCTTTGACACTGCTCGATTCCGATTTGAGTCTCTCTGAAATCGAGGGCCTTGACGATGGTGCGGTAAACATCCCGGAGCAATTGCCCGATGCTGCCTTTGCCGATATCGATGCGGTGATTGAGGCTGTAAAGAATTCGTCGTCGGAGATAACCATATTTACATCGGGTACCACAGGGCAGCCCAAAAAGGTTATCCACTCCATTTCTACCCTCACCCGTGCCGTGAGAATAAGCGAGAAGCATAACAGCGATATTTGGGCGTATGCATATAATCCTACCCACATGGCGGGCTTGCAGGTGTTTTTTCAGGCGTTTGAAAACAAGAATACTTTGGTGAATGTGTTTAATATGCAGCGCAACGATGTTTATAAGGCTGTTGCGGCGTATGACATAACGCATATATCGGCTACGCCCACATTTTACAGGCTGTTGCTGCCATTTGAACAGCCGTGTCCCACGGTGAAACGTGTTACATTGGGTGGCGAAAAGTCGGGCTCGCAGTTGTACGATAGTATTCGCTTGATATTCCCCAATGCCAAAATAAACAATGTGTATGCATCGACCGAGGCAGGTTCGTTGTTTGCTGCAAAGGGCGACTGCTTTCAGTTGCCTGCGGCCTTGCGCGATAAATTCCGCGTGGTGGATGAGGAATTGCTTATACACTGCTCACTGCTTGGAAGGTCCGAAAGTTTTAAGCTCGATGGGGAGTATTACCACTCGGGCGACCTCATTGAATGGGTTGATGAGGCCGAGGGCTGTTTCAGGTTCAAGAGCCGCAAGAACGAACTCATAAATGTGGGGGGCTATAAGGTGAATCCTTCGGAGGTGGAGGAGGCTATCGATGCTCTCGAGGGGGTGCGTCAGTCGCTTGTCTATGGCAAGCCCAACTCGGTGCTTGGCAATATTGTGGTTGCCGAGGTGTTGCGCGAAGAGGGCTCGGAATTAACTGATGTGGATATACGCAAGTCGTTGCGCGACAAGTTGCAGGATTTTAAGATTCCTCGTAAGATTAAATTTGTAGAAGAATTTACCCTGACACGTACAGGAAAAATAAAACGATTATGAATATATTGGTTACAGGCTGCTCGCGCGGCGTAGGTTTGAAAATATGTGAAGTGCTTCTTGCACAGGGGCACACTGTTTATGGTGTGGCGCGCTCATATACCGATGAATTCAAGGGACTCGAAGCAGCCTATCCAGGCAGGCTTTTCTTCAAAAGCATAGACCTTGCATCGTCGGGAAATGTGCGCGAAACCGTTTTCAAAGAGTTTATAACAAACAAAGTACAGCTCGACGGCTTTGTGAACAATGCCGCTATGGCCTACGACGATATAATAACAAACCTCAATGTAGAACGTCTTGAGGAGATGTTTGCCGTAAATGTGTTTACTCCCATGATGCTTACAAAATATGCCATCAGGCATATGCTGTTGCACAAAAACAAGGGCAGTATAGTGCATATTTCTTCCATAAGCGCACACACCGGCTATAAAGGGCTTGCCATGTATGCCTCTTCAAAGGGTGCGTTAGAGGCCTTCTCCAAAAATACGGCCCGCGAGTGGGGTGCTTTGGGTATTCGCAGCAATGTGGTTGTTCCCGGATTTATGGAGACTGCTATGAGTGCCACATTGACCGATGACCAGAAAGACCGCATATACAAACGTACTTCGCTTAAAGCGGCAACGAGTGTGGAGTCGGTAGCCGAAACCGTGGCTTTTCTCTTGTCGGAAAAGGCGGTGTCAATTACCGGGCAGAACATAAATGTTGATAACGGAACAATCTGATATACAATGAAATTTACCGGCAGAAACATACAGATAGGCAAGAATGTGAAGATAGGCGAGGGTGTGAAGATTGGCGACGACACAATCATCTACGACAATGTGGAGATTGGCGCCAACACCATAATCTGTAATAACTGTGTTCTGGGTGAGCCCTTGAACGATTATTATCACAACGATGCCTACGAGAATCCTCCTTTGAAGATAGGCGAGGGCTCGCTCATAAGGAGCCATACAATATTTTATGCAGGCAGTGTTTTTGGAGATAATCTGCAAACCGGTCATCGCGCAACGGTGCGCGAGAATACCGTTGCTGGCAAGAACTGCTCCATTGGCTCGTATGTGGATATTCAGGGCTTTTGCGAGATAGGCGATTATGTGAGAATGCATAGCTATGTGAATATAGGGCAGGGTGCGAAGATTGGGAGTTTTGTTTTCATATCGCCGTTTACGGTTTTGACAAACGACCCTACACCTCCTTCAAATACTATTGCCGGCGTAACCATCGGCGACTATTCGCAGATTACAACATCGTGTGTGCTGCTGCCCGGCTGTGTCATAGGCCGTAACTGCATGGTGGCAGCGCACTCCACAGCAGGTGGCACTTTTGAGGATTATTCGTTTATAGGTGGCAGCCCTGCCAAGAGGTTGTGCGATATAAGAAAGGCTCCTATCTTTAATGCCAAAACAAGAAAACGGCACTATCCGTGGCAATATAATTTTGAAAGAAACATGCCATGGGAGAATATAGGATATGCAAAGTGGCTCGAAGAGAACGGCCATTGTGATGAATAATAAAAATAACAGAATATGATACCTTTTCTTTCTCTAAAGGATGTAACCGCTCTGTACGAGGCGGAGATAAACGAGGCTGTTGCCCGTGTTGTGAAAAGTGGTTGGTATTTGCAGGGTGCCGAGAATGATGAATTTGAGAAAAATTACTCGCAATTCATTGGCACTAAGCATACCATAGGCTGTGCAAACGGCCTTGATGCTCTTATATGGATTTTCAGAGCCTATATAGAAATGGGTGTTATGAAACCCGGCGACGAGGTTATTGTGCCGGCCAACACATATATTGCCACTATTCTTGCAATAACCGAGAATGGGCTGGTTCCCGTGCTGGTTGAGCCCCGCCTCGACACATTGCAAATAGACGACAGCCTGATAGAAGAGGTCATTACTCCACGTACCCGCGCCATTGCCATTGTTCACCTTTATGGCAGGTTGGCATGGAGCGAGAAGATTGCCGATATATGCAAGCGATATAATCTTAAACTTATAGAGGATAATGCGCAGGCGCATGGTTGCCAAGCCCCCGATGGCAGAATCACAGGCTCATTGGGCGATGCTGCCGGTCATAGTTTCTATCCGGGAAAGAATCTTGGAGCATTGGGCGACGGTGGTGCGGTAACAACCAACGACGATGAACTTGCCCATGTGGTGAGAACGCTTGCCAACTATGGTTCGAGCAAGAAGTATGTTTTTGAATATACAGGGCGCAACAGCCGTCTCGACGAGATTCAGGCTGCCGTGCTCAATGTGAAGCTGCGCCACCTTGTTGAGGCTAACGATGTGCGCAAGGCAATAGCTGCCCGTTATATAAAAGGTATAAACAACAAATATATAAAATTGCCGCAAACCCTGCCCATGGAACAGAATGTGTTTCATCTGTTTCCTGTGCTTTGCGACAGGCGCGACGAGTTGCAGAACTACCTGCAAGAGAATGGTGTGCAAACAATAATACATTACCCTATACCTCCCCATAAACAGGAGTGTTACAAGGAGTGGAACGCTCTGTCGTTGCCTGTAACGGAAAAAATACATGCATGCGAATTGAGCCTGCCCATAGGCCCGGCAATGAGCATGGCCGATGCCGATGAGGTTATAAGGATTATAAACGATTTCAAGTAAACTGCCATGAAAAAGATAACTACAAGCGTGGTGCTTGCAACATATAATTGGCCCGAGGCATTGGAGCTGTGTCTGTTGAGTATAGCAAACCAGACCGTTCTCCCCGAGGAGGTTGTGGTGGGCGATGATGGTTCGCGCGACGATACTCGCCAATTGATAGATAGAATGCGCCCGCAACTGCCATACAAACTTATTCATGTGTGGCAGGAGGATAAGGGATTCCGTGTTGCAACAATTTGTAACAAGGCCTTTGCTAAATGCACATCCGACTATATTATACAGATTGCGCAGGATATTATAATGGAGCCTCATTTTATAGAGGATCATATACGCCATGCCGAGCGTGGGTATTATATAAGCGGTTCGCGTGCAAAGCTTACAGAACCGTTCACAAAAAAGATTTTGGCAAGCAAGAATTATAAGTTCTCGCCCTTTACCAATGGTGTGATACGCAAGTTCAATGCAATACGTATCCCGTGGCTTACAAACTTTTTCTATCAGTAGATGCATAATAAGCTCGACCGTGGTTGCAATATGTCATTCTGGCGTGACGACCTCTATGCTGTCAATGGTTACGATGGCGATATGGTGGGCTACGGAAGCGAGGATATAGATTTGTCGGCCCGTATAAGAGCACTTGGAGTGAAGAAACGTACCATAAAATTCAGTTGCATAGAGTATCATATATATCACCCCGAAGCATCGAGTAAGTCCGATGACAATCTGCGGAAACGTAACCGGGCATTGAGGGAGAGGAACGCCTCGGATGGCATCATAAAGATAAAGAACGGTATAGACCAATATTTATAATAAAAGCATCCCGAAAGGGATGCTTTTATTATAAATATGTGGATTAGTTTGTAAATACTGTCTCTTTTTTGTCCAGCTCGTCGAGAATCTTGAATGTTGCAGCCGAAAGTGCGGCGCATGCACTTTGCTTTTTTGTGGCAATGATGTCTTGCACGCTCTTTCGTGGAAGGGCTCTCCAATCTTCGTCCTTGTGCTTTGTGTATTTCCACAGTAAATCGGCTGCGTCCAGCGATTTCATCCCTTTAAGTATCAGCAACTCGATTGTTTTCTTGTGTGGCTCTTTCAGCAAGGTGTATGCAATGCTTATCGCATGGAACATTCGTTCCTTGTCATGGTCAACTTCCTCGTAGATATACTCAATGCTGTCGGCAAGCAGTTGTTCGTGCTTTCTAATCTCTTTTGCATCTACAAAGTAATTGAAAGTGCAACGCGACAGGTAGCTGATGAGCGATGCATCGTTTTTATGCTTGAATTGGCGTAGAACATACCAATTGTTGTTTTCCAAGTATATGTAGTACTCACTTACCAAATCTCTGTATTCGTCATTCCCATACAGTGATTTGGATATGTGCTGAAGCATGCTTTTGCTTTTCTCGTAAAAGAAATATTTCACAAACTCCGGTGCCGGTGCCGGTTTGCAGGTCAGCGCCTTGATGCACTCCTGGTCGGTGTAATTTCTGTAATTGCACATTTGCGGTTCTACTTTATGAATTTAATATAGTAATTGGTGTTGTATATATCCGATGATATATCGTATTTGAACTCGTTTGCGTTGTTTTCCAATATTGTAAATATTTTGCTGTCGGCCGAGTTGTCTTTTTCCCATGTGCCATCTATGAACAGTCTGAAATTCTGCTCCTCGTGGTATATTGTATAGGGGCAATCCTCGCCAAAGTATCCCATAGCGGCATAAATCTCGGGCAGGTGGTTGTAGATAAAGGCGTTTGTGTGGAATCCGCGGTCTTTATCTATTTTATCATACTCGTATTTGAAAACCTTGTTTGCTCTTGTGTTCTCCTCTTTTTCATTCACTTCAACTCCTGTGAGCTTGTGATAAGAGTCCCAGCTGTATGTGTATGTGTGTGTTATGGGGCCGTCGGCGTTGTAGGCGTCGGTGTATGTGCTTGAGGTGCAATGGTCGCCTGTGTAGGTGAATGTTCTGTTTGTAACGCTGGTTGTCATTGTCATCTCGTCTCTGCCGTTGTAGCTTTTTATCTGGCGTTTGATGTCGGTGATGCGCCCATCCTCGCATGTTGCATCTTCATCTATTTCCTCTATTTTGCGTGTGCTGTTGAGCGGGCCGTCAAAATTTGTTTCCAAGGTTATTTTGTTGTGGATGTCTCCATTGGGGTAGTACGATAGCTCGCCATTCTCTGTTTTAATGGTTGTCTCGGTGCCGTTCTTGGTTTCCAGCTTTGTGGTGGTTTCGTGGGTGTAGGCCTTTATCTTGTTCTCGGCGGTGTACTCAAAAGACCATTTTTCCGAGATGTCAATCTTGTTGTTCTGTTTCTCGACAATTATTTCCTGTGGATAGAAGGGACTTTTCTCTTGTTCTGCAAAAGGGTTATATACGCTCTCTTCGCTGCTGCATGAGCATGCAAGTGCGATAATTGTTACAAGTGATAGAATTGAATAGAGACTCTTTTTCATTGTTGTGCTTGTTTTATTATAACGGCAAAATTAAACCTAAATTATACAAAGGTATGATTTTAATTTGTAATAAAACTTGACAATGGTGCAAAATATTGTTAAATCTATTGATTTGTAAAGAAATCGAGCGATTCCAATATCTCTTGTTTGCTCACTTTTTTCTCTGTGTATTTTATATTTTTGTCTATTAACAATAGGTTGTAATTGCTGATGTTGGCAATAATGGTATCGTAGCTTTTGCAATCGAAAGTGAACAGCGAACTCTCTTCGCGGTAATTTCTCACAAAGGTGTGCAGTTTTATTGTGGGAAACCCTTCGAGAATTGCCGATAGGAAGAGTGTGCATATGATGCCGGCAGCGGTATAGTCGCTGTCGCTTGCTCTGCTGCCGAATGTGGCTTGCAGTGCCCGGGCTATGGTTGAGCCCATGCGCCTGTCGGCCGGTTGCGCAGTGATTTGCGATAGTAATTCAAATGGTTTGTCCATGCTTGCGTCTCTGTTGCTGCAAAGATAGTGCAAGTGTGTGAAAAACGGTGCTTGCCTTGCTGTTTTGTGTGCTCTTTTTGTTTTGAATCGCTTGGATTTTTTTTCTAAATTTGTAAAATGAGACAAACGTGCAATAAATATTGCAGCCGGATTAAACTATTGGCTCTCTTTTCTGTCAAATAAGAGTATGTAACTTTTTTATTAAGATTATGAAATATTTGTATATTCTGATATTTACAATATTGTCTGTGGGTGCTGTGGCTCAGCAACAGGTGAAGAAGGGAACATTGAGTGGCGTGGTAGCCGATTCGGAAACAGGTGAACTGTTGCAGACAGCGGCGGTGCAACTTCTTGCGCTCCCCGATACCGTGTATAAGGCGGGTGTTGCCAGCGATGCTCATGGACGTTTTTCGGTGGTGGCTCCCGTGGGTGCATATATTCTGCGTGCAACGTATGTGGGCTATCTTCCCATGGATAAAAAGGTTACAATAGTGGAGGGGAAGAATACCGATGTCGGCAAGCTGGCTCTTGCTTCCGATATGGTTATGCTTAAGGCGGCCGAGATTACGGCCGAGGTGCCACCCGTAACGGTGCAAGAGGATACCACGGTTTACAATACGGCGGCTTTCCGTGTGCCTGCAGGCTCAATGCTCGAGGAGCTTATAAAAAAGTATCCGGGCGTGGAGGTGAGCGATGATGGTACGATAAAGATTAATGGAAAAACCGTGTCGCGTATTCTTATGAAGGGTAAGGATTTTTTTGGCACGGATAAGGATATGGCGTTGAAGAATATCCCTGTCGATGTGGTCGATAAGGTTAAGTTCTACGATAAAAAGAGTGATTTTGCACGCATAACAGGTATAGATGATGGCGAGGAGGAGACTGTGCTCGACTTGCAAATGAGAAAGGATGTGGAGGAGGGTATCTTTGCCAATGCCGATTTGGGTTATGGAACAAAAGACCGCTTCTCGGCAAAGGGCCTTGCGAATTATTTCACCGATACGCAACGCTATACGCTTATTCTGTCGGGTAACAATACGAACGACCGTGGAATGAGCGGCGGTGGTCGTGGGGGCGGTCTTGTGAATGCCAAACAGGGCGGCTTTAACTTTGTAACCGGCAACGATACCGTGGAGTTTGGCGGAAATGTGCGTTTCAACCATAGCAACAGCGATTCGAGGAGCTATACATCGAGCGAGCGTTTTATGTCGGGCAATGCCAAGAATCAATATGGCAACAGCAACAGCACGCGTTTTGGGCACAACGTGGGCGTGAATGCCAATTTCCGTTTGGAGTGGAAGCCCGACACTATGACAAGGGTAATATTTACTCCGGCTTTTTCATACTCGAAGAATGATAGCTATTCAAACAGTCTATCGGCTACATTTGACGAGGATCCCTTTGATTATGCCGCATATCCCAAAACACAATTTGGCGAGGTGCTCCCCGAATTCGAGAATATTGCGATAAACAGCAACGAGAGCAGGAGTCTCTCGCTCTCCGACAGTCGTTCGGCAAGTGCGGGCTTGATGTTTAACCGCAGGCTTGAAAAACCCGGCCGTAATATAACTTTCCGTGGCAATGTGTCATATAGCAAGAGCGAAAGCGATTCTTATTCAATAAATAATGTAAAATATTATCGTTCATCGGTTGCGGGCGATGCTTCCAGCAGAAAACGCTATTCGGCCAATCCCAATGAGAATTGGAGCTACTCGCTGCGTGGCAGTTACACCGAACCGATTATGAAAAATCTGTTCCTGCAATTCAATTACAGTTTCAATTACAGCTATCAGAACAGCGACCGTTCGACATACGTTTTTGATAATCTCGACAGCTACGATATGTATATGAATCATCATTATCACAAGCCTGTTCTTCCCGAGGATTATCAACAATATTACGACAGCGACCAGAGCCGCTATTCGGCCTATCGCAATATGCGCCACGATGCCCAGATAATGGTGCGCTACATTACATCCAAGGCCAATTTGAGCGCGGGAATATCGTGGCAGCCGTTGCAGTCGGAGATGGATTACAAGTATTTGGGCGTTGATACCGTGGTAAAACGTACAGTGCATAATATATCGCCCAACGTGCGTTTCCGCTATCGTTGGTCAAAGACCACTAACCTCACATTGAGGTATCGCGGAACAACAACGCAGCCCTCGATGACCGACCTTTTGCATATTACCGACGACTCTAACCCTTTGAACATAACAAAGGGTAATCCGGGGCTTAAACCATCGTTCAACAACAGCATGAATGCCGACTTTGTAACTAATAACCCCGATAAGCAGCGTACCATAAATGCCAATCTGCGTTTTAACTACAAAATAAACAGTATTGAACGCAAGATGACATACGACGAGGCTACCGGTGTTACCACAAGCCAGCCCGATAATATAAATGGTAATTGGGATATAAGCGGTGGCTTTGGTTATAATTCGGCGTTGCCGCAAAACAAAAAATATACATACAGCACAAATACCACACTCGGTTACAAACACAATGTTGGTTATATAAGCATGAGTGGTAGCAAGAACAGCGTGCGCAACACTGCCGAAACGGTGGATTTGGGCGAGAGGCTGAACGCTTCGTATCGTTCCGACTATTTCGATATTTCGCTCGATGGTCGTGTGCTCTATTCGCATAGCAAATACAGCATGCGCCCCGAAAATAATATGGATACATGGAACTTCTCTTATGGCCCCAGCACCACGGTGCGCCTGCCATGGCAGAATCTGCAATTCTCTACAAATCTTTCAATGAGCAGCCGTCGCGGATACAGCGACCCGCAGTTCAATACCAATGAGCTTTTGTGGAATGCGCAGGTGTCAATGAGTTTTTTGGAGAAGAATGCCTTGACGCTCTCTTTCCGCATGTACGATATATTGCACGAGCAGAGCAACGTGTCGCGTGCCATTTCGGCAACGTCGCGCAGCGATAGCGAGAATAATTCAATATATAGCTATTGCATGTTCCACCTTATATATAAGTTCAACCAGATGGGTGGCGAGCATGGGGAGCATGGAGAGCGAGGCCGTGGCGCGCGCGAGTATAATGGCGGTGGTCGCCCCTTTGGCCCTCCCTCGGGTGGCTTTGGCGGTTTCGGCGGTGGTCGTGGCGGCCGTTTCTGATTGCGGGGTGCTGCTTTTTCGCGCATAGGTGGTTTTGTTGCGGCGGTTTTGAAAAAGGTTGCCGTAAAACTTTGGTAATTGAAAAATTATCTCTATCTTTGCACCCGCGTTTTGGATAAACGCATGTTTAATCAATTTATTAATTTATTTATTAACTAAAATGAATCAATACGAAACCGTTTTCATTTTAACTCCCGTTTTGTCTGATGCTCAGATGAAGGAAGCGGTAGAGAAGTTCAAAGGCATTCTCACTGCTGAAGGTGCGGAGATTGTCAATGAAGAGAATTGGGGCTTGAAGAAACTTGCATACCCCATCGAGAAGAAATCAACAGGTTTTTATGTAATGTTTGAGTTCAACGCAGAGCCCAAAGTTATATCAAAACTCGAGTTGCAGTATCGTCGTGACGAGCGCGTTATTCGCTCATTGGTAGTAAAATTGGACAAGTATGCTGCTGAGTATGCTGCCAAGAGAAGAAATCTTAAAGGTAATAAGGAGGATTAATTATGGCACAGACACCTTCAGAAATCAGATATTTGACACCTCCCACAGTTGATGTCAAGAAGAAAAAGTATTGCCGTTTCAAAAAGAACGGTATCAAGTATATCGATTACAAGGATCCCGAATTCTTGAAGAAATTCTTGAACGAGCAGGGTAAGTTGCTTCCCCGTCGCATCACCGGTACTTCTTTGAAGTTCCAGCGTCGCATTGCTCAGGCTGTTAAGCGCGCACGCCACTTGGCTTTGCTGCCTTTTGTAACTGATATGATGAAATAATAAAGGAGGAATAATTATGGAGCTAATATTGAAAGAAGACGTAATCAACCTTGGTTACAAAGACGATATCGTTAAGGTAAAAGACGGTTATGGCCGTAATTATTTGATTCCTACAGGTAAGGCAGTTATCGCTACCGAGTCTGCAAAGAAAGTTCTTGCCGAGAATCTTCGTCAGCGCGCTCATAAGCTCGCTCAGATTAAGGCAGATGCTGAGGCTGTTGCACAGAAATTGGAGGGTGTTGCTCTCACAATTGCTGTTAAGGTTAGCGAGAATGGTACAACCTTCGGTTCTGTAAGCGCTGCTCAGATTGCCGACGAGCTTGCTAAGCTTGGTCATGAGGTAGATCGCAAGGTTATCTCTGTTGAGAGTGCAAAAGAGCTTGGCGAGTACACAGCTACCATCCGCTTGCACAAGGAGGTTACCGTTAAGGTTCCCTACACTGTTGTAGCAGAGTCTGCTGAGTAATAGAAATAGATTTTATTACATATATTAACTTGGGTTGCGCATGCGCAACCCAAGTTTTTTTGTTTATGTGTATGCCGGCATTTTAAGGCTGATGTCCGTTGCTGGCTGCTCACTGTGCCCCCCCTCAGGCTGCCCAACCCCCGCCGTTATAGTTCAAAGAAACCATCGAAACGCACTCTCAACCGACAGAAATCCATTCTAAAAAACATGAAGAATATTTGGAAGGTGGAATTTGACAAATAGACCAAGCAAAAAAAGGTCATTGGCTCGTTTTGCCTTTCGTGCACCGCGGGGCATCACTTTCAGCGATGCCGCCCGCGACGTTCACTGCAAAACTCGCCGATAACAAAACATCGTTTTGTCATTCTATATAGTCCCTTTTTTGAAAAAAATGCAGAAAAAAGTGCTTTTCGGAAAAAACTTTTCCGGGCAAATGCTGTTATATAGATAGACAGTAGCAACGAGAAAAATTAATAGAACTTTTTCTTAATCATTCAATTCCCCCTGTGCAACCCTCCGTAGTGATACGCGGGGTTGCTTTCTTTTGTCATCCATGGTGTGAGGTATAAAAAATATTGCAAATAGTTGCATAGAATTTTCAATAGCTATATCTTCGCACCGAATAAAGGTGTAACAGCCGCCACGTTTGGCGGTGTTAGTAAAAGGGAATCCGGTTAAAATCCGGAGCTATACCCGTAGCTGTGAGTCCATTTATGCCTCGGTAATCTATTGCCACTGCCCATTGAGGGTGGGAAGGTAACCGCCCGGCGGACAAGCCAGAAAACCTGCCTCTGTTCATTATGTAAATATTAACAATGCCTCGGGTGAAGGCTTGCTAACTATTTTTTTATGCAGAAATTTTCTTTGGTAGCACCCCTTTGTGCTATTTGTTTATGGATTGTCGGTGTGCAGTTGTGTGGCGCACAAGATATTGACTCGCTCTCCTCGGTTCGTAATCTTGCCGAGGTTGAGGTGGTGGGTGCAGTTGTGGATAAAGAGGCCGTTTCTGTGGCTCCTTTACAGGTGGCGCAAAGCAATGATTTTGAACGCTTGGGGCTTGTTACAGCAGCCGATGTGGTAAAACGCATGGCAGGTGTGCATGTGCAGGATTATGGTGGCATAGGTGGCCTTAAAACGGTCTCTTTGCGCGGGCTTGGTGCCAAGCACACGGCTGTGAGCTACGATGGTGTGGCGGTGTCCGATGCATACAGCGGGCAGATTGATATAGGGCGTTATGCACTTGATAATGTGGAGGCTCTATCGCTCACAGTGGGGCAGGGGAATGATATTTTTCGCCCTGCACGCGATTTTGCATCGGCAGGGCTCATTGAGATTAAAAGCCGTACCCCTCTCACCACCCACACAATGGCAAAGGTGCGTGGCGGCTCGTTCGGCCTTATGGGGGCGACACTCATGCACGAGAGGGTGCTGGGCGAGCATTGGAGCTCTTCGGCTGTTCTTAATGTAGAGCAGGCCGATGGCGACTATCCCTTTACCCTTGTGAATGGCATTGCAAGCAGCAGGCAGCATCGCGCCGATGGCGACACAAAGAGCATTGCAGCCGAGGGTAATCTGTTCGGTTCGTTCGGCAACCGTGGCAATGTGCAGATGAAGGTTGCGTATTACGACTCGGAACGTGGCTTGCCCGGCAGTGTAAGGCTTTATAACAAGGATAACAGCGAGCGTTTGTGGGATAACAATTTTTATGTTCAAGCCACAGGCGAGGTTGTGCTGTCGGCCAAGTGGAAGGCGCGTGCCGTTGCAAAATACAACTACCTGTTTTCGCGCTATAAACAGGTGAACCCGAACTTTGCGGCCGGTTACCAAACCGATGCAAACAGGCAGAACGAGTATTATCTCTCCGTGGGTTCTCTTTATACCCCCGGTGGCGCTTTCTCTTTCTCTTTGACGAGCGATTTCTCGTTTGCCACCGTGAGAAACAATTTCCTTGCAGGCAGGGAACCGCAAAGAATAAATTCGCAGACGGTGGTGGCTGCATCTTATGAAAAAGGCGCTGTTACGGCAACGGCAAGCCTGTTGGGTACACTCCTTGCCGACGATGCGGGCGGTTCATCGAAACCCGACAGTAAAAAACGCCTTTCGCCCGCCATCTCTTTGGCGTGGCAGCCGTTTGAGGATGTGCCTTTGCGCTTGCGTGCTTCGTACAAAGATATTTTCCGCACACCCACCCTTGCCGACCTCTATTACCAACGTATGGGTAATGTGGGGCTCAAACCCGAACGTGCAACGCAGTACAATCTTGGTGCCACGTTCAGTGGCAGCTTGGGCAGCAAGGCCACCCTTGCGCTCTCCCTCGATGGTTATATGAACAGGGTGAAGGATAAAATCGTCGCCCTGCCCACAATGTATATATGGCGCATGCAGAACTACGGCAGGGTGTTTGTGCGTGGTGTCGATGCCACTCTGTCGGCTGCTTGCACCCTTGCCCGCGATGTGGAACTGCTGCTCGATGTCTCGTATAGTTACAGCCACACGGTGGATAAAACCAACCGCAATTCCAAGAACTATGGGCACCAGATTCCATACACACCGCGCCACGCAGCCAATGGCTCGTTTACCCTTAACAACAAGTGGGTAAACATATCCTATCTTGTAACATTTACAGGCGAGCGATATATGTTGCCGCAAAACATCGAGGAGAATAAGCTCCCTGCCTTTGTGGAGCACACAATATCTCTGAACAGGGAGTTTGCGCTGTGGGGTGCTCTCTTGCGCCTGCAAGGCGAGGTGCTGAACTTTACCGATAAGGGCTATGAGGTAATTCGTTACTATCCCATGCCCGGGCGGCAGTGGAGGGTTACAATGTGTTTAACATTCTAAATTATATAATATGAAAAAGTTAAGATTCTATCTGTTTGCCCTTATGGCAATGGTTTTTGTGGCTTGCAGCGATGATGGAGATGATGCACCTTCATTTGTTCCCCCTGCAAGCGGTGTCAATATGACCGAGTTGTGCCAAAAAGATGGCGTGTTGTATGGTTTTCTTTCGGAGTATGATGCAGCCTGGAACCAAACGATTGTTCACAGCAGCTACAACACAGCAACAGGTACCGTGGCAAAGAATTGGCTTGTCGATGAGGTGTCATCGCCCTATAAACTTTTTGCAGCGGGCGATTATATATGCATAACCACGTCGGACTATGTGAACGATGGTGATGTGAACCTTTTTACCACCGATGGCCGCCTGCTCACAAATTTCACAGCGGGAACAGGTCCCCGTCGCGGAGTGGTTGTGGGCGATGATGTGTATGTTCTTTGCGAGGGCTTGTGGGGCTACAACAATGCGGTTCTCACAAAATATAACCTCAACGACCATTCTGTGGTGCGCGACTGTTTTATGCAACAGAACGGTGTGGGCTTGGGCGACACTGCCAACGATATATGTCTCTATGGCAGCAAAATGTATATTGCCGTGGCCACCGACAAAGTTATTTGGGTAACCGACAAGGAGGCGCGTGTGATAAAGAAAATTGAGACAGCTGCACAGCCCCGCTATTTGGCAAGCACAGGTGGCAAGGTGTATGCCACTTATTACAACGGCAACGTGGCCCGCATAGACACCACGGCTTGCACCGTAGAAGCCACAGTGGCAGTGGGGCGCAACCCCGAGCAACTGTGTGTTGCCGACAATAAATTGTTTGTTGCCAATTCCGGTGGCCTGGACTATCCCAACTACGACAAAACGGTTTCTGTTATAGATGTTCCGTCGTTCACGGAGGTGAAGAAAATAGAGGTTGCAGCCAACCCCGCAAATATCCTCACTGCCGACAATGGTTTTGTTTATCTTGTTTCACTTGGCAACTATACCGATGTCCCCAATACATTGCAGTGTATAAATCCTTATACCTACGAGGTTACCGACCTTACCAAATAAAAGTGCCAAAAGTGATTTTTTATATCTGCGGGCAGCTAATTTTGTTTAGTTGCCCGCAAATATTTTAATATAAAATACTATCTTCGCTTGTAATTATGCGCAAGATTCTTTGTAACATATTTCTGTTGCTGTTGCCACTGCTCATGGCAGCCTGTGGCGGTGCGGCCCACGATGCCGAAAAAGAGCAGCGTGCGCTGTTGCTGTGCAATGCCATAAACGATTGCCGTTACAAGAGCGTGGCACAGATGGATAGTGCTGCTGCGGCTCTTCTTGCACTCGATGCCTCCAACGAATACAATATGCTTGCGCATAATGCACTTGCATATTCGGCCATGATGCAGATGGATTACGGGCGGGCGGTGGATTTGTACTCTGCAGTGCTTGCATCATCGCTGTGCGAGATTGAACGCTTGGCCGCCGATGTGGGCCTCATGACAATATGTTACCGCACATCGGCCAACAGGGAGTTCTTCGATTACAGAACGAGTGCTTTGGCACGCATGCGCCGCATCATGGAGGAGATAAACTCCCTGTCGGCAGGCGACAAGGAGCGCTTCGAACGGGCGAGGGTGGAGTTCTGCGTGGTTTCAATATGTTACTTTTCAAACATAGGTTTGCAAAAGGAGCGTGCCGTGGCGGCCGATTTCCTTGTCAGGGCACTGACCGAGTGCAACGACGAGGCTCTGCGCCTCTATGCGCGCATGATTCTTGCAACCGGGGAGCCTCTGCCCATAAAGCGTATAGAGGAATATATGCAGGGGTTGAATATTGCGGCAAACAAGGGGCTTGTATGGCTGTCGGCCAACTATAAGTTGTTGCTTGCCATTGCGCTGCGCAGTGAAATATTGCAGGGGCAGCTTGCAAGCGAGGCACCGCGCCTGTTTGCCAAGCTGAACTATGCCGATATTGCCGATGGCGGGCTTGCGCTCCACCTTGCCACCGATGCCGTAGATGGTTTTGCCCATTATGGCGATGGTTACATGAAAATAGAGGCCCTTGCCGTTGCCGCATCGTGCCACACCCAGCTGGGGCAGTACGATGCAGCACTGTCGGTGCTCGATGTCGCGCTTGCCGATATAAATGCATACTATCGCCGCTACTATCCCGCAGCCGATTCGCTCGATTGGGGCAAAATTACATATGCCGACGACACCGCCGATGCTACTATTACAGCCAATAACCTCAATATTGCCGAGTGCTTGTTGAGCGTGCGCCGCGAGGCGAGTTGCGCATACGCAGGCTTGGGCGATAAAGAGCTGTCCGATATAAACCGCGAAGCATACCTCGACCTTTTGCGTACAACACGCATGAACAAGCAGATGGAGAGCCGTGCGCAGATTGCCACCGAGAATGCCGCCCGCCTCTATTGGTGGTCGCTTGCCGCTGTACTTGTCCTTGTGGCTGCGGCTCTGTTGCTCTACACAACTAACAGGCGTTGGAGGCGCGACAATGCCGTGTATTCTCAAAATCTCAAACGTCTGCTTAAAATATGCCGCAACCTTCTATCGTCGCTCCCTCGCGAGCTTAACAGCGAAGAGGAGGTGTGTGGCGCGGTATGCTCCATTCTTGCCGACGGATTCAACGGATTTGCCGACGACATGCGCTTCTCTCTGCTGGCGCCGTTTGAGGAGAGCGACAGCCGCCCATATCTCTATCGCTTGCAACTGCCACCCATCGACGATACACGTACATACACGCTTTACATAGCCTCCGCAACCGAGCTCACCGATGCCAAGTTATCCGTTGTAGAACTGTCGCTGCCGTATATTGCCGTGGCGGTGGAAGAGGGATTGCGAATAGCCAATATCAGCGACGAACAACTGCGCTTGGAGGAGCAACGCCTCTCGCATGCCATCTATCTTGCCGAGCATAAGCGCGAGAATCTGTTAAAACGTGTGTCGGTATCGGTGCTTGCCGGTATGCGCCCGTATATGGACCGCATGCTCAATGAATTGCGCAATCTGTCGCGTGGCGAGGACAAGGATACGGCCGAGCGCCGCTTGAACTATATTGCCGAGCTCACAGAGAAACTCGACGATTACAATATTATTTTAGAGCGTTGGATTAAGATGCGCAGGGGCGAACTGAACTTGCAGATAGAGCGCTTCTCGGTGCGCGAACTGTTTGATATAATAGCAAAGAGCAACCGCCTGTTCGATGCACGCGGAATAACCCTCGATGTGAAGATGAGCGATGCCGTTGTGCGTGCCGACCGTGCTCTCACTCTCTTTATGATAAACACCCTTGTAGATAATGCCGGTAAATTCACTCCCGCGGGGGGTAACATCACCGTCGAGGCCCGGGAGTGTACCGATTATGTGGAGATTGCCGTAACCGATAGCGGTATAGGGCTTTCGCAAGCCGATATAGACCATATACTTAACGAGAAGGTTTACGATGCCTCGCTCATAGGTGATGCCGGCGACAAGTTAAATAAGAACAAGGGTGGCGGCTTCGGCTTGATGAACTGCAAGGGTATAATTGAAAAGTACCGCAAGACCGACGATATTTTCTCTGTCTGCTCTCTTGGAATTGAGGCCGAAAAGGGCAAGGGCAGCCGTTTCTCCTTCCGCCTGCCCCGTGGGGTGGTGCGTTGCGTGGTGGCGCTGATGGTGTTTTTGCTGCCTTGCACAGCCTTTGGTAACGATGAGCTGTTTGCTCGTGTGGCACTCGCAGCCGATTCGGCATTCCTCTCCAATGTGGCTGGCGAATATGAGAAAACATTCCTTTATGCCGCGCGTGCAATAGATGCCCTCAACAGCTATTATAACGATAATATAGGCGGTGCCGATACTCTCTCGCTCTTCACCGGAGGGGCCGCGGAGCTGTCGTGGTGGCGCGACGACCTCTTCCCTTTGTCGCTCAAAGAGGATATATTCTTTAATATACTCGATATTCGTAACGAGGTTGCCGTGGCTTCGCTTGCCACCCAACGCTGGCAGGAGTATCGCTACAATAACAATATCTATGCATCGCTTTATCGCTTGGTACACGAGGATAGGGGCCTTGAACAGCACTACGAGAATATGCAACGGCTTGCCAACCACAGGCAGGCTGCAATAGCTTTGCTGCTCTTTTTGTTGCTGCTTATGTTGCTTGCTGGCATAATATCCTATGTGCGCAAAGGGGTGATAGAGCGCATGAACAGCCGCCTAGTGCTTGGGCTCAACAGCCGCCTGCTTGCTGTTACAGGTGGTGCGGAACCATTGCATACCAAAGAATTGGCACAGCGTGTGGCCGATGAAATCCTGGCCTCTTTGGGCGATGCCATGTGCATTGGGCGGGTATCGCTCCTGCTTAAATATGGCAACGATGCGGCAGTGGTGGCTGTGTCGCCCTCCACAGCACCGGTTACAACAATCTACCTTCACTCTGTTTTTGAGAGTGGCGAGCCCTTTGTGGATACCGACGAACAGCTCTACACCATGCCGCTGTATGTGATGTCGGCAGGGGAGCGTGTGATGATTGGTGCTTTGGAATTGGAATCGGAACGCCCGTTGAGCGAGAACGAGCAACTGAATATAGAGCTTGTTGCACGCTATGCGGCATCCGTGGCATATCACTCCGTTGTGCGCCTTGCGGGGCACTACAAGGCACTTGCAGCAACCGAGGAGGAGGCCGAACGTGTGAAGTTCGAGGAGAATCGCCTGCATGTGCAGAATATGGTGATGGACAACTGTCTGTCGGTTATAAAGCACGAAACAATTTACTATCCCGGGCGCATACGAGCCCTTGTGGAGCAGGCTGCGGCTGTAACAGACAACCCTGCCGGCCTTGCCATCAAGGTGGCCGCCATGCGTGAGCTTATGGATTATTACAGTTCGGTATTTGGAATATTAAGCGGTTGTGCCATCAAGCAACTCGACGAGATGAGCTTCCGCCTCTCCACCGTATCGTTGAACGAGATGTTCGAGAATATGCAGCATTTTGTTGCACGCAAGGCAAAGAAAAACGCTGTTCCGCTGCTGTTGCAATATGAACCTACTCATTTGATGGTAAGTGGCGACAAGGATATGCTCTCCTTTCTGTTCGAGTCGTTGATGATGGCTGCTTTTGAGTGCAAGGCGGGTGGCGATATGGAACTGCGAGCTGTGGATTGTGGCGATGCCGTGCGCGTGGAGTTGCTCGACAAACGTCGCACCTTGCCCGATGAAGTTTTGAGCGATATGTTCACTCCCTCAAAGGATAATATTGTTGCGGGTGGCGGGCTTGCGGGCATGGAGTATCTTGTGGTTAAGGAGATTGTGCGCCTGCACGAGGATTATATGCAGTTGCGTGGCGGCAGGGTAGAGGCCCGTGCCTGCGACGGTGGTTATATTATTATGTTTACTTTACCTAAAAACAGTGGATATGAGCGATAAATTCAGTGTAATAATTGTTGAGGATGCAAAATTGGAACTTAAAGGTACCGAGGAGATTTTTCGCACGGAAATCCCCGAGGCCGATGTGATTGGTGTGGCAAGCAGCGAACAGGAATTCTATCCCTTGATTGAGAAACAGCAACCGCATCTGCTCCTTCTCGATTTGGGCTTGGGTGGCTCCACAACCGTGGGAGTGAGCATATGTGCAAAGGTGAAAAGTCTCTATCCACAAGTGAAGGTGCTTGTATTTACCGGTGAGCTGCTCAATGAGAAACTGTGGATTGATGTGCTCGATGCCGGGGCCGATGGCATTGCGCTGAAAACCGGAGAACTGCTCACACGTCACGACATAATGGCTGTGATGAGTGGCAAGAGGCCTGTGTTCAACACTCCCATCCTGGAGAAGATTGTCGAGCGTTTCCGTGAGACGGTGATGCGCGATGCCGCCCGCAAGAAATCGCTCATAGAGTATGAGATAGACCGCTACGACGAGTGTTTCTTGCGCCATCTTGCGCTTGGCTACACAAAGGATATGATTGCCTCGCTCAAAAGCATGCCGTTTGGCGTTAAATCCCTTGAAAAACGTCAGGCCGACCTTGTCTCCCGCCTCTTCCCCTGCGAGGAGCAACGCGGAACAAATGTTACCCGCCTGGTTGTGCGTGCCATAGAACTGCATATTATAGATGCCGAAAATCTTGAAGCCGATGAATAAGAAAACTGCCAATTACCGCCCTTTTTACTATCCCGCAGTAGCGTATATGGGAATGCTGCTGCTTGTGTGGCTGCTGTCGTGGGTAGTGGAGTTGTTTGAACTTGCATTTGGCAAGAATGTTGCCATACACTCATTGGTAAGTGCCGAGGGGCTTCGTTGGGCAGTCCGCACCGCCAAGCATGCAATAGATGCCGTGCCATGGAGTGTGATAATTCTGTTCCTCTTCTCGGTGGGGCTGCTCACAGGCTCGGGTATGTTTAAGAGTATCTGTAAAATCATTAAAAGGCGGCCGCTTGCATACAATGAGCAGAGGGCTTGGCTCTTTGCTCTTATCGCTGCCGCTGTATATATGTTTCTGCTTTTTATCTGTACGCTTTCTCCGTGGAATATTTTGCTTGGGGTAAGTGGCAATGTCTATGCGTCGCCGTTGGTGCAGGGGTATATTATAATCTGTTTTTTTGCTCTCTTTTTTGTTACCTCAACCTTTGGGTTTATATATGGTAATTACCGCAGCTTCATAGATATTGCCCGTTCACTTGGGGCTGTCATTGCTACGTATGCTCCCGCGTTGGTTGCTCTGTTGCCGGCTGCGGGTATTGTTCCTTGCATGGATTATGCGGGGCTCTTGGCTTTATTGCGTATTTCTCCTGCCGATGCAGCAGTGGTATCGGATGTAATTTATATGTTTCCTTTTTTGTATATGATGTTGGCTTTGGGCACTCGGCCACGGAGTATGGAGTAGTTGGTTGATGATTTTTATTCTTCTGCGAAAATAGCAGACCCTATACGCACATGGTTGCTCCCCTCCTCAATGGCAATGGGGTAGTCGTCGCTCATTCCCGCCGAAAGGATTGAGAACTCCTCGCAATTGGCAAAGAAACGCTCCTTAATGGTGTCGAACGCTGTTTTTACCGCAGCAAATTCGCTCCTTATCTGCTCTTCGTCGTCGGTGTTGCTTGCCATGCACATGAGGCCGCGAATCTCCACATTCTCCAATGCACGCCACTCGCCCGCGGCAAGCATGTCGATGCACTCCTGTGCGGTGAACCCGAATTTTGTATCCTCCTGTGCAATGTGTATCTGCAACAGGCAGGGGATTTTGCGCCCTACCTTGGCACCCTGCTTGTTTACCTCTTGCAACAGGCGCAGGCTGTCTATGCTGTGAATTAAATGAATGAACGGCGCAATGTATTTGATTTTGTTGCTCTGCAAATGGCCTATGAAGTGCCAGCAGATATCCCAGGGCAGGGACTCGTGTTTTTTTACAAGGTCTTGCGCCTTGCTCTCACCAAAGTGGCGCTGTCCTGCCGCGTAGGCCGCCTCTATGGCCTCCACGGGATGGTATTTTGATACCGCAATAAGCGTAACCCCCTGTGGGAGGGTTGCGCTTATTCTGTTTATTCTTTCTGCAATTATGTTACTGTATTGCTTCATAGTGGAAGATGTCCACAATAGAACTCTCGTTTACCGATGCAAGGTCGTATGCCATTACAGAATCCTCCATGTGCTTGTTGAGGCCGGCCACAGCACCTGCGCAGTCCTCGGCTTTTACAAGGATTACAACCGAGGTCTTTTTCTCCTTTGCGCTCACCTCGTCTATGGTAACGAGCACAATCTTGCACTTGAACCACTTGTCGGCACTCTCGCTCGGGCTATCTACCAACTCGCCATATTTGGTGCGTTTCATCTCGTTTATGGTGAACTCGCCTGTTACCATGGGCTGCACCTCCATTGTTATGCGCTTCTCCACCTCGGTGAATGTGAATCCCTGTACCAAATATACCTCGTTGACCTTTGTGTTGAGGCCCTTCTCGCCTGCACGCTCGTATGAGACTTTTACTTCGAACCAGCTTTGTGTCATAATTGTTTTTATCGTTTTTTGTTATTTTTTTTGTTTGTGATGCCTTGCGCAACGCGGTGTTTCGCAAACGCGTTTGCAAAAATAGCAAATGAAATGTTTTATCCGCATTTTATTTTGCTAAATTTTTGCGGAATTTTCCCAGCAGCCTCAATTCATGTTTCGCAGAATGGCGTTGCGGTATAGGTGATAAAGATACTCCTCGCGGCCGCGGGTATCATATATGGGCTCCTCATCGATGGGCGAGGGGCCGTCCGTGTTGTAATCGTCATACTCTTCGTCGTCATCGTCATAGGATTGGGAACTATGTAAATGCGGCTCTGTTATAAACCCTATTATTTCGTTCCTTAAACTTTCGACTCTTCTTCTCTCGCTCTCTGACAGTGTGGTATCCTCTTTCTTCATAACGCTCGCTTATAATTTGTTCATACCTCTGTTGTATCTCCTGTGCAGCTGCTGCTCGTTGTTGCAGCGCCCGTGGTGGCGGTAGTGCGTTTCGCGCTCTATGCGACAGCGAAGAGCCTCGTCGTATTCGCTCCACGATGCTATCCTGCGGCGGGCAATGCCACTATCCATGGCAGCCTTTGCCACCGCTTTGGATACTGCGGACAGCAGGCGGTGGTCGCCCAATTTAGGCAGAATATATGCCGGGCCGAAGTTAAGGTCGCTACCATAGCTCTTTTTTATATCGTCGGGCACGGGCTCGTGTGCAAGCGCAGCTATTGCCTTTACCGCAGCCATCTCCATCTCGCGGTTTATGTTGGTGGCAAGCGTGTCCAGCGCCCCACGGAAAAGGTAGGGGAAGGCAAGCGCATTGTTTATCTGGTTGGGGGTGTCGGTGCGTCCCGTTGCCATTATTGCATCGGGGCGTGCGGCCATGGCATCGGCATAGCTTATCTCGGGGGTGGGATTGGCAAGGGCAAAAATTATAGGCATGTCGGCCATGCTGCGTACCATTTCCTTGGTGAGGATGTTGCCCACCGAAAGGCCGATGAACACATCGCTCGCTTTTATGGCATCGGCAAGAGTGTGCAGCGTGGTGTCGCTGCTGGCAAAGAGTGCCTTTTCGGGCGAGAGAATATCGCGGGCAATGGTAATGACCCCCTTGCTGTCGGTCATTGTAATCTGCTCGCGCATGAGCCCCAGGCGCACAAGCATCTTGGCGGTGGAAATAGCCGCGGCGCCCGCCCCGCTTATCACCACCTTCAAGCTTTGCAGCTCCTTGTCGGCCACCTCGGCAGCGTTCAGCAATGCAGCAGCAATGGTTATCGCAGCCCCGTGCTGGTCGTCGTGCATCACAGGAATATCGAGCAGATTGCGCAGTCTCTCCTCAATGTAGAAGCACTCCGGTGCCTTTATATCCTCGAGATTTATGCCGCCAAAGGTGGGCGAGATACCCTGCACCGTCTCAATGAACTTGTCGGGGTCCTCCTCGGCAAGCTCAATGTCGAAAGCATCTACATCGGCATAAATCTTAAAGAGCATGGATTTTCCCTCCATCACAGGCTTGGAACTGAGCGCACCCACGTTGCCTAGCCCCAGCAACGCACTGCCGTTGGACACCACAGCAATGAGGTTCCCTTTGTTGGTATAACGGTAGGCCTGCCAGCGATCCTTGTTTATGGCGGCTGCCGGTGCAGCTACCCCCGGGCTGTATGCCAGCGACAACTGCTCGGGCGTGTCATGCGGTTTTGTTGGGGTTATCTCGGTCTTTCCAGGCCTCTCGCCTTCGTGGTATTCCAAGGCCTTCTCTTCTAATCTCTCGCTCATAATCAACCTTTTTCCTAATTAACAACCGAGCAGGGGCAAAGTTTTTTTTCGTGTGTGGAATTTTTGTGGAAATACACAAAGTGGCTGTTTCAGCAACAGATGTCCGATTTATATAAAACATCGCATACAAATGTTGTGGAGCATATCAAGCATATCTATGAGGATGGTGAATCGGCGGGGAGGCAAAGGTTATGACAAATAAATATTGGGCTTGCTTATGAATGGTTGCTTTTTATGGATATGACGGCAAAAAGGTTCCTTGTGTTACAAATGCAGCTGTTTCCCTTGCTTTTTGTTTTTACAACGGCTCTTTTTTTGGTGTTTAAGCAGATTATTATATCTTCGCATATTGAAAAATGATAATGACTTATGAATAACTATTTCGATATATTGAAGAACAGGCGCAGTTGTCGCCTTTTCACAGACGAGCCTGTGGATAAAGAGGCGGTGTGCAACCTTATGCGTGCGGCTCTGATGTCGCCCTCGGGGCACAGGTACAACCCGTGGGAATTTGTGCTTGTCGAGGACAAGGAGGTGCTCAAGGCGCTGTCGGTGTGCAAGGCACAGGGTGCGGCTCTCTTGGAGGGTGCGGCCATGGCGATAGTGGTTCTGGGCGATACAACCAAAACCGATGTGTGGATTGAGGATTGCTCGGTGGCCACCATTATCATTCAGCTTGCAGCGCAGTCTATGGGGCTGGGTTCTTGCTGGGTGCAGATGCGTTGCCGCAAGAGTGCCGATGGCGCATGGGCCGAGGATAATGTAAGGCGTTTGTTGGATATTCCCTCGCACTACGCGGTGTTGTCGGTGGTGGCAGTGGGGCACAAGGCACGCGAGGCCAAGCCCTTTGACGAGGAGAAGATGCAGTGGGAGAAGGTACACATTGGAAAATTCGGTGGACAGGAGTAGTGTGGTGCTTGTGGGGGCAGGCAATCTTGCCACCTCGCTTGGCGTGGCCCTTGCTGCGGCGGGGGCACCGCCTGTGGCGGTGTGGAGCCGCACTGCGGAATCGGCCGAGGCTCTTGCCGCAAGGGTGGGGTGCCCTGCCTGTTGCAATATAAACGAATTGCCCGCGGCCGATATATTCATAATATCGGTTGCCGATGATGCTTTGCCAGCTGTTGCCCGCGAAGTTGCGGCTTGTTTTCCCGCGGCTGTGATTGCCCACACGGCGGGCAGTGTGCCTATGGATATTTTGCGCTCTGCCGGTGCCGGCCGTTATGGTGTTTTCTACCCCATGCAGACATTCAGCAAGCAACGCGTTGTGCCGTTCGATAATATCTCCGTTTTTGTGGAGGGGTGCTGCCCGCAGGTGGCTGCTTTGCTTGCGGGGGTGGCATCAATGCTCACCGATAAGGTGGTGCATGCCACAAGCGAGCAGAGGCGTTTTTTGCACATAGCCGCGGTGTTTGCCTGTAATTTTGCCAATGCGGCGTATGGCATGGCTGCCAAGCTGTTGGAGGCCAACGGCCTCTCCTTTGATGCCATGCTGCCGTTGGTGGATGAAACGGCGGCCAAGGTTCACACCCTGCACCCGCGCGATGCGCAGACGGGCCCTGCACGCAGGGGCGATGTTGCTGTGATGAACGCTCACAAGGCTATGCTCGATGGGCCGTTGAAGGATATTTATACCATGCTTAGCGACTACATTACCGCCGAGGCAGCACGCGACAATAATGAAAAACAATAAAATATTACCATAATGATAAACTACGATTTGACAAAGATAAAAGGGTTGGTTTTTGATGTGGATGGCGTGTTGAGCCGCGAAACAATAACCATGTACCCGGGTGGTGAGCCCATGCGCACCGTGAATATAAAGGATGGTTACGCACTGCAGCTTGCCGTGAAGGCTGGCTACCATGTAGCCATAATTACAGGTGCCCGCACCGAGGCTGTGAAGGTGCGCTACAACGGCTTGGGCATTACCGATGTATATTTGGGTGCAGCCATTAAGAAGGATTGCTTCGAGGAGCTTATGACAATGTACGATATGAAACCCGAGGAGATTCTATACATGGGCGACGATATCCCCGACTACGAGGTGATGAAGATGTGCGGCCTTCCCTGTTGTCCAGCCGATGCGGCAGTGGAGATAAAAGAGATTTCACGCTACATTTCGCCTGTGCGCGGTGGTGAGGGCTGCGGCCGTGATGTGATAGAGCAGGTGATGCGTGCGCAGGGCAAGTGGATGGATGAGTCTAACGCTTTTGGTTGGTGATGCCATGCTCGATAATATTAAAAAGTATAAGGTAATCCTTGCTTCGGCATCGCCCCGCCGCCGCGAACTGCTTGCGGGGCTTGATATTCCCTACGAGGTACGCACGTTGCCCGATGTGGATGAGTCGTTCCCGCCCACGTTGCAGGGTGGCGATATCCCGCTTTATATATGCGGGAAAAAGGCCGATGCTTATCGCTCCTTGATGGCCGACGATGAGCTTGTGATTACGGCCGACACTATTGTGTGGCTCGATGGCGAGCCTCTTGGCAAGCCTGCCGATGAGGCCGATGCCCGTCGCATGCTGAATTTCATGTCGGGCAAAACCCATTCGGTGTTCACAGGTGTTACTATTACCACACGGGATGTTCGGCGCAGTTTTGTGGCCTGTTCGCAGGTTACTTTTGCCACCCTAACTGCCGACGAGATAGATTACTACATTGCAAAATACCGCCCCATGGACAAGGCGGGCTCGTATGGCGTGCAGGAGTGGATAGGATACATTGGAATATCTTCTATTGATGGTTCATATTTCAATGTGATGGGCCTTCCCGTGCAAAGGCTTTATAACGAACTTAAACAGATACCGTAGAATATGAAAATAGCCGATTCTCTCTTATCTCTCATAGGAAGTACGCCGCTGCTTCGCCTCTCGCGCTATGCCGCGGCGACAGGCTTGCCCGCTGCTCCTGTGGCAAAGATAGAGTATTTTAATCCCGGCAGCAGTGTGAAGGACCGCACGGCTCTTTCCATGATAAACGATGCCGAGGCACGCGGTCTTTTGAGCGCTGGGGCTACCATAATAGAGCCCACCAGCGGAAACACCGGCGTGGGGCTTGCCCTTGTGGCGGCCGTGAGGGGGTATAAGCTCATACTCACAATGCCTGACACCATGAGTGCCGAGCGCATGAATCTGCTGCGTGCGTATGGTGCGCAGCTAGTTCTCACTCCGGGTAGCGAGGGTATGGCAGGGGCCATTGCCAAGGCCGAGGAGTTGCGTGCTGCCACTCCGGGCAGTATTATTCTGCAACAGTTTGAGAACGAGGCCAACCCTGCGGCCCACATAAGCACAGCCGACGAGATTTGGCGCGACACCGATGGCAAGGTGGATATTTTTGTGGCAGGTGTGGGCACCGGTGGCACAATAACAGGTACGGCACGCCGATTGCGCGAGCATAACCCGGCAATAAAGGTGGTGGGCGTGGAGCCTGCATCGTCTCCTGTGCTCAATGGTGGCGAGAAGGGTGCTCACAAACTGCAAGGCATTGGCGCGGGCTTTGTCCCTGCTATTTACGATGCCATGGTGGTGGATGAGGTGATTCCTGTTGCAAACGAGGATGCCATGGCCACTGCCCGCGCGCTTGTGCGCACCGAGGGGCTGCTCGTCGGCTTTTCGTCGGGCGCGGCATTGTGGGCTGCGGCTGCACTTTTGCAACGCCCTGAATATAGAGATAAAAATATTGTGGTATTGCTGCCCGATTGCGGCGAGCGTTACCTCTCAACCGATTTATTCCGATAAGATGTTACTATGAAAGAAAAAACTATAGCCGATGTGTTCTCGCATACGATAGACGATTTATTGAACAGCTGCGGTTCCCAAGATATGTTCCACCATCGTCGCGACGGCGAGCCCATGCCCTCGTGGCGCGTGCTGTCCGAAGCGGTGGGTATTGTACGTGCCATACTTTTCCCCGGTTACTTTGGCGACTCGGTGCAGGAGCATCACACCCTTGCATATAAAACCGGTATGAACATAGACCGCCTGTATAAAATATTGTGCGAGCAGATTTGTGCGGGAATATGTTACAGCAACAGCTGTACCGATATTGCTGTAGCTACGGCATCGGCACGGCAAATGGCTCTCTCGTTCATCGAGTATCTGCCCACGCTGCGTGCAGCCCTTGCAAAGGATGTGGAGGCTACATACAACGGCGACCCTGCCGCCACGGGCTTTGGCGAGGTAATCAGTTGCTACCCCAGCATAAAAGCTGTGAGCAACTACCGCATGGCGCACCGCTTGTTGGAATTGGGCGTGCCACTTATCCCCCGTATCATCACCGAGATTGCACATAGCGAAACGGGTATAGATATCCACCCGGGTGCGCAGATAGGCGACTATTTTACAATAGACCACGGCACGGGTATCGTAATAGGCGAAACCTGTATCATTGGCAATAATGTAAAACTTTATCAGGGTGTTACGTTGGGCGCCAAGAGCTTCCCGCTCGACGAGAACGGCAACCCCATAAAGGGTATTCCACGCCACCCGATATTGGAGGATAATGTAATTGTATATAGCAACGCCACTATTCTTGGGCGCGTTACAGTGGGCCGCGATGCGGTTATAGGTGGTAATATTTGGGTTACCGAGGATGTTCCCGCAGGGGCACACATTGTGCAAAGAAAATAACCCTTGAAATTTATTTGCACACTTTTTTCATCATTATACCGAAAAAAGTGTGCAAATGTTTATGAAGTATTCTAAAAATTACTATCTTCGCGATGTGAAAAACGCAAAATAGGTTGCAAAATGTGAGCAACGGGCGTTGTCAGGGTAACAAAATAAAATAATATATAGAAAATGTTTGTGCAAAACGTATATCACCACCATCACCGCCTATCTCAAAAAAGAGTTGGGTAAGTGGGGTGTTCCCGTTTTGCGAACGCTGTAATCTATGAGCTTACCTGTAAATGGTGGGCTCTTTTTTGTTTTTTTGAAACAATAAAACTATAATGATATGCTGAGAATTGCTGTACAGACTAAAGGACGCTTGAACGAGCAGAGCATGCAGTTGCTGCGCGATGCGGGCGTTACCATTAAAGAGGAAAAGAGAAAATTTTTGATGCGTGCATCGGACTTCCCCGTGGAGATTCTCTTTTTGCGCGACGATGATATCCCGCAAACGGTATCTATGGGTGCTGCCGATTTGGGTATTGTGGGTTACAACGAGGTGGCTGAGCGTGGCTATGATGTAGATATCCTGCAAAAACTTGGGTTTGGCGGTTGCCGTATCTCGCTTGCCATTCCCAAGGCCGATACTTATGAGGGGCTTGGCTATTTCAATGGCAAGCGCATTGCCACATCGTACCCCAATGTGCTCACAAAGTATTTTGATGAGAATGGTATAAAGGCCGAAATCCACACCATTACAGGCTCGGTGGAGATTGCTCCCGCAGCGGGGCTTGCCGATGCTATTTTCGATATTGTGTCGTCGGGCGGTACGCTCATAACAAACGGTCTTGTGGAGGTGGAGCAGGTGCTTCACTCCGAGGCGGTGCTCATCGGTACTCCGGGATTGAGCGAGGAGAAGATGGCCATTGCACGCCAGCTGATGTCGCGCTTTGAATCGGTGCTTAAAGGTGCGGGTAAAAAGTACCTCTTACTGAATATTCCCACCGCGGCACTCGACGAGGCTGTGAAGATTCTCCCCGCCATGCGCAGCCCCACGGTGATTCCCCTTGCGCAGAAGGATTGGTGCTCGTTGCAGACGGTGGTGGATGAAAAGCAGCTGTGGAGTGTGATAGAGCAGTTGAAGGCTATTGGTGCCGAGGATATTTTGGTATTGGCCCTTGAAAAGATTGTATTATGATAAAGCGATATATAAATCCCGCCCGCAGTGAGTGGGGCGCATTGTGCGAGCGCGTGGTTACCGACGATGCGGTTATTGCAGCACGTGTAGATGCCATAATAGAGCGTGTGAGGCGCGATGGCGACAATGCCGTGCGTGAGCTGGCTCGTGAAATAGATGGTGTGGAGCTTGCTGCCATTGAGGTGAGCGAGGAGGAGAAACGCGAGGCGTTTGCTCTTGTGCCGCAGGAGTTGAAGGATGCCATTGCAAAGGCTGCCCGCAACATCACCCGTTTTCACATGGCACAGCGTTTCAATGATATCGAGGTGTTTACATCGCCCGGGGTTAAATGTGTGCAGCGTGCTGTACCTATTCAAAAAGTGGGGCTATATGTGCCGGGCGGCACAGCACCCCTCTTCTCCACGGTGCTCATGCTTGCCATTCCCGCAAAGGTGGCGGGTTGCAAGGAGATTGTGCTCTGCACTCCTGTAAACAAGGAGGGCAAGGTGGCCCCTGCGGTGCTGTCTGCCGCTATGGTTTGCGGTGTAGATAGAATATTCAAGGTGGGTGGTGCGCAGGCTGTGGCCGCTATGGCATACGGCACGGAGAGTATTCCCGCAGTAGATAAAATATTCGGGCCGGGCAACCGCTATGTTACAAAAGCCAAGGAGCGCGTTACAAACAGAGTGTCGATAGATATGCCCGCAGGCCCGTCGGAGGTGCTTGTTATGGCCGATGATACCGCATGCCCCGCATTTGTGGCAAGCGACCTTCTTTCGCAAGCCGAGCATGGTACCGATTCGCAGGCGATATTGGTGTGTGGCAGCACTGCCATTGCCGATGCCGTGGATGCCTGTGTGGCCGAGCAACTTGCCAAACTGCCTCGCAAGGAACTTGCCGCAAAGGCTTTGGAGAACAGCCGCACGATAGTTCTTACCACTGTGGAGGAGCAGATTGCTTTTGTAAACAGCTATGCTCCCGAGCATTTGATTATATCCATGGAGAACCCTTGGGGTGTTGCCGATGGTATTACTGCCGCAGGCAGTGTGTTCATAGGCAACTACTCGCCCGAGAGTGCCGGCGACTATGCATCGGGTACCAATCACACACTGCCCACAAGCGGCTGGGCTCGTTCTTGCAGCGGTGTGAATCTCGATAGTTTTGTGCGCAAGATAACATATCAGGAACTTACAAAGGAGGGCATAAACGAACTTGGCGATACCATAGTTGCAATGGCAAAGGCCGAAGGCCTCGATGCTCACGCTGCGGCCGCTCTCTTGCGTATGGGAAAGGAGATTTGATTATGAATATAGACGATGTAATGCGGCTTGTCCGCAAAAATATAAAATCGCTTGCGCCCTATTCCACAGCGCGCGACGAGTACAAAGGGGCATTGGGCGTTTTTCTCGATGCCAACGAGAATCCTTTTGATAATGGCTACAACCGCTACCCCGACCCTCGTCAGGCCGAGTTGAAGGCTCGTATTGCGCCTATGAAGGGGGTGGCTGTGGAGCAGATGTTCATTGGCAACGGCAGCGACGAGGCTATTGACCTCTGTTTCCGCATCTTCTGCGAACCACGCATAGATAATGTGGTGGCCATTGCACCGAGCTATGGTATGTACCGCGTGGCGGCCGATATAAATGATGTGCAGGTGCGCGAGGTGCAGTTAGGTGGTGATTTTTCTCTGCCTGCCGATGAACTGCTTGCCGCGTGTGATGAGAATACCAAACTGATGTTTGTCTGCTCGCCCAACAACCCTTCGGGCAATATTTTCCCCATTGAGCAGGTACGTTATCTGCTCGACAATTTCAAGGGGGTGCTGGTAGTTGATGAGGCTTATATCGATTTTGCATCACAGCCCAGCCTCACCACACTGCTTGGCGAGTATAAGAATTTGATAGTATTGCAAACCCTCTCCAAGGCATACGGCCTTGCCGGCTTGCGCTTGGGGCTTGCCTTTGCCGCAAAAGAGATTATGGCACTGTTTGCCAATGTAAAATATCCCTATAACATAAACAAGGCGGGCATGATGCGTGCCATGAGGTTGCTCGACCGCGATGTGGAGAGCGAAATCAGTTTGATAGTGAGGGAACGTGCCCGCGTTGCCGAGGCTTTGCAGCAGATGCCTTGCGTTGAAAAGGTGTTCCCCTCCGATGCCAATTTTCTGCTTGTGAGGGTGAAGAACGCGCGTGCTCTCTACGATGCACTCATTGCCCGCGAAGTTATAGTGCGCGACCGTTCAAAAGTGAAGGGTTGCAGCGAGTGTTTGAGAATTACAATAGGAACGCCGGGCGAGAACGACAAGATGCTTGCCGTGGTAAAAGATTTTGGAAAATGAAAAAGGCTCTTTTTATAGACCGCGACGGAACAATTATATGGGAACCGCCTGTAACGGAGCAGGTGGATACACTTGAACAGCTTGTATTTATGCCGTCTGCGATAGGCTCGCTTGCACGCATGGCAGAGAGCGATTTTGAACTTGTGTTGGCAAGCAATCAGGATGGATTGGGTACCGATGCCTATCCACGCGAACAGTTTGATATCGTGCATAATAAAATGCTGCAAGTGCTTGCAGGCGAGGGTGTTGAGTTTGCCGACCAACTGATTGATGTTACATACAAAAGTGATAATAAGCCCACCCGCAAACCGGGCACGGGCATGTTCGGTAAATATCTCTCCGGCGATTATGACCTATCGCGATGCTATGTGATAGGCGACCGCTTGACCGATGTGGAGCTTGCCAAGAATCTTGGCGCAAAAGCCATCCTTTATACAGCCGACAAGGCACGTATAGAGGAGATGCGCTCATTGCCCTATGCCGATGTGTGTGTGCTTGCCACCGATAGTTGGGTGGCTATTGCAGAATATCTGCGCAGCGAGGAGCGCGCGGCCACCGTGGTGCGCAAGACACGGGAGACCGATATCACTGTGAGCATAGACCTTGATGGCCGCGGAGCATCGGGCATTGATACAGGGCTGAAATTCCTCGACCATATGCTCGACCAGATAGTGCATCACGCAGGAGTGTCGTTGCAGGTGAAGGCCGTGGGCGACCTTGCCGTGGATGAGCATCACACAATGGAGGATATTGCCATTGTGTTGGGTGAGGCGGTGGTTAAGGCGCTCGGCAGCAAGCGAGGCATTGGGCGTTACGGCTTTGTGTTGCCCATGGACGAGAGCCGTGCCATGGTGCTCATTGACTTTGGTGGCAGAATAGATTTTTGCTGGGATGTTACCTTTACGCGTGAGTATGTGGGCGATGTCCCCACCGAGATGTTCAGCCATTTCTTTAAGTCGCTGGCTGCGGCTATGGGTTGCAACCTTCACATAAAGGCCGAGGGCGAGAATAACCATCATATTGCCGAGGGTATTTTCAAGGCTTTTGCACGCGCACTGCGCATGGCGGTGAAGCGCGAGCCTTTCAGTTACGAACTGCCAAGCAGCAAGGGGGTATTATGATAGCGATAGTAGATTACGATACAGGTAACCTGCGCTCGGTGTGCAACGCGCTCGACCGCATCGGGGCCGAATATTGTGTTACCGATAACCACGAGATAATAAAAGCTGCCGACAAGGTGTTGTTGCCCGGTGTGGGCGAGGCCTCCTCGGCAATGCAGAAGTTGAGCGAGCGTGGCTTGTGCGAGGTTATAAAGGGGCTTAAACAGCCTGTGCTTGGTATTTGCATAGGCATGCAGCTTATGTGCCGCAGCAGCGAGGAGGGCAATGCGCGTTGCCTGGGTATTTTTGATGCCGAGGTACGCCGTTTCAATCCCTCACCTGCCGATGGGGTAAAGGTGCCTCACATGGGGTGGAACGAGATTCACAATCTGCAATCACCGCTATTCAAGGGTATCGACGATGGAGCATTTGTCTATTTCGTTCACTCATTTGCGGCCGATGTGTGTGGCGGTACCATAGCCACATCGTGCAACGGGCGCGAGTTTGCAGCAGCAATAAACAAAGATAATTTCTACGGTGCGCAGTTTCACCCCGAAAAGAGCGGTGCCGTGGGGGAATGTATTTTGAAAAATTTTATTGAATTGTAATGGTACTGATTCCTGCAATAGATTTGATAGAGGGGCGTTGTGTGCGCCTCACACAGGGCGATTACGACGATAAAAAGGTGTATGAGCAGAGTCCTGTGGATATGGCAAAAATGTATGCCGACTGCGGTGTACGTCGCCTGCACGTTGTGGACCTCGATGGCGCAAAAGCCAAGGAGCCTTGTAATCTGCGTGTACTTGAGCAGCTTGCCACGCAAACATCGCTCGACATAGAGTGGGGTGGTGGTATCAAAAGCACCGATGCCTTGCGCTCTGCCATTAATGCCGGTGCCAATAGGGTGATATGTGGCAGTGTGGCAGTGGATAACAGGGAACTGTTTGCCGATTGGTTGCAGAGCTATGGTGCAGAGCATGTTATTCTCGGTGCCGATGTGCGCGGGCGCAAGGTGGCTACTCATGGCTGGCTCAAAGAGTCGCAAGTGAGCATCGACGAGATAATCGAGTGCTTCCTGCCATTTGGCCTGAAACAGCTTATTTGTACCGATATATCAAAAGACGGTATGTTGCAAGGCCCCAACTTCCCGCTCTATGTGGAACTGAAAGAGAAATTCCCCACCGTTGATACCACATTGAGCGGCGGTATCAGTTCAATGGATGATATTCGCAAGGCACATGAGCTTGGTCTGCACAGCGTTATTATAGGCAAGGCCATTTATGAAGGCCGCATAACCCTTAAAGATTTGGAGCTATGGTTGCAAAACGAATAATCCCCTGCCTCGATGTGAAAGAGGGGCGCACCGTGAAGGGTGTGAACTTTGTGGGCTTGCAGGATGTGGGCGATGCCGTGGAGCTTGGGCGTATGTATGCCCGCCAGGGTGCCGATGAACTTGTCTATCTCGACATCAGTGCCACCGTCGAGGGGCGCAACACATTTACCTCGCTTGTGGAGCGCATAGCATCGAATATAAACATCCCCTTTACCGTGGGGGGCGGAATATCCACTATTGATGATGCGGCCCGCCTGCTCGATGCCGGTGCCGACAAAATCTCAATAAACAGCGCAGCGGTGCGTAACCCGCAGTTGATAGACGAGATTGCATCAAAGTATGGCAGCCAATTCGTGGTGCTTGCGGTTGATGCCAAGCAGATAGATGGTGTGTGGCGCATAACAACACATGGCGGCCGCCAACTCACCGAGAAGGAACTCTTTTCGTGGGCTCGCGAAGGGCAGGAACGTGGTGCGGGCGAGCTGCTCTTTACCTCCATGGACCACGATGGCACACGCAACGGCTATCCATGCGACACATTTGCAGCCCTCGCATCGGAACTATCCATTCCCATAATAGCATCGGGCGGAGCCGGCAGCGTAGGCGACATTGCCGATGTCCTTTCAAAGGGAAAGGCCGATGCCGCCCTTGCTGCAAGCATATTTCACTATGGCGAAATAACCGTCGAGGCATTGAAAAGGGAGTTGCGCGAGCAGAATATAAAAGTTAGATTATAGCATTTTCATACCGAACGAAGTGCTTCTGTTTTGTATGGCGAGGGCTCGTTTCGGTTGTTGAAATGGTAATTAGAGATAATAATAAAATAAGATTTTAAGATATGAAATTTTCAGATTTTGATTTGACAAAAAACAGCGATGGTCTTTTGCCCGTGGTGGTACAGGACTACTCTACATTAAAAGTGCTTATGGTGGCATATATGAACCAAGAGGCATTCGAAAAAACCGTTGAAACCGGCAAAGCCACATTCTTCAGTCGTTCGCGCAATGCGTTGTGGACCAAGGGTGAAACAAGCGGGAATTTTATCGAGGTAGTGCAGATGTACCCCGATTGCGACAACGATACCCTGCTTATAATGGGCAAGCCCTATGGCCCGGCCTGTCATCGTGGAACAACAGCCTGCTTCGATACCCCCGAAACCGAGGGCTTCATCCGCAAATTGGAAAAGGTAATCCAAGGTCGCCATGCCGCCATGCCCGAAGGCTCATACACCACACACCTGTTCAACAAGGGTGTGAACAAGATTGCACAGAAGGTAGGCGAAGAGGCTGTGGAAACAGTTATAGAGGCTATAGATGGTAACAAGGAACGATATCTCTACGAGGCGTGCGACCTTGTGTATCACCTGCTGGTGCTTAACGAACAGATGGGATTTACATTACAGGATATGGAGCGCGAGCTCGCCGAAAGACATAGCTGATTATGAGAACGATACTATTTTCAATCATAGGAGCCGCCATGCTGTTTATGGTGGCGTGCAGTGGTAATAAAGCGGAACGCACAACGCGTGATTATAGTGATATGCTTGGCATGTGGGTGTTGCAAGAACCGCAACGCGATGGCAAGTGGGAATTGATGTTCAATGAGGACAGTACCGGCTTTATCTTTGTTGACGATGTTTATCGTTGCGGCATAGCATGGCAACCGGGCGATTCGTGTATAGATTTGAATTTTCTCTTTGACCAAGATGGTGTAAAATGTACCATTCCCAAGAAATTCAGGATAGCGGTTGATACCGATACCCTTATATTGCAAGATATAGACTCCGTAGGAAATGTGATTGTAACGGAGAGGTTTATAAGATTTAAGCAGTAAACGATTTGGTTTACTGATAGTGTATTATCAAAATGAAATAATTATTTTTACCATAAGTATCTTAATATGAGTAACAAAGAACCCGGATATGTCTATATATTAACAAATCCAAGTTTTCGTGAAGATTGGGTGAAGATAGGCAAGAGCTCGCGACCTGTTGATGTAAGGAGTAAGGAGCTTGATAATACGGCAGTACCTTTGCCATTTGAGATCTTTGCAACAATGAAAACTTTGAAATATAACGAAGTGGAAAAGTTGGTGCATAAAAATATTGATCGCTTAAGTGATTTACGCATACGCCAAAGTCGTGAGTTTTTTAATGTACCTCCTATGGTTGCCCTTGATATTTTTTATGATATAGCAAAAATTATCGATGATGTGGAGATTGTTCTGTACAAAGATAATAAACCTATTATAAACGAAGAGTCAAAAGAAACTCATAGGCGCGAGGTAAAACGCTCTCGTTTCAAATTTTCTATGTGCGGGATTAAGATAGGCGAAAACATTACTTTTAATCCAACCGGCTTGGTTGTGAAGGTTGCTTCTGAAGATAGTATAGAATATGAAGGGCGTATTTACAAACTTTCTCCTTTTGTAGGGACCTTTATGCCTGATGAACAACGTAACACTTCCGGCGCATATCAAGGAGCAAGATATTTTTCTTATAATGGAAGAGTGTTGGATGAGATAAGAAGAGAAAAAGAAGAGATATAGTTATAAACTATTACTACACTCAGTTTATCATCCTCCATAGAAAAAGGCGAGCAAAAATGCTCGCCTTTTGTCTGTTTAGTTATTTGGAGGGTGTGTTTACTTCACTTCCTCGAACTCTGCGTCCTGAACATCGTCGTTGCTGCTTTGTGCACCGCCTGCGTTCTGCTGGCCGCCCTGTGCGCCTTGTGCACCCTGAGCACCGCTCTGTGCATACATCTCGGCACTAGCTGCCTGCCATGCGTTGTTGAGCTCGGCAGTTGCTGCGTCTATGGCTGCGAGGTCTTGTGCCTTGTGAGCCTCCTCGAGCTTTTGAACTGCTGCCTCGATGGGTGCCTTTTTGTCTGCAGGAATCTTGTCGCCAAGCTCGCTCAGCTGGTTCTTTGTCTGGAACACCATAGAGTCTGCCTGGTTGAGCTTGTCAATCTTCTCGCGCTCTTTCTTGTCGGCATCGGCATTTGCCTCGGCCTCTTGTTTCATGCGCTCAATCTCCTCCTTGCTCAATCCCGATGAGGCCTCGATGCGGATAGCCTGCTCTTTGCCTGTTGCTTTGTCCTTTGCCGATACTTTGAGGATACCGTTTGCGTCGATATCGAATGTTACCTCAATCTGGGGAACACCGCGGCGTGCGGGGGCAATGCCTGTGAGGTTGAACTGTCCGATGGATTTGTTCTGGTTGGCCATGGGACGCTCGCCCTGCAATACATGGATTGTAACCTCGGTCTGGTTGTCGGCTGCGGTAGAGAAGGTCTCGCTCTTCTTGCAGGGGATTGTGGTGTTGGCATCGATGAGCTTTGTCATCACACCGCCGAGTGTCTCGATACCCATTGAAAGGGGAGTAACGTCGAGCAATACAATGTCGCCCACACCGCCCTCTTTGTTGAGGATTGCACCCTGGATGGCTGCACCCACTGCTACCACTTCGTCGGGGTTCACGCCCTTTGAGGGGGCTTTGCCGAAGAACTCTTCAACGATGTTCTGCACTGCGGGGATACGTGTAGAACCACCTACGAGAATTACCTCGTCGATATCTGCGTTGTTGAGGCCTGCGTCGCTCATAGCGCGTTTGCAAGGCTCCAAACATGCCTGGATGAGGTTGTGTGCCAAAGACTCGAATTTTGCACGTGTGAGTGTCTTAACCAAGTGCTTGGGACCTGTTGCTGTTGCGGTGATGTAGGGGAGGTTAATCTCGGTAGAGGTTGTTGATGAAAGCTCGATTTTTGCTTTTTCGGCAGCCTCTTTAAGACGTTGCAATGCCATGGGGTCTGCTTTAAGGTCGGCACCCTCCTCGTTCTTGAACTCATCGGCAAGCCAATCGATGATTACCTGGTCGAAGTCGTCGCCACCGAGGTGTGTGTCTCCGTTTGTTGAGAGAACCTCGAACACACCGCCACCGAACTCAAGGATTGAGATATCGAATGTACCGCCACCAAGGTCGAACACGGCAATCTTCATGTCTTTGTTTGCCTTATCTACGCCGTATGCAAGTGCGGCTGCAGTGGGCTCGTTCACAATACGTTTAACATCGAGGCCTGCAATCTGTCCTGCCTCTTTTGTTGCCTGACGCTGTGAGTCGGAGAAGTATGCGGGCACGGTGATAACAGCCTCTGTTACCTCCTGTCCTAAGTAGTCCTCGGCGGTCTTTTTCATCTTCTGAAGAATCATTGCCGAAATCTCCTGGGGTGTGTAGAGGCGGCCGTCGATATCCACGCGGGGCATGTTGTTCTCCTCAACTACTTTATAAGGTACGCGTGTAATCTCCTTGCTCACCTGCTGCCAATTCTCTCCCATGAAACGCTTGATAGAGAAGATTGTGCGTTGGGGGTTTGTGATGGCCTGACGCTTTGCGGGGTCGCCCACCTTGCGCTCGCCACCATCTACAAATGCAACAATTGAAGGAGTGGTGCGCTTGCCTTCGCTGTTTGTGATAACCACGGGCTCGTTGCCCTCAAAAACCGATACACATGAGTTAGTAGTACCTAAGTCAATACCAATAATTTTTCCCATAATTCTATTCTTTTTTAATTTATTATTCAACTTGTTTGTTTGCGCTTTTGTTCGCGCTCACCGATTAAGGAGCAAACTGTGTGCCAAACTGTTTTTTCTGCCTGATTTTTGCCGAAAGTGAACTTTTTGGCAAATTTCGGCGTGGGAATATGCCATTATGGCAGACAATATGTCAGTCGCTTACTCTTTATTCTCTGTTTTAGTTGCGCGCAATGTCATTGTGCGCATAGCGTGCTGTAGCTGTTTGTATTATTTATAATGTATGATTTGCATTTTGCTTGCTTTTGTACTATATTTGCGATACTTTTTGTGAAGAAAACAATAAATTTATTATAAACCTTTAGCTAATTATTAAAATGGGAAGAGTTTTAATTATCGGCGCCGGTGGCGTAGGTACAGTTGCTGCTTTCAAGGTGGCACAGAATAGCGATGTTTTTACAGATATCATGATTGCAAGCCGCACACGTTCAAAGTGCGATGCAATAGTAAAGGCTATCGGTAATCCCAATATCAAAACAGCTGCGGTTGATGCCGACAGTGTTGAGGCGTTGGTTGAACTGTTCAATAGTTTCAAACCCGAAATTGTTATTAACGTGGCACTCCCTTATCAAGACCTCACAATCATGGAGGCTTGCTTGCAGTGCGGCGTAAACTATCTTGATACAGCCAACTATGAGCCCAAGGATGAGGCTCACTTTGAGTATAGCTGGCAATGGGCATTCCACGAACGTTTCAAAGAGGCCGGCCTCACAGCCATTCTTGGTTGCGGTTTCGACCCCGGTGTGAGTGGCGTATATACAGCATATGCTGCCAAGCATCATTTTGACGAGATTCACTATCTTGATATCGTTGATTGCAATGCCGGCGACCACCACAAGGCATTTGCCACAAACTTCAACCCCGAAATCAATATCCGCGAGATTACTCAGAACGGCCGTTACTACGAGGATGGCAAGTGGGTTGAGACTGGTGCATTGGAGATTCATCAGCCTATCACATATCCCAATATCGGCCCTCGCGAGTCGTATCTGCTCTTCCACGAGGAGCTTGAGTCGCTCACAAAGAATTTCCCCACAATCAAGCGTGCCCGTTTCTGGATGACATTCGGCCAGGAGTATCTCACTCACTTGCGCGTAATTCAGAACATCGGTATGGCTCGTATCGACGAGATTGATTACAACGGCATGAAGATTGTGCCTTTGCAGTTCTTGAAGGCTGTTCTTCCCAATCCCCAAGACCTTGGCGAGAACTACGAGGGTGAGACCTCTATCGGTTGCCGCATACGTGGTGTGAAGGATGGCAAGGAGCGCACCTATTATGTGTATAATAACTGCAGCCATCAGGCTGCATACAAAGAGACCGGCATGCAGGGTGTGAGCTACACCACGGGTGTTCCCGCCATGATTGGTGCCATGATGTTCCTCAAAGGCTTGTGGCGCAAACCCGGTGTGTGGAACGTGGAGCAGTTCGACCCGGATCCCTTCATGGAGCAGTTGAATATCCAGGGCCTGCCTTGGCACGAAGAATTTGACAAAGACCTCGAACTTTAATAAAATACGGAAATAGAACAATGGCAAAAAAAGAGGAATTGGAAAACATTGCAGGCAACGAAAAGCTGCGCGCTTTGCAGGCTGCAATGGACAAGATAGAGAAGAACTTTGGTAAGGGCTCGATTATGAAGTTGGGTGATGACAACTACGAAGATATCGATGTCATCCCCACAGGGTCGGTAGGCCTTAATGCCGCGCTTGGCGTTGGCGGTTTCCCACGTGGTCGTATAATTGAAATCTACGGCCCCGAGTCATCGGGTAAAACAACCCTTGCAATACACGCAATTGCCGAGGCGCAGAAGATGGGTGGCATTGCCGCCATCATCGATGCCGAGCATGCTTTTGACCGCTTCTATGCACAGAAATTGGGCGTTGATATAGATAACCTGCTTATCTCGCAGCCCGACTGCGGCGAGCAGGCATTGGAGATTGCCGAGCAGCTTATCCGTTCGTCGGCAATAGATATCATTGTTATCGACTCCGTTGCTGCGCTCACTCCCAAGGCCGAGATTGAGGGCGAGATGGGCGATAACAAGGTGGGCCTTCAGGCACGTCTTATGTCGCAGGCACTTCGCAAGCTCACATCGGCCATAAGCAAGACAAAAACCACCTGTATCTTCATCAACCAGCTGCGCGAGAAAATAGGTATCATGTTCGGTAACCCCGAAACTACAACCGGTGGTAACGCTCTTAAATTCTACTCATCGGTGCGCCTGGATATCCGTCGCGTTAGCCAGATTAAAGATGGCGAGGATGCAATAGGTAACCAAGTACGTGTGAAGGTTGTAAAGAACAAGGTGGCTCCTCCCTTCCGCAAGGCCGAATTCGATATCATGTTTGGCGAGGGTATCTCCCGCGTGGGCGAAATCGTGGATTTGGGTGTTCAGTATGGTGTGATAAAAAAGAGTGGTTCTTTCTTCAGCTATGGCGACACCAAGCTGGCGCAAGGTCGCGACCGCACAAAAGCACTGCTTGCCGATAATCCCGAGCTTGCCGAGGAGTTGGAGAACAAGATTGCAGAGGCTATGAAAAACAGTACTAATAATATAGAAGAATAACAGATGAAAAAAACATTTTTATTGATTGCGCTCGCATTTGCCGGTGTAAACTTGTTTGCGCAGGAGGCAGAGAAGAAAAACGAGCCTGAATTCACAGTGGTTAAGGAAAATCCCATTACAAGCATCAAGAACCAGAATCGTGCAGGTACCTGCTGGTGCTACTCTTCACTTGCTTTTATTGAGTCGGAGTTGCTTCGTATGGGCAAGGGTGAGTACGATTTCTCCGAAATGTATATCGTTCACAATACCTATCTCGACCGTGCCGACAAGGCTGTGCGCACACATGGCGATGCCTCTTTCTCGCAGGGTGGCTCGTTCTACGATGTAATCTACGGTATGAAGACTTTTGGTCTTGTTCCCGAGGCTGAAATGCGTCCCGGTGTTATGTACGGCGATACATTGAGCAACCACAACGAGCTTTCTGCCGTTGCCGATGCTGTTGTTGCTGCCATTGCCAAGGGCAAGCATCGCGACCTTCAGGTAGGTGCCGACAAGCAGCCTTTGTGGAAAAAGTGTATCGAGGAGATTCACGATATCTATCTTGGCGAGCGCCCCGAGAAGTTTACATACAAAGGCAAGGAGTATACTCCCAAATCGTTCTATGAGTCTCTTGGCCTCAATGCCGATGACTATATCTCATTGACCTCTTACACACATCACCCCTTCTACGAGCCTTTCGTTCTTGAGATTCAGGACAACTGGCGTTGGGCAACATCTTACAACCTTCCCATCGACGAGTTTATGCAGGTGTTCGACCACGCCATCATGGAGGGCTATACTATTGCATGGGGTAGCGACGTGAGCGAGAGCGGTTTCTCACGCGACGGCAAGGCTACAATGCCCGATGCAGCCAAGAGCGCAAGCTTCGAGGGTTCGGATATGGCAAAATGGCTCAAATTGAGCGATGCCGACAAGAAGAACACTCCCAAACCTTCTACCGAGAAGTGGTGCACACAGGAGGAGCGTCAGGTGGCTTACGACAATTGGGAAACCACAGACGACCACGGTATGCAGATTTACGGTATAGCCAAGGACAAGGATGGTGTAGAGTACTACATGGTTAAGAATTCATGGGGCAATGCCGGCAAGTACAAAGGTATATGGTATGCTTCAAAGGCATTTGCACGCTACAAGACAATGAACATCGTTGTTCACAAGAATGCTATTCCCAAGGATATTCGCAAGAAACTTGGTATAAAGTAATACACCCTTATAGGTGATTGATAGGCGGCTTGTGGGCCGCCTATTTTTTGCAAGTGCAAATCTTGTATGGCGCCGGGTTTTGGGTAAAATCCGAGAACAGAGTATAAAAACCGTTGATTCTGCAAAAAAAATTGCAGAATCAACGGTTTTTTTGTTGCATTTTCCGTATCTTTACAAATTGAGAGAATTATCTTGCGCGGAATAGGGTGTTTTCCCAGCTGTAGTGAAAGATGCTTGTGTGCAAGCGGTGCATTAAAGCACGCAATGTGTGGTTGAAAATGAACGGGATTGCAGTCATAGGCGTTTATATGGGATGGTTCTCGCCGAGCAATGCAAAAATAAAAATAACATATAATGGGCCAAAAATGGAAATATCAACCTCCGACATACGAACAGACTGCAGCAGCTAGGGCGCTATCTGCGGAGTTGGACATCAGTCCCATACTTTGCAGCTTGCTCATTAAGCGCGGTATATCTACCGTGGCCGAGGCAAAGAACTTTTTCCGCCCGCGTCTGTCGAGCTTGCACGATCCCTTTCTAATGAATGATATGGATGTGGCTGTGCAGCGTCTCAACAGGGCTTTGGGCCGCAAGGAACGCATCTTGGTATATGGCGACTATGATGTCGATGGTACCACAGCCGTTGCGCTTGTGTATAAGTTCTTGCAGCAGTTCTCGTCGAATATAGATTACTATATTCCCGACCGTAACGAGGATGGTTATGGCATCTCGCGCAGAGGTGTCGATTACGCTTATTCAACCGATGTAAAACTTGTAATTGTACTCGATTGCGGCATAAAGGCAATAGAGGAGATAGCCTATGCCAAATCACTTGGCATAGACTTCATTGTGTGCGACCATCATGTACCCGATGAAGAACTCCCTTGTGCAGTGGCTATTCTCAATCCCAAACGCCCCGATTCCACATACCCCTATCCCCACTTGTCGGGCTGTGGTGTGGGCTTCAAATTTATGCAGGCGTTTGCGGCCGACAATGGCATTGCCCCCGAGCAACTATACCCTTTGCTCGACCTTGTGGCTGTGAGCATTGCATCGGATCTCGTACCCATAATGGGCGAAAACCGCGTGCTTGCCTACCATGGCATCAAGCAGCTCAATCATGCACCAAGCACAGGCCTCAAAGCCATTATACAGGTGTGTGGCTTGCGCGACAAGGAGGTTAGCATAAACGATATAATATTCAAGATTGGTCCCCGTATAAACGCTTCGGGCCGCATACAGCAGGGTAAGGTGGCCGTGGATTTGCTCATAGAGAACAATCTGCCCACTGCGCTGATGATGAGCGAGCAGATTAACGAATTCAACGAGGCACGCAAGGAACTCGACAAGAGCATGACCGAGGAGGCCAACAGCATAGTGGAGAACCTTGAAAGTTTTGACGAACGCCGTGCGATAGTAATCTTCAACGAGGATTGGCATCGTGGTGTTATAGGTATAGTGGCATCGCGCCTCACCGAGGTATATCACCGCCCCGCAGTGGTAATCACCTGCACAGGCGATATTGCCACAGGCTCGGCACGCTCGGTGGCCGGTTTCGATGTGTATAAGGCAATAGAAAGTTGCCGCGACCTGCTCGAAAACTTCGGCGGGCACACATACGCCGCCGGTTTCTCTTTGAAGGTGAGCAATATCGATGCCTTTGCAGCCCGTTTCGAGGAGTTTGTAACAACAAATATCCTCCCCGAACATACCGACCCTGTGATTGAAATAGATGCGGAGCTCGATTTTCACCAGATAAGCCGCAAGTTCTTCAACGACCTCAAAAAGTTCAGCCCCCACGGTCCCGACAACACCAAGCCCATCTTCTGTACTCGCAACGTGTGCGATTATGGCACAAGCAAGGTGGTAGGGCGCAAGCAGGAGCATATAAAGCTGGAGCTGGTCGATAACAAGTCGAACACCATAATAAACGGCATTGCATTCGGGCAGAGCAGGCAGGCCAAGTATATAAAGTCGAAGCAATCATTCGATATCTGCTACACACTCGAAGATAATGCCTACAAGCATGGCGAGGTGCAGTTGCAGATAGAGAGCATTCACACCAAGGCCACTCGTTGAGGGGATATGCAGTATAGGGAAATCCTTAAAAAATATTGGGGATACGATGATTTTCGCGGTATTCAGCGCGAGATAATCGAGAGCATAGGCAGTGGGCGCGACACACTCGGCCTCATGCCCACAGGTGGTGGCAAGAGTATTACCTTTCAGGTACCCACCCTTGCCACCGACGGCCTTTGTATAGTGGTTACCCCGCTCATAGCCTTGATGAAAGACCAGGTAGCGGGTCTGCGCAGCCGTGGCATTAAGGCTGCCGCAATATATTCGGGCATGAAGAACAGTGAAATAATCATAGCCCTTGAAAATTGTATCTTTGGCGATTATAAATTCCTTTATATATCTCCCGAGCGTATATCGTCCGACCTTTTTCTCACAAAAATACGCAAGGTACCGGTGAGCCTCATAACAATAGACGAGGCGCACTGCATCTCGCAATGGGGGCACGATTTTCGCCCGGCCTATCGTCGCATAAAGGAGCTGCGCGACCTGTTTCCGCAAGTGCCCGTGCTTGCACTCACAGCCACAGCCACCCCCGAGGTGGTGAAGGATATTCAGCAGCAGCTGCTGTTCAAGCAAGAGAACTGCTATCGCATGAGCTTTGAGCGCAAGAATCTAGTATATGTAGTGCGCCACACCGAGAACAAGCAACAAGAACTTCTGCATATACTCTCGCGCATAGAGGGCTCGGCAATAGTATATACCCTTAACCGCCAAAAGACCAAGGAGGTGTGCGAATTCCTTGTCGCCAATGGTATTACGGCAGAATTCTACCATGCGGGTATATCGCCCGAGGCCAAGGATGCGCGCGAGGATGCCTGGAAGAGCGGTCGTTCGCGTGTGATGGTTGCCACCAACGCCTTTGGAATGGGTATTGACAAGCCCGATGTGCGGCTGGTTGTGCACATGGACCTGCCCGGCTCCATAGAGTCCTATTTCCAGGAGGCAGGCCGCGCGGGGCGTGATGGCAACCGCGCCTATGCCGTGGTGCTGTTCAACCGCATCGACAAGCAGGTGGTTTCCCGCCGCTTGTCCGACAATTACCCCTCAAAAGAGTTTATATGCGAGGTTTATGATGATATATGTTACTATTATCAAATGGCTCTGCACGATGGCCTTAATTGCACATTTGAGTTCGGCTTGGCCGATTTCTGCAAAAAATATCATCTGCCCATGCTGCCCACCGACAGCGCATTGCGCATACTCACCCGCATGGGCTATTTGGAGTATGTGGAGGAGATGGAGTATGCATCGCGCGTGCGTTTTATTGTGGATAAAGACTCGCTCTATCGCTTTAAGGGGCTGCCTGCCGATTACGAGCTGCTTGTAAATGCCATAATGCGTGCATACAGCGGTTTATTCAGCGATTTTGCTTTTATTGATGAGCGCTACCTGTCGCGTGTAACAAAACTCACCCGCCACCGTATGTACGAGATACTTGTATCGCTGTCGCAAAAGCGGTTAGTGCAGTATGCTCCCTCAAAGCGGTGTCCAATAGTAACCTTTACACGCCACCGCGTGTTGTCGAAAGACCTTCACTTTGCTCCCGAGGTGTACGAGGAGCGTCGCGCAGCGTTTGCCACCCGCTTGAACTCCATAATAAAATATGCAGTGAGCGACGATAAGTGCCGCAGCCGCCTGCTTTTGGAGTATTTTGGAGAGGCTGATGCCGATGATTGCGGCCGTTGCGATGTGTGTGTGGCCCGTCGTGCCGAGGATAAGCCGCTTGCTGTTACCTCTGCCGATGTGTCGCTTGTAATGCAGTTGCTTGCCGATGGGAAACTGCATAATCCGCAAGAACTCGATGGACTTGGCCTTTCCCGAGCCCGCATGGCAGTGCTGTTGCGCACGTTGTGCGATGAAGAAAAAGTTATTGTGGAGGATGGAAAAATCCGCAAAGCGCGTTGATGTGTCGCTTTACGGATTTTCTTGTTACCCAGCTGTAAAATGTATTTTGCTGTGTATCTGTTTGATTAATCTTGATTGTCTATTTTGAATTTTACAGGCACGGTGAGCATTACGCTTACATTCTCGTTGTTTAGTTTTGCGGGCGCCAGTTGCGGCATCTTCCTTATTACTCTTACGGCCTCTTTATCAAGTTTCTTGTTCCCGCTGCTTTCACGAACTCTCACATCCTTTACTTTGCCCTTTGAGGTTACGACGAAAATAACCGATGTGCATCCTTCGATGTTTGCCTCTCGGCATTTCTTAGGGTATTTTATAGCTTGTTTTATATAGTCGAAGAGCGAATCCTCGCCTCCCGCAAACTCGGGCATTACATCGGCTGTGGTATAAATGGGCTCGTTGTGGTATGCTCGCATGGAACTTGTGTGCCCATTACTGTTTACCGATACTCTTACATTGCTTATATCCTGCGCGTTGCATGCAAGTGAATGAAACAATATGGCAGATATTATAATTAGCGAGTTGAATGTGAAAGCCTTCATTTTTTGTGATGATTAATTATTTCAGCTTAAATGTACTCTCTTTCAATGGCTCAAACTTCTGCCATATTTCAGTAGCCTTATTGGTTAATTTTGAATTTGTATATTCAATTCTCATAACCTCTTTATCCTCATCGGTGAAGCTGTAATTTATGATTGAAATACTACCGTCTAATTTGTCGTTAATGTGTTTGTCTATTTTCTCGTGGTATGTGCTGTCGTTGATTATTTCCCACTTTCCCACTTGGCTTATGGCACCGTTTGTGGTGTTGCTGTAATAAATCATTGTGCTGTATGTGCCATCTGCATTTATTGTTTTTATTACAGGGTGCGATTTTAATCTTTCTTCTCCGTTTTCGTCTGTTACAATAGCTTGCCACTGCCAGGTACCGATAATGGGGGCTGCGATGTCGGTGCTGTTGTTTGGTTGTTGCGCTCTACTCATTTGCGCACCTTGCAGTTCTTTGAATCTGAGCCAATAGCTTGGCTCTTTTTTAGATGTTTCGGGAGCGGAAAATTCGGATATCATGATATTCTTGCCGGCATCATAGTAGCTGTATTTGTATGTGGAGGTTTTGCCGGCGGCTTTTTCGCTGTATGTGCTGTCGTTGATTATTTCCCACTCGCCTGCTTTGTTTATCGAACGGTTTGTATATTCGCTTCTTATGCTTATCTCACGATACGTGCCGTCGGCATAGATGGTTTTTATGTAGGGCTCTATATCTACCTGTTCGTTGCCTTCCTGGTCTTTTACTATTGAACATTTTTGCCAAGTGCCAATAATGTCCTTTTCGCTGTCTGTTGCTTGTGTGTTCTCGCTTTGTGAACTGCAAGGGAGTGAGCAGAACAGATAAATTACAGCTGTAATGTATGTGAAAATAACGTGTTTCATGGTAATGGTTGCGGTATATGCTGCTATATGCCCATTTATTGGGGTATATAGCAGTTTATTATGAGAATATCAGTGTATCGCTTTCTATGATGTGTCCGCGTGTGAAGTCGGGAATCTCCACAGGGGCACCGCTATTGCGTGCCGATATATCCGTAAGTTCCACAAGGCTGCTCCAAAGGACTGCGTCGTACACATTCATATCGAGTGGCAGTCCGTTGCGCAGGCAATGTATGAGGCGGCAGTCCATTGCATAATCTATCCATCGGCGGCCGCATAATTCGGTGCCGCGCTCCTTATATTGGGCAACGAAGGGGTGGCGGTATTTCTCAAGCAGTTCGGCGCACTCTTCTCCCATTATTGTATTGTCGCTGTCTGGTGCAAAAGCAAACATCTGTACGGGATATTTTTGTGCATATCCTTCGGTGCCGCTCACTGCAAATGCACGGCTGTATGGGCGGGGCAGGGTGATGCAATGCTGTATAAGAATGGTACGTCCTTTCTCGGTTGTAATAATAGAACTGTTCATGTTGCCTCGCAGGCTGCTGTCGCCCACCATTTTGGACGAGCAGGATACAATACTCTTCATCCTGTCGCTACGGTTTATGCCCATTGCCAGGGCAATGGGGCCAAGCCCGTGTGTAGGGTAGGGGTTGCCGTTGTGCTTGCTCATGAATTCCACTTGCCAATTACTCCATTTGCGCCCGCCCTCGTCATTGGTGGCAATGCGGTCGCGCAGGTCGTGCAGGTATGAGCCCTCGGCATGTATAATCTCGCCAAGCACCCCTTTTTGTGCCATGTTGAGCACGCAAAGTTCAAATTCGTCGTAGCAGCAGTTTTCCAACATTATAAAATGACGGCGTTGCTTTTCGGCTGTATCCACTATGCGCCAGCAATCGGCTATGGTTGTGGCAGCGGGCACCTCCGATGCAACGTGCTTGCCCTGTTGCATTGCATATACGGCAATGTCGGCGTGGCTTGCCCAATCGGTACAGATATAAACGAGGTCAATATCGGGGCTGTCGCATAGTTTTTTCCATCCATCGGTGTTGTAATAGCATGTAGGCTCACTGCCGTTGTGTCGGGCAATAATGTTCATCGTCTCCTCGATATTCTCGGGGACAAGGTCGCAAATGGCAGAAATGTAGCACCCATCGATGTGCATCATACGCATAACGGCACGCTTGGCTCTCACGCCAAGCCCCACAAAGCCCACTCGCACCGTGTCGAGCGGCTCGCATTGCAGTTGTGCTACGCTACCGTATATGTTCTCTTTGTTCATGGATGTTGTTTCTTTGTTACAAAATAAACAAATTCGTCTTTCAGGTCAAAGAAAAAAATGGTATTTAATATCTGTTATTTTTCTTTTCTGTCTGTAAATATTTTATAAATGCCGGCCACAAGTATTGCCACTGTAACCACACCGCCCAATATATAGGCTGTTGTTCTGTTCTCCATTCCCACCATCATGGGCGAAATGAATATATACGACGCACACACATATGTCATGAAGAGTGCGGGCAGCAGGCCTATCAAAATAGGTTTTTTGTGTTTTGCAAGGTATATTGTTATGCACCATAGGGTGATACATGCGAGTGTCTGGTTCATCCATGCAAAGTAGCTCCAAATGGTTTGGAAGGGTAGGGCGAATATAATGAGCAAGCCACCGATAAAGAGGGGCAGTGAAACTGCCACACGCTTTGCAAGTGTGTTTTGTGGTATATTGAGCATGTCGGCCACAATGAGGCGTGCCGAACGGAAGGCTGTGTCGCCCGATGTTATGGCGCAGGCGATAACCCCCACAACCACAAATGCGGCAATGAAACTGCCGAGTGTCTGCACCGAAATTATGTTCACAAGGCGTGCTGCACTGCCACCATACTCGGCAATTGCGGCATTAAGCCCCTCTACACCGCCCCAGAATGCCATTGCTATTGCAGCCCAAATAAGAGCGATGATGCTCTCGGCAATCATGGCGCCATAGAATACCGAACGGCTCTGTTTCTCGTTGGTCATGCAACGTGCCATCATGGGCGATTGTGTGGCATGGAAACCCGATATGGCGCCGCAGGCTATGGTTGTAAAGAGCATGGGCACGATGGGGAATTTCTTTGCATCGGCTATGCAGTTGTGCAGCGATGTGAGCTCGGGTATAACGTATTGGTCGCTGTGAACCAGCAGCACATACAAAATGCCCACTGCCATAATGAGCAGTGCCATTCCGAAAATCGGATAGAAACGGCCGATGATTTTATCTATGGGCAGTATTGTGGCAAGTACATAATATAACAAAATTACCATAAGTGCAGCAAAAACCTCCCAGCTCATGGTTCCGTGCATGGTGCTTTCAAGTGCGGGGCAGGATATGTTGGCTGCAATCAGTTCGGCGGGCTGCGACATGAACACTGCTCCCACAAGCACCATAAGCAGCAAGGCTGCTATGCGCATGAACATTTTAGAGCCGTTACCCATGTATTTACCTATAATTTCGGGAAGGCTAAGTCCGTTGTTCTTCAACGAAATGACTCCGGCAATAAAGTCGTGCATGGCACCCATGAATATGCCGCCGAGTGTTATCCACAAGAATGCCACAGGGCCGTATGCTGCACCCAGCAGAGCACCGAATATGGGGCCCAATCCGGCAATGTTCAGCAACTGTATGAGGAAAATCTTCCATCGGGGTAGGGGAAGGTAATCTACTCCGTCGTATAAGGTTTTTGATGGTACGGGATTCTTTTCGTCAATCTCACATACGCGCTCAAGGTATGTGCCGTATGTGAAATATGCTATTACAAGTGCCGCAAAGCAAATTAAAAAAGTAATCATGTTTTATCTGTTATGCCTGTTTGGTTAAAACTATTTTATCTTCTTGCAAATTTACATCAAATTGTTGTTTTTTGGCTTTTGACGCTCTGTTTTTTATAGACCTTCCAATATTTTTGCAGCCTCTTTGTTGCCGGCGTTGGCTGCAGTGCGGTAGAGGTCCTTTGCAAGCTCTTTGTCGCGCTTTACGCCTTGCCCGTTGTAATAATAGTCGGCCATCTGCTTGGTACCGATGTGGTTACCCATTTGCGACAGAGTTTTTGCCCAGCGGTATGCCTCTTTGTAATTGCCGGCACTCTGCTCGTAGAAAAGCATAAAGAGCATAGCTTGTTCCCACCCTTTTTCGGCTGCTGTTTTTATGTGGTTTATGGCCTCCGGGTTGGTTTTACCTGTATCGTTGGGGCCCGTCAGTAGCAAGCCATATTCATAATGCGCTTCGGCATTGCCGCTTTGCACAGCCTCGACAAGCAATGCAGTAGCCTGCTCTATTGCGGCTTCATCATCTGTACTTATCAGCTCCTTTGCTTTGTGAACCATCGCGCGTGGCTCCTTTTGCAGGCAGGCACGGCGCATCCAGGTGGCGGCAAGTTCGTCGCTCTGCTCGCAACCTATACCGTTTTTATACATCATTGCAAGTTCGTATTGTGCGCCGGGGTTGCCGTTTGTTGCTGCGTTTTCAAAGAATTTCTTTGCCTGCTGTTCGTTCTTTTTCAGTCCGGTGCCATTGAGGTAGCATTGTGCAATCTCGTTTATTGCCGGTGCATAGTTGTATTTTACAAGCTCCGCCCATATTGCAATGGCGTTTTTGTAGCGTTGCTGGTTTTTATAGGCAATGGCTGTATTGTGATGTTTGAGGCATGCCTTTTCCAGCTCGGGGTCCATGGCTTGTTCAAAGTAGTCCTCGTCGCTCTCGCCCTTGCTTTGTTGGCTTGTGTCGGTACTCTTCTGCTGTGTGCTATGGCTGTTTATGCGTGTTGCCATGGCTACATCGTTGCTGTAATACGCCTGTCCGTCGCGGCCTGTAATATCCACTGTGAGTGTGTTGCACGAACAGCTGTTATAGAACTCCACGTTTATTGAGCCGTCGTTGTTTGTTGTTAGTTGCGGGCTCCACAAGATGGTGCGGCGGTGCTCCTTCTTGTCGGCGGCGGGCTTTGCCTTACTATAATCGGGTGAATAGAACTGCTTGCTCTCGTTGTAGCCCTGTATGCTGGTGTAGCGTGTTGTACCGTATGTGTTTGCAAGGTCGGGTATTATGCCGTTTGCTTTTTCATCTTCTCTGTATGGTATGAAGCAGGCGACATAGTTGGGGTGTTTGGGCTCGGATAATTGAAGTGTATAGTTGAAGGTCTCGGGCAATGGAAATCCATCTACTCCCGATGTGTTCGAAATATAGTGCTGCGAAAGAAATCCTAAATAAAATTTCTGTAATGGATCTTTGTTGTCGAGTGCTCTTGCGCAGTTTGACCAATATGTGAATGTATTCTCGAATTGTTCGCGGGTTTTTGCATCGCTCCTTATCACAAACTCCTTAAAGTTCATCATCTTCTCGGCATCAATCTTTCCGCGCAGATATTCAAGGTCGGGGATTGGTGCGGTGTTGGAGTCGTATGTGCCGTTTACAACCATCAGTTGAACCCAATAGGCCCAATTATAGTTGTGGCGTCGCATTGCGCTGGTAACAATTTCGGCTGCGGTTAGTGAATTCTTGTATTCTTCCGATATATGAGAATTTTGTGGTAATGAATCTGTTTTGTTAAAGTATCTGATGTTGCCTATATATTTAATGTGTCCTAAAGGAAGATTTTTACTTGGTATATTTGCAATACCCGATGGCGACACCGCACCATGCATTTGGCCTATGAAGTCGCCGTCTTCTTCCACGAAATTACTTTCCAACTCTTTAAGGGCTTGGTTATATACGTTGTCTTTGTATGCATATATATCGCGAAGGTATGTTACATCCTGTGCATACTCCCACTCGTCGAGGAAATTAAAGCGCATCTCGCTGTGAGGCGGGCGCGAGTTGGGTTCCTTCTTGGCACTGCTCACAACCTCCACTTGTGATAACATAAATTCAAACGGGTTAAGCTGCACGAGGCTCTCGTTTTGGCTTGTCTCGTCTTCATCTATCGGCTTGCCTGTATTGCGCTCCCAATAGTCGTATAGGCGAAAGTCGGGTGAGAAGTAGCGGTCGAGTGCAAACGCGTATCTGATATTATCGTTCTGCCTTATCGTTGTCTGCGGTTGCAGGGCTGCAATGCGCTTGCCATAGAAATCCTTGGTCTCCACAATGAATTCGCCCAGGCTGTCGGTGCGGAAGGAGTATGATGAGGTCTCATTTCCATCGTATGATATGAGCAGTTGTGTAAGATTGTTTTTCTGTGGAATAAGGTTTATTACATCGATATTGCCCATGGCACTGCCTCTGTTCTTTCTAAAGAATGTGCCTTTCAGGGTGATACCGCGTTCTATCGGTTGCACTTTGTCCAAGCGTAGCTGTGTGAGCTTGCTCCAATCGTATGCGGTCCAGCCGTTGGTGAGCATAATGAGGTCGAGTTGCTCTTTTCTTTTTGTGTTGCTGTCGTCAAAGTATTGTGCGGCATTGGGTATATAGCCTTTAAGCTCGGAGCCAAGCAACAGATAGGTGTAAATGTTGTAGTCCCACGATGTCTCCACATGGCCGGCTGCATCGCTCACCGCAAGCGACAGGTTGGCATTTGCGGGTATGGGCTTGCCATCCTCACGTGCAATATTAAGATTGATTTTTTCGTATGGGGCAAGGGATAGTTCGTCGAGAGTCTCGTTGTTCCCCTTTACAATCAGTTTTACGGTGCTGCGGTCGCTCTTCTGTATGCTGTCGTGCATGATAAAGAAACAGCGCTCGGCAAGCGGAGTGTTGCCATTGAATACAATAGCCTTGTTCACTCCCTCGGGCAACTCTTTTTTGCCCAGAGTAAAGGTTTTGATGCTTTCGTCGGGTGCTATCTTCTTGTAATAGCCCATTGCACCGCGGTACAATATGCTGAATGCATATTCCTCGCTCTCCTTGAATTTGTTGTTTATGGTGAAACTGATGCTGTCGGCACTCTCCTGTGCGGTTATGGTTACACCCTCTTCTTCAACTTCGGGCAGTTTGAATTCAAATGTTTTGCTTTTCTCTTTTTTGTTTACAGCCGTTACCTTTGCCGTGTATTTCACACCTGCTTGCGGTGTTATCTCAAAGCAGCCTTTGCCATAGTGGGTGGGGGCGGTTGTGAGCAGTATGTTTTTGTCGGCGTATATTGTAATCTCCTTGTTAAGAAAATCTCCATCCAATCCTCGCAGTTCATAGGCGACTTTGCTTTTGAGCCCATCGACAAGGTGGCCTCCCTCGGGGTAGAATTTAAGTTCTGCATCGGGCAGTTCTGCGCTTATCCACTTGCCGTCGCGCATAAATCCACGTCTGCGGTCGAGCATGTTTTTGAAATCCCAGTTGTCGCCGTTCACTTTGTCGAATATGGGGAACACACGGCTGAAAACAGCCTCTCTGCCCCAATTGAGCATATAGCGTGTGTATGCGCGCACCTCGTAATATCCCGACAGCAATAGCGGATTCAATTCAAATTCTCCATTGCAGCACCCGTTCTCGTCTATTTTGTATTTTTTTGTTTCCACCACATAACCTTCGGGGGCAACCAACTCCACATAGAGCACCTTGCTTGGTGTGGTTACGCGGTCGTTTGTACCATAGCTCATATATGCCTTGAACCACATTGTTTCGCCCAGATAGTATGCGCTGTTGTCGAAATGGAGAAATACGCGCTCCTGTTGCATCACACGCCCCACCTGCAAGGCACGCTTGGCGGCCTCGTCGTTTGTAACACGTTTTATGGTATCGTTATCAAATGATTGGGCATGCAGTATGGTTGTTGCAAGAATAGCAAACAGTATAAATGTGGTTCGTTTCATATATACACTATATTTTATTAATTAAGACAAAGCCTGCCCGCGGGCAGGCTTTGTCGTGTGTGGTCTTCCTTATTATTTTACAGGGCTTATGCGTAGCTTGTAGCTCATGGGCTGGTTGGGCACGCAGTAGATGGGCATTGTGCCTACGTCGGCTCCGCATGATGCGTTTCCTATTCCGCGCATGAAAGCATCGAGGTGCAGCACGGTGTAGGGGCGGGGTGTCAATTCCCACATGTGCTGTCCGTCCATGAGGTCTTTGTCGGTGAATTGAAGAGCCGAGAATGATACCTTGCCCTCGGTCTCAATCTTTATACCCTCGCCCTTGTCGTTGGTGAGAGTGAGCTCGCGCAATCCCTCGCGGCTGCCTGTGCTCTGGGGCTTGACATAGCGTTCGGGCATCTGGGCAACGGTGGTTGTGTAGCGGCCTACCAATACTCCGTCGATGCGGTCGTTGCTGTTTTCCCATGGACCGTATGCATAGTAGTTCACATTGTGCAGTGTGGAATCGATACCGCATACAAGGCCCGCACGGCGCAACTCGGTGGTGTGGGGGATGAACTTGGCATCTACATCAATGAATCCTTGGGGGTAGATGGTGTAGTTAATCTCGGTGTCGCAAAGCGAGCCCTTGCGTGTGGTCTTTACAACGGTATTGCCATCCACATTCTCAACGGTGCATGTACCCTTGGCCTCCAAGCCGTTCGATGTGTTCCAGAAGCGGTCGTTCTCAATCCAGCGGTGGTTGTCGTAGAGGAAACCTTCGCCGGCAGCAATAACCTCCTTGCCACCAAATGCAAGGTTTGTCATGCGGCCTGTTTCGGGGTCGAAAGTAACAGAAATCTTGCTGTTGCCAATCTTTACCTCGTGCAATGCCGATGTCTGCATGAGGGGCTCGCCCTCGGGTGCGATGGTTGCCAAGGGGGCACGCTCGGCAAGTGTGTATTGCTTGATGGCAACCTCGTGGCCGGCTTTTGCAAAGCGCTGTGCTTCGCGGTGCATTACACGAAGGTTGAGCATTGTTTCTGTTCCGTTCTTCTCGGCCTTCTCAATGGCGGCCTTCGATAGTTTGAGAGTCAATGTAACCTCCTCGCCATTGGTGGCTGCGGGTAGGTTGCACTTTTTACTGCTGACAATCTTGCCGTTCTTCATAACCTCGTAAACAAGGTAGAACTCATTGAGGTTTGTGAAGTTATATGTATTCTTTATATTAACGGTAGCTGTGTTCTTCTTTTTGTCGATACCCTCCAAAGAGAATTTTATGAATTGGTGTGCAGCCTTCACCTCCTTGAGCTTTGCGCTCTCGTGGCGTGTGGCGGGTATGATGCCGTTGCTGCAGAAGTTGCCCTGGTGGGGGCCGGGATAGTCGTAACCGGTGTGCAGGCGATAGAGGCTGTCTTTAATCTCCTGCGGGTCGTAGATAGCTTGGTCCACCCAATCCCAGATACAACCGCCGATGCAGGAGTTTGAACTTTCTATGTGCTCCCAATACTCGCGCAAGTTACCGATGGCATTACCCATTGCGTGGGCATATTCGCAGATGAACATGGGCTTGTCGAGGTTGTTGGTGTATTGGCGCATCCAAGCCTGTCCGGGGTACATCTTAGAATAGAAATCGGAGAAGCGCCCGCCGCCGTAGCTGCCGTTGCTGCGGGTTCCCTCATAGTGAACGGGGCGGTTGTCGAGTTTGTAACAAGCATCGTAGCAGGGGCCGAAGTTGTTACCGTTGCCTGCCTCGTTACCCAAGCTCCACATAACAACGCAGGGGTGGTTACGGTCGCGCAATACCATGCGGTCAATACGATCGACGAATGAGGGTATCCAAGACTCGCGGTCGGAGATGCTCTGGTTGGCATGGTCCTCCAAGTCGGCCTCGTCGCAGCAGTAGAGTCCGTAGTAATCGAACATTGCATACATGCGTGCGGCGTTGGGGTAGTGGCTGGTACGTATGGTGTTGATGTTGTTCTGCTTCATAAGTAGAACATCCTGCAACATGGATTCTGTTGTTACAGCACGGCCATAGAGGGGGTGAGTGTCGTGGCGGTTCACACCTTTGAAGAATACGCGCTCGCCGTTGATATATACGATAGAGTTCTTTATCTCAATGTCGCGGAATCCATATTTTGTAGAGAATGCCATCTCCTCGTTGCCCTGCTCGTCCATCTGTACCACGCGAACTGTGTATAGGTTGGGCTTTTCGGCGCTCCACAATTCAATGTCGTTTACCTGCAATGTGGCTGTAACCTCGGGAGCGGCAATCTTTGCCTTCATTGCCTGCTTTATGGTGTCGGCTGCAACAAGCTTGCCTGCTGTGTCGTAGAGGGCTACCTTAATCTGTTTGCCATCGGGGCAGAAGTCGCGGTTGTCAATAGTGAGTTGCACATTTACAGTAGCGCTTTTGCGCCCGTTGGTGAGTGTGCTTGTGATGTAGTGGTCGCGCACGGCTGCTTTGGGCACGTTGTAGAGATATACATCGCGGAATATACCGCTCATGCGGAACATATCCTGGCACTCCAGATACGAACCATCGCACCAGCGGAACACCTGTACGGCGAGCTTGTTTTCGCCTTTTTTCAGGAAGTTTGTGAGGTCGAACTCTGCCACGTTGTTAGAGCCCTGTGTGTAACCAACATACTCGCCGTTGAGCCATACAAAGGCTGCCGAATAGATACCACCAAAGTGGATGAATGTGCGGCGGCCGTCCCAATTCTCGGGAATCTCGAATGTGCGCACGTATGAGCCCACGGGGTTAATGCCGTAGTTCTTGCCACCATCGTTGTAGCCGGGGCGTGCTTTGATGAACGGGGGTGTGTTGGAGTGGGGATACTCCACGTTGTTGTATATGGGTTTGTCGTAGCCCTGCATCTCCCAATTCGAAGGTACGGGTATATTGTCCCAATTACTTACATCAAAGCCCTCTTCAAAGAATGTCAATGGGCGTTGTGATGGCTCGGAAACAAGGTTAAACTTCCAAGTGCCGTTGAGGCTCTGGAAACGATTGTTTACAGGCACGGTCCAAGGGGTGGCGTAGTAAGCTGCATCGGCAAGCATGGCAGCCTCGTTATCGTAGGGCATATATGTTGCGTGCCCACGCTCCTTGTTCTCTTCAAAGCGTGTTTCATCCTCCCAATAGGGCGATTCTATTTTGGGTTTCTCCACCTGCTCGAATGTGAACCATGAGTTTTTGTCATCGGCTTTATAATCAACTAATTTCATCTGCCCATTGATGAGTGTATACATTTTGTCGGCCTTGCCTTTTGAAATAATTCGGTATGCGCCTTTGTTGTCCTTGACAGGCTCGAATGTAAATTTCGCATTATTCCAGATACCTACAACTGCAGGCCACTGCAGCAAGTAGTCGATAGAGGCGTTGCCACCGCCATCGTCAAAATTCTGGCCATAAAAAGCGTTCTCAACAGCGAAAGTAAACGGGTCTATTGTCTTTATGCTCCAATATTGTCCGCGGTTGTCGGCATCGGCTTCCTCGCTCACGATTCGGGCGTTGTTTTCTCCCGAATCTCCGTTACCAAGCACCTTGTTGTCGGCTACGGAGCGAATGAGGTATGTGAGGTCGTCGTCGAATCCTGCAAATTCCGACTCTTCGATTGTGAATTGTGCAGCGGGGTTGCCCACGGCTTTCTCCTTTGGAATGAGGCCTATACTGCCGTCCTTTTCCTTAACCGCAGCAAATGTAGAACTGTTGGTAGGAATGAGAAGCCCATCCTCGTATCTCCACAATTGAGCCTCGTCTGAACCATTGTTCTCTCCAAGTTCCACTTTGTTGCCTGCGGCGCGCATGGCATTGTTGGTTACAGGGTTGATTATGCGCCAGCTACCCGAAAGTTCTGAAAGTTTCCAATACTGGGCTGCGTTGCGCTCCTCGTAGTCGGTTGTTCCCACTTTGTTACCCTTCTTCTCGGTAACAACGTTGTTCTTTTTACCTTGTGTGTAAACGTGGTACAGTTTTCCTTTGTCGAAATGTACTTGTGCAAAACTGCCCATTGTGGCAAATAGCGCCACGATTGCGAGCAACATGCTGTGGTTGATGAGTTTTGGCATAATATTATGATTTAAGTTCTTAAAATTATTCGCGTTTAATTGCAAAAATAGCCAAAAAAACATTAATATCCCAAGAATATAATATTTATATTATAAAATTAAGAAATTATAATGTTTTTTAATTTGTTCATTTGTACGTATCTCCTTAATTTTGTTGCAAAATTATTAAATGCTTCTTGGCTTGCCACTATGCAAAGTTTGCAGTTTGTTTGCTTTTATGAGTAAAAATAGGCTTTTGTATACCGATTTGTCGCTTATTCCTCTGTTTGTAGCGATATCTTTTACGGGTGTGGTGTTGTACGTCGCTCCTTTTACCACCCACGATGAGTGGCACATTTGGGCTGTGGCGCATGTCGTGGCAGGGATGTTGTTTCTTATTGCAGGTATAATTCACATAAAGCAGCATTGGTCATGGTACAAAGCACTTGTAAAAAGGTTTAGGAATAAAAGTCGTATAACCATTGCTCTCTCATTCTTGTTTCTTTTTGAGGTGATTACAGGAATATTGTTGCTGGCTGTGGTGGAGGGTGGTGGCAGCAGTATAGGCTATTGGCATTATATCATTGGCTTGGCTATGCTTTTTGTTGGCTTGTGGCACATTGTGCGACGCTTCAAGATTCTTACCAAATGGCTTGAATAGGACTATTCATAACGCAAGCAGCCCTTCCTTTGCGGGAAGGGCTGCTTGCGTTATGGTGTATATATTATTTACCAAATTTACCGCCCATTTTGGGGCCCATCTTGGCACCGTTCTTGGCTCCGCCGCCACCACCTGCTGCAAATATGTTCTCGCCATAGTTTACAGCCTTGAAGCCTGCATCCTGCTTGCGGCGGAAGGCTATATCTATCAGTTTGTCAACCAATGTGCCGAAATTATAGCCGCTGTACTCCCACAAGTAGAACGAAAGCGAGCCGGGGATGGTGTTGATTTCGTTTACAAAAATCTCGTCGGTAGCCTCGTCTATGATAAAGTCGATACGAGCCACACCGTCGCACGAAAGGGCACGGAAGGTATCGCAGGCAGCTTTCTGTATGAAATCGGTGCTCTCTTTGGGTAGGTTGGCGGGTATCTCGCGCACGGTCGATTGCATTCCTTGGCTCTGCTTGCCGCCACCATTCATGTATTTATCCTGATATGAGAGTATCTCGCCACTGCGCACCGGCACCTCGCACACCGAGGGCTCGCACTCGTAGTAGTTGCCAAGCACGGCGCAGTTTACCTCTTTCAGTTTTTGTACGTATTTTTCAATGATTATGCGGCTGGTGAACGATATTGCATAATCCACGGCATCCAAGAATTCCTCGCGGTTGTGTGCAGCGCGTATACCTACACTTGAACCGCTGTTGGCAGGCTTTACAATAACAGGGTAACCGAGCCTTTCCTCAACCATAGCCACAGTGCTCTCCTGCTTGTCGCTCCACTCCTTGTCGCTGAACCAGCAGTAGTCTATCACAGGAATACCACACTCCTTGAGAATCATTTTCATGGTGATTTTGTCCATGCCGTTTGCCGATGCAAGGGTGTTGCAACCTGTGTATGGTATGCCCGAGAATTCCATCACTCCCTGGAATGTACCATCCTCGCAGTTTGTGCCGTGGAGGGCGGGGAGAATAACATCCAACTTGGTTACAACTGCTTTTTGAAAGAATCCCTTGTTGCTGCGGTAGAGATTTGTGTCGCCGTAGATGGGGCGCATATATACCTCCTCGCACATGGCAAGCAGCTTCTTTGTGTCGCGGTAGTTGGCTACATTGAACAGGGCGTCGCCTGTGTACCATTTACCTGTTTTTGTAATGTATATCGGGGTAATGTCATATTTCTCTCTGTCCATTGCCGCCATTGCCTGATTGGCTGTGATTACCGAAATCTCATTTTCAACGGAACGCCCGCCAAAAACTACTCCTACATTGATTTTCATTGTCGTTGTGTATGTTAATTTATTTGTTTTTTAGATTCTTCACTTCGCTCAGAATGACAGGTCTTTGATAATTTGGTGTATATTGGTTTAGTGTTTACTTGAAATTGTCGGGCAAATCATTTTCGTAAAGCACCACATCGCCGGCCTTCAGTATGGTGGCAAGGTGTGCGTGTGCCTGGTTAAGCGAATCGGCAAGGAAGTATCTGTCGGGGCTCATCCCGCCCTTGTCAATGCCTTGCTTTATGGCATCGCGATTGGTTTGGTTTACAACAATGGCATAGTCGGCGCAACGGGCAATCTCCTCGCCGAGCCCTTGGTTGGCCTCGGCCTGCCTTGTGCCCATCTCCACAAACCCCGGGGTTATGATAATGCGCTTGTTGCCCTCGGCCACGGCAAAATTGCGCAACACGTTAAGCGCCATCTTTGCACCTTGCGGGTTTGAATTGTAAGCATCGTCGAGCACGGTGATGCCGCCCGAATTGCGCATCGACAAGCGGTGCTCCACGGGTTGCAGGCGTGCTATTGCGTTCTTCTGTTTTTGCAGGGGCACTTGCAGATGGTTGGCAACCGCGATGGCTCCCAATATGTTGAGCAGGTTACCCTCGCCCAAAAGGCGGCTTGTGTATTGCTCCTCGCCTTGCCCGGTGGTTAATTTGAACGATAGGCCGTTTGCTCCGTACTGCACCTCGGTGGCGCGGTAGTGGGCAGTGTCGTCGGTACCATACTTTATAACCTTGCAGGGGCTTGTTATCTTGTTATAGCTTTTTATGTAGGGTGAGTCTGTGTTTATGACACCCAGGCCCGTGGCGGGGAGTGAATTTATAAGCTCAAATTTTGTATCTTGTATATTCTCCACGCTTTTGAAAGTCTCCAAGTGCATTTCGCCCACTGCGGTTACTATACCTATGGTTGGGTGCACAAGGTCGCAAATCTCCTTTATGTCGTTACGTTGCTTGGCACCCATCTCCACAATAAACACTTGGTGGTAGGGGCGCAACTGTTCGCGTATGGTGCGTATTACGCCAAGCAGTGTGTTGAAATTGCCGGGGGTAACAAGCACGTTGTATTTCTCGGCAAGTATGCTTGCAAGGTAATTCTTGGTACTCGTCTTTCCAAAACTGCCGGTAACACCTATTATGGTAAGGTTCTTGTTGCTCTCTATTATTCTCTTTGCATCGTTGTAATAGTGGCGGTTTATGCCTTTCTCAATAGGTGTATTTATGAAATTGGCCGCAAGCATCACTGCATCGGACAACAGAATGAGCAGTGCTGCGGTTATTATTGAGTATGCGGGTGCAAGTAGTGCCATAATTGCCACTATTGCCACATATAGCAGCAGGGTGGTGGTGTATAGCCTGTTTACTCTGTTGGTATATACCAATGGCGTTTTTTGCGTTTTCTTTTTACCAAACCTGTTTGCAAGCAGCACGAATGCAATTGCGGCAGCCACCAATATGGTTGCAATTATTTGGTTGGGTATAAGTGAAATGGCTATAACAGCTGTTGCAAGGGTGCGGTTACTGTTCCAAATGTTTCCCTGCCCCAACCAACGCATGTAGCGGCTGTAACGGTAGGAACTGAGCTGGAACATGTGAATATCGTGCTTTGACGATATCGCTCCAAAATATATTGCGCAGAGCAATAGTGTGATGATTGTATATATGCTCATGGTATTATGCTATCTTGAAAAAACTCTTCATAACCTGTGTAAATAGTCCCTGATTTTCGAGGAACGAAAAATGGCCTGTGCCATGCGCGATAACCAAGCCGGCATCGGGAATAAGTCTTTCCATTGTCTTTGCATCCGATAGCGGTGTGGCTGTGTCCATATTGCCCCAAAAGAGCAGTGTGGGTGCTGTAATCTTTGGCAACAGATGTGTGAGGTCTTCGTTTACCACTTTTGAGAGTATGGCGCGCATTTTGGGCGATGCGTTGTTGTAGTCGGTCGAGCCGGCCCCCTTGCGTCGTTTCTCAATGATGGCATCGGCTGTTTTCTTTGGCAGGAATGTGTAGCAGAGCCATTTCAGCGCTTTGAACGTGTAAACCTTGTAGTAGTACTTAAACGGGCGTTTGGGTTTTATGCCGGCTGCATCTACAAGCACCACGCGGCTCGTTTGGTTGCGCGAAGCATAAATGATGCTTATGCGCCCGCCGAAGGAGTGCCCCACAAGGGCCGGGCTCTGTATATTGTTATCCTTTACAAACTGCTCCACCATGCGGGTATATTCTTCGGTGCCCCACACTGTTTGCGGCTCCTGTGATGCACCAAAGCCGGGGAAATCGAAATTATATACCTTGTACTGCGTGGCAAGCACAGCTTGGAGGTGCTTGAAAATCTCATTACTGCACCCCCAGCCATGAAGCAGCAGCACAGGAGCTCCCTCGCCTGCAACCTCTATATTTATGTCAATGTCGTCGTATCTGTATCTCATTTTATGCCTGTTGCCATCTTTTTTTGCGGCAAAACAATTTTCTCCCGCGAAGATAATGAATATTATTTATATACATGTTTTTTATTTTTACAAATAATTGAATGTATACGCAAAAAGTGGTTACGCGCGCGTAACCACTTTTTGTATCAATCCTGCGTGTTTGGTTTAGAACTTTACGCAGTTGAGGTTTTTGTCAACAATTACGCCATCAATGGCTGTGAGATTGAATTTAATATTCTTTTTAGCTTTTAATGTGATGGTGGCAATCTCAATATCGCCGTTGAGGGTTGGTTGGTCTGCCACGTTTACAAAAGTAGGATATATAACTGTGGTGCCATTGCCGTGCATGCGGTTTTTTGTGTAATTGTTCATGTTGGCAGTGTTAATGGTGTTTACAGTTATATATTCATACTCATTTACGTTGTATGGGATTGCGAGACTTAATGCATTTACGTGGGCAAGCTCTTTTCCTTTGATGGTAATAACAAACTCCTCGCCAGCCTTGTAGTTCTTTTTGTCGGTCGCAATAGTTATGGTGCCGGCAACCACTTGCGCAGGGTTGGCATAGGCTCCATCCTCGATACGTGTAGCTGCCACAGAAATATCGTATGCATCGATGAGGCCGTTCTCGTTCATATCTCCTATGCTTACATACTCAAAGTCGCTGTCGCTACTGCGTAAGCCTGTGTAGTTCATGTACGATGTGAGGTCGTTCTCATCCACTTTCTTATCTTTGTTGATATCGCCCGGGAGGAATGTCTCTGTGCCCGGAACTTTGAATATATACATTTCGCGGCCTGAACCGAAATTGCCTACAGCCTCGCTTACATGAATCTTTACGAAGCGTGCTTTGGGGTTGCTGTCGAATGTGAATACTTTGGTGTCTGGTGTACGCTCCCAATTTACTGCCACGGGCTCGCTCCATGTCTCCTTGTTGGTGCTATAGCTTATCTCGGCCTTGGTTATTGTGCCGTTACCGCCATCCTCGCGGCCCAGATAGTGTAGCTTGTCGAGTGTACTCATGCCGTTGAGGTCGATAATCATGTCAAATGGCACGGAACTCTCGCCATAGACAGTATGCCATATATTGCCCTCTTCAAAATCGAATAAGCGGTTAGGTCCTTGTCCGCCTTGATTACGGCAAGTTGTTGTTGCCGCGAGGCCGGTGAGTGCAAACTCAAGCGGGTTGCTCTTTGTTGTGCTCTCAATTGTTGCCCACTCCGATGAGCCGCTTTTGTTTACAGCGCGTACATTGAATTTATATGTGGTTTCGGGTTTTAGGTCCTCAAAAAGCAGTTCATTGCTTTTTATTGTGGTGTATGTTCTGCCCTCAAACTCTATCTCGTAGTAGTCGGCATTTGCAACCTTTTCCCAGCTTGGTGTAATGGTGTATGCTTGGCAATTCTCGTCGGTAACCACGGGCTTGGGGGTGTCCAATGTGCCTTCGCTTATAAGGTGGCTGTTAGGTGTGTCGAACTTGTATCCCTTGATTGTAATGCTGGTAGCAGCGGCTGTTACATCGCTCTTCGCGAGTTTAACCATCACCACGGGGTTTTTAATGATTTTTACATTTGCAAAGTCGCTGCCCTCTGTTGCAAAACGATTGAGGTCGGGTGCTGCATCGTAGAAATAGATGTTCTCACCACTGTTAAACTCATCTATGCTGTTAGCCTTTGCCAATTTCACGCTTTTCTTGCCCACTTTGGCAGCGATGCTTTTGGGGGCTTGGCTCACATTGATTTTGAGAATGGTGCTCTTCTCTTTTACGAAGCCGTCAAAGTCGCCTGTTGTGGGTTCTATGGTGATAATGGCATTACCTTTCTTGTCGCACATCTGCTTGATGGTGGTTTGGGTGAATTTGCCTGCACGGTAGAGCTCGGTTGTGCCATCGTCGTCGTACTCGGTGAATGAACTCTCGCCTGCGGGGTAAAATTCGTACATGCGCAAGCTCTTGTCCACCTGCGCGGGTGTGTTGTGCGGGTTTGTAACGGGGATAATGGCACCGGCTTTTACAAAGAGTGGCAGTTTCCACAAGGGTACATCAAAATAGTTTATAATGCAGTTGCCGTTGTATTTTTCTCCGGTAAAGTAATCAATCCATGTACCCTCGGGTAGATATATTCCGTTGCGTATGTCATTGCCTTCTTTATCCATTGCGGTTTCCTGGTAGATGGGTGCCACAAGGAAATATGGGCCATAAAGGAATTGATAGCGTGTTGCGCTGCCATGTGTGTAGTTGTTTGGGTAGTCGAGGAACATTGCACGAATCATGGGCTTGCCATCAATGGCTTCGTGTGCAATGCTATATGCATAGGGCATGATTTCAGCCTTCATCTTCAGGTATGTACGGTTGATGGATGTTGCAGGCTCGCCAAATACATGGGGATATTTTTGGCTCGAGCCCCATCCGTCCATGTTTAGCATCATGGGGGTGTATGCTTTCCATTGGTAATCGCGCACATTCACTGGGATATTGTTCCCACCAAAAATACCATCCATGTCGGATGTTATGTTGGGCTGGCCTGCAAGTCCCGAACCAATGTATGTGGGTATATGAAAGCGTATGTACTCCCACTCGCCACCGCTTCGGTCGCCTGTCCATATTCCGGCATAGCGTTGTGTGCCCGCCCACCCATCGAGTGAAATAATGAACGGGCGTGCGTTGTTGCCGTAGTATGTCATGATTTGCGCAACGTCTGTTACTCCGCTGAGGCCGAATGAGTAGCCGGCACCCACCCATGCAACGTCTGTTTTTAGAACGCGCACACCTGCATCGCGCACCTCTTTTACAATGTCGCGCTGCAAAAGGGCATTAACACCCTCACGCGGGTATAGGTTCGATTCGGTCCATAAGCCAATCTCCACTCCTTTTGCACGGGCGTAGTCGCCAAATTCTCTCAAATTCTGTATATTGCCGTCAATGGTCTCTGTCTGGCCGTATCCGGCACCATATCCGTCGTTGGGGAGTATCCAACCGAGGGGCATGTCGTGGGCTTCGTATCGGTCTATGACAGCGCGTGCCGAGAATTGATATTGCTCCTTGCCGAACTCGCCGTTGAGCGACTCTTTGATTCCGCCGTTGTCGGTCTGGCTCTCCTTGTAGCGTTTTCCGTCTTCATAAAAGAAACCGCCCTGTGTGTCCTCTTTCCAATAGTCGCGGTTGTATGCGTTAAGGTGCCCCTCGTAGAATCCGAACTTGGGAATAAGCACAGGCTCGCCTGTGAGCTGGTAAAAGTCGTTCAAGAGGGCGATGCCACAGTTGTTTATCATGAAGAAAACATCGAGATAGTCTGTTTCGTGCATGAGGGTTACCATGTCATTCCGGGTTGCAGCAAAGTCGTATGCTCCCTTTTTGAATGTGTGCCACATGAATCCATAACCGGCAGTGGACCAAAAGAAAGGTGTGGGCGATGCTACACCGCCATCGGTCCAGCTGTTTTGATTTTCAATGGCTATTATGTTCCCTTTATGTGAGAAACGGCCGTTCTGCACACCGCCGCCATAATAGTACTCCTCGGGGGTTGCTTTGAGGGTGAGGGTGGTCTTTGAGTTTTTGAATTGTGCGGGTGCGCTCTCCTCAAAAGCTATTTTGCCGGTTGCAAGGTCTTTAACCTTCATAAGACCGCTTTTTTTACATACCGTGATGCTTATTTCTGCTGTGCTGATGCAATAGCATTTGTCGCACTCCTTTACCTCAACCTTTGATACGTTGCGGCGAGGGTTGTTTACAAGGATTTGAGCCTCGGGGGTTGCTTGAGGGGCGCGTATAATCCCGCCGTTGTCATCGCGGAATATACGGAAGATGTTTTCACCGTAAAAATCTATTGTTACCTGCTGTTTGTTACTTAATTTAAGTTCAACAGTTGTGGGGTTTATTTTTACTGCTTTGGTAACAGTTGTCTCCTCGTTTGCAGCTGCGGCTTGTATGTTTATGCCTTGTGCAAAGAGCATCAGTGTTGCAAGAGCAAGAGTCTTTAGCCCTCTTTTTGCGATGTTCATAATTGTATAGGTTTATCAAATTAATAGTTTGTCTGCTTTTTGTTTAAGTGTATGGCTCTATGTAAATAGAGATACAAAAATATCGAAAATTTGTGATTTAATGACTATGTTTGCTAAAAATTAACTCTCGCCTTGTATATATATATTTGTCAGTATTCTAAATTGCTGTTATTTTTTTTATAATGCTAATATTTTGAGCTATCTTCGCTTTGTTTTTGCCGAATTGTATAAAAAATATGATATATCCCCGTAATTTTGAGAATAAAATAGAGTTTGATGTGGTGCGCGGCATGCTCAAGGAGCGATGCCTCTGTGCTCTTGGTCGCGAGAGGGTCGATGAAATGGCCTTTATGACCGATTTTGATTATATATCGACGAGGCTTGCCGAGACCGAGGAGTTTGTGCGTATATTGCAGGTGGAGCAGGGCTTTCCGTCCGATTTCTATTTCGATGTGCGCGAGCCGTTGCAACGCATACGCATAGAGGGTATGTATATGAGTGCCGACGAACTCTTTGCGTTGCGCCGCTCACTCGATACGATAGGGCGCATCTTGTCGCTCTTGCGCAAGCAGGGTGGCGATGGTTCCGATGGCGAGGATAATCCCCTCTATCCATCACTGCGCCGCTTGGCGGGCGATGTTGAGGCTTTTCCTCTCATCATACGCAATATTGATAGCATAATAGATAAATTCGGTGCGGTGAAGGATAGTGCATCCCCTGCGTTGGCGCGCATACGCGGCGAGCTTGTGCGCACATCGGGCAGTATCTCGCGCACGCTTAACACGATTTTGCGCCGTGCACAGGCCGATGGGCTTGTGGAAAAGGATGCGGCTCCCACCTTCCGCGACGGGCGCTTGGTTATTCCCGTGGCCCCCGCCCTCAAACGCAAGATGGGTGGTATTGTGCATGACGAGTCGGCAAGCGGAAAAACCGTATTTATTGAGCCTGCCGAGGTGGTTGAGGCCAACAATCGTATTCGCGAATTGGAGGCCGAGGAGAAACGCGAGGTCATTGCCATTCTCACCGCCTTTTCGGCCGAATTGCGCCCGTCGGTGCCCTCGCTCATGCAGGCATACGGCTTCTTGGGTGAGATGGATTTCATACGCGCAAAAGCAGAACTTGCAATAAGTTTCAATGCCATAAAACCAATATTGGAAAAGAGGCCCATGATGGATTGGGGCGCGGCGGTTCATCCCTTGCTCGAGGTATCGTTGCGCAAGCATGGCCGTCGTATGTCGCCACTTGATATAGAACTCGATGGGGAACGTCGCATATTACTTATTTCGGGCCCTAATGCGGGTGGTAAGTCGGTGTGTCTTAAAACGGCGGGCCTGCTGCAATATATGTTGCAATGTGGTATGTTGGTGCCGTTGCACGAACGCAGCCGTGCGGGGCTTTTCAAGAATATGTTTATTGACATAGGCGATGAACAGAGTATTGAAGACGACCTCAGCACCTATTCGAGCCATCTGCTCAACATGAAGTTCACGCTGAAGAATTGCGATAACTCCTCTCTTATACTTATAGACGAGTTTGGCAGTGGCACGGAACCGCTGATAGGTGCCGCCATTGCCGAGGCACTGCTCAAACGCTTTAACGAGCGTGGAGCGTTCGGCATTATAACCACACACTACCAGAATTTGAAACATTTTGCCGATTCCACCGCGGGGGTTGTAAACGGTGCCATGCTGTACGACCGTGGCGAGATGCGCCCTCTCTTTCAGTTGCAGATAGGCAACCCCGGCAGTTCCTTTGCCGTGGAGATTGCCCGCAAGATAGGCTTGCCCGAGGATGTGATAACCGATGCCTCGGAGATAGTGGGTAGCGATTACATTCGTTCCGACAAATATTTGCAGGATATAGTGCGCGATAAGCGTTATTGGGAAACAAAGCGCAAGAACGTACACCAAAAAGAGAAGGAACTCGATGAAATTCTGGGCAAGGTACAGGAGTCGTCGGATGAATTGAAGAAGAGCCGTAAGCAGATATTGAAGGATGCCCGCGAAGAGGCCGAGAAACTGTTGCGCGAGGCCAATGCAAAGATAGAAAACACCATACGCAGTATAGTGGAGGCAAAAGCCGAGAAGGAGAAAACACGTAAGGCGCGCCAGGAATTGCGCGATTTCAGCAAGGAGATAGAAGAACTTGCCAAGCAACAGCAACAGATGCAGACCGACCGTGAAATGGCAAAAATTCTTGCCCGTCAAGAACGTAAAAAGAGCGGTAAAAAGGAGAAAAACGGCCCCATGCAATCACAGACGGCCACGCACGAACCCAAAAAGCCTGTATTGCAGCCAGGTATGTATGTGCGTATCGACGGGCAACAGGCTGTGGGCGAGATTCTTTCAGTAAACAAGGCGGCAGCTGTGGTGCGTTTCGGAGCTATAAAATCCACCGTTTCCATCGAGCGTTTGCACCTTGCCGATGCTCCCAAAGAGGAGGTGCGCAAGGTGTCGTTCCTCACAACCGAAACGCAACAGCAACTGCATAATAAACGCCTCAATTTCAAGGCCGATATAGATATTCGCGGCATGCGTGGCGACGAGGCTGTGCAGGCCGTAACTTACTTTCTCGACGATGCCGTGGTGTGCAATGTTCATCAGTTGCGCGTGTTGCACGGCACCGGTAATGGCATATTGCGTTCGCTTGTGCGGCAGTACTTGAGCACGGTGCCTTTTGTGCGCTCTTTCCACGACGAGCATGTGCAGTTTGGCGGTGCGGGCATCACGGTGATAGAATTGGAGTAGATACATCAGTCGTAAATAATCAATTTATAAAACCATGAATATGAGACTATTATTGTTTTCTGTTTTTATGACAATGGCCGTTGTGGCTTTCCCTCAAAGTAATTATGGTACCAAAAAGGTTACAAACAACAATGGAACAGAAACGCACGTATCGACCCGCCAATGTGTTTTGTGTCGTGGAACAGGTGAGTGTAGTTCGTGCGATGGAACAGGGCTGCCGATTTGCAAATATGCAAGTGCGTATGCTCAAAGATCTATAAGCAACTATTATAGTTCCTGTCCTATGTGTGGCGGTAATGGCAAGTGCAGAACTTGCGGCGGCAGCGGCATCCGGCAGAGTGTGATGTTTATCGATAAAAAGACCGGGCATTACGAGTTCTCGGCTACCGATGGCTCATATCGCAGCATAGGTAATATCAACGAAAATAAATATTCTTCCGATGATGATGACGATTACGAAGATAGCAATAACACGCGTCGTACCGGTGGCGGAAACTCCTGCATAATGTGTGATGGTAAGGGGGAGTATTTGGATTATGTACCTACGACGTTAGATACCTGGTACTATTGCTCATATTGTAAAAAAAGACATTTGGGAAAACATCGCTATGTCAGGTGCAGAGAGTGTAGGGGTACCGGGGTTATTAAATGATATCTTTGGTATGTAAAAAGGAGTGCTTTGCACTCCTTTTTACATATTGGGTTATGTCGTGAAATCTATTCGTTCAGCAGGAACTTTACATTCACATTTACCGTATAGGTTATTTTGCCTATCTCTATTTGCGGGCCGCTCTCGGCTGCAAGGTCGGCACTCTCCTCGGCCATAAGCATGGTGTTGCGTGCCTTGTAGAGGCGTGGTTGGGCATTGCCGCTTGAATATTTGTTTGAACTTATGGTAAGTGCCGGGCCAATGCTCTGTCCTATTGCTTCTGCAAGGTTGGCAGCCTCTTCTTTTGCACTTTTCATAGCCTTTGCGGCAAGCTCCTTGTAAATTTCATTCTCTTTTGTGTAGTTGGTGCGCATGAGCTGTATGTTGGTTATGCCTTCGGCTTCGAGGGCGGCAATCACCCTCTGCATGGTGGATGCGCTGCCAAGTTTAAGCATGTATGTGGCGCTGGTGCGCGGGGTTATGCTGCGCTTGAATGTGGAGTAGGTTATTTCGCTGCCCATGTAGTTGAGCGAGAGAGCCTCCTCTACATTTATTCCAAGTGTTTCCAAGGCTTTAATCATTGCTTGTTGCAACTGCTCCACACTCTTTTTCCCTTTGTTATCCTTCTCGTTTATGGTTATGCTCACAAATAGCTCATCGGGGGTAACCTTCTGCTCGCAAGTGGAGTTTTGCATTATGTATGGGCGTTCGTCAATTTGGGCAAATGTGCTCAATGGGGCAGCCATTATTGCAATGACTGCGAATTTTAGAATTCTTTTCATTGTTGTTCCTTTTTTGATTATGCTTGCAATTTTATGCTTTTGAAATAAAACAAACAAATGGTGCAACCCTTTTCTGCGGATTTTTAACACCATTTGTCTGTTTGCCTGCCTATTTTAATAATATTAAGACTCTATGATTACAGAGTTAAAATAGCAGAGAGATAAATCCTATTATTATAAATATTATAAAGAATACCGTGCTGATGCAGGCGAATACTGCACCCCATAGTAAAAGAATTATGCCGGTGTATGTGCCCAGTAGTACAATTATCGTGGATGTTTATTTCTTGTTGTTATTATAGTGGTTTATGTCCGGCTTATACATCGCGTGTGGCACGTTTCCTGTATTCCAACGGCGATTGCCCTGTCTTTTTTTTGAAGAATGTGGAGAATTGTCCCAGGCACTCGAAATGGAGCTGCTCGGCAATCTGGGCGATGCTTAAATTGGTGGAGTAGAGCAGTTCCTTTGCTTTTGCCACCTTTAATTCAAGGCGGTATTGGCCTGGTGATATTCCACAAGTGCGCTTGAATTCCCTGCGGAAAAGGGAGTAACTGATATTGAGCGATGTGGCAATCTCTTCGAGTGTGTGGGTGCCGTTTGTATCCTCCTTTATAATAGCTTTTGCCTGGTTTATGATGCGTGTCATGTAGCTGTCGCCAAAGGAGTGGTTGAGATTTTCGTAATATACCCCGCCTATGAGCGAGAAGGCAAGCCCTGCCGCCATCTGCTGGTAGCCTTTTCTTTCGCTGTTTACAATATCCAATATTTGGTGGTAGGTGTTGGTTATTCTCTCGTCCACGCCCACGCGGAAAACACAATTTTTGAATGTGAAGAACCCCGCCTTTATCTTATCGTCGATGATGCTGCCGTTGAATCCTATCCAATGGTTGTTCCACCCACTCTCTGCGTCGGGGGTAAAGGAGTGCCACTCGCCGGGGAAGAGCATGAACATGGTGCCGGCCTCTATTTTTGTTCTGGAGCATGATGCGCTCTCAAAATATCCGCTGCCGCGAGTTATATATACAAGCTGGTATTCATTGAGCACGCGTCGCCCATCTTCGGTGAATTTATATCCGTCGGGGTGATTGGCAAATGGATCCTTTTCTCCTGCATAAATGTGCTGGAATCCCACGGTGGTTACTGCCAATCCCCACGATTTATCTCTGGGTGATATTTGCAGATATTTGAATTGTTCTGTTTTGGCGTTTTTCTCAGTTGTTTTTTCTTCTTTCATCTTTAGTTGTTGTAAAGTGTATATTACAAAGAAAATAAAAAAAGTTTATATGTTGCTCCAAAGTGCAAAGTTTTTTTGAAAAAACTTAAAAAATATAAATTCAATTAAATTGGCAATCTAATACTTATATATAATATATGTGCCCCGATAGTTTGTACTTTACCTTGTGTCGGCAAACATTTCTTTTGTTTTGTTTGTTTCTCTCTCTGTAAACTTTCAAACAAATAAAATTATGAAAAAACTTTTAAAGGCAACAATGCTTTTTGTTTGCGCGTGCCTGACAGGCTCGGCCGTTTGCGCACAGGATTGGGTGAAACCAAAGGATGAACCCGTATCTCTGATTTGCATCAGTGAGACAATAAACGAAGCTCCCGATGTGGTGGAAATATTCCAAACTTCGCAGAGTAATTATTATCACGACCCGCGTGCACCACGCTTTGTGCTTGTCGATCAGGAGGGCAAGTGGGGCTTGGGTATCGGTGGTTATCTGCAAACTACCTTTGAGTATGATTTCGGCGGTTCGGTGGATAATGTCGATTTCCTCCCCTCGGCAATAGACAGGAGTGGTGTTTCGTCGAGCCAATATCAGATGGATATGTCCAGCTCAACCATTTTTATGAAATTGGTTGGTCGCAGTAAGGTGTTCGGCGATTTTTATGTCTTTACATCGGGTAATTGGCGTGGCGAAGGCGATGATTTTCGCTTGCACAATATGTATATGAGTACCAAATATTTAACCTTTGGTTACACAACCGGTGCCTTTATGGACCTTGAGGCTTGTCCTGTAACGGTGGATTATGGTGGCCCCTGCGGTATGGCGTTTTATCGTACAACTCAGTTGCGCTTGAAGTATGCAACGTCGTGGGGTATGTCTATGGGATTGGGTATTGAGGCTTCCAAACCACAGGGTACCAATACCGAATATTCAAATATCACAAGCCAACGTATGCCCAATATTCCTGTGTACGTGCAGTACGATTTCAACGAGAACAACCATGTCAGATTGGCGGGTGTTGTGCGCAACTTATCTTATCGCAACAATGTAACAGGCGACAAGCATAATAAATATGCTTGGGGTGTGCAGGCAAGCCTTTTGGGTACCATTGGCAAGTTGCAGTTGAAGGGACAGTTTACAATGGGTAAGGGTATAGGCTCATATATCAATAATGTCTCTAACGTGGGTGTTGACCTTGTTCCCGCTGCCGAGCAGGGCCGCATGACAATGCTGCGCACCGATGCATGGTATGTGGGCTTGCAGTATAATGTAAGTTCAAAATTCTTTGCAACAGCAACATACAGCCAAACAACATTGCACTCCAACAGCGGTTATTCCGATGCCAACCCCTCGGCCTACCGTCGCGGACAATATGTGGTTGCCAACATGTTCTACAATGTGAGCAAAAATATGCAGGTGGGTCTTGAATACTTGCATGGCTGGCGTTCCGATTTCGATGGCGAGAAGGATGGAGCCAACCGTATAAATCTTGCTGCAAGATATAATTTCTAAAAACTTTTCATCCTTTTTATATATTACAAGCGGTTGCCGTTTATCCTTTCGGGGGGATCGGTATCCGCTTGTAACATTTTTGTAACAAAAACGTAATAGCGAGGTAATTTTTATATCTGAATTTTGCAATTGGAAAAGACTCATGAACTGCCGGGTTGATGTTTTGTCGAGATGCGAGTTGTCCGTACCATTTTTGCGTATAATGTTATAATATAAAAATATGGAAATGTCTTATCTTTTTATCGTTGTTTTTCTGTTTGTACTTGCCATTATTGATTTGTGGGTGGGTGTGAGCAACGATGCTGTGAATTTTATCGGTTCGGCAGTGGGTTGCAAAGCCGCAAAACTGAAACATGTGATTTTTGTTGCCGCCGCCGGTGTGTTTATCGGTGCCGCTTTCAGTAATGGAATGATGGAGGTTGCCCGCAGTGGTATATTCAACCCTGCGGAGTTCTATTTTTCCGAGGTTATGTGCATATATCTTGCCGTTATGGTGAGCGATGTTTTTCTGCTCGACCTCTTTAACTCTCTTGGCTTGCCCACATCTACAACCGTGTCGCTGGTGTTTGAGTTGCTTGGTGCGGCATTCATAGTAGCTGTGATAAAGATGCTTGGTGGCGGTGTGGATATGGATATTGTGAATCTGTTGAACACCGACAAGGCGTTGGTGATGATTATCTCTATATTCCTATCGGTGGCAATAGCCTTTGTGTTCGGATTGCTGGTGCAGTGGATTGCACGCCTTATATTTACATTCCATTTTCGCAAGAATCTTGGTCGCAAGATAGGCTTGTTTGGCGGTATAGCAGTTACCTCCATTGTCTATTTTATGCTTATAAAGGGGTTGAAGGGTACCACCATTATCCCCGATGTTGTTAAGGATTACATAGATAACAACCTGCTTGTGGTGCTTGGCGGCTCTTTTCTCTTTTTTACTTTGCTCATGCAACTATTGCATTGGTGCAAGGTTAATGTGTTGAAGGTGGTGGTGCTCATAGGAACATTCTCATTGGCACTTGCCTTTGCCGGTAACGACCTTGTGAACTTCATTGGTGTTACGCTTGCCGGTTTCGATTCATTTGTAACATTCTCTTTTAACAATCCCGCAGGTCTTGCTGCCGACCAATTTACAATGGAGTCGCTTGCCGGTTCTGCAAAAACTCCGGTCTATTTCCTATTTGGTGCCGGTGCCATAATGGTATTTGCTTTGGCAACAAGTAAAAAGGCTTTGAAGGTGTTGCAGACATCAATAGACCTCTCTACACAGAGTAACGAAGAGAATGAGATTTTCGGTACATCGCCCATTGCCCGTAACCTTGTGCGTACAACAACCAAAATGGCCGATTTTGTGGTGAAGAATACACCGCAAGGATTGAAAAATTGGGTTAACAAGCGTTTTGCCCCGGTAGAGGAGAGGCAGGATGTGGCATTTGACCTTGTGCGTGCATCGGTGAATCTGGTGCTTGGCGGTTTGCTCATTGCCGTAGGTACATCGCTCAAATTGCCCCTCTCCACAACATATATCACATTTATGGTGGCCATGGGTAGCTCGCTTGCCGACCGCGCATGGGGGCGCGAGAGTGCTGTTTACCGCGTAACAGGTGTTATATCGGTTATAGGTGGTTGGTTTGTTACAGCCGGTGCTGCCTTTATTTTGGGTGCCCTTGTGGCGGCTATAATGTACTATGGTGGTATTGTGGCAATGTATCTTATGATTGCCCTTGTGATATATCTGCTCATTCGCAGCCATATCAAATACAATAAAAAGAAGAAAGAGGAGCAGGAGGATTCTACTATGCAGGTGATGTTGCGCAGCGATGATGAGGCCGAGGTGTGGAGTGCCCTTAAAGAGCGTACCGCAAAAACTCTGTCGTCGTCGCTCGTATTCTCGGCCGACACTTACAGACGCATGTTCGAGGCCTTTGCAAAGGATTCTTTGCGCCCGCTGAAACTATCGCTCATAAAAATTGTGGAGGAGAAGGCGATGCTTAAAAAACAGCGCAGAATGGAGACACGCGGCTTGCAACGCATAGACCAACAACTCTCTTTTGAGCGTAGCACGTGGTATCACCTGTGTACCAATAGTTGCCAGCAGATGCTTAATACACTTACCCGCATTGGTGAACCCATGAAGGAGCATGCCGATAATAGTTTCTCGCCCCTCTCAAAAAGCTATATCGAGGAGTTCTCACCCTATTGTCGCGATGTGCATAATGTGTTAATGGATATAAACGATATGGTGGTTAGCGGCGACTATTCCAGGTCGGAAGAGGTCTCTTCCCGTGCCAAGGAGTTGAAACACTCGCTTGCCACGCTACGCAAGGTGCAGACAAGGCGTCTGCAAGGTAATACAGGCAGCTTGCGTATGGATTTTGAGTATCTTAACCTTATACAAGAGAGCCACGAGCTGCTGAGCGAGGTGCGCAATCTGTTGCGTGGCTGTAATAAATATTTTGCTCCGCAGGGTTGATAGTGGCATTTGTTTGTAAATTAGTTACTTATAAAATTGGCAAAAGAGGTTCGATTCTCCTTTGCCAATTTTTTTTTATCCCTGTGATTGATTTATAAAATATTTATATATTTTTGTGATAAATTAGCGATGTTCCGCTTGAGACGCGGAATGTGCTTTTTTTGATGCAAAAATAAAACATAATATAAATTAAAAATATCGATTATGGATATTGCGTATCTGTTGGTGGTCGTTTTCATGTTCTCGCTGGCAATCCTCGATTTGACCGTGGGCGTGAGTAACGATGCCGTAAACTTTCTCAGTTCGGCAGTCGGTAGCAAGGCTGCAAAATTAAATCATGTTCTTTTGGTGGCGGCATTGGGCGTATTCATCGGAGCTACTTTCAGTAGCGGTATGATGGACGTGGCACGCCACGGAATTTTTGCTCCGCAGTATTTCAGTTTCAGCCAGGTGATGTGTATCTATTTGGCGGTGGTTATCAGTGATGTGTTCTTGCTCGACCTCTTCAATTCGCTTGGTCTGCCCACATCTACCACTGTCTCCATGGTCTTCGAATTGCTTGGAGCTGCATTTATCACAGCGCTTATCAATTCAAGTGCAACCACCGTTTCGTTCATGGAGATGCTTAATACCGATAAGGCTTTGACTATCATTATATCAATATTCCTCTCGGTGGCAATAGCCTTTGTGTTCGGTCTCATTGTGCAATGGATAGCCCGTGTGATATTCACTTTCCATTATAGAAAGAACCTGTCGAGCAAGATTGGTATATTCGGTGGTATTGCCGTTACATCAATAATTTATTTCATGCTCATTAAGGGATTGAAGGGTAGTGCATTGGTTACGGAGCCTGTCAGGGCGTATATCGATGAACATACCCTACTCATACTTTTCATAGCATTTGTGTTCTTCACAATATTCATGCAGTTGCTCCATTGGTGCAAGGTTAATGTACTTAAAGTGGTTGTGCTCATTGGTACATTCTCTTTGGCATTTGCTTTTGCCGGTAACGACCTTGTAAACTTCATAGGTGTTACCCTTGCGGGCTTTGAGTCGTTCAAGGATTTCACTGCCAATGGTGCGGGAGTTGCGGCCGATAGCTTTATGATGAATTCGCTCAACGGCTCGGCAAAAACACCTGTCTTTTTCCTTATCGGTGCCGGTGCCGTTATGGTGTTTGCTTTGTGGACAAGCAAGAAGGCTCGCAAGGTGTTGCAAACCTCCATCAACCTGTCGAGCCAGCAGAACGACGATAGCGACATCTTCGGTACATCACCCATTGCCCGTAACCTTGTGCGTGCAACAACAAAGATGGTAGATGGTATTTCGCGTGTAACACCGCAGAGTGTGAAGGATTGGGTGAACAGGCGTTTTGCTCCGTTGGAAGAGCGTGAGGATGTGGCGTTCGACCTTGTGCGTGCAGCCGTGAATCTTGTGCTTGCCGGTTTGCTTATCGCTCTTGGTACATCGCTCAAACTGCCCCTCTCTACCACTTATGTTACATTTATGGTGGGTATGGGTTCTTCGTTGAGCGACCGTGCTTGGGGGCGCGAAAGCGCTGTTTATCGTGTAACCGGCGTGGTATCAGTTGTGGGTGGCTGGTTCATTACAGCCGGTGCAGCGTTTATTCTTGCTGCATTGGTGGCTTCTATAATGAACTATGGCGGTATCCCTGCAATGTATGTGATGATAGCATTGGTAATATATCTGCTCATTCGCAGCCACATACAATATAACAAGAAGAAAGACAATGAGAAGGCCGACGAGGATATGAATATTATTCTCCGTTCCGAGGACCAGAAAGAGGTTTGGGAAAAGTTGCAGTCGCATGCTGCAAGCACTCTTACTCACTCTCTCACATTCTCGGCCGATACATATAAGCGCTTATTTGAGTCGTTTGCCAAGGATGAATTGCGCCCACTTAAATCGTCGCTTATAAAGATTGTGGAGGAGAAGGCTTATCTTAAAAAGGAGCGTCGTTCCGAAACACGCGGTATGCAACGCATAGACCAGCAGCTTGCCTTTGAACGCAGTACATGGTACCACCTGTGTACCAACAGCTGCCAGCAGATGCTCAATACTCTTACCCGTATTGGTGAGCCCATGAAAGAGCATGCCGATAACAGTTTCTCGCCCCTTTCAAAGAGTTATATCGAGGAGTTCTCACCCTATTGCCGCGATATATATAATACGCTTAAAGATATCAATGATATTATAGCAACAGGCAAGTACGAGAGTTCATACGAGGTGTCGGAACGTGCCAAAGACCTCAAACACGCGCTTGCCAATTTGCGCAAGACACAAACAATGCGTTTGCACCAAAGCAGTGGCAGCCTGCGTATGGATTTTGTTTATCTGAATCTTATTCAGGAGAGCCACGAGTTGCTCAGTGAGGTGCGTAACTTGTTGCGTGGTGGTAATAAGTTTTTTGCCTCATCCACGGTGAAGGTTACTCCCGCAGAATAACGAGTGATAAAAATAAAAAGTGGTAGCGGCAGAAAGATTGTTGAAATCTTCTGCCGCTACCACTTTTTTTATTAAATTTGCCGTAAATAAACGTAAGACAGATATAATTATGAAATACATAGGTGCACATGTGTCGGCAAGCGGTGGTGTAGAGAATGCTCCGCTTAACGCAGTTGCGATAGGCGCAAATGCCTTCGCCCTTTTTACCAAGAATCAGCGTCAGTGGGTGTCGGCCCCCCTTACAGAAAAGAGTATAGCTCTTTTTAAGGAGCGTTGTGCGGCAGGTGGCTTTGATGCTCGCTACATATTGCCACACGACAGCTATCTGATAAACCTTGGCAACCCCGACGATGAGGCTATACAAAAGTCGCGTGCAGCGTTCATCGACGAGATGAAGCGCTGCGAGCAGCTTGGGTTGTCGATGCTCAATTTCCACCCAGGTAGCCACCTTAACAAGATATCGGTGGAGCAGTGCCTTGATGCCATTGCTGCAAATATAAATCTGGCCTTGTCGCTCACCAAGGGTGTTACCGCGGTTATTGAAAATACAGCGGGGCAGGGTAGCAATGTGGGTAACAAGCTCGAGGAGATACGTTATATAATAGACCGCGTGGAGGATAAAAGTCGCGTGGGTGTGTGTATAGATACTTGCCATTTCTACTCGGCCGGCTACGATATTATAAATGATTATGAGGGCTCGTTCGCCGCACTTGATAATATCATAGGGCAAGAATATTTGCGTGCAATACATCTTAACGATACCAAAAAACCGTTGGGCTCGCGTGTCGATAGGCACGAGAGCATAGGGCTGGGATTGCTGGGCGAGGACTTCTTTAAGCGTTTTATGAAGGATTCCCGCTTCGACAATATTCCCATAATATTGGAGACTCCCGACGAGAGCCGTTGGGCCGATGAGATAAATCTGTTACGCTCATTTGAATAAAACAGCATGGAAAGGATTCTTGTGGTAGATGACGAGCCCGATTTGTGTGAGATACTGAAATTCAATCTCGAAAACAGCGGCTATGCGGTAGATACAGCCAACTCCGGTGAAGAGGCTCTTGCAAAGGATGTTGCTGCATATAATCTGTTCTTGCTCGATGTGATGATGGACGATATGAGCGGATTTACCCTCGCATCGTGCCTGCGCAAGATACCGCAGCTGGCAAATACCCCGATAGTATTCATTACAGCCAAGGGCGATGAGAATGATGTACTCACCGGCTTTAATGTGGGTGCCGACGATTACATCCACAAGCCATTCCGTATAAGCGAGGTGATTGCCAGGGTGAGGGCGGTGTTGCGTCGTCGCGTATCGCCTTCGTCGGTATCTCCTGTGAGCGAGCTTGTGGTGGGCAATCTGTCGCTTAATCCCGAAACCAAGCGTGCTGCCATTAATGGCGAGGATATATCTCTCACAAAGAAAGAGTTTGAGGTGTTGCATATGCTGTTGTTGAAGCCCGGCAAGGTGTATTCCCGCGAGGAGATTCTGGCGCGGGTGTGGCCCGACGATGTCAGTGTGCTCGAACGCAGTATCGATGTCAATATGGCGCGCTTGAGAAAGAAACTCGGGCCGTATGCTTCTAATATCGTGTCGCGCAGTGGCTATGGTTATTGTTTTATTATAGACCGTAACGAATAAAATGTCCTCCTCGTTTGCAAAGTTTTTCCTGCCGTTGGTGGTGCTGTTGCTGCTTTTTGTGGGCTGCTGCACCTACTATTACCACGACCGCGAGCGTCAGCTTGCCGAGCTGCACTTGCAAGAGGCTCTGCGCAATGTGAACGAGAATGTCTATGACCTGTTGCGCATACGTGGCGAAAATAGTTACAGCGAGGATATGGCCTTGTATCTGCAACGCTATATTGCGCACTACGACAGGCGCGGCTTGCGCCTCACGCTTGTTTCGGCGGTTACCGGTAATGTACTGTATGAGTCGTCGGCATCGGCAAGCGATGCATGGATAAGCAACGAGAACCATGCGGCCCGTCCCGAGGTGATGCAAGCCAAAGAAGATGGTGTGGGTTATGCCGTGCGCCGCCTCTCCACAGCCACAGGCGAAGAGTATTTTTATGTGGCTACTTATGACGATGCATACGATTTTGTTGTGCGTAGTTCAATGCCATACGAGCTTGTGTATGCCCATAATACCACCAAGCATTTTGTTGTGCTTTTCGTTTCGGCTGTTTTGGTGGTGCTGCTTATTGTTATAATGTACCGTGTGGCGCGGGCAATGGGTAGCAAGGAACTTGCTACGCAAAAGTTGCTGATGCATTTGCGCATTGCACAGGAAGGGCTTGCTTTTTTCGATTCCCGCAAGCGTTTGATTTTTGCAAATTCTCTCTTTAACGAGTATGGCGATTTTATATCGGCAAAGCATTTGGCCGATACGGGCGATATTCTTTTGCAGCCCGAATTTCGCAAAATAAAACGCTTTATAGACAACGATGGATATCTGAATAACAGCAAGCGCGAAACCACCTTGTTCGATAAGGTAGAGGTTTCGGGGCGTGTGTTTTCGCTACGTTGCGTTTTGTTCAAAGACGATAGTTTCGAGATATCAATAAACGATATCTCGCGGGCCGAGGAGCAGGAACGTATGGAAAAACAGCTCACCCAGAATGTGGCGCATGAGTTCAAAACACCTGTTTGCAGCATTCAGGGTTATTTGGAAACTATCCTTGAGAATTATCCTGCAAATCTGTCGGCCGAGCAGATGACACACTTCTTGCAGCGCTGTTACTCGCAAAGCAATCGCCTGAACGCTTTGGTACAGGATATGCAGAATCTTAATAGTATGAGCGACCCGGTACAAAGAATAAACAGGGAGCCGGTGGATGTAACACAGATTGTTGGCAGTATTCAGCAGGAAATAGATAATAAAATTACCGAACAGGGTATGAGCGTGCAGAATAAACTGCCTGCACAACTGTCGCTTATGGGCGATGCAGGTAAAATATACTCTATTTTCCGCAATCTTTTCGACAATGCAGTGGCCTATGCCGGGCGAGGCTCGGTAATTACAATCAGTTGCTTCCGTAGCGATGCTGAATATTACTATTTTAGTTTCAGAGATAATGGCCCGGGTGTTTCGCCAGAGCACCTTTCGCGTATATTCGAACGCTTTTACCGTGTAGATAAGGGGCGCAGTCGCAAACTTGGCGGCACCGGCCTTGGGCTTGCCATTGTGAAGAATGCCGTGGCTTTGCATGGCGGCACCATTTCGGCACGCGAGGCGCAAGGTGGCGGGCTTGAATTTGTATTTAAGCTACATCGATGATGTGGGTATGCTATATTTGGAATCCATAATGGCAGTAAAATTTATAATAGGGTAGAACGCAAGCAGAATAGAGTTTATGGCACAAGTGGAAAGAATAAACATCGGTTGGATAGATATGCTTGTGTGGCTGCTGTCAAGGAATAGATTTACAAGGGTGTTGGTGGAGTAGGGGGCTTTTGTCGCAGTTTTTTATTCTTTATAGGTTACATGGACAAAAGTGGCTCACCTGCAAAAGCCGGGGGGAGTTGCTACAAAATCCTCGGTGGCCCATGAGCTATTCTTTATTTAATTTTATTTCTTTTATCTCCTTTTTGTCGCACAAAAAGGAGCAAAAAGGCCCGGCACCCGGGACGTTCGAGTCGCTCACTCCTCTGCTCGTTAATTGCTACGCAATATAACTCGTTCGTCGCTTGCTTGTCGCTGCAAGCCTATTCTGCCGTGTGCAGGGTGCTGCGGAACTCGCTCTGTGCGGCTATGTAAGAAAATTTATACCCGCACTACGCTCAAACAGTCCTCGCACA
>JAFTNW010000038.1 GCA_017451695.1 Bacteroidaceae bacterium
AGTTCACCTCCCACAATTGCCATCACCATCTCATAATCCTCTGTACCCTCAGGAGTATAGTCCCACTGGAAAATTAGGTTGCCCGAACCATTATCGTCATTCCAGACAGCACGGGTACCAGTCTCAATGCCCACACCTCCGTCAAAGGTCAGGTGATAGCCCTCGGTAGGAGCATCGGGTGTGTCGGGCACGATGTCGTCGTTGTCGTTGCAAGCAACGAAAACGAAAAGGGGAAAGGTTAAAGCGGAAAGCTTTATCCAATTCCAAATTTTATGCTCTAATTTATTCATATATTATTTTCAGTTTTCAGTTTTTACCTTTCAGTTTTCAGCTTTCAGTTTTCCAAAGGTCGCCCCAATTGACTCGTTTTGCTTATCGCAACCCGCGTGGCATAAACTTCGTCTATGCTGCACGCGACCTATTGCCTTTGGCGAAACAGCTTCGCTCATTGTGCGTGTGAATAAATTCCCACTCACTCGCTTATTCGCTGCTTTGGCTGCAAAACTCGCGATAGTGCGATTTATTTCCATAAATCGCCCCATTGGCCGCGACGCTGTACCGGTGCACCGAACTCGCTATCGTCGCTATCCGGTGCATTACCTGTAAAGGAACCTGCCAATACCTGGGAAGTCTCAATATTCACCACCATAGCAATGGGCGGTGTGTAAAATTCTTTTTTTGTGTTTTTCTGTTTCATTGGTTGGTTATTGTTTTTCATTTATAATGGCTAATAAGGAGCATTAAGGGTTACTAAAGGCGACTAAGGGTCATTAGGAGGGCTAACGCCCCACGGCCTGACGGCTGATGCCCTTTGCTCTTGCCTCGCAGTGCAAAAATGTTAAAATGAATCCTTATCTGCAAATGTTAAATTGGAGAATTTTAGCATAATGATTGTATTTTTTATTTTTTAACTAAAAAGTAAAATGTTTTTGCACCATTAATTTAGCCTATTCTCAATATTGTTCGTTTCCTATTGCGCAAAAGAATATTTATCACTATTTTTGCAAGATTATAGACACAACCGCATATTTTATGCAGTTTTAATACAAAAACCAAACAACCAACACAAAACAACATGAATAAAGGAGTAACAATTATGGCAGCAATGGCACTAACGGGCATGATGCTTGCTGGGTGCAACAGCACAGGCAACGAAGAAAAGCCCACGTCGATAATAGGAAAATCTGATATAAAAATAGAGGGAGGGCTCATGACACCCGAGGCTCTGTGGGCCATGGGCCGTGTGGGCAACCCCGCAGTATCGCCCGACGGCAACAAGATAATCTATGGCATAAGCTATTACAGTGTGGAGCAGAACAAGAGCCACCACACCATAAACATTATGGATACCGACGGCGGCAATAAAACACTGCTCACCACCACCGCAGCCAACGAAACAGGCGCAACATGGATAAAGGGCGGCAGCAAAATAGCCTTTCTATCCAACGAGGGCGGCAGCAACCAAGTGTGGCTGATGAACCCCGACGGCAGCGAGCGAAAGCAGCTCACCAACAGCAGCAGCGACATAGAGGGATTCCTCTTTTCGCCCTGTGAAACAAAAGTTATTCTCATAAAACGTGTAAAGATAAAGGATAGCACAGCCGACCTGCACCCCGACCTGCCATTATCAAAAGGTATAATTATTAACGACCTTATGTATAAACATTGGGACGAGTGGATAACCGATGCACCCCACCCATTTATAGCCACATTCAACGGCAGCAGCATAGACGAGGGCAAAGACTTGCTCGAAGGTACCGCTTACGACTGCCCCAACCGCCCCTTCGGTGGCACCGAGCAGCTCACCTGGAGTGCCGACTCCAAACAGATTGCATACTCTTGCATTAAAAAGACCGGTGTTGCATACACACTAAGCACCGATACCGATATTTTTCTCTATAACACCGAGGACGGCACCACACAGAACCTGTGCAAGCTCAGCAGCGAGACAGCCAACTACGGATATGATACCACACCCACATTCTCGCCCGACGGTACACACCTCGCATGGCTCAGCATGAAACGCGATGGCTATGAGAGCGACCGAAACCGCCTGTGTATAATGGATATTGCTACCGGCAAGCAGCGCTACCTCACCGACGATGAGCAGGGGCGCCCCACATTCGACAGCAATGTAGATTCCTACTGCTGGGCAAACGACAGCAAGAGCCTCTATTTCGTGGGCACATGGCACGGCACCACACAGGTTTATAACGTAACCACCGAGGGCACACTCGCCAAGCTCACCGACGGCGACTACGACTACACATCGGTAGCAACCACCCCCACAGGCTCACTGCTTGTGAACCGCAGCTCCATGAGCGCGCCAAGCGACATATATGCAATATACAAAGATGGGCGCATAACCCGGCTCACCAACGAGAACGAGCATATACTTTCACAGATTGCAACAGGTAAGGTGGAAGCACGTTGGTGCAAGACCTTTGACGGCAAAGACCTTCACTCATGGGTAATATATCCCCCACATTTCGATGCAAGCAAAAAATACCCCACCCTGCTGTTCTGCAACGGTGGCCCGCAGTCGCCCGTGAGCCAATTCTGGAGCTACCGCTGGAATATGCAGATAATGGCAGCCAACGGCTACATTGTAATAGCCACCAACCGCCGCGGCCTCCCCGGCTTCGGCTCCGAGTGGAACGAACAGATTAGCGGCGACTATGGCGGTGCCTGCATGAAGGACCTCTTTACTGCCATCGACGACATTGCCCGCGAGGAGTATGTAGATAGCGACCGCCTCGGTTGCGTGGGTGCCAGCTTCGGTGGCTACACTGCAATGTGGATGATGGGACACCACAACAAACGCTTCAAGGCATTCATTGCTCACGACGGTTTCTTTAACATGGAACAGCAATACTTTGAGACCGAGGAGAGCTGGTTCACCAATTGGGACTTGGGCGGTGCGCCCTATGAAAAGAGCGCACAGGTGCAAAAATCATTTGCCAACTCGCCACACAAGTTTGTGGAGAATTGGGACACCCCCATCCTGCTCATTCACGGAGACCGCGACTATCGCATACTGTCGTCGCAGTCAATGGCAGCCTTCAATGCTGCCAAGCTAAAGGGAGTGCCTGCGCAGTTGCTTCTTTTCCCCGACGAGAATCACTGGGTGCTGAAACCACAGAACGGTATTCTGTGGCAGCGCACATACTTTGCATGGCTGGATAAGTGGTTGAAGAAATAGGTAAAATTAACGGGATATCTCACATACGTTCGATATGACAAACAGAGATTCTTCATCCTTGCAGTCGTCAGAATGACAATGCTTGTCTTTCCGATGGAGACAAAGTTGCGATTAAGCGAGCGAGTGAAAATTTATTTTCAATTATAGCGAGCGAAAGCAAGTTCGCCAAAGGCAAAGCGACGAGGAATCTAAAAAAGAACAAAGAGAATGACAAACCGAGATTCTTCCTCCTTGCAGTCGTCAGAATGACAAACGCAGAGTTTTGTCATTCCGACAGAGCGAAGCGACGAGGAATCTAAATAAGAAGTACGATAATGTTCAATGTTCATCAATATTGGGTATATATAATGTCAAATAAGAGTCGCAAAGTCTTATATATTGGCATTACGAACGATTTATACAGAAGATACATTGAACATAAAACAGGTATAGTTGAAGGATTTACAAAGAAATACAAATGTCATTATCTTATTTATTTTGAAGAATACAAGAGTGTAGATGATGCTATTGCACGCGAAAAGGAACTAAAAGGCTGGAGAAGGGAGAAGAAGGAGAAACTCATAATCTCGGTTAATCCACTAAAGAAAAATTTAGCAGATGATTTTGAATGGTAATGCACGTTATTAATATTTGAGATTCTTCCTCCTTGCAGTCGTCGGAATGACAAAAAAGACAAACAATTTAGGCAAATATAAAATAACATACAAATAATAACATACACAAATGACTGTAACACAAAAAATTCAGAAAAAGCTGAACGACTCGGCAGCAGCACGCTGGAGCGCACTCGCCATTGTATCGTTCACCATGATGATGGCCTACTTCTTCACCGATGTAATGGGCCCGCTCGAAGCACCCCTCACCACAAAGGGCAAGCTCGTATATTTTAACAACGGCTCATACCTTGCAGCCGACTCGCTGATGAAGGTGAGCACACAAGAGATAGCCTCGGTGGAGGATATAATGGTGGGCAACGAGTACACCATTAAGTACACCGACAAGGAGAATACACTACAAGAAGAGACTGTAAAGGTAACATCGGCCATCGACGGCCTTGGCTGGGGAAGCGACGACTACGGAATATTCTCGGGAGCATACGGCTACATAAACGTATTTTTGCTGATGCTCTTCTTTGGCGGTATAATACTTGACCGATGCGGAATACGCTTTACAGGCCTCATGAGCACATCGCTCATGTTCATAGGCGCCATGATTAAATGGTATGCAGTGAATAATGGATTCGAGGGCGTGATATTCGGCTTGCCCACACAGGTGGCTATCGCCTGCTTGGGATTTGCCATCTATGGCATGGGTTGCGAGATTGCCGGAATCACAGTAACAAAAGTTATCGCAAAGTGGTTTACAGGCCACGAGCTTGCACTTGCCATGGGATTGCAGGTGGCTCTTGCCCGTGTGGGTACAGCATGCGCATTGTTCTTCGCACTGCCCCTTGCACAGCACTTTGGCACAGTATCGGCTCCCGTGATGATTGGAGCATCAACATTGTGCATCGGCATGCTGTCGTACATTGTATATTGTGTGATGGACAAAAAGTTAGATGCATCGCAAAGCATGGCAGGCGGTGCAGAAGAGAGCGAGGAGCAGTTCAAGATGAGCGACCTTAAAGTAATCTTCTGCAACAAGGGATTCTGGCTCATTACACTGCTGTGCCTTATGTTCTACTCGGCAGTGTTCCCCTTCCTTAAATTTGCCACAAACCTCATGATTATAAAATACGAGGTGAGCCCCAGCCTTGCCGGTATAATCCCCGGTCTGTTGCCATTTGGCACCATTCTGCTCACTCCCCTATTCGGTTCGATGTATGACCGCATGGGCAAGGGAGCCACACTCATGCTCACAGGCTCGGCACTGCTCACCGTGGTGCACATACTCTTTGCACTGCCCGTAATGAACGTATGGTGGTTTGCCGTTATTGTGATGATACTGCTTGGCATTGCCTTCTCGCTTGTTCCATCGGCAATGTGGCCTTCGGTACCCAAGATTATCCCCATGAAACAGCTTGGCTCGGCATACGCAATTATATTCTACATACAGAACATAGGCCTCTCCATGGTACCCGTGCTCATTGGCAACGTAATACAGAGCAACACAGTCAATGGCACAACCGATTACACTGCCCCCATGGCAATATTTGCCCTCTTTGGCGTGATTGCAGTAATAATTTCGCTATTGCTAAAAGCGGCCGACAAGAAATATCACTACGGACTTGAGCAGAAGAATCAGGAATAAGCCGTATAGTTCCTTTATACAAAACAAACGGGTTCCGCGCGCGGAACCCGTTTGTTTTTTTTAGTCTAA